>JALHDB010000003.1 GCA_022840825.1 Negativicutes bacterium | reverse complement strand
TTTATATATCGCTAACTGTTAATAAAGGGAAAAGCAGGGTACCTAAATACCCTGCTCCTCAACACTTTATGTTTTTACCCCAACAATTGACAAAGAGCCAAAAAAACGAAGGCGTGAATATTCACACCTTCGTTTTTTTTTATGTTATGGTTTATACTTAATCATCATCACCGCCCATTATCCCGCCCAGCAGTGTGCCGCCGAGAATTGCACTGCCGATTGCACTGCCTTCACCTTTGTGTCCGCCATGTTGAGGTGCCGCAGCCAGCATTCGGCCAGCCAAACGGGAAAATGGCAGAGATTGCAGCCAAATTTTGCCTGGACCGCGCAATACGGCAAAAAATAATCCTTCACCGCCAAATAAGGCGGTCTTTATATTACCGGCTTGCTGTATTTCAAATTGAACACTCGGCTCAAATGCAACGATGCAGCCAGTATCAACGTGAAGGGTTTCATCAGGCTGCAATTGTCGCTCAACTATAGTACCACCGGCATGTAAGAAGGCCATACCGTCTCCTTCAAGTTTTTGCATGATAAAGCCTTCGCCACCAAACAGCCCGGTGAGAATTTTTCGTTGAAAGAATATGCCGATAGAAACACCTTTGGCTGCGCAAAGAAAGCTATCTTTTTGACAAATCAATTGACCGCCGGCCTGCTTTAAATTTACCGGAATGATGTTGCCGGGGTATGGCGCTCCAAAGGCAACATGGGCTTTACCATTGCCTTTATGAGTAAACACTGTCATGAACAGACTTTCACCAGTTATAATGCGTTTGCCGGCTCCGACCAGCTTATCAAAGAAGCCGCCTTGGCTGCTTTTGGCCGATCCGTCGCCAAATATCGCACTCATGTCCACATAACTGTCCTTATACATCATTGCGCCGGCTTCGGCAACGGCACTTTCACCGGGGTCCAACTCAATTTCCACGAATTGCATTTCTGAGCCATATACTTTGTAGTCAATTTCGTCAGCACATCTCAAGTTAGGTGGCGGGGGCGGCGTCGGCATTGCGGGAGCCATTGCAGTTAGTTCAACCAGCTTGCAAATAGGAACCCATTCGGCAAATCCTTCCCGCCAAGCTAGACCATTAGGGTTAGCACGGGCATGTTGCCGGGCTTGTTCGATGTCCATCGGACCAAATTGTTTGCCGTCATAACTTAGAAACCACTTCATTATTATAATACCTCCAAGTATTAGATTTAGATATTGAACGGCCGGCTATTTATTGTTACAGTCTATTCGTAGGTGCCGAGCCGGTTAGCAATAGTGAGACAAGTGGCAATCGCCGACCTGCTTGGTAAACAGTCCAAGCAAAAAATGAGCTTACAGCCAAAGAAAAAATATAAAACAAAATAGTAATACTTTCAGTCATAATAATATTATGTTGTTTTAAAAAAATGTCTGAATATTCCATGATAAACGGATGAACAAGATAAATGGGATATGAGTACTTTGCTAACGGACTTAGCAGTAAGTGAATCGACGATTTTGGTGACAGTGAGTTGAATAGCCGGCACATAAACAAAGTAACCGCTAAAGTATACAAGACACCAATCGGACTAAGTTGGTGAATGGTATTCACTGTTTCCTCCAATGTAAATCCCGAGGCCAATAAACCATAATAATAGTACATCATACCTAGGACCGTAAGAAGAAAAAATATGTTGATCAAAAATTTATTTTTTCTGATAAGATTACTAAATATATTCCAGCGTACTGCACAAACTCCTCCTAACAAGAATATGAAAATATAATGAATAATCCAAAAACTAAATCGGTATTCAATTGCAGTATTTATATGTTGATTGCAATAATTTGGTTCAAGCAGATAACTGGAGGCATAATTTACGACTATTTGTAGAGAGAGTATAAGCAGAAGGTTTCGAACGGGATGCAGCAGAACGTGCCGGAGTAATATTCGCCAAAGTGGCATTAATGTGTAAAACCAAATGAGAAGGACTAGAAAGTACAACTGATAAGAAGCCAACCCAAATAATAAATATTTGTACACCAGCGGTGTGTGCCAGATTTCGGTTTGACCGGTTTGCCAAGTTTCATGCAGCATATACAGAAATGACCATGCCAGATAAGGAATAGCCACTGTTTGCAGTCGGCGGCGGATAAAAGTCCAATAAGAATATTGAATAGTTGATTTTTCACTCATGAATAAGCCGAATGCGGAAACAAAAAAGAAAATCGGAACACTGAACCGACTAAGAATTTCTAGAAAAATAAACAGGTGTTTATTTATAGTCGGATTTGACAAGGAGTAGGCGCCGGTATGAATACCCAGTACCCCCAGCATAGCAATTCCTCGGATATATTCAACGGCCTTAATCCGTTGGTTCATAGTTAAATTCCTGCCTTTGTCTCGGGTACTGTTTTATTTGGAGTCAATTTTTTATAGTTAGTAACATATACACCGGTAATGACCATAATTGCACCGGCTAAAGTAAATAATGTAATGGATTCTTTCATAAACAGTATACCGGCAATAATGGCGAAGAGCGGATTAAAATATGAGAATACTGCGGTGCGTACTGCACCAATTTTTTCAACGCCGGTATACCAAATAAAATAGGCATATACTGAGCACAGTAATCCTAAATACATTGCAGCAGCTACCGTCGGCGCGGATATTTTGGAGATTTGATCTAGCAGCGGGATGGGTGACAGCGGATTAGCAATGAACACAAATGGAATTAGTAATACAGTACCAAATAGATGGATGTATGCCATAGCTACAAACGGACGATATTTTTGCAGAATGTTTTTACCGTACAAAGTAAACCCTGACCATACAATGGCGTTGATGAATAATAATAAGTCGCCTTTAATTGTATCAAGATGCAAAATATCAGCAAATTGACCATTGGTGACAATGGTAGCAACGCCGGTAAAAGCGGTAAGAATACCGAGGCTGCTAAGCATAGTGAGATGTTCCCAACCTAATATGCTGCTGAAAATACCGGTAAAAATTGGACTAGTGGCCATAATAAGGGCTGAGTGGATAGTAGTCGTATATTGGAGGCCGGTACATTGAATATAAAAATAGGATGTGATAGCCAGAAAGCCTAAAACAGCAAATTTAACAAAATCTGTTCGCTCAATTTTATTACCGGTTCGCATTGATAATAAAATGATTGAAAAAACCAGCGAAGCAATAGAACAACGCAGAGCCACTAAATTCATTGGGGTAAGTTCAGCCAGACCTGTTTTGGCGGCAGCGAAGGAAGTTCCCCACAGAAAGGAAACACTGGTCAAGGCTAAATATATATTGGAAGTTATTTTGGTTTGCATATTATTTCACTGATACGGGTATCAAATATTGCCGAAGCATGACCCGGCACTAAAACAGCTGCCGTATCAGCGCCACGGCCAGTGCCGCCGATTGCAACGACCTTTTCACCATAAGGTATTAGTCCGGCATCAAGCGCCATGACGGCGATCTCTACGCATACTTTCATTCCTTGCCCGAACATTCGCAAGGTATGTGCAATTATCTCAACTGGATAGGCACCGCCAAACTTGCGGCTAATAGCCCGTTCTGCCCCAGATAGTACATGCGAAGTTGTCAAAACTTGCACGCCTAATTGTTGTAGTTTTAATCGCATTTCAGCCGGCATTTGATTTTCACCGGGTTTGGCATAGCCGTTTACATGTGTTACGCATACAACATTCGGACCTTTGCCGGCTAGGAGCAGCGCGGTCTCGCCGGTGTTGGAGGCGACAATAATGTTTGACAGTTGAAGTTCTTGAGCTCGTTGCAATGCCAGGCGAATTGTTTCTGTAGTCATAATACACCTCTCACTCTTTTGAATTAGTTAATTATTATCATTTTACCCTCATGTGGTAATAAATACAATAATAAGGCAGGACTAGAACTAAAGTTGTTGTATAATATATACGGTAATAAGAACTAGACAGGGGAGATATTGAACTGATGAAAGAAATTGGAATTGTAGACGGATATATTGTGGATCTTTGTGATAATGTTATAAACATGCTGGATCGTGGTTATCAGCTGGCTGATGGTACTTATGAAATTACGCGGGTTTATAACGGACGTTGCTTTGCCTTAAAGCCTCACTTAGATAGGCTGTTTGATTCATTGCGGCAATTAAAAATACCTGCAGTGTATACATATGAAGAACTAGCCGATTTTCATGAACAGCTTATTACCGAAAGCGGTATGCGCGAAGGAGAGATCTATTTGCAAATCAGCCGGGGGATTGCCCCACGGGCATGCCATTTCCCCGGATTGATTGTACCCTTGCTGACTATGTCGGTACAAAAGATACCGGAGCATAACCATGATTTAGCCCACAAGGGAGTTAGAATGATTACGGTACCGGACGAAAGATGGATGCGTTGCGACATACGAACGACTAATTTACTTGCTAATGTCTTAGCGCAGCAAACTGCGAAAGAGGCTGGTTGTTTTGAAGCATTGCTTATTCGTGATGATTTTGTTACTGAAGGTGCCAGCAGTTCTTTCTTTATAATTAAAGATGATGTTTTATGGACTCATCCGCTCAATAACTTAATTTCCGGCGGTATCACCCGGCGAATTATAATTGAACGATTAGCTGAAAAACTGGACTTGCACGTTATTGAGAAAAAGTTCAATCTTGATTTCATGGCCAAAGCTGAAGAGGCTTTTATTTGCGGAACTTCAATTGAAATTATGCCGGTCACTCATATCAATCGAAGGCCTGTAAATGATGGTAAGGTAGGAACTATTACTCAAAAACTACAGACAGAATATAATAATCTAATCTGCGAGGAATGCATTTAAATTTTAAAAATGTTAGGGGGGAAACCCCCTTAATATTTTTTGCTGATTTTTTGGAGGAATATATGCAGGAACGATTGCAGCGATTAAACTATTACAAATGGTTGGTATTCGGAGTGACGGCGATTGGTACATTTATGGCCACTTTGGACTCCAGCATTGTGAATGTTGCTTTACCAATTATTGCACAGGACTTAAATTCAGATTTAGTTATGATCCAATGGGTCGTTACGGCGTATTTGCTGACAACGTCAAGTTCTCTGCCTATTTTTGGCAGGCTTGGTGATATAATAGACCGCCGTAAGTTATATGGTTACGGTTTTCTGGTTTTTACTGCCGGTTCTTTGTTTTGTGCATGGGCCAGCAATGTTTGGCTGCTTATTTTTGCCAGAGTTGTGCAGGCACTCGGGGCCAGTATCATGATGTCAAATGCTCCGGCGGTTATTACCACCATTTTCCCGCATAAACAGCGGGGGCAAGCTCTGGGGATGGTAGGGACATTTGTTGCTTTGGGTTCAATGACCGGGCCTAGTATCGGCGGTGCATTAGTCGGCTTTTTTGGCTGGCATTCTATTTTTCTAATTAATTTGCCGATCGGTATATTCGGTTATATTTGTTCGCGGATAGTATTACCGCAAAGCAAACCGTCAACAAAAGCACCCTTTGATTATTGGGGCTCATTCTTATTTACAGTAGCTATGGTCAGTTTGCTTTTGGGAATAAGCAATGGCCAAGCCTGGGGCTGGATATCAGGTAAAATTTTTGCAACCGTGGTTGCTACTATTGCCGGTTTTTCACTTTTTATATGGCAAGAGCGGCGGATTGAACACCCGTTACTGAATTTAAATTTATTTAAAAATTGGACTTTTTTTGCCGGTAACTTATCCGGGATGCTCTCATTTATGGCGGTTTTTTCTAATACGTTGCTATTACCTTTTTATCTGCATACGGTATTAAATCTTACTCCCGAAAGAATAGGATTAACGCTTACGGCTTTCCCGGTTACGATGGCTATAGTCGCGCCAATCAGCGGTTATTTATCAGATCGCATTGGGCCGGGAATTCTGACTGTATCCGGAATGTCGCTTATTATGGGGTCCCTTATGTATCTATCATCTTTAGGGGCTCAGACACCGTTGTGGAAAATTATTGCAACACTAGCAGTAATGGGGTGTGGAAATGGAATGTTTCAGTCTCCCAATAACAGCAGTGTTATGAGCAGTGTACATGTTTCTCAGCATGGAGTGGCGGGAAGTATGACAGCATTAGTGCGTAATGTTGGCATGGTCTGTGGTACGGCCATTGCCGTAACAATTTTTAACCTTAAACAGGCCCAGGTTTTAGCTGGCTTAGCTTTGGTTACCCCGGAAGCAAAGCTAAATGCATTTATGTACGGATACCATTATGCTTTAGCAGTGGGCGCGGGATTCGCTGGGTTGGGAGCTATATTATCAATTCAACGATTGCGGCGGCATTCGCGTAAAAATAATAAATGAGCAGGTTGTCTGCTCATTTATTATTTTTTTATTTTAACTGGATACTAATAAATTCTCCGAATGGCGCTGGTGCAGCATGAATGCTTTTAGGAGGTAAAATCTCGAAAAAACGAAAAAATTTTTTTGCACCAATGTATGCGCCTTTCGCGGCATACCGTATAGTAAAAGAGTTAAGTTTAGAGTCGCTGATCGGCATAATTCCTAAAGCATGATTTTGAGGATCATATCCTAACATACAAAAATCCTGTTGCGCAAGTAATTCCGAAGCTTTTTGATTAAAAATGATTCGGCCGCTGGGATTGATTTCCACTAACGGATGATCTGAATTTGCTATTCTTTCTTTTTTAGGTTCATATAACGTAAATGTATATTCCATAAATTATCCTCCTCAGTTTTATTTTTCTATATTAAAAGTATGCTCAATTATAATAAAATATAGACATGAGAAGAAGTGATAAAATATATTTTTGGGGGGCTATTGGTTATGAAAACAATAAAAACGCAGCAATTAACACGATCAGCGATTTTATTGGCATTATTAATTGTATTTCAATCTTTGCGTCTTATTATACCGATTCCCCCATTTCTGTCGATTTTCATAATTGGCAGTTTAGTAAATACAATATTGATTATAGCTGTATTAATCATCAATATCAGGGCAACCTTGATAATTGGTATGATTGCGCCGATCGTTGCTTACTTGCAGGGTTTTTTGCCAATGCCTGTTTTTATAATACCGATAATATTAGGAAATTGGACTATAACCGGAATATATTATGTATTGCGCAGCAATCCTGTAATCGGAATAATTAGCGGTGCAATTGGAAAAACAATATTGTTATATACTACGTTTAATTTTTTGTTTAGTTATATTGTCTTGCCGGAAAATGCAGTCAGAACAATACTTTTTACCATGAGTTGGCCTCAGTTGGTAACCGGATTATTTGGTGGATTTTTAGCATTAGCAGCAGCCAGAAAAACAGAAAAAAGTATAAAATAAAAGGAGGACTTCTGCTTGAAGTCCTCGCTGCTTGTAAACAGTTGTTACCATGCGGAACATTGCGCCATGGAACAGCACACCAATGTTAGACAATTGTCTCGTTCGTTATTATTTAATCTATTTCAAAGACGATTGTTACCGAAGCGCTTACATGTTGAACTCCGGGAGAAATTGGGGTTGTGGCTGCCGGCAAAGCTTTGGCCGAATAACGGTATAACTCAGGGAATTGTATTCTGACGCTTCCTTCGGTAACCGAAATAGTATTAATGATGTTTTTATTAAGCGTAGCTGCAATGGCTTGGGCTTTTACCTGAGCATCACGTACTGCTAGGGTAAGAGCCGTATTTTTTACCGCTGTTTCGTCCTTTTTTGCGAAAGATACACCTTGAATTTGATTAGCACCGGCTTTTAAAGCTGTATCAATGACTTGTCCGGTCAGATCAATGTTGTTTACCGTTAGCGATAAAGAATTTGAAACTTCATAGCCAATAATTTTTGCCGCGGTATTACTTTCTTGTTTGCTATAGAGCGGGTATACCGAATAATTGCTGGTACGGATATCATCCTGTGCTAAACCCAGTTGTAGCAGCTTGCGTTGGATATTGGCGGTCGTAACGGCGTTTAGACGCCTGGCCTCCTCTAAATCATTGGCCTTATTGGAATAACTGACAGTGATATGCGCTTGATCGGGAATTACATCCAGTTGACTGGTACCCTGAACTGTTATGCTGCGGGGATTGGCATAACTAATATTTGCAACTGCCAATAATAATATAACTAAAACAATACCTGTTTTCCATACTTTCATAAAATAATACCTCCTAATATGGTTAATATTTAAGAACCTTGCTAAGCAAACCCGCATTATTACTTAGCCATTTACGGCATTCCTTATAATGGGGTATATGCTGATGTACTTGTTGCCAGAACAGAACCGAGTGGTTCGGGATTTTTAGGTGGCAAAGCTCATGGACAACTAAATAGTCAATAATATGTTCCGGTGCCATAACAATCCGCCAGTTATAGCTTATCGTTCCTCGTGATGAACAACTTCCCCAGCGTGTTTTCGGATCACGAATGGAAAGGCGCAATGGTTTGACGCCAATTAAATTGCACCAATGGTCAGTTTTTTGCTGTAGCGTATCGATGGCCAATTTAAGATAAAAATTTGTTAATACTTTATAGAGATATTCTTTTGTTAAATCTAAAGTGCTCGGATATCTTATAATCACTTGCTCAGGCAGCAGACTTAGCTCTATCTTTTTAATTTGCCGGGGGATAAGTGTTATAGTTCGTGGTTGTCCCAATACTGGAATTTGACTGCCGTGACTGAGCGGAGCCGGTGATGGTGTTTGCTGCATGAATTTAATCCGCTCCAGTAGCCAGTCGGCATGAGCCAATAAGTAAGATTTAATTTTGGCGGTGCTAAGGTTAAGTGGGGATTTAATAATTACTTCATCGGCATTTATTAAGGCAATTTGGATGGAAGTGCGTCGTTTATCAACAGCCAGCGAATATGTAAGTCGGTGGTTTTGTAAAATTATATTCGGCATTTGCAGATCTTCCTTTCACATGTAAAATTAGTCAGGTAAGTAAATAACTCCTGCTGAAAAATTATGTAAAATATTTGAATTCCGAAAAGCTGGAATTATTTTTAGTGGTAAGAGACTTGACAAAGGGATATTTTACTATTAAAATGTTAGGTGAAACTAACAATTAGCTTGAGTAGGAGGACAATTATGACTGAAGTTGCCGGTATCACGGCCTCCATGCAAGATTACCTCGAAACGATTTTAGAGTTAACCGATGGTCAGGATGGTGTTAGGATTACCGATATAGCTGCAAAGCTGAATATTGCCAAAGCCAGTGTTAATCAGGCCATTGCTAAGTTAAAAGAACAAGGGTTGGTAAGGCAAAATAGCTATGGCCCGGTAATCTTAACCGATATTGGCCGCGAGCAAGCGGCAAAGGTTCGCCAACGCCACCATAAACTGCGTAAATTTCTAATTGAAGTACTTGGCGTAAACCCTAAAGTTGCGGAAAAAGATGCCTGTTTGATGGAACATGTGGTTAGTCCGGAAACGATGGCCCGGTTGACGGAATATCTGATCGAACATGGAAAGATTGAAAGCAACGGTGACGTAAAATGTTCTCAACAAGAAGCAGGCTGTGGAAATGCTAATATTAATTATCGAAAGGAAGGATGTGCTTTGAAATCAGTGCAAACAAAGGCACTTAACGAATTGCAAGTCGGTGCCAAGGGAATAATTATTCGTGTTGTCGCTCAAGGTGCTGTGCGCAGACGGATGTTGGAAATGGGCGTTACGCCCGGTACGGAAGTTACCGTCAAAGGCGTAGCTCCGTTTGGCGATCCTATGGAGTTTGTTATCAAAGGCTACAATTTGAGCTTGCGCAAAGCCGAAGCAGCAGATGTATTTGTAGAGGAGTTGCTATAATGAGTGTCGCTGTTTTACCATTAGGATTTTTGAAAAACGGGCAGAGCGGCGTAATATCCGATTGCGCCGGAGGGCTAAATATACGTCGCCGGTTGAGTGAACTCGGCTTAGTACGGGGGTCGGCAATTAAAGTCATTAATAATGACTTTGGTGGTCCGCTGATTATTTCGTTAGCGAACGAACGCCTTGCCATCGGTCGTGGTATTTCTTTAAAAATAATGGTAGAAGAAGTTCGATAATTTTTTATCAAAAAGTTAGTAGCGACTAACAAAAGTTTAACATGGGGGGAAATTACTTATGGAAGAAATGCAGTCTCAACAAGCTAGCGGCGGGATAGTTGTAGCCTTAGCCGGCAACCCGAATTCGGGCAAAACGACCTTGTTTAATGAATTGACCGGGTCACGTCAGCATGTGGGTAATTGGCCCGGGGTAACTGTGGAAAAAAAAGAAGGTAGAATGTTTTTTGCCGGGCAGCCGATACAAATTGTTGATTTGCCTGGTACATACAGTCTTGGAGCTTATTCGGAAGACGAAGCGGTGGCCAGGAATTATATTGTTTTTGATAAACCGGATGTTGTAGTTAACATTATTGATGCCGTTAATATTGAAAGAAATTTATACCTAACGGTGCAACTGCTGGAAATGGGCGCTAATGTAGTTATTGCTCTGAATATGATTGATGAAGCCCAAGCCCGCCAAGTAGAAGTTCGAGCGGAGAAATTATCGACACTACTCGGGATTCCGGTTGTGCCGACGGTTGCGACGAAAAACCATGGCGTAAAAGAACTTATCGAACAGGTTGTAGCTGCGGCTAAATGCAAAAAAAATGAGGCTTTAAGAATTAATTACGGTCGGGAGATGGAAGCAGTTTTAGAAGCCGTAATTAGCGAGATTAAGCGGGGTAATGCTTTGAATGAACGGTTTGATCCGCGCTGGCTGGCTGTCAATTTATTAACCGGTGATCTTAAACTAATTGAGGGATTGGTAAACAACGATACGCTAAACCGTTTGCTGCTCAAGCAACGTGAGTATGCTAAAAATTTGGAGCAGGCTTATGGCGATGATGTGGAAACAATTGTTGCCGAAAAGAGATATGGTTTTATCAGTGGCTTGGCCAAGGAAGTGGTTGTAAAACGACAGTCGGTTGCTGACCGACTGACTATGTCCGACCGGATTGATAAGATTGTAACCAATAGATATTTAGGAATCCCCATATTTTTGCTGCTGATGTGGGCGATGTTTCAGTTCACATTTACATTAGGTGATCCGATGATTGAATGGATTGAAACACTGTTCGAATGGCTGGGCGAAGCCGGCGGCAGTTTGCTTGAATCAGCAGGTGCTTCTGAACTCATGAAATCATTTTTTGTCGATGGTTTGATTGGTGGAATCGGTTCGGTGTTGGTGTTTATGCCGAATATCTTATTGCTGTTTTTTGCTATATCGTTGTTGGAAGATAGCGGATATATGGCCCGGGCAGCCTACGTCATGGACCGGTTCATGCATTCGTTGGGGTTGCACGGCAAATCTTTTATTCCTATGTTGATGGGATTCGGCTGCAATGTGCCGGCCATTATGGCAACAAGAACATTAGAAAATAAACAAGACCGGCTTATTACTATTTTAATCAATCCGCTGATGTCTTGTTCGGCTCGCTTACCGGTGTATGTGTTGTTTGTCGGCGCATTTTTTTCGGCTTATGAAGGCTTGGTCATATTTTCCCTGTATATGCTGGGCATTGTTATGGCAATATTTATAGGAATGCTGTTCAAACGATTCCTGTTTAAGGGTGAAACTTCCCATTTTGTTATGGAACTTCCACCTTACCGAATACCGACTTTAAAAAGTACATTTATCCATATGTGGGAACGTAGCAGTTCATTTATTCGGAAAGCCGGAACCATAATTTTTGCCGTCGTAGTTGTGATTTGGGTGCTTTCCAATTTGCCGGCCGGTGTGGAAACCGCCAGTTCGGAAAGTTATTTAGGTCAAATCGGCAGCTTGGTAGCGCCAGTGTTTGCTCCGGCCGGATTTGGATCATGGGAGGCGTCAGCAGCCTTAGTATTTGGGATCTTGGCCAAAGAAGTAGTAGTCGGAACACTGGGCATAATTTACGGTGTAGAGGAAGCTGGGTTAACAAAAATTATCGCAGCCCAATGGACGCCCCTCGCCGCATATGCGTTTATGGTAATGACTCTGTTATACATCCCCTGTGTTGCTACAATCGGTGCTATTAAACGGGAAACGAACTCCTGGGGTTGGACGGCGTTTGCCGTAGGCTATAGCTTGATTTTAGGCTGGTTGATGGCTGTAATTGTCTACCAGGTAGGCAGCCTGTTGGGTTTGGGATAATTTGTAGCGAAAGGAGCTGAATTTTATGAATATGGAAACACTGCTATTAGTGGCAATTGGGCTTGGTGCTGTTAGTTTGTTGATTTGGAAGATGGTTAAAGAGTTTAGCGGCGAAGCGTGTTCTTCCTGCTGCGGGTCCTGCAAAATGCAGGACAAATGCGGTAATGGCGAATAATGTGGGTAACAATCGTTGCTAGGAACTGGAGATAAGCAGGCGAATTTGTTTTGAAAAATTGCAACGGTTTTATCTTGACAACTAACACTGGGAATGGTAAGATATCTATTGTCCGGTGAGGACAACATAATATGCCGAAGTGGCGGAATTGGCAGACGCACCTGACTCAAAATCAGACGAGGTCTCCTCGTGCCGGTTCGAGTCCGGCCTTCGGCACCAATAATTAACACCAATCTTAAACTAGGTTGGTGTTTTTGTTCTTCTAATAGGAATCCAAATAATATTGTGAAGGAGTTGGCTAGAAAAAATTGAATTATATTGTCGAAATATTTTTTAAGGAGAGCTGATGAAAATGTATTGTCCTAATTGTGGAGTTCAAGCCACTGATGGAGCAAACTATTGCAATACATGTGGTTTTAAGTTGAACGAAGGGAGTAATCCCCAATTTGCATCGTATGATAGTGGTGCGAATTTCTCACGTAGTGAAGAAAGTTTGACTAAAGAATTATTTGCTGCATTTGTAGGCGCTGAAGCTAACTATTATCTCAATAAGTGGCAAGAAATTGATAGTGCTATAGCTCGCAAGAAAGCTCCACTTAACTGGAACTGGTTTTCTTTTTTATTTGGACCGTTTTGGTTTGCGTTTAGAAAAATGTACTTATATGCAGCGATAATGCTGATTGGATCTATCGTGGTTGATGAAATAGCACATGAACTGGGTTGGGGACGTAGTCTTCGTGGTGCTCAGATTGGATTTACAGTGTTTCTAGGCCTTTATGGGAATTATATTTATTATAAATATGCCAAGGAAAATGTAGCCAAAATCACAAAATCCATACCTAATAATGTCCAACTTCAAAAAGAGAGTCTTGCTGCTGCCGGTGGAACTAGTTGGCTAGGAGTGGGTATGGCTGTTGTCGGTACAACAATATTAGGAATATTATTAGAAATTTAACGGTAGATAATTTAACAACACAATCTACAGACGGCTAAAAAAAAGGTAAGCATAGCGGCGGGAAGATGTAAAGACTATCCTATTTTGACAAGGATAGTCTTTGGTGTTTTTTACGTAGCTTTTTATTTGATAATCAACCGATGATAAGTCTTTTTGCCTTTTCGAATAAGTATACTATTGTCGAAAAATAATTCGGCAGTTAATGACATTTCGAAGTCAGTAACTTTGGTGTCTCCAATATACAGACCGCCTTGAGCTACTAGTCGACGCCCTTCGCTTTTGGAAGCGATAATACCGTTTTCTGCTAGAACATCAACAAGTTTGGCACCAATTTTGTCTTGACAGATAAATGTTGTCGGAGCATTGTCCAAAGCTCCGGCCCCGCCAAATAGTGCTTCGGCTGCTTGCTGGGCTTTCTCGGCTTCTTGACTGCCGTGGATCATTTTGGTTACTTCGAAAGCCAGTACCTTTTTGGCGTCATTGATTTCTTTATCTTTTAACGACCCTAATCGCCTAACTTCATCCATCGGCAGGAAGGTCAGCAGAGCCAGACATTTTTCCACATCGGCATCGTCGATGTTGCGCCAGTATTGGTAGAAGTCATAAGGGGATGTTTTTTCGGCATCTAACCATAGAGCACCCTTTTCAGTTTTGCCCATTTTCCGCCCGTCACTGGTTGTAAGCAGCGTAAATGTTAACCCGAAGGCCGGCTTGCTTTCTTTACGACGGATGAGGTCAACTCCGGCTAGGATATTGGACCATTGATCATCGCCGCCTAACTGCATAACACAGTTATAGCGTTTGTTAAGTTCCAAGAAGTCATAAGCTTGCATTAACATGTAATTAAACTCCAGGAATGAAAGTCCTTTTTCCAGCCGCTGTTTAAAACACTCCGCAGTTAGCATCCGGTTTACGGAAAAATGTATGCCAACTTCCCGCAGTACTTGAACATAATTAAGTTCCATCAGCCAGTCGGCGTTGTTAGCCATAATGGCTTTATCGTTGTCGAAATCGATGAAGCGCTGCATTTGTTTCTTGAAACATTCGCCGTTAGCGGCAATTTGTTCAAAAGTCATCATTTTTCGCATATCGGACTTACCGGATGGATCACCAACCATTGCAGTGCCTCCGCCAATTAAACAAATTGGTCGATGGCCGGCCTGCTGCATGTGGGACATTGCCATTAGGCCGAGGAAATGTCCCACATGTAAACTGTCTGCTGTGGGGTCAAATCCGATATAAAAAGTGATTTTTTCTTTTTCTAACAGTTCCTTAATTTCTGCTTCATGAGTTAATTGTTGAATAAAACCGCGTTCCAGTAGTATGTCATATACCGACATAATTAAACCTCCTTGTGATTTGCAAACTGTAAAAATATAAAACAAAACTCGCCCCGTAGAGGGACGAGTTTACAACCCGTGGTACCACCCAATTTGCGCACCTATTGGCAGCCGCTTTGGCAGATGTAAAACATCTATTACCTGATAACGGTGGCTGCCGGCTAGGCCTACTAAATTTCAGCTTACTGTTCGAAGGTGTATTTCCGACGTTTTATCTGCCGGGTTGCACCTTCCCCCGGCTCTCTGCGAGATAGAAACCGCCTTACTCATCCTTGTCATAACATTTCTATTTATTAGATATATGTAAAATATAGCAATATAACATTAGAATGTCAATATTACCAGGTATTAAATTTAATTCTGCTGGAACAGCATTATATTAATTAAAAGTTAATTTATATAAAATTTGGCTAAGATATTGCACTTTGTATTCTTTAGCTTTAAAATAAATCGGTAAGAAATATTTGAGGAGTGATAACGGCAATGAAAGAAAAAATCTCTGTGCTTGGTGTTCCAATGTGGCTAGGTCAGACCAGGTATGGTACTAACCTAGGTCCTAACGCAATTCGGTCCCTGGGCTTATTGGAAAGTTTAGCATCTGTTTGTAAAGATGTTGATGATAGAGGTAATGTCGGCGTGGGAAGCGTACGCCGCGATCAGCCGAAAAATTCAAAAAACTTACGGTCAATTGTTGCCGGCAGTCGCAAATTAGCGGCTAGGGTTTCTGAAATTGTAGCAAATAAGCGTTTCCCTTTAGTGTTGGGCGGAGACCATAGTATCGCAATAGGTACTTTAGCTGGAATTGCCCGGCACTATAACCGACTGGGTGTAATTTGGTTTGACGCTCATGCCGATATTAATACTGACGAAACAACTCCCAGCGGTAATATTCATGGAATGCCGCTGGCAGCGAGTATGGGATTTGGACAGAAAGATTTAGTCAGTATCGGTGGCTATGTTGAAAAGGTTAAAGCCGAAAACATTGTCATGATTGGTATCCGCGATATTGATCCTGGCGAAGCAGAACTTATTAGGTCACATGATATCAAAGTATATACTATGCAGGACGTAAGGAAAATGGGAATTCAAAAAGTAATGATTGAAACAATTGAGTATTTATCTTCACGGTGCGACGGAATCCATCTTAGTTTTGATTTGGATGGAATGGATCCATTGATTGCTCCCGGCGTAGGAACGCCGGTGGCTGACGGAATGAGTTTTTCGGATAGTATGACTGCCATGCGGATGCTGGCTGATGCGGATGTAATTACTTCAGTCGAAATAGTTGAATTGAATCCAATACTGGACAGGGAAGAAAAAACAACTATGGTGGCAATTTTAATGATTTGCACGTTATTGGGCGGTTCGGAAAACACAATTGCCTGGCCCAAAACACTTCAACCGGCCGAACTGGTGTTATAATTACTGCTGTTCTTAATAAGTGTTGACTAAAATTAGTGTGAGTGGTAAATTGAACATGAGGAAAAATATTCTCCGTTAGGTGAGGCTCCTGGACGAACACAAGCCACTGCCCAGAAACATCGAGAGATGCCAAAGGGTAGAACAAGTATTATCGATTTAAGGTTTTACTTAAGGTGGCTGAGTATTACTCTACGTTGTCAAGTGCCGAAACTCAACGATGGGGAAGGTTATTCTATGTTGTTTTATTGTCGGACCTTCCAGGGAAGGTCTTTTTGTTTTTGAAAATTGGACAATGGGGGTGATTGTATGGATTCCGATCCTGGCGGTCTAGGTTATGGAGGTTACCGAAAATATGAATATGGATTACTGTGCCGATTGCGGAATCCGACTATATAAGGGGGATATGTATGCATGACTAATTTTTTGACATTAGGGCAGTATTACTTTAGTCAGTTGATGGGCAAACCAATTTTCGATGCAAATGGCAAAAAGATCGGTAAGCTATGCGATATGGCCGTAAAATGGGATTCGGTTGCACCTCAGGTGGTAGGAATCCGATTTGATTCCAACCAGCAACGATTAATACCGGTCGAATGTCTTGATGAGATAGGCTCCAAGCAGATTAAACTAAAAAGTACCTTTACTATCCATAAGACAGTGGAATTGCAGCCCGAAAATATATATATCGGAAAGTGGCTGCTTGATAAGCAGATAATTGACTTGCAAGGATCAAAACTGGTAAGAGTTAATGATATTTCGCTAACCTGGACGAGATTAGAGAATCGTGAGCAAATACTTCTGATTGCTGTAGATATCGGCTTAAGAGGATTACTGCGGCGTATTGGCCTGGAATTTTTAGTCGAGCGGATGAATAACCGGTTTCTGGGCTGGCAGTATATCAAACCGTTAGAAGAAAAAACATCCAGCTTGCAATTGAATAAGGATAAAACTCAGTTGGAACAACTGCATCCGGCAGATATCGCCGATATTATTGAGCAAATGGATTATCACCGACGGGTAAGTTTTATTAATGATTTGAGTAATGAACAGACTGTTGATGCTTTGGCTAAAATGGATTTATCAGCGCAAGTCGAAGTTATCAGTCAGATGGATGAGCGCCAAGCTTCTCAACTACTGCAAAAAATGCCGCCAGATGAGGCAGCTAATATTCTAAGCGAATTACCGGCAACAAAATCACGTATTTTTTTGAGCTTAATGGAATGTAATGAGGCAACTGAAGTAAGAGAATTAATGGATTATGGCGAAAATACGGCCGGTTCGCTCATGACTACTGAATATATAAGTTTTGCACAAGATATTACTGCCGGACAGGTAATAGTCGAGCTGCGCCGAATAGCACCGGAAGCTGAAACTATCTACTATTTATATGTCTTGGATGAGCACGGTTATATGCAAGGTGTCCTGTCATTACGTGAATTAATAATTGCATCGCCTGATAGTATTTTGCGGAATTTAATGCATACCAATGTAATCACTGTAAATGATTTGGATAGTACTCGTAAAGTCGCCGAAGTAATTAGCAAATACGGATTGCTGGCGGTGCCTGTCACTAATCACAACGGTGTAATGGTTGGAATTATTACCGTCGATGATATTTTGGAAATGATTATGCTTGACCGGACTAAGTCCGATCGGTTTTCCTGGCTGATTTTTAGCAAGCGTATAGCTCGTGGGTACGGATTATGAGTCGGTTTAAAAAAATTAAATTAAAGTTCAGCTTATTCTTAGCAGTGATGGGACCGGGTATCGTAACGGCATTTGCCGATAATGATGCCGGTGGTATAGCTACATATGCTGCTGCCGGAGCAAAATTCGGCTATTCTTTATTGTTTATAATGTTTTTAAGTACAGTATGTTTGGTTATTGCACAGGAAATATCGGCCAGGACCGGTGCGGTGACCGGACGGGGATTAGCTGATCTAATTCGTGAACAATATGGTGTAAAGTGGACTCTATTTGCTATGCTGGTATTGCTGGTGGCCAATATTGGGACGACCGCTTCGGAATTTTCGGGGATAGCAACTAGTTTTGAAATTTTTGGGGTTTCAAAATATATATCAGTTCCAATAATAGCATTACTGATTTGGTGGTTAGTAATTAAAACTAATTATAATAGGATCGAAAAAATATTCTTCCTGTTATGTGGAACATTTCTCAGTTACGTATTATCAGGCTTTTTTGTCAAGCCGGATTGGCAACAAGTATGGCAGGCTTCGATAACACCTGTTTTTGTAGCAGATGTTGATTTTTTAACGATTGCTATTGGGGTTGTCGGTACGACGATAACTCCCTGGGGTCAGTTCTATGTGCAAGCATCGGTTGTTGATAAAGGTATCACTGCTAAAGATTACCGCTATACGCAATGGGACGTTTACATCGGATCTTTTTTTACCGGTTTCATTGCTTTCTTCATTATTGTAGCTACTGCGGCAACCTTGTTTACTAATAATATTTCCATTGAAACAGCTAAAGATGCAGCTATCGCCTTAGAACCGGTTGCCGGTAAATATGCAACATTACTGTTTGCTTTTGGTCTGCTGGGAGCGTCCATGCTGGCCGCGTTTATTTTGCCGCTTAGTACGGCTTATGCAGTTTGTGAAGCTTTTGGCTTTGAACATGGTATCAGCAAATCCTACGAGCAGGCGCCGGTTTTTTTCGGATTATATACGGCGTTGATTATTGTAGGTGCTGGGTTGGTAATGTGGCCGGATTTATCTTTGTATAAAATTATGTTGACAAGTCAAATCGTCAACGGAATGTTGCTGCCGCCTATCTTGATTTTTATGGTGCTGATTGCCGGCAACAAAGAACTTATGGGTCATTATTGCAATTCGAAAGCTTACAATGCAGGTGCCTGGCTGTTTACTTTAGTGCTTATTGTTTTAAGTGTAATGCTGGTACTGGCTGCTGTTTTACCGGATGTTTATGCAAATATCGTTAAAATTTTTAGTTAGCCAATAATATTGTATTCTTATGGTGCAAGCAGGAAAACTTTTCTTAAATGAGGAACTTCTTCCAAGTAGCTGTATTTTATATGGAAATTTGGAAGAATGAGGTGTTGCTATGTCCAAAGCACTATCAGGTATTAGGGTCATTGATGTCTCCAGATTGCTTACAGGACCTTATTGTTCAATGATTTTGGCTGATTTGGGCGCGGATGTCGTAAAAGTAGAGGTACCTGAACGGGGTGATGACAGTCGTACGTTTGGTCCGTTTATTAATGGTGAGAGCGGATATTATATGACATTTAACCGCAATAAACGGAGCATCACGCTTGATTTGCGTAAGAATGAGGGCCAGCAGGTATTTTGTGATTTGATTAAAGATGCTGATGTTTTACTGGAAAATTTCGCAGTAGGGACGATGGACAAATGGGGATTATCTTATGAAAAATTAAAGGAAATTAATCCACGGCTGATTTTTGCGTCGATTACCGGGTTCGGTCAAGTCGGGCCTTATGCCAAACGGGTTGCGTTTGATGCCGTAGCTCAGGCCATGGGCGGATTAATGAGTTTAACCGGCGACCCTGATCGGCCGCCATTGCGTGTGGGTACTTCATTGGGTGATATTAACGCCGGTATTTTTGCTTCCAACGCCATTCTTGCTGCACTGTTCCAACGGGAGAAGAACGGTAGAGGGCAGCGAATCGATATATCGATGCATGATTGTATTTTTGCAATTTTGGAAAATGCTATTGTCAGATTTACTATGGAACATAATATTCCTACCCGTATTGGCAGTGGCCATCCTAGTGTTGCTCCTTATAATGTATTTACCGCGTCCGACGGATATGTAATTATTGCTTGTGCAAATGAGGCAACTTGGCAGCGATTATGTCAGGCGATGAAGCGGACGGAATTACCGAATGACAAGAGGTTTAATTGTAACCAGCAACGGTCGATTAACTCCAAACAACTGGACGAAATTATTAATGCTTGGACAGCCACTTTAACAGTGGCTGAACTGGAATTGATTTTACAACAAAACAGTGTACCGGTAGCTCCGGTATTGTCAATTGATTCATTAGTGGCCGATCCGCACTTGCGGGAGCGAAATATGCTTGTGGAAGTCGATCATCCTCTTTGTGGCAAAATAACTATACCAGGCAATCCAATCAAAATGGAACTATCGCCGGACACTATTGAATGTTCCGCACCGTTGCTTGGTCAACATACGGATGTTGTATTAAAAGAGATTGGCTATGCTCCAGCAAAAATAGAGTATCTACGGCAGAATAAAATATTATAAGGGTGGCTGTTAGCCCCCCTTATTATTTTGGCTCGATAGTTTTGGCTTGTTTTGTATTGGTGTTGTCCGATGCCTTTTTGGCAACACTTTCTGTCTGCTTGCCGATTTTGTTGTTAGAACCACCGGGCAAATCTTTAAATCCCATAGTGTCACCTCCTATGGCTAGTATTACCAAGACCGCTAAGATTTATGCCTTACTTATGAATAATTAAGTTTGTTGATAGCTTATCTTATTCAGCGAGTTAAGACTCCCGCCTCTATAGGCGGCGTCAGTTCAGGTGGAGTTGACTCTCCACTTGAGCCCCCGATGTTTCAGCTTTGTTGAAACGAGTTTATTTGGTTGAGTTTATTAAGTTCTAACCAAATATAATAACCGGTAATTAAAGCCGAGAAAAAATCTGCAATGGGTGCAGACAACCATACCCCAACCAATCCCCACATACGGGGCAGTATAATCAATAAAGGCAGCAGGACCAACAACTGCCGCAGCAGTGATAGAAACATCGCCGTTTTTGCTTTGCCGATGGCCTGAAAGTAAGTAATGCTAATTATTTGGAATCCAATAAGCGGGAACATCATTAAAAACAGTCGCAGGCCTTGGCTGCCTACTTCAATTAGTTCAAGATCGGAAGTATTAAAAATACTGATTAGTATTTTTGGATAAAATTGCATTATTATAAATCCTACTAGGCATATTAGTGTTGCAACAGCCATGCCCAACAGTTGCGCTTTTTTTACCCGTGCGTAATTTTTTGCTCCGTAGTTAAAGCCAATGATTGGTTGAACACCTTGGCTGATGCCAAAGATAGGCATAAAAAACAGCATAGAAATGCTCATAATAATGCCCATAGCGCCAACGGCCAGATCACTGCCATAGCGTACCAAATTAGTATTATATATTACATTAATTATACTGTTGGCTATTTGCATCAGAAACGGAGCCATTCCAATTGCTAGGATTCCTTTAATAATATCTTTTCTTAGTGTTAATGTTTGCCATGATATCTTTAGCATACTTTTAGTTCCGGTAAAATATCTTAGTACCCATATAGTTACGGCAAGTTGCGATATTACAGTAGCAATGGCTGTTCCCTTTACCCCAAGATGCAGAACAAAGATGAAAATCGGGTCTAAGATGAAGTTTAATACTGCGCCAATAAGCATTGATTTCATGGCTATACCGGCATTTCCTTCGGCACGGATAATATTATTTAAGCCAAAGCCGACATTTTGGAATATGCTGCCAATCAAGATAATGCCCAAATACTGTTGGGCATATTCCATCGTATCACTTCCGATGCCAAAGGAAGATAAAATAGAATTCATAAAAATCAATCCTAAGAATGATGACAGCAAGGATATAATGACTAGCAAGGAAAAAGCGTTGCCTAAGATATACTCTGCTTCCTGAAGGCGACGTTCACCCAGTCTAATCGAAATCAATGAGCCTGAACCTACACCGACAAGCATGCCAAAGGCCATAATAATTATGAGAATAGGGAAAGTGACACTAATGCCAGAAATGGCAATTGCGCCGATGGCTTGTCCGATAAATATCCGATCCACAATATTATATAAGGCATTAACAAACATACCGGTAATTGCCGGTATAGAGTATTTCCAAAGCAATTTACCGATGTTCTCGTTACTTAATTCATTTAGATTACTCATTATTTTCTCCCTGGTTAAATTGATAATAGTGTTTGCTTATTAGTATAATTTTATTGCATATACTGTAATTTTATGGTTTACTTAACTTAAATTGTTGAATTAGGAATAATTTTCGAACAGGAGGGTACGCCATGAAGTGGGTAAGATTTAAATACCAGAATGAGGTAAAGTATGGTTTGCTGCACAAAGAGCAAATTCAGATTGCCGTTGGATCACCTTTTTCTTCATTTACGATGTCAGGTCTAGCAATTCCTGTTAGTAAAGCTAAAATATTAGTTCCTTGTAAGCCAAGTAAAGCAGTATGTGTGGGACTAAATTATCGGGATCATGCCCAAGAAATGAATTTGGTATTACCAACTGAACCATTAATTTTTTTGAAACCTCCATCAGCGGTAATCGGCCCTGATGATGCGATAGAGTATCCTGCTTTGACTCAGGACTTACAATATGAGGCGGAATTGGCTATTGTAATTGGCAAACAGGCTAAACACGTTAATGCTGCACAAGCTAAGGAGTATATCTTAGGTTACACGTGTGCTAATGATGTCACCGCACGAGATCTTCAAAAGAAAGACGGTCAATGGATACGCGGTAAATCATTTGACACTTTTTTGCCGCTGGGGCCGTGTATTGAGACTGACATTGACCCGGCCAATACTGATATTACCTTAATGTTGAATGGCGAGATTAAACAAAAGTCAAATACCTGTCAGTTGATATTTTCTGTTGAGAAATTAATTGAGCATATTACAGCTGTAATGACGCTGTATCCCGGCGATGTTATATTGACTGGTACACCATCCGGCGTAGGGCCTATGCAGAAAGGCGATACTGTCCTAGTATCTTTGGCGGGCATTGGAATATTATCGAACCATATTGTGTAACATTATTGACAAAAAAATAAACTCATAGTAGAATAAACGTTAACATCAACTAAATGGTGTTTTTATCAGGCGTAGCTAAATATGCAAAATGCAATGATGGAGAAAAGTAGACAGTAAAAGGTTGCAGAGAGCCAATGGTGGTGAGAATTGGTGCCGGCAGCTGTTGAATCCGCTCCTAAGCAGATAGGGATTTAACCTGTTCCGGTATGATACCGTTATTATCATCAAAGGTCGTTTGACAAAACAAGGTGGCACCACGTGAGAGATACTCCCGTCCTTGGCTTAATAGCCGAGGACGGGAGTTTTTATTTTTTCATACTCATAATAGTATAGGAGGAGTAAGGATGAAGATAATCATAACTGAAAAAATTTCCGAAAAAGGTATTGATACTTTGCTGAAAGCCGGGGCAACTGTTGATGTAAAAGACAACTTGTCCCGTCAAGAACTATTGGATTGTATTGCAGAGTATGATGGTATTATCGTTCGCAGCGTAACTAAAATTAATGAAGAGTTTTATCAATACGCCAAGAATTTAAAAGTTGTTGGACGTGCCGGAAATGGTGTGGATAATATTGAAATGGAAGGCGCAACTAAACGGGGGATTATTGTTGTTAATACTCCTGAATCGAATATTGTTTCGGCGGCAGAGCTTACAATCGGCTTATTAATTGCTTCTTGCCGGAATATTCCGCAAGCTGATGCATTGCTGAAAAGTCGTATTTGGGACCGGACCAATTTAAAGGGAGTAGAATTGCAGGGCAAGACTATTGGTGTAGTGGGTTTAGGACGAATTGGCGGGTTGGTAACAACCAGGGTACAGTCATTTGGAATGAAAGTAGTTGCCTACGATCCTTATATTAGTGAAGCACGATTCAAAAAGTACGGCGTGGAAAGAATGGAAAAGTTGGAAGATTTGATGAAAGTTGCTGATTTTATTACTGTGCATACTCCTAAAACGGAAGAAACTCTTGGCATGATCGGGGAAGAACAATTCAAATTTGCCAAAAAAGGTGTGCGGGTAATTAATTGTGCCCGCGGTGGCATTATTGATGAAAATGCGCTGGCCAAAGCTCTGAACGAAGGAATTGTAGCTAGTGCCGGTATTGATGTGCTAGTGGGAGAACCTCATCCAACATCAATTTTACTAGACTTCGATAATGTGGTTGTAACGCCGCATATCGGTGCTGATACTATCGAAGCGCAAGACAATGTCGGAGTTACAATAGCTTTGGAGGTCCTAAGCGCCCTGAGAGGAGAAATGGCGCCAAATTCAGTTAATTTGCCGACACTTCACCAGCAGGAATTGGAAGCGCTTACTTCTTTTCTCCAAATGGGTGAAACTCTTGGCAAGCTGTACCATCAATTAGAAAAGGATGCTGTAGAAAAAGTTGAAATTGTTTATAGCGGTGATGTAGCTGAATTGCAAACTTCTATTTTAACGTTAGCAATATTGAAAGGTATTTTTGAGCCAGTACTCAAAGAAAGAGTTAATTATGTTAATGCCGGAATTATTGCTCAAAATCGCGGAATTGCAGTAGTTGAAAGTAAAGAGTCGGCAAAAGCCAATTATGCTAATCTGATTAAAGTGAAGGTATATTCGCGTGAAAGTGTATTTTCAGTCAGTGGAACGGTATTTGGCAAAGGCGAATTGCGTATTGTCGACGTAAACGGGTTTGAGTTCGATGTAATGCCTGCACCGTATATGTTGGTCGCCGAAAACATGGATAAACCAGGAATGATTGGTCAAATCGGTACCTTATTGGGAGCAAGTAAAATAAACATCGCCACAATGCAAGTGAGCCGCAACTATAAGGAAAACCGGGCGATGATGTTTTTAACAATTGATTCGGAAGCTACGAAAGAGACGTTAAAATTAATAAGCGGCGTAGAAGGAATATTCAAGGTTCGATTTGTTAAAATGTAATAGCACCTGCCGGGTCCGTTAGGGCCCGGTTATTTTTTCGGTATTAAATATTTAAAAGCAGCAAAAAATAAGTTGACTGTTCAAAATGGTAATTCCGGCTACAGAAATTAGTTTTAATGTAGTATATACTGAATTTGAAACTAAAGGCATATATTGCCACATTCAAAAATACGAGGTGAGATAAATGGATAAAAAGTATATTAAAAATATTGAGCACAGCAAGGTTGCAGTTATGAAAGATTTGGTGGATTATCAGCCGGGCAAGGTGGTGAGTTTAACGTGTGTACAGAACAATGCCGTCAGCATGACTTTGTTCGCATTTGATCAGGGAGAAGGAATAAGTGCGCACTCTGCTCCCGGGGATGCATTAGTTTACATATTGGATGGTTCGGCCCAAGTAAAAATTGGCGAAGCAGAGTATGTTTTAAATACTGGCGATACAGTGGTTATGCCTGCCAATGTTCCCCATGCATTGGATGCTGTAAAGCAGTTTAAAATGTTGCTAATAGTAATATTTCAGTAGTAATTAACTTAAGAAACATGAACTAAAAAGAGCACTGATTTTTCAGTGCTCTTTTGTGATGGTGCAGTTATTATTCTGGACTGATTGCGCCAACCGGACAAACAGCAGCGCAGGCACCGCAATCAACGCAAGTTCCTGCGTCAATAACGTATTGGGTATCGCCTTCGGAAATTGCGCCAACCGGGCAAACCGAAGCGCAAGAACCACATTTAATACATGCATCGCTAATCTTGTGAGCCATTACGATAACCTCCTTTAGTTTACCTTATGTATGATCTACCATAACAGGTCATTTATAGTATACACAATTTTGGGGCAATAGTCAGCGTTTTTATAAAAAATTAGTTAAATCATGGCAAATTGAATGTTGCCCAGATCGGTGCATGATCGGAAGGACGTAAATCCCGACGCAAATCTTTAGCTATACCGGCATTTACCGAGTGACGGGCAATCGGTTCAGTTCCCCATATGTGATCGATTCGCCAACCCAGACCACGGTCTACAGCGTTTTTTATCCGATAATCCCAAAAAGTATAATTGTTTCCTTCTGTAATGTGTTGGCGGAAGATATCAAGAAACCCCCACGCTTTAACATTTTGTAATGCAGCATGTTCATCCGGATGATAACCAACTCTTCCCAGCAATCGGGCGGGATCATAAATGTCTAGTGGTTCCGGTGCTACGTTAAAGTCTCCTACCCATAAGACTAAATCTGACGGGTTGAACCGCTCGGCAAAATAATTTTGCATGTGAGCTATCCAATCGAGTTTATACTGAAAGTAATCGGAATTCGGTTCTTGCCCTTGGGGAATATAAGTATTTACAATAGTGCAGTTACAAATTTTGGCTGAGATTAATCTTGCTTCGTTGTCCCTTCCCCAATTATTATGACCTATTTGTATATCGTTAGGAAGGTGCTTGCTAATAATAGCAACGCCGTTTCTGCTTTTTTCCCCTTTGTATATTACGTGGTAACCCGCTGATAGAATCTGCTGCTCCGGGAAATCATTATCTTGCACTTTAGTTTCTTGCAGGCACACTACGTCGGGGTTAGTTTTATGCATCCAGGCTAATAAACTATCCAAACGTACGCGAATGGAATTAATATTATAGCTAACTACAGTAAAGGCGGCCATTCTCAGACTCCTTTCCCTATACACGTCCCGGATAGCCAATTATAATAATATTAGCTATATAAGTGTCGGGAGGTTATTAATATGAATTTATTTAGATTGCCGGAAACTTATCCTGCAGCCGAACAATTCGATATGCTTATTATTTGCCGGTTTTAAGTTCAGTCCAGTAGCGATCATATACTTCCAATGTATTACCGACATCTTTTAACCATTCACCCTTATTTATTTGTTCTTTACTAAGATTAATTATCGGGTTATTGCGATATTCAGTACTATGCAACGGATATGCTTTCTCATTTGGATTACTGTAACCAATTTCCTCATAATTTTTTACGCTTACTTTTGGATCTAACAAGTAATTAATAAATAGTTGGGCAAGTTCTTTGTGCTTAGCTCCTTTCGGGATTGCAAGTGTATCGGCCCAGACAGTCGTTCCTTCTTTAGGTATTGTAAAGGCTATATTTTTATTATCCTTTAAGATAAAAGCGGCATCACCGGACCAGACGGTTCCGATCCAAGCTTCTTCAGCAATGAATTTTTGCTTGATAGTATCAGTGTCAAAAGCCAGTAGGTTAGGAACAAGTTTCTTCAAATCTTTGAAAGCAATTTCCAGTTCTCCGTGGTTTCTGCTGCTGTTGGAAAATCCATTCTTCCGTAACGCCATACCTAATATTTCGCGCGAATCATTTAGTAAGACCAGACGGTTTTTGTATTGGGGCTTCCAAAGGTCTTGCCAGCTTGACGGTTTATCTTTAATGTACTTAGTATTATAGGCAATACCGGTAATACCCCATGTATATACAATAGAGTACTGACTGCCGGGGTCAAAAGCAGGAGTTTGGAACGTTGATACTATATTTTTTAGGTTGGGGATTTTAGTCTTATCTAATTTTTCCAACAAGTTCAGCTTAATCATTGTTGCGACCATATAGTCAGACGGTTGAACTAAGTCGTATTGTGCACCGCCGGCTTGAATTTTGGCCAGAAGTTCTTCATTGCTGGCATAAACATCGTAATTCACTTTTACATTGTATTTTTTCTCGAAATCTGCAATTACCTGTGGGGAAAAATTATCAGCCCAACTGAAAATATTCAGGATTCTTTCTCCCGTCGGTTGTTTTGGAGAAGCGGCTTTCTGTCCGCAGCCAAATATAACCGAAGTTGTTAATGAGAGTACTATTAACAGGACAAACAGGTTTTTAATTTTCATGGTGGAATCATCCTCTCCTTAATAATTTGTTACTATAAACCCAAGAACTGCTTAAGCAGCCCTACTTATAAACATTGTTTTTATTCGAACCGTTCACCTGCAGTCGTTGTGATATGACAACCATTACAATAGTAACGATAATCATGATAGTCGATAATGCATTTATTTCCGGGGAAATCCCGCGTTTAACCAATGCGTAGACATATAACGGCAAAGTAGAAGAGTTTGGGCCGGCGACGAAAAAGCTTATAACGAAATCATCAATAGATAAGGTAAATGAAATTAAAGCTCCGGCAATAATCCCCGGCATAATTAACGGTAGTGTTACATAGCGGAATGTTTGCCAAGAATTGGCGTAGAGGTCTTGCGCGGCTTCCTCCAAGTCTTTACTTAGTCCTTCCAGACGCGCCGAAATGATAATTACAACAAAAGACATACAAAATGTAATGTGAGCAATAACTAGCGTGATTTTTCCTAATTCGATATTTAATTGAGCGAAAAGTACAAGTAATGACAAGCCCATTACAATTTCCGGGATAAGAATGGGCATATAAATCAAACTATTAATTGCCGTATACCAGCGGAAACGGCAGCTATGCAGCGCTAAAGCTGCCATTGTTCCTAAAAGTGTGGAGATTATTGTGGAAGAAAAAGCAATAATTAAGCTGTTAGATACTGCGTCAAGTACATGACGATTACTGAATAACGAGAGATACCATTGAATAGTCCAACCCGTCCATACGGCATTTATACGGGTATTATTAAACGAATATAGTACTAATACGGCAATAGGCAAATATAAAAAGGCCAAAATAATCAATGAATAAGAAAGAAGAAGGCTTTGACGCCATGTTTTCATGGTTTGACCTCCTTTGTTTGCTGGACTTTTAGTACTCGATAGTAAAGCAGGATTAATATTAAGGAGAACACAGACAGCACGATAGACAGAGCTGAACCGAACGGCCAGTTGCGGGCTGACAAAAACTGATTTTGAATTAGGTTGCCGATAAGCGCTGATTTTGCTCCACCCACAATATCAGGAACCACAAACATACCCAAAGCGGAGATAAATACTAAAATTGAACCGGCAGCTATGCCGGGAAGAGTCAGCGGCAAGGTTATATGCCAGAAAGTTTTCCAGGGAGTTGCTCCTAAATCCGATGAAGCTTCCAACAGTCTCCGATCCAATTGTTCTAAAGAAACATATATCGGTAAAACCATAAATGGCAGTTGGGTATATACCATGCCAAGCAGCACAGACGAAGAGTTATATAGCAGAGCGAGCGGCTGATCAATAATTCCCCATGACAGTAATAAAGTATTAATAAGTCCTTGTGAACGCAAAATTATTACCCAGGCATAAGAACGAATCAAAGAATTAATCCAAAATGGTATCATGACTAAGACCAGCCAAATATTTTGGAGGTGTTTATTCATTTTGGTAATGGTATAAGCCAAAGGATAACCTAGAATAAATGTAATTATGGTTGTAAGTATTGCCATGAGCAAAGTGTCAATAAAAATTTGGATGTATAATGGTTCGATTAATCGCAGGTAATTTTGAATAGTAAACCGATAAATTAATTGTCCATAAGCACTACGCTGGATAAAAGAGACCGCAACGACAAAACACAGCGGTACAGTTAAGAACAGCGTAAGCCATACTAAAATTGGCCATGCGAGTACTTTTTTGTTCATCGGTCCAATCTCACTTCATCTTTTAAATTCCACCATAGTCCGACCTTCTCGCCTGCTTGCCAGCGCCGTTTATCATCAAAATATTGATAGGCCATGATAGTTTGGCCGGAATCATCCAGATGAATGAATACTTTATCAATGGTTCCGTAAAATACAACATCGGTTATTGTACCGGTTAGACGCGAGGTATCATCAGTCAGTGGCGGTGGTGATTCACCCTGAAACATTACTTCGCATAAATTAATTTTTTCCGGCCGTAGAGATATATAAAAGTCTTCATGCTTAATAAAATTGTTTTCACCGATAAATCCGGCAACAAATTGAGACATGGGAGTATGATATATCTCATGAGGAGTACCGGTTTGCTCGATTTTGCCTTGATTCATTACCACGATGCGGTCGGACATTGTTAATGCTTCCTCTTGGTCATGAGTTACGTAGATAAAGGTTAGTCCCAGTTCCCTTTGTAAAGATTTTAGCTCGATCTGCAGAGATTTTCTAAGTTGGTAATCAAGAGCTCCCAGTGGCTCGTCCAACAGTAATACTTTAGGATTATTGACAAGTGCCCGGGCAATTGCAACACGCTGCTGTTGGCCGCCTGATAACTGCCGCGGCTTTCGTTGCCGATATGCTTCCAGTTGAGTTAAAGCAATTACTTGACTGATTCTTTTCTCTCTTTCTGTCGGAGAGACTTTTTTCATTCGTAGGCCGAATAAGATGTTCTGCTCAACCGTCATATGTGGGAACAGGGCATAATGTTGGAAAATCATATTTACATCGCGTTTATAAGGAGGCAAGTAAGTGACTTGTTGACCGTCCAAATATATATTACCGGCGGAAGGCTCCTCTAACCCGGCAATCATGCGTAACAGTGTTGTTTTTCCACAGCCGCTGGGCCCCAATAATGTCAAAAATTCTCCTTCAAAGATAGAAAGATTAAGAGGCGGAATAACTTGATTTTCCGCAAAGTTTTTTTCGATTGTTTCCAATTGGATCATTACATGTTGTTTTTTGGTCATCGATCTACTCTCTTTATTTAAAAATTGCAAACAGGTCTTGTTTCGACGAATGGAAATCAGTTCCTTCTTGTAATTAGTAATTTTCTGAAATTGTTCTTACTAATCACTTACCTGACCCCCAGAGACAACTCAATAATTTGACATATACTTGTTGGCAAACTATAATTTTTATTTGAACCAGAATTTTAACAGGAGGCATAAAATATGCCCAAGATCAGTTGTTCAGCCAAACGGTTGCGTATATATATAGGCGAATCAGATCGGATAAAAGGCAAGCCGTTATATCATGTCATTGTTGAGGAAGCAAAAAGACTGGATATGGCCGGTGCAACTGTAATTCGCGGAATCGAGGGTTATGGTGCAAATAGTAGAATCCACACAGCAAACTTACTGGCGCTTTCCAACGATTTGCCAATAATAATTGAAATTGTTGACAGTGAAGAATATATCAATAAGTTAATGCCGATATTGGACCTGTTGCTTAAAGAAGGAATGGTTATAATTGATGATGTACAGGTAATAAAATATGGGCCGAAACCGGTTAAAGAATGAAATGATGGGGTGGAACAGTGATACAAGTATTATTGGCTGCAATCGGCGGAGCAATTGGCGCAGCTACGCGGTACAGTATATCTAATTGGGCTGCAAATAAAATGGGGACTGCTTTTCCCTATGGAACAATGATTGTTAATATCAGCGGCTGTTTTTTATTGGGTCTGCTTATGACTTTAGCAACCGACCGCTATACTATTGACTCGCAATGGCGTGTATTGGTTGCGGTCGGTTTTCTCGGTGGTTTTACTACCTTTTCTTCGTTGAGTTATGAAACAATAATGTTAATACGCAATTCCGATTTGATATACGGGATTACCAACATATTTACAAATCTGTTTCTTGGCCTGGCTGCAACGTGGACCGGGATATTGATTGCCAGACAGTTATAAACATTAAATAGTATAGTACAATTGTTAACAGATTCGGGAATTAGTGATATAATTAACCTGAAGATAATGCATTTTGTATACAAATACTATGGACATCATCTAAATATGTTGGCTATAATATTATTAAAGGGGTCCTCTATGGTCGACACATTTGCCATGCGATAATAGCTTTTATGAAAGAGAGAAAAGCTATATATTGTATTTGTGATAAGTACAAATATAATAAAAAATAAATACAGAACTAACCGCAATAATACATTAACGGGGTCTGATAATATTTATGAGGAAAAACATTGACAACATGTGATTTTGTTGTTAGAATTTTACATAAATAATTAGAGATACCTCTTGCACTATTTGGCTTGCTAGTGGCAAGAGGTTTGTTTTACGCGCTACATATTCATTGGATTGTATACCATATTTAAAGTGTAGAGCGGGAGTTTTAATGATATTTAGGAGGGTATTGGAATGGCTGTTCAATTTGCGAAACGAATGGAAAGTCTTAATGCGTCCGAAATTCGGGAAATTTTAAAACTTACACAGAGTCCGGACATTATTTCTTTTGCAGGTGGTCTACCTGCGCCGGAGTTGTTCCCCGTGAAGGAAATCGAACATGTAACTGCGACATTAATGCGTGAGCAAGGCCCAAAAGTTCTTCAATATGCTACGACCGAAGGATATCTACCATTACGGGAAAAAATTGCGGCAAGAATGAATCGAAAGTTCCATACAAAAGTGGTAAGCGATGACATATTGATTACTACCGGTTCTCAACAGGGGCTTGATTTTTCTGGAAAGATATTTTTGAATGAAGGAGACGTAGTGTTATGTGAGAGTCCTTCATATTTAGGTGCTATAAACGCATTTCAAGCTTATGGACCAAAGTTCGTCCAAATACCGACTGATGATTATGGTCTTGTTATGGAAGAACTGGACAATATTTTAGCCACTACCGACAAGGTTAAATTTATTTATGTTATCCCTGATTTCCAAAACCCGACTGGCCGCACTTGGCCAATGGATAGACGGAGAAAGTTCATGGAAATTATTAATAAATATGAAATTCCTGTTATTGAAGATAATCCTTATGGTGAGTTGCGTTTTGAAGGAGAAATCCAACCATCGCTAAAATCATTGGATACCAAAGGATTGGTAGTTTTCCTAGGTACTTTTTCTAAGACGTTCTGCCCAGGATTACGGGTGGGCTGGGTAGCAGCTGACCAAAAATTATTAGACAAATATATTACCGTAAAACAAGGTGCAGATTTGCATTCGTCAACAATGAGCCAATGCCAGATTGATAAGTATATGGATTTGTATGATTTGGATGCTCATGTGGTCAATTTAGTTGAACTATACCGTAAACGTCGAGATCTTACCATAAAAACTATGAAGGAAGAGTTCCCTGATAATGTGAAATTTACTAACCCAGAAGGTGGCCTGTTCACTTGGGTTGAGTTGCCGGAAAATGTTAATGCTCGGGATATATTCATGAAATGTATTGAACAGAAGGTTGCATTTGTACCGGGTGGTGCTTTCTTCCCCAATGGAGGTCACGAAAACACTTTAAGAATTAATTATTCGAATATGCCTGAAGATCGAATTGTTGAAGGTCTAAAAAGACTTGGCACTGTTTTAAAGCAAAATTTATAAAATATAAAACGACCTTGGGTTTCCAGGTCGTTTTATTACGCAGACAAAGGGGAGATCAACGTGGAAAAAAAATTGCCGATTGGCGTATTTGATTCTGGTGTTGGAGGACTGACGGTATTTAAAGAACTGCGCAGAGTTTTGCCGGCCGAGAACTTAATCTATTTTGGCGATACTGGCCGAACTCCGTACGGTTGCCGAACAGAACAGCAAATCCGTGAATTTGTCGATGAGATTTTGAATTTTATGTCATATCATCAAGTGAAATTGGCGGTTGCGGCATGTAATACTATTACAGTATTAGGACTAGACAGTATTAGAAAAAATCATAAATTCCCTTTAATTGGAGTTAGCCAGGGAGCTAGGCTGGCATTAGCGGCAAGCAATAATAAACATATTGGTGTAATTGCAACCGAAGCTACGATTAGAAGTGGTAAACACGTTGCAGTTATTTCGGCAGCTGATGCTCAAACAAAAATATTTCCCCAAGCGTGTCCAAAGTTTGCGCCGATGGTAGAAGCCGAAAAGTTTGAAGGTTTAGAAATTGAACAAGCAGCGTTGGAATATTTAGCACCACTGCAAAAATCGGGAGTAGATACCCTGATTCTTGCCTGTACGCACTACCCATTTCTTACACCAGTGATTGAAAAAATTATGGGCCAAAACGTTACGATAATTGACCCGGCCCGCGAGACGGCATTAGAAGCGCAAGCAATGCTTAAAAGTATGGATTTACTTAACAGCGGAGAACATGGCTATAATAAACTATATTTTTCAGCCGATGTCGACCGGGCAAAACGGATTGCAGCCCGAGCTATAGATGTTAGTAATAGTGAATTTGGCTTAGTGGATCTTGCTAATTATTAAGCAACAGATAACTAGTGTTGAAAGCGCCATTTTAACGATAAGGAGCATATCGTTAGAATGGCGCTGTTTTTTTGAACGATCTGATGTTAGACCTGATATTAGAACGAAAACAACAGCTTGTCTAATATTGAAACAGATTTGTTAGTATATAACAAATGTATAAATAGTATATAAAACAGACATTAAATATGATATAATAACGACTATACTTGTCATTTTTAGAAGGGTTTTGATGTTATGAAAATAAATAGAAAAAATTTATTACTGATAGTTGTTGCACTATCTATCACGTTGGTAATGTTACTAGGTGGACAATTTTTTTGGAAGTATTTTGCTCTTACTAAGCCGTTGGATCAAGAAATCATGAAAGTAGCCGGGGTCAATTCGGTATCATGGAAAGAACAAACTACCAATAAAACTGTGCAGGTTATGGTTTCTTTAAATCAAGTCACTAACATTAGAAAGAGTTATTTGGAAATCATGGGAATTGGTAAGCAGCATTTTCCCAAGCATATAATTGAAATGAAATTACAAGACACACGTGATGCTCGAATGGAACAATTTTACGACAATATTCATTTGCATATATATGAAGCTATTGAAACTGGAAGCTATACTAAAATGCAAGATACCGTACAAAAAAAAGCTAAAAGGCAAGGAATGTCGGTTAAGATTTTTGTTGATTCTGAGCGGGTATATATCCATATTGCGGAAGGAACCAAAAATTTATACGAGGTCATACCTAAGCGTGTATTAGATAAGGGGGTGTAGGCATTGAAAAATTACCTGGAATACGGAATAGGTGCCGGTGTAGGAATATTGATTTTTTTAACCTATAACGGTGTTGATATATTGCCGATTATTTTTATTTTGTTAATTGGTGGTTTGTTTATATATGCAAATCCACGAACAGCCAGCCGGTCATATGAGTTTTCAGGCAATAATGGCGGTGAACGTGGTATGGGTCTTAGTTTTGACCAAATTGGCGGTCAGGAAACAGCTAAAAGCGAACTAAAAGAAGCATTAGATTTTGTTAATGATCGGGAAAAAATAAAAACACTGGGTATTCGTCCGTTGAAGGGCATCCTCTTAAATGGACCGCCGGGGACTGGCAAAACTTTATTGGCCAAAGCAGCTGCAAATTACACCGGCTCCGTATTTTTGGCTGCAAGCGGTGCTGAGTTTATCGAAATGTATGTTGGAGTTGGGGCCCAACGAATCAGACGATTGTTTGCGCAGGCGATAGAGTTAGCACAGAAACAAAATAAAACTAGTGCAGTGATCTTTATTGATGAGATCGATGTTTTAGGTGCCAAACGAGGCAACGGAAACAATAATACCGAGCATGATCAAACCTTGAATGAATTGTTGGTACAAATGGACGGACTAAAGATAGATATGCAGATCCATGTATTGGTTATTGGAGCGACTAATAGATCAGATCTTTTAGATCCGGCATTGCTTCGGCCAGGACGATTTGACCGGCAGGTAAAAGTTGATTTGCCTGATAAAATGGGACGATTAAGTATTCTAAGGATTCATTCTCAAAACAAACCAATTTCACCGGAAGTCGATTATGAAGAGTTGGCCGAAAATACATTTGGCTTTTCCGGCGCTCAATTAGAAAGTGTTATGAATGAGGCCGCAATTGTTGCCTTTCGTGAAGAACAACCGCAGATTATTACCCGCCATTTACGTCAAGCTATTGATAAGGTGATACTTGGCGAAAAAGTTGATCGGATACCGGCAAGACAAGAGAAACTTCGCATTGCAATCCACGAAGCCGGGCATGCTGTTATTGGCGAATTATTGCAGCCTGGATCGGTAGCGGCAATTCATGTTAGCTCACGCAGTAACGCGTTAGGATATGTTCGACAAACTCAAAAAAATGAGATCTATTTATTTACGTTACCTGATCTTGAAAATAAAATTTCGATAGCTTTAGCCGGTTTTGCTGCCGAGGAACTATGTCTGGGAGACTGTAGTACAGGGGCAACAAATGACTTTAAGCAAGCAGCCGGTCTTGCTAAACAGATAATAATCAGTGGGATGTCTAACCTAGGTATAATTTCTCCCGATGATTTACCAAAAGAACAACTGCATGAAGAACTTAGTGTTATTTTAGCCGCACAGCGGCAAATAACACTTGATAGATTGCAAAACGTAAAAAGAAAATTAGAGGAAATAGCTAATTATCTAGTGGAATATGAGTATATGTCGGGGCAACAATTAAGGGAATTTATGTCAAATGATGAATGGAAATCCGATATTGCATGATTATTGGAAATATATGTAAATAAATATACGGAATCTAAGCTGTTGATTATTAATTTATAGCGATTGTGTCGAAATAAGGCTGCCTATTTCTCCGAGGGAATTAGCCGGTGCAGTAAATACCTTACTAGGAATCGACATAATCGCTTACTTATTTTGCAGTATATGTCGGAATTTTACGAAAATTTATTAAGTAAATTAAGCAGGAAATACAAAAACCTACAAGAAATTAGTGTAGTATCATCTACTTGAAGGGGAGGAGCCTGGGATGTATTCTGCACAAGCAGCCGAACGCCAGATCGTTTACTTGCATGAGAGCGAGTATAAGGGATACTTCGAAATTGCCAGAATTGGTATAGTTTATCTTGATCGGTTTCTTTGTGTCAAAGTTATTAATGAAGAAGCGGAGAACTTGTGCGGAGTTGATAAGTCTCAAGTTAGAGGAAAACAGGCAGATTGTGCCTTTGGTCATTTGGGCGAGAATTTTATGCGGATAATTACGTCTACTGCTTATGGTGAGGTAAATACTTCGATAATCAAAATTCAGGTTCGCGGCCATTCCCTGTTTCTTCAGGCAGCGACGATGCAATTATGTGACGATAATAACGCTTTCATGGGCTTGATTATTATGTTGCAGGATGCATCATCTGTCAAAGCAGCAATTAAGCAAATACAAACTACTCGTTTATTGATGTCATTGGGAGAGTTAGCTGCCGGTGTCGCTCACCATGTCCGGACTCCATTAACGACTATTAGTGGTTATTTGCAGGTAATGATCAGTCGGCTCGAAGAAAATCAATACACTGTAAAGCGCGATGTTATTGAGACGATGCTGGATGAAGTATCTTATATAAATCATGTTGTTACTGAGCTCATTATGTTTGCTAAACCTGCTGTAAAAAAAGAATCAAACGTTAATTTGAACAGTGTTGTAAACGAGGCTATGTTATTGACATTTAAACAGCTGGGCGGGGAAAAAATAATAATTGATAAAATGTTAACATCTTCTTTGCCGACTATTACTGCCGACCCAAATTTACTCAAACAAGCTTTGGTAAATGTAATGCAAAATGCCGTAGAAGCAATGGCTGATGAAGGCATTTTGTCTATCCGGACTTGGAAGCATTGTGAATTGAATATGCTGGTTGTATCGATTACCGATACAGGCTGCGGCGTTGCTAACGAAATTTTATCCCGGGTGTTCGAACCTTTTTATACTACTAAGTTGGATCGTATTGGTCTTGGTTTGCCTACTGCACATCGTATAATCAGTGAACACGGTGGTTTAATTCATCTAAAATCAGCTAAAGATATGAAATTTAGCGCTTTGTCCGGCGGAACACAGGTTTTGATTTATTTGCCGATTATTGATGCTTCTTTTCAGGACAAGCCATTATTTCATCAACAAATATTGAATTTACAATAAACTAAAACCAAATAAGCCGAATTTAAACACCTATCTCAAGGTGTTTTTTATTTTCGTAATTATTATGAGATTTGTTCTGGACAAGATTTGGCAATGAGTACATAATATTATGAGTACATATATTGTAGGTTAACAAATTGATTAAAAGGGATTCAAACGGGAATAGCTAATATATATACACGGAAAGCGGGGTGGGCATATGGCCCGAACTTTTGTTATTATTGACGGCAGCAGCTTGATTCACCGGGCGTTTTATGCGTTACCGCTGCTTACAACACAATCCGGCTATTATACAAATGCCGTTTATGGTTTTACGACGATGTTAATCCGGTTGATAACCGATGTTGATCCGGAAATGATTGTTGTTGCATTTGATAAAGGAAGAATAACATTTCGTAATGATGCTTTTGCGGACTATAAGGCGCAGAGAAAACCTACTCCATCTGAATTATCGCAACAATTTCCGTTGGCTAAAGAACTGTTATCGGCTTTTGGCATTACGTCAATTGAGCACGAAGGCTATGAGGCTGATGACATTATTGGCACATTAGCAACTAAAGCCGCCACTTCAGGGTATGAAGTCATAATTGTAACCGGTGATAAAGATGCTTTGCAGTTGATTGGCCCGAGCGTGAAAGTAATGTTGACTCGTAAAGGGATATCGGAAATTGAACTTGTAGACACTGCGGCGTTTACAAATAAGTATGGTTTTCCTCCCCAACGGTTAATTGATCTTAAGGGATTAATGGGCGATAGTTCGGATAATATTCCCGGGGTACCGGGAGTCGGCGAAAAAACTGCCTGTAAGTTGATTCAGGAATTCCAAAGTTTGGAGCATGTTTTGGAAAACATTGACAAAGTATCCGGTAATAAGTTGCGGGAAAAGTTGCGTGAGAACGCACAACTGGCTGTGTTGTCGAAACAATTAGCTACTATTTTTTGTGATATGCCGCTAAATTTTACGCCGGAAGCATACACGATGAACCCGGACTATCACCAAATACAAGAAGTATTACAGCGTCTGGAATTTAAAAGCCTGGCCAGTCGCCTGCCGGCTGTTCTTTCACCGACGCAGCCTGCCGAAAATGTTTACCAACAATCCACATCAATAAATTGTAAGATTGCTGAAAACCGCCAAGATGTCCAAGCGATAATTGATAAGATTAAAGCGAATAAGACTATGATTTGTTATCCTATTGCCGGTAACAAGCCTTATTCTCCCGATTTGTACGGAATGGCTGTATATACTGATTCCGGTTGTATGTATATTACTTCCGAAATAGGCGGCTGGAACTTCTTGTTGGACTTACTGGCAGATGAAGATATTAGTAAAATAACTTATAATGCTAAAGTATTGGCAAATGCAGCCCGCGGATTAGGTGTCGAATTGAAGGGTCTTCGGTTTGATGTACTGATTGCAGCTTATCTGCTTGATCCAACTGCCGCGGAGTATCCTTTAGAAGTAATTGGAGAAAAATATCTGCAGAATATTAAATTCGATAGTAGTGATAATAATGAGGCTAATGTTGCTAGTATCGCTGCAGAATATATTAATCTACTATATCCTGTATTGCGGGAAGCGTTGGCTAACAATGGACTAATGTCCCTTAACGATGATTTGGAATTACCATTGGTAAATGTTCTGTCAGGTATGGAATCTGTCGGCATTCGGGTAGATATAGAAAAGTTGAACACTTTTCGATTAGAAATTTTAGATAGAGTTGAGTGCTTGTTGGCTGAAATTTACAATTTATCAGGCCGGGAGTTTAATGTTAATTCTACTAAACAATTAGGAGCAGTTTTATTCGATGATCTGAAACTGCCGTCAATAAAAAAGACCAAGACCGGATATTCTACCAATGCCGAAGTATTGGAAATGTTATCAGGTATGCACCCAATTATTGATTATTTATTAGAGTATCGCATGTTGACAAAATTGCAGACTACCTATTTGGAAGGCATGCGCCATTTAGTTGACTCAACTACCGGACGCATCCATACAAGTTTTAATCAAACGGTAACGGCAACAGGCCGTTTAAGCAGTTCTGATCCAAACCTTCAAAATATCCCAGTTCGTACGGAAACCGGCAAAAAAATCCGAAAGTTGTTTGTACCGGGCGATGATTTCAAATATATTATGTCAGCCGATTATTCCCAAATAGAGCTTAGACTGTTAGCTCACATGTCCCAAGATATAAATTTACTGGAAGCCTTTAACCATAATCAGGATGTACATACTCGGACAGCAGCTGAAGTTTTTGATGTTCCAATCCAGGAAGTCAGTTCGGATATGCGGGCTAGAGCTAAGGCTGTGAATTTCGGGATAATATATGGTATCAGTGACTATGGCTTATCTAGAGACTTGAAGATCAGCCGCAAAGAGGCAGCTCAGTATATTGACAATTACTTTCGAAAATATCAGGGTGTCCGGGACTACATAGATAAAGTAGTCGGACAAGCCAAGCAGCAGGGGTATGTTACGACTATGTTTGGCCGTAAGAGGTATTTGCCGGATATTAACAGTAGCAACTTTAACCGGCGTTCGTTTGCCGAGCGTACAGCCATGAATACACCAATACAAGGAACGGCTGCCGATGTTATTAAGAAGGCCATGATCAATGTGTTTTATTTATTAAAACATAAAAGTCTGCAAAGTCGATTATTGCTTCAAGTACATGACGAATTGGTTTTAGAAGTGGTTGAAGAGGAATTAACTGTTGTTGCAGACTTGGTTAAATTATCGATGGAAAATGTTGTTAATTTATCTGTACCTTTGCTTGTCGATGTTAAAATTGGCGACAATTGGGCGCAGGCTAAATGAACGGAGGTTTGTTATGCCCGAGCTACCCGAAGTCGAAACGATTCGTAAACATATAGCTTCACAATTAACTGGTAGTACAATAGTAGATGTTAATGTTTTATTGCCGCGATTAATTAAATGGCCACAGCCGGATGTATTTAAGGCTGTACTCATCAACAAACAGGTAGTTTCTGTAAATAGGCGGGGTAAATATTTACTATTGGAACTTAGCGATAATTGGGTATTGATCATACACTTACGGATGACTGGCAGACTTTTTTATCGGGCCGATATGGAGACTGATCAATATGCCCGGATAATTTTCCTGTTAGATAATCGGGATCGATTGGTTTATGCGGATACCCGGACATTAGGTACCCTATACTTATTAAAAAACGACGAACTATGGAGGATTTCCGGTTTAAATTCGCTGGGCCCCGAACCCTTAACAGCAGATTTTACGCAGGAATATTTTCAATCACTTAAGAAAAAAAAGGCTCAAATTAAAGCGGTCTTGCTAAATCAAGAATTTATTGGCGGCTTAGGTAATATATATGTAGACGAGAGTCTGGCATTGGCAAACATACATCCGGCTCGATTGGCGTGTAGTTTATCGCCAATCGATATTGAACGGCTTTACCATGCTATTAATAAGGTTATTAGCGACGGAATCAAGCATGGCGGAACATCATTTCGGGACTACCGTGATGGCTTAGGTAAAAAGGGGAGCCATCAAGATTATCTTGCTGTTTATGGACGTGCAGGCCAGCCATGTAAAAAATGTGGTACCTTGATTAAAAAGACGGTGATTGCCGGACGTGGGACCAGCTTTTGTCCTCATTGCCAACAGTAGGAGGGAAGGTCTATGTATCGTATCGGACTGACCGGCGGAATAGCCAGTGGAAAATCCACAGTAAGCTCCATCCTTATCGAACTTGGTGCATTCCTTATCGATGCTGATAAAATTGCAAGACTAGTGGTGCAGCCTTTTCAGCCTGCTTGGCAGGATATAGTTAAGCAGTTCGGTCAGCAAGTACTGCATACCGACCAGACTATTGACAGGGATAAGTTGGGAAATATTATCTTTAAAGATACTTCAATGCGTGCGCTGCTTGATGATATTACGCATCCCAGAATAAAACAGGAAGTCATCAAACAGGCGCAAGAGGCTGAAGAAAGAGGCTATGCGGTTGTTGTATTTGATATACCGCTGCTTATTGAAGTAAAGTGGCTAGACATCGTTGATGCTGTTTGGTTGGTATATGTTGATGAGTCAACTCAATTAATCCGGCTGATGCAGCGTAATGGATATACCTATTCGCAAGCCCAAGAAAGAATACGGGCGCAAATGAGTTTAACTGAAAAACTTGCTTATGCCGATGTAGTAATAGATAATAACCAGGATGTTGCAAATACAAGACAACAGGTTGCAACAGCTTGGAAGAACATATCTAGATAAGCGCATAACCTTGTGAAACGAATATAAACGGAGTGATTTTAATTTTGCGCTTAATTAAATGGTTTTTTTTGTTTGTTTTTACAACCGTGGTTATTGTTTCCCTTTATCAGACAAATTGGTTTCAAAAAAAATACATGTATCCAATGTATTATCAGCAAGAAGTCTATAGGTATGCGCTGAAAAATAACTTAAACCCATTTTTAGTAGCCGGAGTAATTAGAACTGAGAGTAAATATAATCCAACGGCGCGGTCACCTAAAGGAGCCCGGGGGTTAATGCAATTAATGCCGACTACAGCGAATTGGATTGCAGCCCAAAACAAATTGACCGTTTTGTCCGATCAGGATTTATATAATCCTGATTTAAATATTAAATTAGGAACGTGGTATTTGTCCGAACTGCTGAATGAATTTCACAATAATGAAATTTTAGCCTTAGCGGCCTACAATGGCGGCCGAGGCAATGTAAAAGATTGGATGCGGCGTTTCCAATGGACTTATGACTTTACCGAGATCGATAAGATACCTTTTCCTGAGACCAGAGATTTTGTTCATCGAGTACAAAAGAGTAAAGAGAAGTATCAATATTTATATGGCAGATAGGGGGCGGAAAATTGCGTTTTAAATATATATTATGTCTGATGTTGACTAGCATGATATTTTTTACGGGATGCGGCAGCAGGAATCAGCTTGATCTTAAAAAAAATACTAAACCAAGTGTTGCAGTTGATGGCGGTCAACTTATTTATGGAAGTCAATATGAGCCGAATACTTTGAACCCGTATTTGTCGGATATGCTGGCGTGTGCAGAACTTTCTCGGATTATTTTTAGCGGTTTATTTATTATGGATGATAAAGGAAATTGGATCGCCGATCTAGCAAGGGAAGTACCTACAATTGCCAATGGCGGCATTAGTCCCGATGGATTAACAGTGACCTACCATTTAAAGAATAATATCTTATGGCATGATGGGGCTCCATTCACAGCCCGAGATGTTGTTTTTACATGGCAAGCTATTCAAAAAATTCCAGACAAGATATTATCGAAGGAAGGGTATAATCGGATTGCTGAAATCACGGCTCCGGATGCGCATACTGTGGTTCTGCGGTTTCGGGAAGTATATGCGCCATTCTTAAAGCTGTTCCCGTATATATTGCCGGAACATCTTGCTGCAAAATATAACGATATAACTAAAGCGGAATTTAACCGGGCTCCGGTAGGAACAGGTCCTTTTGTTTTTAAAAAATGGACGGTAGCGGATTCAATTGTATTAGAAGCTAATAGGCGCTACTATAAAGGCAAACCTAAACTGGACAGTTTGGTATATAAATTTGTTCCTGATCAAAAAATTTTGTTGGCACAGTTAAAATCTGAACAAATACATTTATCCAGTAATATGTCGATTAATCAAATTGAACAAGTTAAGGCAATTTCCAATGTCAAGTCAGTAGTCAGCAGCAGTATGGTTTGGGAACATTTGGATTTAAATCTGGATAATCCATTATTTAAAGATGTAAAAGTCCGGCAAGCAATTAAGTACGCAATCGACCGGAAAGCTATTGTTGAAAAGGTGCTGCGCAATAATGCGTTTATCACGAATACAGACCAGTGGGCGTTTTCTTGGGCGAATAATCCTGATAAGAAATTATCAGGAAGGGATATCTCTCATGTGCAACAGTTGTTAACTCAGGCTGGTTGGAAAGAAGGCAGTGATGGTATTTATCAGAAAGACGGTAAAAAACTGTCATTTACGGTAGCCACTACTGCCGGCGATAACCTTCGTTCAAATGTTGTACAGGCTATTGCTCAACAGCTTAAAGATGCCGGTATTAACGTGGAAGTACAGTTCTATGATTCTCAGCGGTTTTTCACCGAAGTTTTAAGATATAGAAATTTTGAGGTGGCAATGTTTGCTTGGGTAGCTGGTGTTGATCCCGATAATAGTATTTTATGGCATTCTAAAAATGTGCCAAGTATCTATAACGGTTATGCCGGTAAAAACTATTCAGGCTGGAAAAACCCTAATGTAGATTTATTGCTGAGCCAAGCGCAAACGGTAGATTTGGATAAGCGTCGCCAACTGTATTTTGCTGTCCAAGATTTTATGACGGCCGAGTGTCCATCAATTCCATTGTTTTATTATGCAAATCTAAATGCAGTATCTAACAGTATAGTCAACTTCAAGCCTAATCCAACCTTATACAGCAATTTTTGGAATGTTTGGGAATGGGGATTCAGCGGATAAAGGGATTGGCGGTTTCGGCCAATCCCTTTGTTTTTTCATAGATGGTTTTTAGTATACCCTAGGAATGATTTTTTATAAATGATGTAAAAAACTTCTAGGGAGTATATCCCTAGAAGTACTGGTTTATCTAGTGGTGCGGTTGGTGAGATTTGAACTCACACGCCTTGCGGGCGCCACCCCCTCAAGATGGTGCGTCTGCCGATTCCGCCACAACCGCAATTTGTTTTTTGGTGCGGTCGAGTGGATTTGAACCACCACGAGGTTGCCCCCACTAGCTCCTGAGGCTAGCGCGTCTGCCGTTCCGCCACGACCGCATTATTTAAAGCTGCATTAGTGTCAACAAAAATATATTAGCATACCTGATTATATACGTCAAGCTAATTTTATAAGTATTATGTTATGTTTTGTTATAGAACCTCTTTTATCACCCGCAGCGCATTTTTATGGAAGATTTTTTCTAGTTCAGTAGTACTAAATCCTGCCTGCTCAAGTCCGTGTAAGAGTTTTCCAATAGAACCAATGTTGTCAATTTCCAGTTTCGGTTTGGTGCCATCTAAATCAGTACCGATGGCTAAAACGTCAATGCCGCCTATTTGCTTAATATGCTTGATATGTATAATCATATCCTCGACAAGGCTGATATCCTTAGTTCCTAAAAACTGCTTAGGGAAAGTAATCCCCATAATGCCGCCTTTCTCGGACAGCAGACGAATCATATCATCAGTCATGTTACGTAAATGACCAGTAATTGTTCGTGCATTAGAATGCGATGCCACAAAGGGCTTTTCGCTTAAGCGAGCTACATCATAGAATCCTTTGTCCGACATATGCGACACATCAATCAGCATACCGAGCCGGTTCATTTCGGCCACTACATTCCGGCCAAATTCAGTCAGACCTTGGTCGCTGTGAACACCGCCGGCATTAGGATAGCCGATTTCATTCGGATAATTCCAAATAAGAGTTATTAACCTAACGCCCAACCGATAGAAGTTGCGGAGGTTTGAAAGTTTGCCGGCGAGTGCGCCTCCTTCTTCAATTGTTAAGAAAGCAGATAGCTTGTTCATTTGCTGATTACGAAGTACATCTTCATAATTAGTTGCTAATGCAATATATTCTTGATTTTTTTCTAGTTCTTGATAAAAGCGATCTACCATGGCCAGACACCGATGTAAGGGATCGTTCCATTTGTTCATATCAATAAACAACGCAAAAAACTGTGCTAGCGAGTGACCGGCCTGGAGCTTATGAATATCCACTCCTAGTTCGTTTTTAAGAAGCACTTGCTCTCCTTCCATTAAGTGCACCATAGTATCGCAATGCAAGTCAATTAGCTTCATAATCATACCTCCTTTTTGTAATTTAATTCTGCAGACCATGTCAAAGCCCTGTTGGTAAAATGGCTGCTTATTGTTTATATATATATTGGTTTATAAGTTGAGTAATGCTTTTATTGCGGCAGATCAAGTAGGCGATTATACTCCCGGCAATACTGCTTGCCGCAAACGGAATAACAAAGAAAAAAGCTCCTTTGGTGGACCCCATGAGGATGCTGGCCAATGGATATGCCGCTATAGCACCTAAGATGCCGGTGCCGATTATTTCTCCTAGGGCAGCTAGGGACAAGCGTTGGCTGTATTGATATAGCAATGCCGACAAAAAGGCACCGATCATACTGCCGGGAAAAGCTAATAGTGAACCGACCCCTAATATATTTCGCAGAGTAGAAATTGTAAATGCAGAAAAAACTGCATATTTGGGCCCTAATAAAACTGCTGTCAGCACATTGATCATGTGTTGAACAGGGAAGCATTTGGCAACGCCAGCCGGTATATAAATAATGTGACTGGTAAGGGTGCCGATACCAACAAGCAAGGCAGTTAAAGTGAGTTTTTTCGTCATATGTATAGCCTCCTGTAGTGAACTCGTTTCAGCAGAGCTGAAACATCGGGGGCTCAGGTGGAGAGTCAACTCCACCTGAGCTGACGCCGCCTATAGAGGCGGGAGTCTTAACTCGCTGAATAAGATAAAAAAATTGGCAAATACCTATGAAAGGAATTTGCCAAATAGTAGTAAATATTGAATGCTATTATATATTTAGCGTTTCCCTTCGCTGGCATTATCCAGATCAGGTATTGAGGGTCACAGCCATTTAACGGGGCTGTTTCTCAGCCGGCCTGTCCCGGCTCCCCAGATTTTTATTTTGATATCATTATGATACTTTTTACCAAATAAATCAAGCTATCTGAGTTAATTTTCCGAAAATCTGTTTTGGTATGAGTATTGGTGTATCAACATAGTATTAATATTGGCATTACCTAATATTGATACCGGGTAGGGGGTTGATTATGTCTAAATATGAACAGCTTTGTGAGTCGTATAGGGCCTCTGTCGAAAGGCTCCTTCATTACAAAAGTGATTGTTTTTCATTCGCATATCAATTTTTTGAAGGGTTAAAAAAATATTTGGAAATACCTGAAATGGATATAAAATTTCACTTAGGCAATGAACCAGACAATATCACTAAAGATTGCACTTTAAAAGAAGCTATGCTTTTACGGGAAGATGGCTGCTACCTAATCACCTTTTCGTTGACCTTAAAAGCTTCTACCGGCAGTGAAATTGTATTAATTCCTTTCAAATTTAGAAAAATTGATGAAGGCTATACAATATACATGTTGAATTTGCGGCAAGAATTTAACATTCAGCATATGCAGCAACTAGTAGGAGTATATGATTTCATCTTTACTGAACTAAAGAACTTTTATGAACAGGATTTGTTTGCTGACCAAGGGAAAAAAATCGGATTTTTAGCCCGCAATTTTACTTAATTGTTTTCAAAACCGCAACCTATTTCATACTAATAGCTAATTAAAATAGTACTGGACGAACCCCTCAGGACATCTTTAGAACGTAAATTCCTGATACGATTAATAAGATACCGATGATTGAATGGATAATAGAGATTTTGTCATTTAATAACCATAGCGATACCCCCAAGATGCAAAGGAAATAAATTAAAGTTTGACCGGCTATAGCTGCTGGCAGGTTCTTAATAGCGTTGTGGGCTTGGGCAAAGCCGTAAGATAACAGTGAATTCGATATAATTAATATCGGTGATGTATATAAATAAAACTTAGCTATTGATAATAAGTCAGCTGGAACGGTCTTGATTTGCCAGGATATAAGCAATGCAAGAATTAAAGATCCTATAAAAAAGCATAAAAGAATTATCGGCATAGTATTCAGCTCCTAATATGATATAAATGTTTGTTAAATCTGAATTATTGTATCATAAGTTTGGCCAAAACCAAAATAATTACAACAATTTAATTGCTAAAGCAGCTTTGCAGGATAATTTTACGAGCAGGTGGAACTTAAGTCACATAAAATCGTTTATTTATGCAGCGATACAGCTCTAGTGTAATATTTAATTGGAGGGATTACCATGAATACGAAAATAATCGAATTGGCCAAAAAACTGGAGACTACGACTATTGAGCGAAGACGTGACTTTCATAAGTTTGCCGAAGCTGCTTGGACTGAATACCGCACAGCTTCAATTGTGGCAGATATTTTAGCCGGTTTAGGATACGCTGTTTTTGTCGGTCCTGATGTATTAGCCGAGGAAGCTATGATGGGAGTACCGACAATTGAAGAGCTGGAAAAGCATGAACAACGCGCAATTACCCAAGGTGCTAACCCACAGTGGGTCGCTAAAATGAAACATGGCAAAACAGGTGTAATGGGTATTATGAAATTCGATAAGCCGGGTCCGACCGTAGCATTGCGATTTGATATTGACGCCAATGATGTCGTCGAAACTCAAGATCCGGCCCATAAACCGGTGCAAGATAGTTTTGTCTCAGTTAATTATGGTGCTATGCATGCCTGCGGCCATGACGGTCACGCCGCTATTGGTCTGGCAGTTGCTGAGATACTGGCGAGCTTACGGGGTGAGTTAGCCGGTACAGTTAAAATTATTTTTCAACCCGCTGAAGAAGGGGTGCGGGGCGGTAAAGCAATGGTTTATAAGGGCATTGTCGACGATGCCCAATATATGTTGGCACTGCATTTAGGATTAGGCTTGCAAACTGGTGAAATGTCCTGTCAACCCAATGGGATTCTTGCCACAAGTAAGATAGATGCGATCTTTACCGGTGTTTCGGCTCATGCCGGAGTTGCGCCTGAAACCGGTCGAAACGCAATGATGGCGGCAGCAACTGCGCTTATTAATTTGCATGCAATTTCTCGGCACAGTAAAGGCATGTCGCGTATTAATGTGGGTGTAATGAATGCCGGTACAGGCCGGAATGTAATTCCGGATAAGGCTGTTATCAAGTTAGAGACCCGGGGAACAACCAGTGATATTAACGAATATGTATATCAAGAAGCAGTTCGTATTATTAATGCCTCTGCCGATATGCATGCGGTAAAAGTAGATATCAAAGAAATGGGCAGTGCTCAGAGTGCAGTAAGTGATGCTTGGTTAGTTGATCATATTCAGAAATTAGCGGAAGAAAGCGGCCTGTTCAGTAAGGTATTGCCTAGCTGCGTATTTGGCGGCAGTGATGACTATGCCTATTTCATGAACAGAGTACAGGAATTAGGCGGTAAATCGACATATCTAGGAGTAGGTGCAACATTGGCAGCCGGACATCATAATTCATATTTTGATTTTGATGAAAAGGCATTGAATTTGGCAGTAATTTTAACCGTTACTTGTGCTGTAGATTTGTTAAAATAAATAACCGACAAGTAAATACCTTGTTCAACAAAACGCACGTACTGATATAGTCCGTGTGTTTTGCTGTTTTGATTGACAAAATAGTAATTTCATGGTACTTTTAATATGATAATGATAATCGTTATCAATTAAAATTAATGGACTGGTTTTGGAGGAGTGCAGACATGAGAACATTATGTGACATTAAACCAGGTAATAGCGCTGTAATCAGTAAAGTAATATGTAACGGTAAAATTACCCGACGTATGTTCGACATGGGTTTGGTTCCCGGAACCGAAGTTTTTGTACAAAAATATGCGCCATTAGGAGATCCGATTGAGATTAGTTTGCGCGGATTTAATTTGGCATTACGCAAATCTGAGGCAACACTAATTCTAGTTGAGCCTTGCTTTTAACAAACTTTTTGTCGGACTTCGGAGGTTATACTAGATGATAGATTTAGCAGGAAAAATTACTGTAGCATTGGCGGGGAATCCGAATTGCGGAAAAACGACTATATTTAACAAAATTACCGGAGCGCGGCAGCATGTAGGAAATTATCCAGGGGTAACTGTAGAGAAAAAAGAAGGTTTTAAAAAGGTTGGCAGCACGGAAGTTACAGTGGTAGATTTACCAGGAACGTACAGTTTGACAGCTTTTTCTCCTGAAGAAGTTGTTGCGCGTAATTTTATTGTGCGTGAAGCTCCGGATGTTGTCGTTAATATAATTGATGCGGCTAATTTAGAACGGAATTTATATCTTACGATACAGTTGATGGAATTAGAACGTCCTATGGTTCTTGCTTTGAACATGATCGATATGATCGAAGAGTCTGGAGTTCAGGTCGACCACCAAGCATTGTCAACCGTACTCGGCATGCCGGTAGTTCGGACTGTCGGCAGCAGCGGCCAGGGAATAGAAAAGTTATTGGATACTATAGTAGTAGCCAATATAAAACCTCCCCATTTGGATCTTACTTATCATCAAGCTATCGAATCCGCAGTTGCGGGTCTAATGTCGCACATGCAAGATATTAAGCAGCAGCTTGTTTTTCCTTTGCGCTGGATTTCACTAAGGTTATTAGAAAATGATTCGGAGACAATGAAAGAAATTCAAGGAATATCCGGTGGACAGTTCATAATCGATGCAGCCCAAAACTACCGTAATGATATTGTTAAGGAATTAGAACAAGAACCCGAATGGTTAATTGCGCAGACCCGATACGAATATATCCAGGAAATTTATCGGCACATTATTAGCGGCGATTTAGAGCGGCTAAAATTCTCCAACAAAATAGATGCAATATTGACACATCGCTGGCTAGGTTTGCCAATATTTTTTTTGCTTATGTGGTTGGTGTTCTATTTAGTTTTTAAACTTGGTTCTTTTCCCCAGGAATGGATTGAAGAATTGTTTGGTCGATTTGGTGAGTATATAAGTGCTTTTATTACAGATGGGGACTTGAATTCACTAATTGTTGACGGAGTAATTGGCGGCGTAGGTAGTGTATTGTCATTCTTGCCAAATATTTTATTATTGTTTTTAGCGATTTCCTTATTGGAAGATACCGGCTATATGGCCCGGGCAGCCTTCGTAATGGATAAAGTTATGAATAGGGTTGGTTTACATGGTAAGTCCTTTATCCCATTATTACTAGGATTTGGCTGTACCGTGCCGGCTATTTTAGGGACCAGAACGCTGGAAAATCAGCGTGACCGCATTATTACTATTTTAGTAACTCCCTTTATGAGCTGTAGTGCCCGTCTGCCGGTTTATATGGTCTTAACTGCTGCGTTTTTCTCAGAAGCAGCAGCAGGCACAGTTTTGTTCGCTATTTATTCCTTAGGTATTTTATTGGCCATTGTCATGGCTCGTTTTTTCCGCAGTGTTTTATTTTCCGGCTCAACTGAACCGTTTGTAATGGAACTCCCACCCTATCATGTACCGGTATTAAAGAATATCTTATTAACCATGTGCGAACGGAGTATGTTATATATTAAAAAAGCCGGTACTATTATTTTAGCCGTAACACTACTTGTCTGGTTTGCTACTAATTACCCCCGTGATGCTGTATTTACCAAAAGTTATGATGAAGCGCTGGCCGCAGTACAAACACAGTATAATAAAAATATGCGGGAACAGGTGTTGAACCCACTGCGGATTCAAAATATCGATGATCATCCTGTTTTGCACGAACTAGCCGTGCAGATGGCTCAGTCCGGCAGTATGCGGCGTACTGTCGAAGATAATCTGGCCGGATTGTCCGGCGCTAGATTCACCGATTCACCCGAACTTGTAGCAGCGGTCCGAAACTATCTGACCATTCAGCGTCAATATGAGGAAACCAAAAGTATAATTAATAATCAACAAGCCAAAGACCAGTTGACCAGTAGTTTTGCCGGCAGATTAGGCAAATTTATTGAGCCGCTGATTGCGCCGTTAGGTTTTGACTGGAAAATCGGCGTGGGATTAATAGCTGGAATCAGTGCCAAAGAAATATTAGTAAGTACGTTGGCTACTATTTATAGTATGGGTTCCGGTCAGCAAGGATCGTTTTATCTTAAGGAAGCATTAGTGGCAGATCCGAACATGAATATGCTTGTGGCCCTATCGTTAATGATATTTGTATTGGTATATGCTCCATGCTTGGCAACGATTGTCGTAATTAAACGAGAAACAAAATCATGGAAATGGGCAGCATTTAGTTTTGCTTATAGTACCGGATTAGCATGGGTCTTATCATTTATAGTCTTCCAAGGCGGCAAGATGCTTGGCTTAGTATAGGAGGCTTGCTATGGAGAAAATAATATTAATTTTAATTGGAATTGCTGCTGCCGGTGTAGTTATCCGGCGGATATATTTAGGTTTAACGTCCAAAAAAATTTGCAGCAGCGATTGCAGTGATTGCAACAAATGTAAAAAATGAATTGTATTGCCAAGTCTTAGGACTTGGTATTTTTGTGTATTTTTATCTTTAAACCAAGCTAGGCGGCTTGGCATTTTTTTATGGTCTTGATTTATGTATTAATGCATAAGATTAAGCAAAATTAGTGAAGTGGGAGGCGCCTAGTTTGGCTGAAGCAGGATTTTTTATCTTTTTTATTGCCATAATTTTATGGGCCAAAGGAATTGATTGCCGGTTAGTTTTTTTATCTCTTGGACTGTTATTGGGAATATTATCGGGAAAATTATCTCCGGCTTTCGATGCAGTCAGTTTAGCAATAGTTGAAAAGCAATCGATTATCGGCGTGTGCGCAGTGCTTGGGTACAGTTATTTGATGAAAAAATATCAATACCAGCAGGAACTTATAGGCTTGTGCCGTAATGTTGTGCAAAGGAACAGAGCAATAGTTTTGCCGGGAATATTGTTAATAACGCTGGTAACAAATATGTTTATTACCAGCGCTCTCGAATGCGCAGCAATTATTGGCTGTTTGATTATTCCACTATTGGAGCAAACGGGGTTTCCACCGGGTCTAACGGGCAGCGCAATTGTTTGTGGCACATGGGGAAGTGTATTAAACTCAGAATCATTACATAATATATATATCAGTAAATTATTGGGAATTCAGGCCCAACAGGTAGTATTTGGGCATTTGCCTGCGACTGGAATAGCATTGATCGTTTTGCTTTTAGTTTTCAGCATATTAAGTAACCGTAGTGAAAAGTTGGCTGTATATAGTGAGGTCGTATTAAACCATCAAGCAAATGATAAGTTGGTGATTGATTCCAAAAAGAAATGGTGTTCAGCAGTTTTCCCTTTACTGCCACTGCTGATCATGCTTAAAGGAAACTGCTTAGCTACTATAATTTCTGATATTACGTTGCTTAAGGCGGTGTTCATAAGCTTATTCATTGTACTTTTGACTGGCAACCGACAGGAAAAGATAGCTAATTTCTTTCATGGTATCGGTCAAGGAATTACCGGAGTGATGAGTGTAATATTATGTGCGGTTTTTTTTGTACAGGTAATGGAAGTGAGTGGCATGACCACACGGTTATTGAAGTTTTACAGCACAGAATTATTTAACACTAACGGATTGGCTACGTATGGTCCGCTTATTACTTCTTTTTTTACCGGTTCAGGAGATATATCAAGTATGGCCTTTCATACTGCCGTTACGGCCAAGGCTGGTCAATTGGGCACCTCGGCTTTAGCGCTGGGTTCGCATGCGTATCTGACAGCTTCGTGGGGACGCTGTTTTTCTCCTTTGGCAGGTAGTTTGATTTTATGTGCGCAGTTGTCCGGTGGACATATTTTTCATATTTTGTCGATTAATGCCGTAGTTATGGTAGCGATTGCTGTACTTAATATGATAATATTATAGAAAAGCTGTGAAAAAAATTATTGAGTGGAGGTAGAGTAATGGATAGAATAAAAGAATTAGCTAATCAATTAAAACAGGAAACCATTGAATTACGCCGTGATTTTCATAGATACCCGGAGGCTGCCTGGACAGAATTTCGTACAGCCGCAATTGTTGCTGAAAGATTACAGGAATTGGGTTATGAGGTTCTATGTGGAGCGCAGGTCATCGACGAAGCATCAATGATGGGGGTGCCATCTGCCAAGGAATTGGCCGAACATGCCCAACGTGCAGTAGAGCAAGGAGCAAAATTGCAGTGGGTTGAAAAAATGAAAGGCGGTAAAACCGGAGTAGTTGGAATTATGAAATTTAAACAACCGGGGCCGGTAGTAGCGTTGCGCTTTGATATGGATGCCAATGACGCCGGAGAATCCCAAGAAGGTACGCATCGACCTTACAGTGAGGGCTTTGGTTCGGTCAATAAAGGAGTAATGCATGCCTGTGGACATGACGGCCATACCGCAATTGGTTTAACTATTGCCAAAATATTAATAGAATTGAAAGATGAATTAAAAGGTACAGTAAAATTGATTTTTCAGCCGGCCGAAGAAGGAGTTCGTGGAGCTAAAGCGATGGTAGCCACCGGAGTTGTAGATGATGCTGATTATTTGTTCGGAATGCATATCGGATTTAATACTAAAGTTCTGGGGCAAGTTGCTTGTTCCACTGAAGGGTTTTTAGCAACAACCAAGCTTGACGCTATTTTTAGCGGGGTTACCGCTCATGCCGGAGCATATCCTGAAACCGGTAAAAATGCTTTATTGGCGGCATCGGCAGCTAATCTTAATTTGCATGCTATTTCCCGTCATAGTAAAGGTGTGTCGCGGATAAATGTCGGCTACATGCAGGCCGGTACCGGACGAAACGTTGTGCCGGCAAATGCTGTTATAAAATTAGAGACTCGTGGAAATATTACTGAGATCAATGATTTTATGGTACAGGAAGCAACACGGATCATTAATGCCGCCGCCAATATGTATGATGTGAATGTTGAAATTTTAGAAATGGGTGGAGCTCCCAGTTGCCTGCCCGACCTTGAGATGGGAGAAAAAGTAAAGGCTGTTGCGGAGCAAACCGGTCTTTTCCAAGAAATTTTACCTGTATCAAATTTAGGGGCCAGCGAAGATTGTACATATTTTATGGAAAGAGTTCAGAGCCGTGGCGGTCGGGCCGTATATATGATGGTTGGTTCAGGATTAGCGGCTGGGCATCATAATCATTGTTTCGATTTTGATGAAGAAGCATTGTATAATGCTGTTGTTCTCATTAGCGGATTAGCAAAAGATATTCTTAAATAATGATAAATTAACTTTGATGTTGTTGACTTTTGTTAACTGCTTTGGTAAAATATTTTTAATAACATAAGGCCTTTAAGCTAGTCCCGTGAGGCTGGCAAGGGTATGGATAAAATGCTTTAGCATGCCTTCTTGCGCGTCTCACGCCAAGAAGGCATTATTTATAAAATTAAGACTGATATCTAAATCCTTTAAGTCTGGTTCTGTGAAATCGGCAAGGATGTTTGAGGTTATTATCAAGCTCCTTACCGTAAGGAGCATTTTTATTTGAGGTCAGATATTCTTTACAATATATAAAGGAGGAATAAGGTTGGCTAAAAGCAATATATCGTTAAAAAACAGAGATATTCTTGACTTGGATACTTTATCAACCGAAGAAATCAATTTGATTCTAAAGACTGCCGGTGAAATGAAAAATATCATGAATCGTGACATTAAGAAGGTGCCTACATTACGAGGAAAATCAATCATAAATTTGTTTTTTGAACCTAGTACCAGAACCAGAACCTCTTTTGAGTTGGCAGGAAAATACTTAGGAGCAGATGTGGTAAATATTACTACATCCGGCAGCAGTGTTGTAAAAGGAGAAAGCTTGCGGGATACCTTGTTAACCGTCGAATCAATGCGGGTGGATGCAATAGTTATGAGACATGAAGCCTCTGGCGCTGCTGAGTTTGCAGCAAAAGTCGTTAAGCCGGTAATTATTAACGCCGGCGATGGCGCACACGCTCATCCGACCCAAGGCTTGCTGGACATGTTTACGATCCAGGAACGCAAAGGCCGGCTAACTGGTTTAAAAGTTGCGATAATTGGTGATATTCTTTACAGCCGGGTTGCCAGAACTAATATTTGCGGATTAACTAAAATGGGCGCCGAAGTTCATGTAGCCGGTCCGGCACCGCTAATTCCCCGCGAACTGGCAGCGATGGGAGTAACAGTACACCAACGCGTTGAAGACGCTTTGGAAGGTGCGGATGTAGTAGATGTTTTAAGAATACAGCTTGAACGGCAGAAAAAAGGACTGTTTCCATCAGCACGGGAATATGCCAGGATCTTTGGTATTAATAAGGCCCGCCTGGCGCTGGCTAAGCCGGATGCGCTGCTAATGCACCCCGGTCCAATGAATAGGGGCTTGGAAATTTCACCTGAAGTTGCTTATGGCGACCAATCGGTAATTTGTGACGAAGTTCAAAATGGAGTGGCGGTAAGAATGGCACTATTGTTTTTAGTACTGATGGGAGGGAAGAACATTGAAGTTATTGCTTAAAGGTGGAAGGGTAATAAACCCGGCGACGGCCTATGATGAAATAGCTGATGTCTTAATAGAAGATGGTATTATTAAAGAAATTGGTTCGCATATTGCTGTAGACAATGCCGAAATATATGAAGCAGAGGGACTTATTGTAACCCCGGGGCTGGTTGATATTCATGTCCATCTCCGCGAACCTGGCTTGGAAGCTAAAGAGGATATTGTATCCGGAACACAGGCAGCTGCAGCCGGCGGATTTACTACGGTAGCCTGCATGCCTAATACCCGTCCGATAATAGATAATTCAATTTTAGTTGCCGGGTTGAAACATCGGGCCCAGACTGAGGGCATTGTAAATGTAGAAATAATCGGCGCAATGAGCAAAAGTCAAGAAGGCAAGGAATTGGCTGAAATCGGTGATATGCTGTTAAATGGAGCAGTTGCAATTTCCGATGACGGCCATTTTGTAAATAACGCGCGCTTATTCCGAGCCGGCCTGGAGTATGCTAACATATTTGGGAAGCGGATCATCTCTCACGCCGAGGATGAAAATTTAAGCAGTGAAGGTGTTATGCATGAAGGAGCGGTTTCAACCCGACTGGGGTTGGTGGGAAATCCCTCCGTATCTGAGGATATCGCTGTTTCCCGGGATGTGATGCTGGCGGAATATACTAACAGTCTGCTGCATGTTGCTCATGTCAGCAGTAAGAATGCGGTTGATATAATCAGACAGGCTAAGAAACGGGGAGTGAATGTAACTACCGAAGCAACTGTTCATCATTTGACTTTGACAGATGACGCAGTTATAGGCTATAATACGGCAACAAAAGTAAATCCACCACTCCGATCGCAAGACCATGTTGATGCTTTGCTGGCCGGTTTGCTGGACGGAACGATTGATGCAATCGTGACTGATCATGCTCCGCATGCTTATGAAGAAAAAGATGTGGAGTATCGTTACGCTCCTAGCGGGTTTACCGGGCTGGAAACGGCGCTCGGGGTAATATTGACGGAACTTGTTCACACCGGAAAGATTGGTCTAATGCAAGTAATCGAGAAGATGACTTACGGACCGGCAAAGGTATTGGGATTGAATGCCGGTTGTCTGAAAGTAGGCGGGAAAGCAGACATCACAATCGTGAACCCGGGGCAGGAATGGACGGTGGATAGTCGAACTTTCTATACTAGAGGAAAGCACACTCCTTATGAGGGTAAAAAACTTAAAGGTCGCGCTGTAGCAACTATTGTAGGAGGTAAGTTCGTAATGAAAAATGGCGAGGTGTTTGCATGAATGGAAAACTTATCTTAGAAGACGGCAGTTCGTTTTGTGGAACACTGCTTGGAGATAAGACTACTGTCGGTGAAGTGGTTTTTAATACGGGAATGACCGGTTATCAGGAAGTTTTGACCGATCCATCCTATTGTGGGCAAATTGTAACGATGACCTATCCGCTGATTGGCAATTATGGGGTTGCTCAAATCTTTGACCAATCCAGACGGCCTTACGTAAAAGGATTTATCATCAGTGAACTTTGTGGTAAGCCCAGTAGTTGGCAGATGGAAGGAACGCTAACGAATTATCTGCAAACAAATGATATTGTTTGTATATATAATGTAGATACACGGGCTGTCACGCGAAAAATTCGCAATCACGGAACAATGAAAGGTATTATTGTTCCTGAGAATGCTTCAGCCGAACAAATCGAACAATTACTGGCTGTTCCGGCAGAAGTTGATACTGTACGGCAAGTAACGACCGACAAAGTATACAGGATGCCGGCAGATGGTCCAAGGATTGCAGTAATGGACTTTGGTATTAAGCAAAACATCTTAAATTCCTTGTCGCGGCAAGGCTTTGATTTAACGGTTGTCCCGGCGTTCACTTCTGCCCAGCAAGTTCTTGAAATGAATCCGGATGGCATATTTTTGTCGAATGGACCCGGCGATCCCAAAGATGTTCCGGAAGTAATTGCTGCCGTGAAAGAATTATTAGATAAACGACCGATATTTGGGATTTGTCTTGGTCATCAATTATTGGCACTAGCAATGGGCGGCAATACCTACAAACTAAAATTCGGGCACCGCGGAACAAATCAGCCGGTAAAAAACCTGGAACGCAACAGGGTGTATATTACTTCGCAAAATCATGGTTATGCCGTTGAAGAAGAATCGCTTGCCGGATTAAATGTTCAAGTGACCCACCGGGCGGTAAATGACGGAACGGTGGAAGGCATGCGCCATAATGAACTGCCGATTTTTTCCGTTCAGTACCATCCGGAAGCTGCTCCCGGACCAGATGATAATACCTATTTGTTTGAGGAATTTATGAACCTGCTGGAAAGGGGAGTATAATTTTGCCAAAGAATAATAAGTTGCGGAAAGTAATGGTAATTGGCTCCGGACCGATAGTAATCGGTCAAGCAGCTGAGTTTGACTATGCCGGAACACAGGCTTGCCGCGCCTTAAAAGAGGAAGGCTTGCAAGTAGTACTGGTTAACAGTAATCCGGCAACGATCATGACTGATACGCATATTGCCGATCGTGTATATATTGAGCCGCTGACGCCGGAGTTTTTAGAAGAAGTAATTTACAAGGAAATGCCGGACGGATTGTTGGCAACTCTGGGCGGACAAGTGGGATTGAATCTGGCCGTAGCGTTGGCTGAACGGGGAGTATTGGAACGCTACAAAGTCCAGTTGCTTGGTACGTCCATTGAAAGTATTAAAAAAGCCGAAGACCGAGAACTGTTTAAAGAAACGATGAATCAAATCGATCAGCCGGTTCCTGAAAGTGCAATTGTGGAATCAGTACAGGCTGCTGTTGATTTTGCCCGCGAAATCGGTTACCCGTTAATCGTTCGCCCAGCTTACACTTTAGGGGGTACCGGTGGCGGTATTGCGGATAATGAGCAGGAACTCATCGATGTTGTTACCAGAGGATTAAAATATAGTCTCATCGGGCAAGCTTTGATTGAGCGTAGTGTCGCCGGCTGGAAAGAAATTGAATACGAAGTAATGCGGGATGCTGCCGACAATTGTATTACCGTCTGCAACATGGAAAACTTTGATCCAGTCGGTGTGCATACCGGTGACAGTATTGTTGTAGCACCGTCGCAAACTTTGACTGATCACGAATATCAAATGCTGCGCAGCGCATCATTAAAAATTATCCGGGCGCTGGGGGTGGAAGGCGGTTGTAATGTTCAATATGCTCTTGACCCGGCCAGCAGCAAATATTACGTAATTGAAGTTAACCCGCGGGTCAGCCGGTCAAGTGCCTTGGCGTCCAAGGCTACCGGTTATCCAATCGCCAAAGTGGCAACCAAAATTGCCATTGGTTATCACTTGGATGAAATTAAAAATGCTGTTACCCAGAAAACGATGGCCTGTTTCGAGCCAACATTAGACTATTTAGTAGTAAAATTCCCGCGTTGGCCATTTGATAAATTTACGCTGGCTGATAAGACACTAGGTACGCAGATGAAGGCGACCGGTGAAGTAATGTCGATCGACCGGACCTTTGAAGGCGCTTTGTTAAAGGCCGTAAGGTCATTAGAGATTGGACTTATTCATCCTGATCTTGATGAATTAACGGCAAAATCCGACCAAGAAATTATTAAACAGTTAGCGATTGTAGATGATGAACGGTTGTTTGTAATTGCCGAAGCGCTTCGTCGCGGAATTACTGTCGAACAAATACACAATATTACCAAAGTAGATTCCTTCTTTTTAGATAAAATCGACAATATTGTTAAGATGGAACAGTGCCTTAAGTTGAATAAGCTAGATTGTGATTTACTAACGGCAGCCAAAAAAATGGGTTTTACTGACAATAAAATCGCCGAGTTGACCGGAACTACGGCTAAAGAAGTGCGCATTTTACGCAAGCAGTGGAATATAATTCCCAGCTATAAAATGGTTGATACCTGTGCTGCTGAGTTCGAGGCCCTGACTCCTTACTATTACTCAACTTACGCCCAGGAAGACGAAGTAAAAACTAGTGATAAGCCGAAAGTTATGGTATTAGGCTCCGGACCGATCCGCATCGGTCAGGGTATTGAATTTGATTACTGTTCGGTCCATTCCGTTTGGGCTTTAAAAGAGTTGGGCTATGAAACAGTAATTATCAACAATAATCCGGAAACGGTCAGTACCGACTTTGATACTGCCGACCGGTTGTATTTTGAACCGTTAACATTAGAAGATGTTCTAAATATTGTTGATAAAGAACAACCGTTAGGAGTAATTGCCCAGTTTGGCGGACAGACGGCGATCAACCTGGCCGGTCCATTAGCTGAAAACGGGGTAAAAATACTAGGGACCAGCGTTGACAGTATCGATCAAGCCGAAGACCGGGAAAGATTTGATGAGCTGTTGGAACGACTGCAGATTCCCCGGCCGCGGGGAACGACAGTTACCAGTTTGACGGAAGCTGTAGGGGCAGCCGCTGAAGTTGGTTATCCGGTAGTAGTTCGGCCTTCATATGTACTGGGCGGCCGGGCGATGGAAATAGTGTATAATGAAAAAGAATTAATGGACTATATGAAGTATGCTGTAAAGGCCTCTCAGGAACACCCGGTACTGGTTGACCGCTATATGGAAGGTACTGAGGTAGAAGTTGATGCTATCTGCGACGGCAAAGATGTGCTGATTCCCGGTATTATGGAGCATGTTGAACGGGCCGGTGTGCATTCGGGTGACAGTATTGCCGTATATCCTGCTCAAACGCTGTCCGAGCAAGTTGAAAATACTATAATCGATTATACGCAGCGACTGGCGTTAAGCTTGGACGTACGGGGTTTAATAAACATCCAATATGTAATTTTTGACGAACAGGTATACGTAATCGAAGTAAATCCTCGCTCCAGCCGTACGGTACCATTCCTCAGCAAAGTAACGAACGTGCCAATGGTGGATGTAGCTACCAAGGTAGCCATGGGCGATGATATAACCAAATTGGGTTTTGTACCGGGAATAGTTCCCAAACCGGATTTTACGGCTGTTAAAGCGCCGGTGTTCTCGTTTGCCAAGATGAGTAAAGTTGATATTTCGTTAGGCCCGGAAATGAAATCGACCGGTGAGGTTATGGGACTGGACTATCATTACGCCCGGGCAATCTATAAAGCAAATACGGCTGCCGGGTTAAACATCCCCGAAGCGGGGACGATATTGTTTACAGTTGCCGATAAGGATAAGCTGGAAGCCGGCGAAATAGCCCAAGGGTTTGCCGGTTTAGGCTACAAGCTGGTGGCAACAGATGGTACAGCCAAATATCTTCGTTCATTGGGACTTACTGTGGAAAGCGTAGCTAAACTGCGTGAAAACACTTACAACATCCTGGATATGATTAAAGACGGTGAAATAAATATGGTTATTAATACTCTTACCCATGGAAAAGTACCGGAGCGCGACGGGTTCAAGATCCGGCGGGCAACGGTGGAACACGCTATACCTTGTCTTACTTCCATGGATACTGCCGGTGAAGTTTTGGAAGTATTAAACGTAATGCGTAAACGCCGTTTGGTTTATGTTATGGCACTCCAAGATTATATCGGAGGGGGATACGAGCTTGCCTAAGCAGCATGTTCAAGCCAAGGTAGTACAGCACATTGCTTATAATGAAGATGTCAGAGCAATTACCCTGTTTGCTCCTTCGCTCGTTCGCGATTCCCAGCCCGGTCAGTTTATTCACGTGCGGGTTACTGAGCAATATCATCCGCTATTACGCCGGCCGATAAGTATTTGCGATATCGACCACGAGCAGCAGACAATGACGCTGGTCTACCGGATCATCGGTGAAGGAACCCGTCTGTTGGCTGCGGTTGAACCCGGCGGTTTATTGGACTGTATGGGACCGCTGGGCAACGGTTTTATTCTGCAAGGAAACCGGCCGTTATTGGTAGGCGGCGGTATGGGTGTGGCGCCGTTGGTATATTTGGCAAGAATGCTGTGCCCACAACCGGTTGAAGTCTTATTGGGAGCAAGGTCTAAACAGGAAATGTTTTGGCCGGAACTATTTGCCGCTGTCTGTAAAAATATTCATATTACCACTGATGATGGCAGTTTGGGTACCCGCGGCAATACTATTGATGTTTTGCCCCAGTTAATCCAAACCGGCAACTATGATATGATTTATACTTGTGGGCCTAACCCCATGATGCGGGGGGTAGTGGAACAAGCCCAAAAATATGATATTCCTTGTCAAATTTCTTTGGAAAAACATATGGCTTGCGGGGTAGGGGCATGTCTGTCCTGCACCTGTGGCGCCAGCGACGGAAAACGCCGCAAAGTTTGTACCGATGGGCCGGTATTTTGGGCCGGGGAGGTGACCGAGTGGTGATGCTTGATTACCAGCAACTTAGTGTAGATATAGCCGGAATAAAAATGAAAACTCCGGTCATGACCGGCTCGGGAACATTCGGTTTTGGCGTAGAATACGCTGATTATGTTGATTTGAATTCCGTAGGCGCAGTGGTGGTAAAAGGCACTACCCTGCAGCCGCGGGCCGGTAACCGCGGGCAAAGAATCGCTGAAACTCCGGCCGGAATGCTGAATTGTATTGGCCTGGAAAATCCAGGGGTCGAAGAATTTATCGGCAATATCTTGCCACAAATAAATCGTTACGACGTCCCAGTTATCGTAAATATTGCCGGCAATACGGTCGAAGAATATGGTCAATTAGCTAAATTGTTGAATGTACCAGGCGTAGCCGGTATTGAACTTAACATATCCTGTCCCAACGTTAAACAAGGCGGACTGGCTTTCGGCACATGCCCTGACAGTGCTGCAACAGTTGTTGAAATAGTCAAAAAAAATACCCACTTGCCGGTTATTGCTAAGCTGTCTCCTAATGTTACCGACATTGTTGCGATGGCTGCGGCTGTAGAACAGGCCGGTGCGGATGCAATTTCGCTGATCAATACTTTGATTGGAATGGCTATCGACATCCATAGCTGGCGGCCGGTATTGGGCAATGTTATCGGCGGATTATCCGGCCCTGCAATTAAACCGGTAGCAGTGCGCATGGTGTGGCAGGTGGCCAAGGCGGTAAAGATCCCGGTAATTGGCATGGGCGGAATTATGACGGCGGAGGATGCGGTGGAATTTTTACTGGCCGGGGCCAGTGCGGTAGCGGTAGGAACCGCTAATTTCGTTAATCCAGGGACGGCGACCGAAATAGCCCAGGGAATTTCCGATTATTTGACTAAACGAGGCATCACCCAAGTGGGTCAAATCGTCGGGAAAGTACAGACAGAGTGAGGTGGCAGCATGCAGCCAGATAACCGTTTGATTGTTGCACTCGATTTTAATACATTCGATGAAGTAAAGAAGATGGTTGAGCAGCTTGACGATTTCGTGTCATTTTATAAAGTAGGCATGGAGTTATTTTATAGTGTTGGTCCGCAAATCATTTCGTTTTTAAAACAAAAAAACAAAAATATATTTTTGGATTTGAAAGTTCATGATATTCCTAATACTGTTGCTAAAAGTCTGGCTGCACTTACCGGCTTGGGAATCTCGATGGTCAATCTCCATGCTTCGGGCGGCTATGCAATGATGGCGCAAGCCGGTCAGGCCGTGGCTGAAGCAGCCCAAAAATATGGTATTCCTAAACCGTGCATACTAGGGGTAACCGTGTTGACTAGTATGAACGATCAAGAATGGAATAAGCTTGGACATAACGTGCCAATAACTGAGCAAGTAATTCGACTGGCAAAACTGACCCAGCAAGCCGGGTTAGACGGAGTAGTAGCATCGCCGCAGGAAGCTGGTCAGATTCGGGCGGCGTGCGGTGAACGGTTTGCCATCGTGACACCGGGAGTACGTCCCAGCGGCAGTGCGGTGAATGATCAAGCCCGCATTGCAACACCTGCTGATGCTCTGCGGGCCGGGTCGACTCATTTAGTGGTGGGCCGTCCGATTACCCAAGCCCAAGATCCCCGCGGCATGGCCGAACAGATCATCAGAGAAATGAGGGAAAGCTAATGGATGAACAACAAATTCGCGATATGTTTATTGAGACCGGAGCAATTTTAGAAGGACATTTTCTGCTGACATCCGGTCTGCATAGCAATATGTACGTGGAAAAGTTCCAAGTATTGCAACATCCTAAATATACCGAAGCAATGTGCCGAGAATTAGCCGAACGGTTTAAAGATGCCGGTGTTGAACTGGTCGTCGGACCCATGACCGGGGGAATAATCCTAGCCCATGAAGTCGGCAAGCACTTGGGAACCCGGGCTATTTTTACCGAACGGGAAAACGGCAAGATGACTCTGCGCCGCGGTTTTACCATTAAAGAGGGCGAAAAAGTATTAATTGTCGAAGACATTGTGACTACCGGCGGTTCAGTGTTTGAAGTACTGGATGTTGTGCGTGAACATGGCGGTGTGCCGGTAGGCGTAGGCTTGCTTGTTGACCGCAGCGGCGGCAAGGTTTCTTTCGGTATTCCTACCCAAGCCTTGATGAAACTGTCAATTCCAACTTATTCGCCGGAGGATTGTCCGTTATGCCGGCAAGAGATTCCATTTACCAAACGCGGCAGCCGAAAAGTATAGTGTTGTATTGTTGAATGGCTGCCAGGCTCCAAAAAGCAAAAACGTGAATAACGGCGAGGATGGGTACGTATTAATAAGAATTTGTATCAAAAACCCCTATTTTCGACGAATTTGCCTGGTTGCCGGGATATTATTTCTGTGTTATTATTAATACTCGTCAGGTGTTGAATACAATCGACGGCCCGGTAGTTTAGTTGGTTAGAATGCCGCCCTGTCACGGCGGAGGTCGTGGGTTCGAGTCCCATCCGGGTCGCCATCACAAGCGGAAGTAGCTCAGTGGTAGAGCATCGCCTTGCCAAGGCGAGGGTCGCGAGTTCGAATCTCGTTTTCCGCTCCATATAGGGGTATAGCTCAATTGGTAGAGTAGCGGTCTCCAAAACCGTTGGTTGTGGGTTCAAGTCCTACTGCCCCTGCCAGAAAACACAAGGAATTACTCATGTCGGGTGATTCCTTTTTTATATTTGACGGCAGTATATTTCGAGGCTGACTTACCGGGTATAAAAACGGGCGATTTTACTCTGCGATATGAAAATCAATATCTTACTATTGCTGCCAAACGTGATGAAACTCAAGAGCAGAAAGAAGATAATTATGTCCATCGTGAACGGCGCTATGATCAATTTCAGCGTAGCATTTATGTTGATAACATCTTAGAAGACAAGATTGATGCCAAATTTAACGACAGTTTTCATTCTGTAACCTGAATGTTGTCTTGCATTTATTTGCTGGCAGGTATAAAGTATGGTTGTTAAGATAATGGAAAAAAGCGAATTGGCGAAAGGATAGGAACCATGGCAACTATAGTGCGAGTCGGGGCAGTGGCTTGTCCGGCAATTGTAAACGGGTTGGAACAAAATGTTAATACTATAATTAAATGGACTGAAATTGCTGCGAAATCGCAGGTTGATTTGCTGTTATTTCCGGAATTGAGTATAACCGGCTATGATGTTACTAAAGGAGTATTGCCACCAATTACCGGTGGTAGCCGAGCTTTTCAGGTTTTGGCCGGACTTGCGCAAAAAACAAAAATTACTATTGCGGCGGGTATGGCCTGGCGGCAAGACGACGGTGGACCGTATCTGGCTCACGGCTTATGGCAGCCGACCGGAGAATTTTCGTTCTATTGTAAAACTCATTTGGGGCAACGGGAACAGGTTGCTTTTTTGCCCGGAAATAATTTGCCGGTTTTTAGGCTGGCTAATGTTACCGTCGGCATTCAAATGTGTTTAGAACATCATTTTCCGGAAATAAGTCAAACTCTAGTGTTGCGGGGGGCGCAGTTGCTGCTGTGTCCGCATGCTGTGCCGCGACTTACACCGAGTGAGCGGCGTGAGCGGTGGCATATATCGCTGCGGGCGCGGGCTTATGATAATTGCACCTATGTATTGGCTGCCAATCAAGTCGGCAATAATGGCCGGGGAATTGAATATCCCGGCGGTACTATGCTTATCGGACCGACCGGCGATATTATTGCTGAGGATTTTTCCGGCACAGCTTCGCTGCTTACTGCAGCTATCGATTTGGATGATATAATAAAGGTTAGGACTACCTCACAAGGGAAGTGCCGCCGGTTTTACGCCGAGTCCAGACGTCCGGAGTTATATGAATAAGGTCCGCAAATTCATTTAGCAAAAATTGCTTAGAGGCATAGATTATGTTATAAATTATCAATATTAAGTAATTGGATAATCTTCTAAAACAGGAGTAATATCAATGGTAGCGAAGTATACAATAAACAAACGCTCGAATAATATTAAAAGTATAAGTATAAATTTAATGGGGGAATTAAAATGATTAAACGGGCACAAGAACTAGAGACTAAGCTTTTGTCGAACCGCTTCGGAGGCAAGGGGGAATTTACAGCTACCGGTATTTTGACAATGGACGAATTTCAAGGCAAAGGCAGATTGTTTGCCCACAATGTGCTGCCGCCGGGTTCGTCGATTGGTTGGCATGAACATCAGGGTGATGTAGAGGCTTATTACATACTTAAAGGTGAGGCAACAGTCAATGACAATGGAACTAAGGCAACAGTGCAGGCCGGCGATGTTGTGTTTACCAAGAACGGAGAAAGTCATTCGATTGAGAATACCGGTGAAACCGATCTGGAATTCATCGCGCTAGTATTATATATCTAGTTTGCATTAAAGGACGAACCATACATACAAGGTAATATCATCATTAACTGAGGCGGAACTGGAAGTCTGTCTCAGTTTTTTAATAATTAACTGAGTGTGTCACAGAATACTGACAGACACTTATATATGAGTATTCCAGAAACTACAAATTGATTTAAGGGGCGATGCGCTTTGAAGCAAGTTGCGGCAGCAATAATTATTGACGGTACAAAGGTGCTTATTACTCAGCGTTCAATTGCTGATAAGCTGTCATTAAAATGGGAGTTCCCCGGCGGCAAGCTTGAAGCAGAGGAAACACCGGAACAATGTTTGGTACGGGAAATAAAAGAAGAGCTAAGTTTAGATATCACAGTGCAACAGCACTTTATGAATACCGTTCACACATATGACAGTAATCAGATTGAACTGATGGCTTATATTGCTTGCATCCGGGGCGGACAAATCCGTCTTAATGTGCATAATGATGCCCAATGGGTACTAATTGGGCAATTAAAAACATATGATTTTGCACCGGCAGATTGGCCGATAGTTACAAAATTAATCAATGAGCGGTCCTGATTTTAATTTTTATATAAATTATAGCAATATTAAAAATAATGGAATTTTGAAAGGGATATCCTGTTTTGTGGAGAAGTAAAAATATAATGGAATGATTAGTCAGTTCATTTATGCAATTTTAATATTGCCGGAGGCTTGTATGGTACCTGTTATTTCATTTGTCGGCAGCTCGAATAGTGGTAAAACGACATATTTAGAGAAGTTGATTATTGAGATGAGACAACGCGGTTATCGGGTGGGAATAATCAAGCATCATCTGCATGATTTTGCAATTGATATGCCGGGAAAAGATACTTGGCGTTACAGCCAGGCAGGCGCAGATAACGTCTGCATATCATCGCCGGGGAAAATGGCTTTGATACAACAAGTTGAGTCTGAACTGACAATAGATCATATTGTGGCGATGATGAGAGGCATTGACATTGTCTTTACCGAGGGGTATAAACACGGTAATAAGCCCAAGATTGAAATATTTCGCCAGGCGGTATGTGACAAGCCGGTGGCTGACAAAGAAGAATTAATTGCCGTTGTAGCTGATATTCGCCTATATGACGATGTACCGACATTTAATCTGAACCATCCGGCGGCTGAACTAGCCGATTTTATTGAACAATGGTTAAAATACACATGCAATTGACAAATAATGATTGAGTTTTCCAATGATAAGGATGATGACGATGCTGGATTCATACATGAGGGAGGTTAATTATCTGCGCGTATCTGTTACTGACCGTTGCAACTTCCGCTGTGCGTATTGTATGCCGCCGGAAGGGGTGCAGCAGTTGGAACACGCTGATATTTTGACTTATGAAGAAATAGTAAGAGTCGTCGGTATTGCCAGTCGCTACTGCGGTATTAATAAAGTAAGATTAACGGGCGGAGAACCGTTGGTACGAGCAGGTATTAACGACTTAGTCAGAGGTATTAAGCAACTTGGCACGATTACCGATTTAGCAATGACTACTAATGGCAGCCTGTTGGCTAATCAGGTGGAAGGTTTACGGCAGGCCGGATTAGACCGAGTAAATATTAGTATTGATACTTTGGATGAGGATAGATATCGCGACATTACCCGCGGCGGTGATCTGCAGAAAACACTTCATGGTTTACAACAGGCCCTTCAGGCAGGACTGGAACCAGTAAAAGTTAATGTTGTATTGACAAAAGCGCTTACCGAACAAGACCTGCAGCAGTTTTATGAGTTAGCATGTAAGCTCCCGCTGTTTATTAGGTTTATTGAGTTTATGCCGGTTGGCTATCACGGTATTGATGAGGGATTAAGCGTAAGTCAAGTCAAGCAATATCTCACAGCTATTGGCGGTTCGGACTTACAGCCGTTAGATGACATTAAAGGTTCCGGCCCGGCTCGTAACTATAAACTCAAGGGGATGCAAGGAGTATTCGGATTTATTACTCCGATTAGTGAACGCTTTTGTCAATTGTGCAACCGTATGCGGTTGACGGCTGATGGCCGGCTGAAGCCGTGTTTGTTGTCAGATGACGAGATTGATATAAAAACTGCGCTGCGCTGTGGTGCCAGTGATGAGCGAATTGCCGGACTGGTAATGGAGGCAGTCAAGCAGAAACCGGTCGGACATACTTTGACTTCCAGCTGTCAGGACACCTTCCACCGGCGAATGTGCCAAATAGGGGGATGAACGTAAGCTGATATTTATGTGTTTTGTGTACATTAATTGAATATATTTACAATAAGAACTTCCGAGTTGGCTAGTCCACGGGTGGGGATTGGTCAGCCGTTAGGGTATAGGGAGTGATCCGTATGCCTGCCATTGTGCAAAGGTGGTTCTAAGTAGTTCCCATATCTATATAGAGGGGGGTTGCGTAGATCACTTGTTTCACCAAGGTTATTTATTATGACGGGAGGTGAGGAACTGGTTTTAGCTTAGCTAAAGCCAGGGTACAATGGCAAAATTTTTAATGGTTTCACCTGAAAAATGTACCGGCTGTCGAACTTGCGAATTAGCTTGTTCCTTTAATAAGGAACAGGAATTTAATCCGGTTCAGTCCCGGGTAAATGTATTGACATGGCAAGATCTGCCTATCCCGAGAATGTGTTTACAATGTGAAGATCCCGAGTGTCAAAAGGCATGTCCGGTTGGAGCTATTTCCCGGTCAGAGGAAACGAAAGCTTTGTTGGTAGACCAAGATGTGTGCATACGCTGTCAACAATGTGTGGCCGCTTGCCCATACGGCGGTATTGCCTATGACAAAATTTTCGACCGGGTCATTAAATGTGATTTATGTGACGGCGATCCGCAATGCGCAAAGTTCTGCCCGTCTGGGGCGATTACTTTTTGCGAAATAGCTGAAGAAAACGAGACCGATAGAAAAGCGATGGCGGATATTTTCCATAAACTTGCTAAGGGGGGATTATGATGTACGCTTGGCAAGGAAAAATTATTAGAGTTAATTTGACTACCGGTATTATTGCTGTTGAAGCTTTACCAATAGAAGATGCAAAGAACTACATTGGTGCCCGTGGTTTGGGAACAAAATTATTTATGGACAAAGTTGCTCCGGATGTCGAGCCGTTTAGCGAAGCCAATCATTTAGTGTTTGCCACCGGCCCGCTGACCGGCACTTTGGCTACTTCGGGTGGACGGTACAATGTTGTGACCAAGTCCCCGCTGACTGGTACTATTGCGGCCTCCAATTCGGGCGGCTATTTTGGATCTGAACTTAAATATGCCGGTTATGATGCTATCGTATTTGAAGGCAAAGCCAGTAAGCCGGTCTACTTATCAATCCTAGATGACCAGGTTGAACTTAAAAGTGCCGAGCATTTGTGGGGTAAAGACGTTCCTACCACTACCGATATGTTGAAGGAAGCAACGGATAAGGATGCCAGAGTAGCTTGTATCGGGCCAGCCGGCGAAAATCTTGTAAAAATCGCTTGCGTTTTAAATGATTATCATCGAGCAGCAGGTCGTTCCGGTGTTGGGGCGGTAATGGGTTACAAAAATCTTAAAGCAATTGTGGTTAGAGGCACAAAAGGAATTAAAGTAGCTAAGCCACAGGCTTTTATGGATACAATTATTGATTCTAGAACCAAACTCAGAGAACATCCGGTTACCGGTCAAGGACTTGGGTTATATGGTACGGCAATTCTCGTTAATATCTTAGATCAGACCGGTGCACTGCCTGTTAATAATTTCCGGGACTCTGGGACTTTCCCGGCAGCCGAACAAGTATCAGGCGAAGCTTTAGCCGAGAAGTATTTAGTGCGTCAACGCGGTTGTTTTGGCTGCACAATTGGCTGCGGCCGCATTACCAAAGTTGCGGAAGGTAAATTCCAAGGATTTGGTGAAGGTCCGGAATATGAAGCGGCCTGGGCTTACGGACCGGATTGCGGTGTTGATAATTTAGCCGCTATTATTAAAGCAAATCATATCTGTAATGAGCTTGGCATTGATGCTATCAGCATGCCGACTACGATTGCGTGTGCTATGGAACTATACGAAAAAGGATATCTGCCCCAACAAGAGGCCGGCATGGAATTGAATTTTGGCAATGCTGAGGCTATTGTTGAATTAACACGCATGACTGCCTATCGACAAGGGCTGGGAGACCTGTTGGCTGAGGGTTCATATCGTTTGGCCGAGAGATATGGTCATCCCGAGTTGTCAATGAGTGTCAAAAAACAGGAAATGCCTGCATATGATCCGCGGGGAGTTAAAGGAATTGGCTTAAATTACGCGACTTCTAACCGTGGTGGGTGTCATGTGCGTGGCTACACGATTTCTCCAGAAGTACTGGGTGTGCCCGAAAAACTGGATAACCTTGCTTATGACGGAAAAGCCGGTTGGGTTAAGATATTCCAGGATTTGACGGCTGCAGTCGATGCTTCCGGTATATGTTTGTTCTGTACTTTTGGTATCGGAGCGCCCGAACTTGCCAATCAGTTATCGACTGCAACTGGGGTAGAGTACACGGTGGATGATGTTTTAAAAGCCGGTGAGCGCATTTGGAATATGGAAAAACTATTTAATATACAGGCGGGCTTAGGCAAAAAAGATGATGTATTGCCGCCTCGTCTTTCACAAGAACCGATGAAGGCGGGTCCCAATGCCGGTCAGGTGCATGACCTTGATAAGATGATAAGTGAATATTACAGTCTGCGCGGCTGGGATGAGAACGGAATACCTTCGCCAGACAAAGTCAAGGAGCTTGGTTTGGGGGCCTTTGTCAGTTAGGAGTATTGCATTATGGTGGTAAAATTTTTTGCAACATTTCGTAAGATTACCAAAGAAAAAGAAATAGTTGTTGAGGCTGTTCCTACTTTGCGGGATCTACTTGAGTTACTGGTTCTTCGTTATGGGCAACCCGCTAATGATAATTTCTTGTTGCGGGAGGGCCAACTACATCCAGATGTAATTTTACTTGTTAACGGCAGGGCAGTTGAACATTTGCAAGGACTTGATACCAGATTGGCATCAGATGATGTGGTATCCATTTTCCCGCGCATTGCCGGCGGATGATTTATGGCCGACATTCGATAAAGTATTGTCTTTTCGAGTGTCGGTTTTCTTTTTATTAATTCAGGATAAGTAAAAAGGAGGAACAAAAGTAAAATATGGCAGGTAATTGCAAACAATATCCAGAATATGTAATTGACGAAATTGATCAAAAGTTGCAAAATATGGCCTTCGATGGGATGATTACATGTGCGCAAGCTACGCAGTTGGCACGTAGTTTGTCTGTTGAACCGCTGTTGGTCGGTAAAAAAGCAGAACGATTAGGGCTTAAAATAACTGATTGCCAATTGGGCTGTTTTGGCCGCTTTAAGGAGAGATAACTTTGGATTTCATTGATTGTATTTCTTTACAGGAAGCAAAAAAAATAATTAAAGCGCATTGCCAATGTACGGCGGATGTTGAGTCAGTGTCTCTGGTCGAGTCACTGAACCGGATAGCTGCTAATGATGTATTGGCAGGCGAAAACTTACCGCCTTTTCGCCGTTCGACTGTTGATGGTTATGCGGTAAAAAGTACGGATACATTTGGTGCGGAAGAAGGTATCCCGGCTTTATTGACTATTGCCGGTGAAATAACAATGGGGCAAGCCGTTACAAGTTTACTTCAATCCGGACAAGCCTGGATTATACCGACCGGCGGAATGCTGCCGGATGGGGCCGATGCGATAGTAATGGTCGAACATACCGAATTATTTGATAAAGATTGTGTGTTGATCGCTAAAAAAGCAGCGCCGGGAGAAAATGTAATACAACAAGGGGAAGATGTCAGACCGGAGCAGATTATTCTTCAACGCGGACAATTAATTCGTTATCAGGATATTGGTTTACTGGCTGCTTGCGGTCAAACCACAATATCGGTTCGTAAAAAGCTTCGGGTTGGCATTATTTCTACCGGTGATGAAATTGTTGATATCGACAGCAGTCCCGGACCGGGGCAAGTACGCAATATTAACAGTTATGTTTTACAGGCGTTGTTAACGAGCCTAGGCTGTGAGGCTGTAAGTTACGGTATTGTTGCTGATTGTTATGAGCAATTAGTCGATACAATGAATAGAGCTGTAACGGACTGTGACTTAGTACTTCTTTCCGGTGGCAGTTCAATGGGTGGTCGAGATTATTCGGTGGCAGTCATTGATAATTTAGGTCGGCCAGGAGTTCTTTTTCACGGAATTGCGGTTAAACCAGGCAAACCGACGATATTTGGTATGGCGAATTCAGTACCGGTATTTGGACTGCCGGGACATCCTGCTGCTGCTATTACTATGTTTCATCGGTTGGTAAAGCTTGCTGTAAGTAGTTTAGCCGGTCGGTCTGAACAGCATTCTTTGGTGGTTCCGGCCAGAATTAGCCGCAATATTGCTTCTGCTCCGGGAAGAGATGATTTTATCAGTGTACGTTTGGAAAAACGAGACGATGGATATTGGGCTGAACCGGTGTTTGGCCGGTCAGGGCTTATCAGTATTATGACTCAAGCCGATGGGGTGATTCATATTTCTGCTGAGGTTGGAGGGTTATATGCCGGCGATAAAATTGATGTTGAGATTTTTGCATTAGGTTTATGAACGGAAAGGGGGGGATAAAGGTGAAAAATAAGGCATATTTAAGAATGCTGCCTAGAGAAGAAGCGCAGAAGATGTGGTTGGCTAAACTAGCTGATTGCGGTTATTTTGATAATGTACCACAGGAAGATCTACCGACCGGTTCTGCTGTTGACCGAGTGATTGCAACCAGTGCCTATGCCCGTCGGTCGGTTCCGCACTACAACAGTGCAGCAATGGATGGTATTGCCGTAAGAGCGGTAGATACATTTGCAGCAAGTGATCGTAATCCGCAATACTTAACGGTATTACCCGGCAGTCAGGAATTTCAACCGGCAAGCTGTTATGTAATAAATACCGGTAATATGCTTCCGCCAGGTACTGACTCGGTAATTATGATAGAGCATGTTCATTTTACCGACGGTAAGGCAGAGATTATGGCTCCCGCAACCCCTTGGCAGCATGTGCGAATTATCGGCGAAGACATTGTTGAACATGAATTAATTATGCCGGAATTTGACATTATCAGTCCTGCCGGAATTGCGGCCTTATTGTCCGCCGGGCTGGAAACTGTTCCGGTAGTAGCCCGGCCAATAGTAAGCGTTATTCCAACCGGCAATGAACTTGTGTCACAGCAAAAACAGCTTGTACCTGGTAAAATATTGGACGTTAATTCTCATATGCTGAGTGCTGCAATTACTCAGTGCAGTGCAATACCTTTACGGGCCGGAATAGCGGTGGATAATTATCAGTCCATAAAAAACGCGATAATGGAAGGCCTGTCCACTAGTGATATGGTACTTATTAATGCTGGAACTTCGGCAGGCACGGAAGATTATACATATCAAGTTTTGGCCGATATTGGCGAGGTATTGGTGCACGGTGTAGCTATTAAGCCTGGTAAGCCGGTTGTTTTGTCTATTTGTCAGAATATACCTGTTATTGGGTTACCTGGTTATCCGGTATCTGCTATGCTGGCTTTTGATTTATTTGTCAAGCCTGTGCTAGCCTGCCGGCAAAAATTATCATGGCAGGCTCCGCCTACGATTACCGGTAAGTTAGCCCGCCAATTACCGTCAGAGATTGGCGTGGAAGAATATCTGCGAGTTTCGATTGGCAATGTTAATGAACAACCGACAATAGTTCCGTTGGGACGCGGTGCCGGTGTTATATCAAGTCTGATGCGGGCGCATGGTGTATTAAAAGTCGACGAAGGGACTGCCGGACTGCCGGCAGGCAGTACGGTTTCAGTTGATTTGTTTGATAAGCAAAGCCTGCAACGACAAAGTTTGTTGGCAATTGGCAGTCATGATTTATCACTCGATATACTAGGGTTGCATTTGCGTCGCCAAGGAAATGTTAATTTGTCTTGCGCCAATGTCGGCAGTGCCGGCGGTGTTATGGCCATTCGCAATGGCGAGGCGCAACTTGCCGGTGTTCATATTTTGGATGAAGCGACCGGTCAATATAATGTTTCATACCTTCGCAAGTATTTAGCTGGACGACAGTGGCGGTTAGTTCATTTGGCTCAACGGGAACAAGGGTTAATGATTGAAAAAAATAATCCCCATAATATTACGTCCGTAGTTGATTTAGTTCGGCCGGGAATCCAAATTGTTAACCGGCAGCGCGGGGCGGGTACCCGTATGTTGCTTGATTATCTGCTGAAAGGCCAAGCAATAGATCCGCAGATGATCAGCGGCTATGAAAAAGAAGTGGGAACGCATATGGCGGTGGCGGCAACAATTGTAGCCGGTGCAGCCAATGCTGGAATGGGCATTCGTGCAGCTGCTGACATTATGGGTCTGGATTTTATTCCAGTTGCCTGGGAACAGTATGATCTAATTGTAGCCATGGACGGTGATCAATTATTTAGTTTGCTGATTTCTGTTTTGAAGTCAGATAAATTTAGGCATGATGTAGAATCGCTAGGTGGCTATGACTTGTCCAATGCCGGAACGGTAATAGCTGAAAACACAGGAGTTTGATATGGCAAAGAAAAATTCGCTAATGCAGTTAAAAGCCGGCGAAATACCGGAACGCTACCGGCGCAATATTGGTACGATTGGCATAACCGGACAGATCAAACTGCTGGAGTCCAAGGTTTTAGTGGTAGGGGCCGGCGGCCTCGGCGGGACAGTAATCGAATTATTGGCTCGCCAAGGAGTTGGCTATATTCGCATAGCTGACGCTGACCGCTTCTCGGCCCATAATTTAAACAGGCAACTACTATGTACTGAGAAAAACCTGGGTGAGCTTAAGGTGGAACAGGCTGTTAAACGGGTAAGTGAAATTAATTCTGATGTTAATGTACAAGCAGTGGCAGCGATGCTGAGTGAAAAAAGTGCTATAGAATTATTGGCAGAAACTGACTTGGTGGTAGACGGATTAGATAACGTTAGTGACCGGTTGCTGCTTAGCCGCTTGGCCCAGCAGCTAGGAATACCGCTGGTACATGGCGCTATTGATGGTTTTTCCGGTCAGGTAATGGTTGTTTTGCCCCATACCAAAGGATTGGAATACATATATCAAAGCAATCAAACAAAGCGGGAGTTGAATTCAAGTAAGGGGAATCCTGCAGCAACGCCGGCTGTAGTAGCGGCAATTCAAACACAGGAAGCCATAAAAATACTTACCGGAAGGGGGGATTTGCTTACCAATCAGCTCTTATTTATTGATTTGGAGACAAATAGCTTTGAAATCATTAAGCTAAATTAATTTAAAAACAGAGGAGTGAAAAATTATGAAAAAAACGAGATACTTTAGTATTGTGATGATTTTATGTATGACAGTGGCGTTAGTGTTGGCTGGTTGCGGACAACAGGCGCAGGCTCCGGCCAAAAAAGTAGAACCTGCAGTTAAGGATATAATTCTCGCTACTACGACTAGTACCAGAGATAGCGGTTTATTGGACTATCTGCTACCGGTTTTCGAAAAACAAAGCGGTTATAAAGTAAAGGTTATAGCGGTGGGTACCGGTGCGGCGCTCAAAATGGGGGAAAAAGGCGAAGCCGATGTATTGCTGGTTCATGCTCCTGATGCCGAAAAAAAAGTAATGGCAACTGGCGCAACCATAAATAGGCGTCTAATTATGCACAATGATTTTGTGTTTGCTGGTCCGAAGGCCGACCCAGCCAAAATTAAAAAATCGTCGGTCGAAAATGCTTTAAAAGCAATCGCCGATAACAAAGCAGTGTTTGTATCCAGAGGAGATGACTCGGGAACTCATAAAATGGAGAAAAAACTCTGGAATTTCGTTAAAATTAAACCCGAAGGTGCTTGGTATCAGCAAGCCGGAGCCGGCATGGCCCAAACACTTAAAATTGCCGATGAACGGCACGGTTATACTTTGACAGATCGGGCTACTTATTTGGCGCAGAAGAAGAATTTGACTTTAGAAATCCTTGTTGAGGGTGACAAAAAACTATTAAATATCTATCATGTTATGGAAGTTAATAGTAAGAAGTTCAGCAAAGTTAATGCTGCCGGAGCCAAAGCGTTTGGTGATTTTCTCCTGTCGGCTCAAGGACAGAAAATGATTGCTGAACATGGCAAACAGAAATATGGTCAGCCGTTGTTTTTCGCCGATGGTGGCAAAACGGAACAGGAATTTAGTGCAAAATAGAGGTAATACATGGATTATATAACTAAGGGATTGTGGCAAGCGCTTCAACTGATATTTGGATTTAATCAGGAAGTTGTGGAGGTAGCTTGGCTGACTATAAAGGTTTCAGGTTTAGCAGCTTTAATTAGCATTATAATCGGCATGCCTATTGGCTGTTGGTTGGCTACTCGTGATTTCCGCGGGAAGAAAGTAATAATATCGGTAGTAAACTTTGGTATGGGGATGCCGCCGGTAGTAGTGGGCTTACTGGTCAGCATTGTATTATGGCGGTACGGACCGATGGGATGGACACATCTGTTATACACTCCCTGGGCAATGGTTATAGCCCAGACGATTATCGCCAGTCCGATTATTGCTAGTTTAAGTTTTGCTGCAATCGTTAGCCTTGATCCAAAGCTAAGAATGCAATTGTTGTCTCTAGGGGCAACTTCTTGGCAGGCAATTTTTATGCTGGTTAAGGAAGCGAAAATTGGATTATTGGCAGCAGTAATTGCCGGATTTGGCCGGGCGGTTTCCGAAGTTGGTGCTTCGATGATGGTCGGCGGTAATTTAAAGGGTGAAACAAGAATTTTAACAACGGCAACGGTGTTAGAAGTAAGTAAGGGTAATTATGATGTCGCCATAGCCTTCGGCTGTATTTTATTATTTATAGTGTACGGGGTGGTAACGATATTAACTTTTATACAACACAACGGAAGGCAGGAGCATCCATGAACCAGGTGATCGAATTTAGCGGTGTTGAAATTTTCCGGGGCCAGCAGCAGGTATTGTGTATAGACCAACTGAAAATTGCTGCCGGTGAAATTATTGCCGTTATAGGGTCAAATGGAGCCGGGAAAAGTACGCTGCTACAGTCCATTAATATGTTGCTGCCGGTTAAAACAGGGTACTTAAAACTGTTTGGATCTGAAACACCGAATATAGACAAACTTTCCGTCCGCCGCCGCTGTGCCATGGTGTTTCAGGACAGTTTACTGCTAAATGATACTGTATTTAATAATGTTGCTTTGCCTTTACGTTTTCGTAGTATCGATGAGAATGATATTAAAACTAAAGTATATGAAGCCTTAGAATTATTTCATTGTTGCCATTTGGCAGCTAAGCATGCTAAAAAGATATCCGGTGGCGAGGCTCAGCGAGTCTCGCTGGCCCGGGCTTTTGTTACCGAACCTGAATTATTATTGCTTGATGAGCCGTTTGCTTCGCTGGACTTTCCGTCACGGGCCTGTTTGCTGACTGAATTGCGACGAATAGTTCAGGAAAAAGGTATAACAGCACTGCTGGTTAGTCATATTTTTGAAGAAGTTGCCTGCTTTAGTGATCGGGTTATTGTAATAAATAACGGAACTATTATTCAGGATGGTAGTATTGAAAAGGTATTAACCAAACCAGTAAATTCGGTTGTCGCAAATATCGTCGGTATTGATAATATTATCGCATGCATGAGAGATTCTCAAAATAAATTATTGTTGGCTGGAAAAATGCCTGTAGAATGTAATTGTAGCTTGGTAGCACCATTATGTTGTATTCCTGGTGATGCACTGCAAATAATTCCGGTAGAGCATACAACTGACAATGATAATTCAAGCGACGGTGTTATTGCACGGATTGTGCCGGGAATTGGTTTATACCGAATTCAAGTATCATGCCGGGGGATATATCTGTGGGCGAGAATAGCGGCTGAACAAGCAAGAAAATTAGTGCCTGAGGATGAGGTAGTAGTAATAGTAAACTGGGATAAAGTTCATTTTGTTGCAAATTAAGAAAAGGAGTGAGCTGTTTGGATTTTACCCACATTGATTCCAGCGGAGATATTAAGATGGTTGATATCGGGGACAAACCGGTAACAAACCGCGAAGCGGTTGCTAAAGGCACAGTATATATGAATGAAGATACTGTAAACAGAATATATGATTATTCTTTACCTAAGGGGAATGTAATAGAAACGGCAAGGCTGGCCGGCATTATGGCCGCTAAACAGACTTCGAGCCTTATACCGCTTTGTCATCCGTTATTGCTTAATCAGGTTGAGGTCGCGATCGAACGAGGCGACAATTGTCTGCTGATTAGGGCGGTAGTTCGCTTAAGCGGCCGTACCGGGGCTGAAATGGAAGCGTTAACGGCTGTGGCGGTGACGGCACTGACGATTTATGATATGTGTAAGGCCGTTGACAAGTCGATGGTTATTGCTGATATTAGGTTAATACAGAAAAGTGGCGGTAAAAGCGGACTGTTTATAAGGGAGGAATGACGGTGGGTAAGATCGTTGCTGTATGCAGAAGTGAGCGAAAAGGCGTTAAGAAGAAAAGTGTGGGCAGCGGTACACTTGTTGCCGGATTCGGTTTGGAGGGTGACTCCCATGGTGGTGATTGGCATCGGCAAATCAGTTTGTTGGGGGTGGAAAGTATTGAAAAGATGCGCAGGCTAGGTGCAGATGTATACCCCGGTGACTTTGCCGAGAATATAACTACTGAGGGATTGAATTTAATTACATTACCGTTGGGAACCAAACTCAAGTTGGGCGAAGCAATTGTTGAAGTTACGCAGATCGGTAAGCAATGTCACCAAGGTTGCGAAATTATGAAGCAAGTCGGACAATGCATTATGCCCAAAGAAGGTATTTTTGTTAAAGTTTTAGCGGGGGGAAAGGTACAAGAGGGTGACAGTATTAGTATTTGGCAGGGAATTGCTGTAGGAATTATAACCGCCAGCGATAAAGGGGCCAAAGGTGAACGGGAAGATAAGAGTGTTGAAGAAATAAAACTACTGATCAGTGAGATCGGCGGCAAGGTTATTGATTACCTGATTGTTCCTGATGAACAGGCGATTATTTCCCAAGCAATAAAAGACATGATTGACAAGAAAGGTGTTAATCTCTTATTAACTACCGGTGGAACAGGATTTTCACCCCGCGATGTTACTCCCGAAGCAACCAAAGCAGTTATTGAAAGGGAAGTGCCGGGATTGCCGGAAGCAATGCGCTGGGTTACCGCCCAGGCTACGCCAAGAGCAATGCTGAGCAGGGCAATTGCCGGTATTCGCGGACAGTGTTTAATTATTAATTTGCCGGGCAGTCCCAAAGGAGTAAAGGAGTGCCTGAAGGTTATCTTGCCGGTGTTGCCGCATGCACTGGAAATATTAAGCGGTACCGGCGGAGAATGCGGAAGTATGTTATAAATAAGAGTGAGTCAGGTGATTTTTCCCTGACTCACTCTTACTTCTTCTCGTAAGGAATTCCAAATTGCTTGGAATAATTCATTATAATGCGGCAGCATTCTAATATCAGACAATTGACGCGGGCGGGATAAATCGATCGACACAACTGATTTTACTCTGCCGGGGTGTGCGGTCATAATCATCACTCTGTCGCCAAGGCAAAGGGCTTCATCAATGCTGTGAGTGATGAAAATTGTTGTTTTGTTATTGGTTTCCCAAATTTTTAACAATTCTTGCTGTAAAATCATTCGGTTTTGTTCATCTAATGCGCCGAACGGTTCATCCATTAGTAATATTTCGGGATCATTGGCAAAGGCTCTGGCCACGCTGACCCGCTGTTTCATGCCGCCGGATAACTGATGGGGATAGGCATGTTTAAATTTAGTTAATCCAATCATATGAATAAAGTTAGAGGCGATTTCGTTACGGATTTTGGGTGGTATTTTACGTAGTTTTAAACCATAAGCAACATTTTCTAACACGGTAAGCCAGGGGAAGACTGATTGTTCTTGAAATACCATAGAGTTTGTCGGTCGATTTGGATCATTAGACATAATTCTAACTTCGCCATTGGTTGCTGTTTCCAAACCGGCAAGAATGCGCAGTAGAGTAGTCTTTCCGCAACCGCTGGGGCCTACTATACAAAAGAATTCTCCTTCGCGAATACTGATATTTATATTTTGCAACGCACTAACTTTAGCATTATTAGCATAGAACGTTTTGTTCAAATTGTTAATGATAATACTATCGGAATGCTTCACAATACTGCGCCTCCTTGGTTTATGAATATTGTTTCCAGGGAAGCACCCATCGTTCAACTACATCCAAGATAATAGAGAATATATATCCAAGTATACTGAGCGTAATTAAGGCAACAAACATTTGCTCAATATCGAACATGTCATAGCTGCGCCAAATCATATAGCCGATTCCTGCCTTGGCAGCAGACATTTCTGCGGCAACAATCAAAATGAGAGCCATCCCCATGCCTAATTTTAATCCGGCAAAAATCATTGGTAAAGCACCTGGAAAAGCAACAGTCAAATAGAAATCCTTACGGCTGGCACCAAAGTTTTTGGCTACATCCAGATAAATTTTGTCGATACCCATGACTCCAGCCATAGTATTAATTACGACAAGGTAAAATACGCCAATAGCTACGGTGAAAATCTTAGATGTTTCGCCAAGCCCGAACAATAATAGTATTAACGGCATGATGGCCAGTTTGGGAATTGGATATGTAGCTGCAATCATTGGTTCTACGGCAGAGCGGACAATTGGCGATAATCCCATACTCATCCCAAGCAATATACCTGGCAGAGACCCAGCGATAAATCCCCAAAATACGCGCTGAATACTAACCCAAGAATCATAGAACAATTGTCCGGACATCATTAACGGTACAAAAGTTTTGAGTATTGCGCTGGGACAGGAAACTAACCGCGGGTCGACTACCGATAATCTGGCCAGCAATTCCCATAACAGTAATATTGATAAAGGAGATAGTATGGATAAAATTCGGAAAATTTTTGATTTTGTGTTTTCGTTCATTTATTTGTATTTGCCAAGAACTTTGAGTGCGTAATCTACATACCGATTATCTACTGCTTGTTGAACCGAAATATCATGTTTTAATAGTTTGTTTTCTTTTAACCAGTCTATATCCATACTGATTCCTTTCATTCTTGCATAGCCGTCAGGGTTTAGACCAACTGGGAACATTTTTTCATATAACACGGGATCTTTAACAATAGAGTATTTGCAGAGAAGATCAATCATTTCTTTCTTCTTGACATTTTTGAAAAAAGCATCATTATAGTCGCGCATTGATTTCACGTAAGCAGTCATAAATCTGTTAGCAACTTCCGGCTTTTTGGTCATACTGGTACCAAAAACTAACAGCGCAGTTTGGGCTTCTGGATCGTAATCTACCGGATCTTTCCAGGGGTCAATAATTCCTTTGGCAATTCCTTGAGCGATAAACGGTTCAATAACCATTGCAGCATCAATACTTTTGTTTGCTAAAGAGACTAACATATCAGGAAACGAACGAATAACCTGTAAGTCGATATCTTTAGTTGTCATACCGCCTGCTTGGAGTACCCGAACTAATGCGATTTCATCCAAAGATGCCGTTCCGACTATGGCAATCTTTCTGCCCTTCAAATCTTTGAAGTCCTTTAACACAGTAGTCAAATCTTTACGGATGACCAAGCGGTAATATCCTTTACCGGGAACGTTGATTCCTTTATCGGCTACTATTTTTATCGGAATATCTCTGGTCATAGCGTTGAATAACCCGGCCGCAGTCACGGTTGCGCCGACATCCAGCTGATCGGCGGCCAATTGATTTATCATTTCTTGTCCTGTGTTGAAACGAACTGGTTCAATTTTTATACCAACATCTTTATAGTAACCTTTGGCCATGCCTATAAGTATGCCGGAATCTGAAACAACTTCCTTCATCCCCACTTTAACAACTGTCTCTTGCGGTAATGACGTTAATCCCGGTGCCCACCCGATGGTTTTTACTACTGTTTTGTTAACTGTAGATTGACCACAAGCAGTAAGCAATACAGTACAAATCAGCAGTATTGATAGAACCGCAACTAAGTGTTTACGATACATGTTTTCCCTCCTCGTGTTTGAAACTACTGCATAATATTCAATGCCCTGCAATTTGGTAACTTTAGACAAAGGTTTTTTTACACCGATAAAGAATTTTATCGAATATGGAGATGAAATGATGGACAAAATTATTGACACTATTAGCAATTGGAAATATATTGAGAATCTTCCTGATATTATCAACGGATTTAAGTTTAACAGAATGTTACAGCTTGAAAAAACAAAATATTTCATTTTTGCTTATGAACATAGTCAACTTCATCGTAAGTTAACAGTATTATACGATATGGCAACCAAAGACTTTTTTGGCCGGATAACGATTGGTTTAAATGAATTTTATGATGTTAATCTAATTACCCCGGATATCAATATTTTTGAGCTGAATTTGCGGCAACAGCTGGAGTCAACGTTATTATCGTTAGGGGATTTTAATCAAGAGAATTTAGGCATTGAAATATTAGAGACTAATGTGCTGCAGTGGAAGTACAGCCGGCAACTGCCGACAAGCTGTTATGGTTTTGAATTGTTTATTAACCCATCTCAGCCGGTTAGAATTATTAATGGATCTTACATTATACTGGATTACAGTGACTTTATCTCTTGCAGTAATTTTGTTATTTGCTATAATGTTTTTCGCAATGAGTTTTTCGCCGATATGAAAATATGTAATCAACCACGTACAATCAGCAATTTTGATGCTGGAAATCTGGAAATTTTGCAGGAGGTTTTGCATAATAATTTGGAAGATACGTTAAAAGCAATACGGATGGAAATCGACTTATTAACCAAAAATAAAGCCGAATGATTTTTATATTATGATCCTCTTGCCGGTGAAGTGGGAGGTGGTTTTGATGGCAAGAATTTTGATATGCGATGATTCGGTATTTATGAGGATGCTGCTTAAGAAATTTTTAATTGACTGCGGTCATGAAGTGATCGGCGAAGCAGGAAACGGAATTCAAGCGATTCAGTTGTACAGAAAGTTAAGTCCTGATATTGTGACTATGGATATTACGATGCCTAAAATGGATGGTATTGAAGCAGTTCGAATGATTCGGAATTATGACTCATTAGCTGTTGTTGTTATGGTAACAGCAATCGGTCAGAAGTCTGTAATGATCGACGCAATTGATGCCGGTGCCGTTGATTTTATCGTGAAACCTTTTGAACAAAATAAGATCAGTAAAACAATGGAACGGGCTTTACAAATCCGCAATTTTAGTAAAAAATAAATCAGTTCCATGACGAATTTGGTTGTTGACATATTGTTTGCTTTCGAATATAATAGATTATGCGATTCACAATAAAGGCCCGGTAGTTTAGTTGGTTAGAATGCCGCCCTGTCACGGCGGAGGTCGTGGGTTCGAGTCCCATCCGGGTCGCCAATAAGCCGCGGTAGCTCAGTCGGTAGAGCAGAGGACTGAAAATCCTCGTGTCGGCAGTTCGATTCTGCCCTGCGGCACCAGTGTTTGTTAATTATGCGGAAGTAGCTCAGTGGTAGAGCATCGCCTTGCCAAGGCGAGGGTCGCGAGTTCGAATCTCGTTTTCCGCTCCATGGCGGCATAGCCAAGTGGTAAGGCAGAGGTCTGCAAAACCTTTATTCCCCAGTTCAAATCTGGGTGCCGCCTCCAATTTCATATGTGCCGGGGTGGCGGAACTGGCAGACGCAACGGACTTAAAATCCGTCGGGTGGAAACACCCGTACCGGTTCGATTCCGGTCCTCGGCACCAATTTAAACTTGCAAACTCGGAAAAATCCGGGTTTTTGTTTTTTTTATGTTTACTGTTCCTAGAAATCTGGTATAATAAAAATGAGCAACGGAGTATAGCGGGAATGACTGTACTGTTGGTGGTGCATGCAGTTTAGTGGGGAGTACTCCGTTGCACGGGTAATAATAAACTTCGGATTAAATTCCGAAGTTTTTGTCGTTTTAAGTATTATTATGCTGAAATGTTTACAATTTTTTATTTGACAGTATTTTTAAAATCATGATATATTAAAAAGTAAGAAAATAGTAAATTCTTAGTTTGTTGGGTGATAGTATGTTTTCGGAAAGTACAATATATATTGTAGGGATGGCCCGCTCTCCACAGAATAATCCTATTACTTATCGCTATGGATTCTTTTTGATCGGATTTGTTGTAGATAGAGAAGCAGGAGAAATCATTCAGTGTGAAAGTTCTTTCGCTTTAGCAACAACTAATGAGTTTGTCCGCAGTATTTTTATTGGTAAGAAAATAACAATACCCATCGAGGAAATTCGCCGAATCATCGAAGAACGGTACTTAGGGCGGTCACAGAAAACAATTCTGGCGGCATACAAAGATGCTCAGGAAAAGTTTATTTGTCATAAAAATGGTATAAAGATTGATTTTAGCCGCTGAAAAAGTGAATTTTGATTATGCTGCTTTATTCATTAGCCTGAATAAAATCCAGCGAGTGAAGCCTGGTAATAGGTTTCTCTTGCCGGATTTTTTTAAATTTGTAGGCTTAATAACCGGCTTGATACTGCAAATGCAGTAAATATTTATAGCCTAAAATTATAGGAGGTGAAGATTATGTATTCTTTATTAATTAAAGGCGGCAATATCATTGATGGAACAGGGAATCCCGCATATAAAGCGGATTTGGCAGTTCAAGGCGATAAGATTGTTGCAATTGAACCTACAATTGAGGCTGCTGCCGAAAAGGTTATTGAAGCGGATGGATTATTTGTTGCTCCAGGATTCATTGATATTCACACCCATACCGACCGTAGTATTTTTGAATTTCCCTTAGCTGACAGCAAGGTATTGCAAGGAGTTACAACAGATGTTACCGGAAATTGCGGAATTGGCTTGTTTCCTGTGGCCAGTGCCAGAAAAACAGAGTTGGAAAACTATCTCGGGATGGTTAAAGGTAAACTTCCGGAAGGCGGAATCAGTTGGACTGACTTAAATGGTTTTGCCGCGGCAGTAGAAAGTGTTAATCCCGGAATTAATTTGGTTCCTCTAGTTCCACACGGTTCTTTACGAATAGCTGTAATGGGTTCTAGTGATCGTAAGCCGACTGACCAAGAAATGCAGGACATGGAAATAATACTTGCCGATTGCCTTAATCAAGGGGCTTGGGGAATGTCTACCGGATTAATCTACCCACCGGGCAGTTTTGCTAAGACTGATGAATTAGTTAGATTAGCACAAGTATTAGCACGGTATGGAGCAATTTACTCCAGCCATGTGCGCGGTGAGAGCGGTACTTTGTTACAGGCTGTTGATGAAGCAATTCAAATCGGCCGTGAAAGCGGAACAACGGTAGAAGTTTCCCATCTTAAAGCTATTGGGAAACCTAATTGGGGAAATGGCGTGAAAGCGCTTCAGATGATCGAGGAAGCCCGCCGACAAGGCGTAGATATATGGGCCGACCAATATCCATATGAGGCATCTTCTACGTCTCTGACAGCATTGATTCCAGCCTGGGCTCATGACGGTGGGGTTGCCGCAATGCTGCAGCGATTGGTTGATCCAAGCTGTAAGGAAAAACTAATCACCGGAATTGGACTGGAAATGAATGTGCGCGGCGGAGCAGACCGGGTGTTGATTGCCGGCCTGGCGGCCGGCGCTGATCAAGAATTAGTAGGCAAAACAGTTCAGCAAATTGCCGAAATCTTGGGGTTGACCCCAGAGGAAACAGTAATGCAGCTTACGATTGATGCCAAAGGCGGTGTAAGTGCCGTATATTTTTCGATAGGTGAAGAAGATCTTGAAACAATATTAAAAAATCCCGATGTGGCAGTTGGGTCGGATGGATCGGGAATTAATCCTACAACGGCCGAAAAAGCTACTCATCCTCGTTCGTATGGTACATTTGCCAGGGTTCTGGGAAGATATGTACGTGAGAAAAAATTGTTGACATGGGAAAGCGCAGTGCGCAAGATGACTTTATTGCCGGCACAGCGCTTGGGATTGAAAGATCGAGGAATGTTACAAGCAGGTTTAGCAGCAGATATTACTGTTTTTAATCCGGATACTGTGACCGATTGTGCCGTATTTGAAAATCCTCACCAATTTGCTCAAGGATTTGAGTATGTTGTCGTCAATGGTATTTTGGCTGCGGAACATGGCAGATTAACAGGAGCAACCGCCGGCAGGGTATTGCGAAAAGCTTAATTTACTGGATAGATGTATTAAACATAATAAAGGGGGAGACGGTATGGGTGAATATGCGTTAATTCCTAAGATGTCATTGTGGGCTTTGTTGCCGCTAGTTGTCTACATAATCATGGTTTTCAAACAACGTCCGATCAATGCGGTTTTAGCAGGTATTGCCGTTGGTGTAATCTTAACCGGACAAAGTCCGGCGATGTTTGCTAAAATGCTTAGTAAATCGTTAGGAACCTTCCTTGGATTAATTGGTTTAATCATAATGATGGGCAGCGGTTTAGGCGCAGTTATGACCAAAGCAGGAGTAAGCCAGACAATTGTCAATTGGATTGTAAACTTCATTGGTGTAAATACGAAAAGCAAAGCTATCATCGCAGTTATAGTAACATCCGTAGTAATCTGCGGACTGTTGGGAACCATGGCTGGCGGTTTGGCCATTATTGCGCCGATTATAATTCCAGTAGTGGCTTCGATCGGTATCACTCCCAGTACAGTAGGCGCGATTATGCAGTCAGCCGGGGAAACAGGGCTGATTTGGGGGCCGTTTACACCGCCGGTAGTGGCATTGTTAGCTGTAACCAAACTATCTTATGCCCGCATGATGCTTTATTCGGCACTGCCGTTTGGCATTATCTGGTTAATAATTATTTATTATGTTGCTAAAAAAGTACAAAGAGATACTGAATCGTGGGATAAGTATGATGAAATGTATACGGCAAATGTAAGTAAGTTTGTTCCTTCAGCTGTTCAAGTACGGGCAACATTAGTATTTGTTGCAGTGTTTATATTGGCAATTGCCTATGGTTTGATTACCAAGCAAAAGACCGGCTTTGTTCCGCTGGTCATGCTGGTTCTTGCATTTGCGACCGGATTTGCCGGGAAAATGAGTATGAATGATATTCTTAGTGATTTCACTAAGGGAATGGCCAAAATGGTAGAAATGTTCCTATTGTTTATCTTGTTGGAACCGTTAATCAATTTAGTGCAAGTTGGCGGCGGCTTTGAAGCTTTATCACAGATTTTAATGAAATTTATTGCCGCCGGCGGTAAAGCTATGCTGCTGATTGTAGGATCTTTTGTTGGTGCTTTTGGGGTTGAAGGCGCTGCTGTAGCACAAATAAAAATTACTCATGAACTATTTTTACCGGCCATCAAAGCAATGAATTTACCGATGGAGATGTGGGCCATTGGGTTGATTGCCGCTTCCCGCATTACTACATCTGTTTACCCTACGGCGAATATGGTTGGGGTAATGGGAATTGCCGGCTCTAAGAATCTTAAGGCTATGTTGTTTGCAGGATGGGAAGTATCTTTAGCCGCACTTGCCTACATTTGTGTATGGGCATATTTCGGTGAAGCGTTATTATAGATACAATTTGGTAAAGAGGTATTGGAATTTCCAATACCTCTTTATTTTTCCCGAAAGTTTGCAGGAATAAAGCCGTTGTTTCTGGAAGATATCTGCACGTAGCTTATGTAAAGAGGTGTAGTATGGTACGCAGCTTTAAATGGAAACTAATTTTGGCTTATTTGTTATTAATTCTCATTCCATTTACTATTATGGGTGTATTTTCATATAACTTAACAAGTGAAATCTTGTCGGATAAAATTTATTCTGCCGGTATTAACAGCATGGAAAATGCGAAAGAATTTGTTATTATGCATTACATTGATACTACTGAAAAAGCACTTACCGTCATAAAAGAAGATATAAAAACCAAGGAAGTGCTGAATAATTCGCAAAAAGTTGCCAATTTGCTTGGAAAATGGAAACTTCGGCTGGATTTAAATCCAAATATCTGGCAATTTTATATAGGCACTGAAAATGGTAATTTTTTTATTTTGCCCCAATGGCTTCCGCCGGCTGATTACAATCACCGTGAGCGGCCGTGGTATCAAAGTGCAGTAAATTCTGATAAGCCTATTGTGTGGAGTGACCCTTATATTGATATGGTCACCGGAGATATGGTTGTTACGGCAGCCAGTTCTATTAAGGCCGATGGCCAAATCCAAGGTGTTTTGGCCATAGATACTTCTTTATTTATTTTATCAGATATTGTAGCAAAAATTAAAATAGGTTCAAACGGTTATGCCATCTTATTGGATAACAAAGGCAACATTATTGGTCATCCGGATAAACGGGTGTTAGGAAAAAATTTAAGTTCAGAACCGTGGTTTTCAATAATTGGTCAGAATAATAAAGGTGCGGTGAATTTAAATATTGACGGCAGAAACGTTTTGGTGTCTTCAGTTACTATCCCCCATACTGGCTGGAAACTTGTTGGTTTTATGCCGCAAACAAATTTGCATAACGAAATTGCACCAATAACGAACCGTACAATTGTTGTAAGTGTGATAAGTATGCTGATTGCAATTGCTTTTAGCGTACTGTATTCAAGAAATTTAGCCGGAAAGATTGATAGAATAGTAGAATATATGTCGGAAGTGGAAAAAGGCAATTTTTCATTTCGTTGCAAGGATATTTCGCGCGATGAATTCGGAATTATTGCCCGCAAATTCAATTTAATGATCGCAACTATTGAAGATTTGTTGAAAGAAAGAAATATAACGGAGAACCGACTTCGGCTGCAAAAAGTATATTTTGAGCATTTATTTGAAAATTCGCCTGAGAGTTGCGCAATATTAGATGCCGATGACAGAATAGTAAGCGTAAACCGTCAGTTCGAAAATCTTTTTGATGTATCTTTAGCCGAAATTAAAGGGCAATATTTGAATGACGTAATTGTACCAAAGCATTTGGTAGGCGAGGGAGCAACTTTGTCGGGTAAAGTTATTAATGGCAAAGTGGTCAAAAAGGAAACCATGCGTAAAAGAAAAGACGGCAGTTTGGTAAATGTATTTGTCCTTGCATATCCGATAACTTTTAACGGCCAGTTAGTTGGAATTTACGCGATTTATCGCGATATTACCGAAATTAAGAATGCTGAGCAAAAATTGAGGTATTACAGCTTACACGATGCCTTGACAGGAGCTTATAATAGAGCGTATTTTGAGCAGGAAATACAGCGGCTTTCTCAGGTGGAAGCCGGATGGGTAGGAGTAATCTTATGCGATGTCGACGGACTAAAATTGGTAAATGATGCGTGGGGACATGAGAGCGGCGACAAAATACTGATTGCAGTGGTTAAAATATTACAGGAAGCAATACCGGAAAATTGCTCTTTATCCCGTATCGGTGGGGATGAATTTGCTATTCTTGTACCGAGTGCTGATGAGAACTTAGTATTAGAAATTTATCACAAAATCAAAGGACAACTACAAAGCTATAATGAAGCTAACACTGATTCACTATTAAGTGTGTCGGTTGGATATTCAGTGAAAAGTCTATCGGAAACCAATGTCGCAGCTATTGTACGGGAAGCAGATAATTATATGTATAAGGAAAAATTGCACCGAAGTCAGAGTCCACGCAGCGCAATTGTTAAGACGTTAATGAATGCACTTCATGCCCGGGATTTTATTACCGAAGGTCATGCCGATAGGATGCAGATTCTTGTAGAAAAGTTAGCTGTCAAGGCTGGACTCGCTGAAAGTAAGATTAGTGATCTGCGGTTGCTTGCTCAGTTTCATGATATCGGGAAAGTAGGAATTTCCGATAAGGTTTTGTTTAAAGAAGGTCCTCTAACTGAACAGGAACAAATTGAGATGCAAAAACATAGTGAAATAGGTTATCGTATAGCAATGTCATCACCAGTCCTGACCCATATTGCCGATTGGATATTAAAGCATCATGAACGATGGGACGGGCAAGGCTATCCGTTGGGCTTGAAAGCAATTGAAATACCTGTAGAATGCCGTATACTGTCTATTGTAGATGCTTACGATGCAATGACTAATGACCGCCCGTATCGTAAAGCACGGTTACAGTCAGAAGCAGTTGCAGAACTCAAGCGTTGTCAAGGAACGCAGTTTGATCCGGAACTGGTAACAAAGTTTATTGAAGTAATCTCCGAAATAACAGATTAATTGCTGACTATCAAGTAGGAATTTAGTCCTATATGGCGAAGGTAGTAAAAATATCTTAAGTAAGGAGGTCACATTTTGAATAGACCGACATGCAATTATGACGAACAAATTCAATTACTTGCACAATTGGTATTGGCCTCAAACTTTACTACAATTATGACTGGAGCAGGGATGTCAACCGAAAGCGGTATTCCTGATTTCCGTTCGGCACAAGGAATGTGGAAAACAAAAAATCCAGCTCAGGTTGCCAGCATTGAAGCATTGACCGAATGCCGCTCAGAATTTACTGAATTTTACCGTGCCCGTATTGAAAGGCTTATGGTTTGCAAACCGAATATTGGGCATTTAATTTTGGCTAAATGGGAGCAGCAAGGATTGATTCAAACGATAATTACTCAGAATGTAGACGGGTTTCATATTCAGGCCGGTAATAAAAGTGTAATTGAATTGCACGGAAATATTAATAGACTGTATTGTATGGATTGCCAAGAAAAATATCCTGCCAGCCGTTATCTGACCATAAAAGGATATGTTTGTGAATGTGGCGGATTTATCAGGCCGGAAGTAGTTCTGTTTGGAGAATATCTATCTGCAGAGTCTGTGTTTGCTGCCCAGCAAGCCATTGATAATACTGAATTACTGATTGTTCTTGGTTCATCATTGCAAGTAAATCCTGCAAATCAGTATATTGCATTAGCCCGGCAACATGGGGCCAAAGTAATAATTGTTAATATGGAACCAACTTCTAAGGATGATCAGGCGGAATTACTAATAAAAGGGTGTAAAATTACGGAGGTTTTAACTGCAGTCGACATAATCTTTTCCAATAAATGTGCAACTTAAGCCAGGTGTAAGAAAGTTTTTAATAATTTGATTGGCAAGGAGTAATAAATATGCGATTTATACATACTTCCGACTGGCATCTGGGTCGAATATTTTTTGGAGTTCAACTGACTAATGATCAAAGTTACATCCTTGAGCAATTTAAAGAATTAGTAAAAGATACTAATCCAGATGCAATTATTATTGCCGGAGATGTATATGACCGTGCAGTTCCACCTACGGATGCAGTAGAACTTCTCAATAATACATTATCTCAGCTTTTGCTTGACTATAAAATTCCGATTATAATGATTGCGGGAAACCACGATAGCCCTGAACGAATTAGCTTTGCTAATAGGCTGCTTAGCCGCCAAAATTTATTTGTTTACGGACCGTTCACTGCAGACATAGAACCAATCGTGCTGGCCGATTCATATGGTCCGGTGTATTTTTGTCCGTTGGCTTATGCTGAACCGGCAGTTGTTCGACATTATTTTAAGAATTTGGATATAACCAATCACGATAATGCTATGCAGGCTGCAATAAACGTTATTTTACCAAAATTGCCGGGAAATTCAAGAAGGGTTGCCGTAGCTCATGCTTTTATGGCTGGGGGACAATGTTGTGACTCAGAACGGCCTTTGTCTGTGGGTGGTTCGGGAACAGTGAATCCCAATCATTTCGCAGCTTTTAATTATACTGCATTAGGACATTTACACCAACCGCAGCAGGCTGGAAGTTATCCGCTGCGTTATTCTGGATCACTGCTCAAATATTCTTTTGCTGAAGCAAACCAACGTAAAGGAATCAATATTGTTGAACTTAATGAAACCGGGGAGGTAAAAATTGATACTGTAGCATTGACTCCTCGGCGGGATGTTCGTTGTATTGAGGGATATTTCAGGGATTTATTATTAAGTGGGCCGCAAGACTTTAGTGAAGACTATATTTCAGTAACATTGTTAGACAGCGAACCATTGCTTGACCCCATGGGACAGCTTAGACAATTTTATCCAAATCTTTTGCAAATAGAAAAACCGAATATTACATTAGAAAATGAATTAAACGGATTAGGGACAGATCACCGTCGATTGTCAGATACGGATATTTTTGCAGTTTTTTTTGAACAGGTAACCGGTGAGCCCTTGTCTGAAAAGCAAAATCAGACATTTTCACGGATAATAAGTGAGATTCTTAATGAAGACAGGGAGGCCAAATTGTGAAGCCGATTATTTTGACAATGAGTGCATTTGGCCCTTATGCCGGAGATCAGAAAGTTGATTTTCGTGAATTAAAAGATATTAACTTCTTTTTAATTCATGGACCAACTGGTTCCGGAAAAACTACTATCTTAGATGCGATGTGTTATGCTTTATATGGAGATACGAGCGGCTTACTGCGCAGTGCTAAAGCAATGCGCAGTAATTATGCGGACATCGGAGAATTTACTCGGGTATCTTTTGACTTTGCTATCGGACAGCAAAACTTCCGGGTACAACGTAGTCCTGAGCAGGAACGTCCCAAACGGAGTGGGACGGGAACAATGGTTGAAACTGAACAGGCAACTTTGTGGGATATTGATACTGACTTGCAAGAACTGTCAGTGCTGGCAACGGGGACTCGAAAAGTAACTGAAAAAATCGAAGAATTGCTGGGATTTAAAAGCGATCAATTTCGGCAAGTAGTTTTATTGCCACAAGGAGAATTTCGCCGATTATTATTAGCTACATCCGAAGAACGTCAAAAAATTATGCAAACATTGTTTAAGACAGAGTATTTTCAATATATTGAACGAAAATTAAAGGAAAAAGCCCAAGAACTAAAAAGGCAGGCTGAGGATTTACGGCTGCAGCAAAAGATAGTATTACAAGAGGCACAAGTTTCTTCAGCCCAGCAGCTAGCTAGTCGAATGGAAGAACAAGTGTCATTGATTTTTGGTATGACCACTGATGTTAACAATGCCAAACAAGCAATGGATACGGCGCAGCGGCAATTGTCCGATGCCGAAAATGTGAAGGCTAAGTTTGTTGAGTTGGAACAAGCAATTAGTGCTCTCCAGGAGTTGAAAAATAAAATTGCCGTTGTAGATGAAAAAAGAATAGAATTGGAAGCTGCTCGCAAAGCGGCCGGTTTGGCTGATGCCGAGAACGCAGTGTTGCAGTATAAACATGAAGCTGAATCCTGGTGCAGGCGTAAGGATCTTGCTGATAAGGAACTTCATTCGGCACAGGTAATGCTGCAAACTGCAACTGAAATATTAACAAAAGAAAAAACCAGAGAAAATGAACGGCTTGAGGCAGCTCGACACTGCTTATTTTTAGAGGGATTATTTAATAAATGTGATTTGCTGCAACAGGCTTACCATAGTTTGGAACATGCCCGGCAGAATATGTTGAGCAATAAAGAATTTTATGACAAATATACTGTCAACCAGGCTGAACTAAATAATAAAAGTGAGGAATATACCCAAGAATATCAACAAATTCTTCATCAAGCATCACAGGTAACTTATTTCCAATCTAAGTGGGAAAACGCCCAACGAATTTTGACCAAAAGAAAAGAACTTACCGCTGTTCAGGAAAGAATAAGGATTATTACTAATGATATATTGGCTAAAGAACGACTGCACAAGCAAAAAATCGAAAGAGTTGAGCAAACTAAAGCCAGATTGAGGGAACTGCAAAAGTTGTGGATTTCCGCTCAAGCAGCGTTGCTGTCGGCAAATCTGGAAGCTGGTCAGCCTTGCCCGGTCTGCGGGTCGCTGCATCACCCCAAGTTGGCTGTGATCGGCCAAGATATTCCAACTGAAAAAGATATTGATGTTGCCCAATCAAGACTGGAAATTTTTGAGCGGGAAATGAATAGTGCTCAGGATCAGTTAAATGATTCCCGGCAAGAACGCAATATTTTTGTCAGTCAAGAACAAAGTTTGCAACAGGATTTAGGCCAAGCTGCTGAGCAAGATTTGGCAAGTTGTGAACGCCAAGCATTTGAATGGCAGCAAGAATATACAATGGCAGTGGAAATGCAAAACAGAATTGAACTTTTAAAAACAACAATTGCAGAAGTTAATGCAAAACGGGAAGCATTATTAAAGCAGTTTGTTGGTGTAGAAAGTAACTATCGTGCAGCAGATCAAGCTTACGTTGCAGCCCAAACTATTGTTAGGGAACGGGAAAAAGCTGTGCCGGTCGAGTATCGAAAGCAAAATGAATTACAGCATGCGTACGATTCGGCCCGCCGGCAAATGGAATTCCTAAAGAATTGCCTGAATAAGGCGCAGAACGATTTTGAAGAAGCCAATCAAAAAGTAACAATTGCTCAAACTAATTATGACAATGTCCGGCAGAACGCTGATTTAGCAATGGAACGGTTGAGGCAGGAAACTGCAAAGTTTATTAATCGTCTAAGGCAGGATGGGTTTACTAACGAACAAGAATTTCAGGCGGCGAAGAAAAATCCTGACTATCTGGATAAATTAACCTTGGCAATTACTAATTTTGATAAGAGGATCGTAGAGGCTCAAGGACGCTATGTACGGGCCGAACAGGAAGCACAAGGGTTAGTAATGCCTGATGTAAACGCTTTAAAGACTGTTTTGGTTAATTCGCAGGAAAAATATGCTGAAGTTAGAAGCGATCTTAATGCCCGATTAGAATTACACAGCCGAGAAGAAGTCTGGTTGCAGAAGATCAATAAATTGACTGTACTTATTAGTGACATCGAAGAAGAGTATGGTGTGGTAGGTTTGTTAGCTCAAGTAGCTGATGGTAGAGGTATAAATCGTTATGGTGTTACCTTGCAGCGCTTTGTATTAGGCGCTTTGCTTGATGATGTAGCTGCAGCTGCCAATGTCCGGCTAAAAACAATGAGCCGTGGCAGGTATTTATTAAGAAGAACGCTGGATAGGGCAAGGCGGAACGCAGCAGCCGGATTGGAACTCGACGTGTTTGATAATTATACGGGTGCAGCCCGCAGTGTTAATACACTATCCGGCGGAGAAACATTTTTGGCTTCACTGTCTTTGGCTTTGGGACTTGCCGACGTTGTGCAAAGTTATGCCGGTGGAATTCATCTAGACACGATTTTTGTCGATGAAGGCTTTGGTTCTCTAGATCCCGAAACCCTCGATTTTGCCGTACGAGCATTAATTGATTTACAGCGGGGCGGACGTTTGGTTGGTATAATATCTCATGTCCCCGAGTTGAAAGAACGAATTGATGCCAGACTGGAAATCCGTATGACGGATAGAGGCAGTCAGGCGAGATTTGTGGTATGACAGCGTATAGAAAATACCTTAGCAGGATATAATATTGAAGTTAATTTATATCTTGCGGAGGAAACTATATGCAGACATATTTGGGGATTGATGTTGGTTCAGTCAGTACTAACATTGCAGTTTTAGACGATCAAGCTAATGTAATAGACAGTATATATGTACGAACCAACGGTAGGCCGATTGAAGCTGTACAAGATGGTTTGCGGCAGATCCGGCAGAATAATTATGACCTTACGATAATGGGAGTTGGAACAACCGGCAGTGCAAGGCATTTGGCCGGGGTAGTTGTTGGAGCTGACGTGGTAAAAAACGAAATTACCGCTCACGCCATAGCTGCTATGCATATTGTTCCGGACGTAAAAACAGTAATTGAAATAGGCGGGCAAGATTCTAAGATTATTGTCATTCGCGACTGTGTGGTCACTGATTTTGCTATGAACACGGTTTGCGCGGCTGGAACCGGATCATTTTTAGATCAGCAAGCAGCTAGACTTAATATGCCAATTGAAGAATTCGGTAATAAAGCAATCGACTCCACTACACCGGTTAGAATAGCCGGTCGCTGTGCGGTATTTGCTGAATCAGATATGATCCACAAACAGCAGACAGGCCATCAAATAGCGGACATTCTTAATGGTTTATGCCAAGCTCTGGTGAGAAATTATTTAAATAATGTTGGCAAAGGCAAAACGATTGAAAGTCCGATTTTGTTTCAAGGTGGAGTCGCAGCTAATAAAGGAATGAAAAGAGCGTTTGAAGAAGCCCTGCAATGCACGGTTATTATTCCGCCGTATTATAATGTAATGGGCGCTATTGGAGCCGGCTTGCTGGCTAAGGAACAATACCAATCAGGCAAAACAACATCTTTTCGTGGTTTTGATCTTGTGGATTATTCTTTTGAACCTCACAGTTTCGAATGCAGCGGTTGTCCTAATTTATGTGAAGTAATTGAGATTTCAATGAATGGGACTATTACCGCCCGCTGGGGGGATCGCTGCGGCAAATGGAGTAATCAAATTTAGACCCTTAGGGTCTTTTTTCTTTTTAAACAATCGACAAATGCCTCGATACGTGTCAATAGTCCAACATCACTGGCATGTTCGTCAATACTTAACGAAAGCATGGGCAAATTATAGTCAGTTACTAGCTTTTTGAGTGAGTACTGGGCTACTATTTCCGGCATGCAGCCAAATGGGAAAAGATGAATGATTCCGTCGTAGTGATTTTGGGCACACCATAATGCACCGCCAACGGTCTTTAGACCGTCGCCGCCAACATGATAATTCATGTAGGGTTGAGCCTTCTTAAGATATTCATGTTCTTCGGAGTGAAGTCCTAATGTTCGTAAAATAGTATTAGCATAAGCCCAGTGACCGGTATAAATAAATTTTTTGACTTCGACTCCTTGTGTAACTAATAAATTCTCTATTTTATGATTGACGAAGGGTTCCATTAATAAATAAAACTCGCCAACGAGACCAACTCTTAGCGGTGGAATTTTTGGTTCATTAGAATATGATTTTATAGCAGTTAAAGCTACCGAATGTATATGATTGACTTGTTGAAAGGTATGGCAGTTCGCTAAAGATTTTATTGTTTGTTCATAAATGTTAAAAATTTGGGTGGGGTTGTCACTTCGTGCACCATAATAATTTTTGGCGCAGTTTACACTATCCAGCGATTTTAAAGTTTTGAGTGCTAACAGTATTTGCTTAAGGATTTTAAGCCGGGAGATTTCTTTAGTGCAGGTGGTGAGAACATTATACAGGCTGGGAAAAAGACGGTTAGAATCTATACTTATGACTTTGGGGACATGATCACGGCCTTTGGCTAGAGCAATTTTTTGGACGGTATTATAAAAGCCAAACCTGCATTTACCCGGTCCACACATGGTAATTATTGTATCTGCGCCAATTTCCAGACCTTCAATAAAATTGCCCATTGTAATTTTGTAGGGCAGACATACACCCTCAGGAGAGTTCAGTGTGCCAAGTTCTACAGTCCTTTTGGTTATGGGGGGAACTGTTACAACTTCCAGCCCTAAGCCTGTTAACATCGTATTAAGGGGCGTCGATAGGTAGCCCATATGCGGATAGGTGATTTTCAAATAATAGCCCTCCAATCCAACAGATCTAAGAATGCTTCGACACGAGTAATGATTCCCGCACTACCGGTATGTTCATCTAAAGTAATGATCAAGTACGGTTGACGACCGGCTTTTAATATATGATGTTCTAAATACTCATTGCATAGGGAATCTGGCCCGCAGCCAAAACTTGAAATTAAAATAATACCGTCAATGTTGGGTTGCTGGCTGAAATATTTTACAGCACCGGCAATTTTATATGACAATTGCCAATAAATATCCTGCTGATAGCTTTTAGCATGCTGATAAATTAAATGGGGCGAAATTTCATCTGATGTTGTATACACTATTTTGCGGTTCGCTAAGATCGAAAAGATATCACGGCAGAAAAAAGCATCTTGTAAGAGATAACTGTGACCAATCAGGGCAATTTTATGTCCTGTTGTTTTAGTAAATGGTTTTTGCCGGTAAGACTTTGATGCTTGCCAAAAGGCAAAACAGCTTGAACCGATGTTTTTCCCAATAGCTTTAGAAGTTGTTTTGATTGCTTTTAGCCGTTGTAATAATGAATCTCCTTCAATATTTGGCGTAATAATTTGGTTAGGTGATAAGTTGAATGTATTTTTAACAATATCCGGTAAGCCTGCGAATTTGGGACACAAGTAATATTCGGGATAAAGTTGGCTAATACGGGGTACAAAAATATGTGAGCAATGATTCAATAATGATTCGACATGTCCTAAGTATATTTTTAAAGGCAGACACGATTCGTCGATCGCCAGCATGGTTCCTCTATCAAGGATCGATTTGTTCGTTTCAGGTGAAATAAGGCAAGAGGCATTAATTTTACGAAAATAATCGGTCCAAAAACTTCCGAATTCATGATACAGGAGAGCTCTGGGGATGCCGATTTTTTGAGACATTTTATCATTCCTATCGCTAAAAGTTTACGCTACTATTATTTTTTGTTCTCCTGGTTTTATAAGTGGAAAGTTAAGGTGATTATAATGAAGCTGAATTGTTAATAATAATGGAAGATTATCACTTTTGCATAGGAGGCGTTGATTTGCCAGTTAGAATCGGTATTCCACGAGGCTTGCTGTACTATTATTATGGGACTGTCTGGAAACAATTTCTGGAGTTGCTGGGAGCGGAGGTAATTGTTTCACAACCTACGACAAAAGAAAAATTGTTTTGTGGTAGCGTTGCTGACGAAGTTTGTCTTCCGGTAAAAGTATTTTTAGGACATGCTAAAGAACTATCACATCAAGTCGACTACTTGTTTGTTCCACGCGTTGTAAGTGTGGCCAAAAACCAGTATACTTGTCCCAAAATGATGGGGCTGCCCGATATGCTAAGAACAATTACGCCGTGTCCGATAATAGATGTGTGTATTAATCTTTTTAAGAACCAATACAGTTTATATGCCGGGGTTATAGATATTGCCAAATTATTAAAGGTTAATCGGTTTACCGCATTAAAAGCTTGGTTGCAGGCTTGCGATGATAATTATGTTGAAGGGCGGAGTAGCTTGAGTTTCCGGGCGGATCAGCCTACAGTTGTTGTTGTGGGGCATCCTTACATATTATTTGACTCCTTTGTAAGTATGGATATAATTAGTAAACTGGAACAGTATAAGGTTAATGTAATAACTGGTGAGTCGATGAGCAGCAACTTAAAAGCACTTGCTGCCAGTAATTTGGAGAAAAGATTGTATTGGTCATATTGCGAACAATTAGTTGGTGCAGCTTTCGAATTAACCACAACTATTCAAGTACATGGTATTATCTTTGTAACATCGTTTTCTTGCGGTCCCGATTCTCTTACTGGGGAGATTGTAAAGCATCATGCTGACCGGCAGGGTATTCCTTGTATGCTGTTGGCAATAGATGAACATACAGCTGAAGCCGGAGTAATTACCAGACTAGAAGCGTTTGCTGATATGATTGGCAGGAGGTGGAAGCAGTGCGTATAGTATTTCCTCATATGGGCAACCTGTATATTCCGCTTAAAACGATAGTACAGTCGATGGGGAATGAGGTTATAATTCCTCCGGCCAATACTAAAAAGACGTTAGAACTGGGGACAAAGTATTCGCCCGAAACAGCGTGCCTGCCGTTTAAAATGTCCATGGGAAACTTTATGGAGGCATTGGAACAAGGAGCTGATACAATATTGACGTGTGGCGGAATTGGACCATGCCGACTAGGATATTACGCACAGGTACAAAAGCAAATATTGGTGAATCTGGGATATAAGTTTGAAATGCTGATTGTTGAACCTAATGTTGTATCAGTTTTCCGATTGTTCCAACGTATGCAACAGGGAAGAAAGTTCAAAACTTCAATGCAGGCAATATATACAGCGCTAAAGAAGATAGATATTTTAGATCATATCGAAAAAAAGGTTATGTATTTGCGGCCTCGTGCGCAAAATTCGGCAGTTGTTAACCTGATTTGGCAAAAAACAATTTCTGCCGTAAATCAAGCCAACACAAAGACCGAATTGGATGAAATTCAAGCCGTGGTCGGACAAGAGTTGGCTTCAGTACCGCAAGTGAAAGCTGCGCCGCTGAAAATAGGAATTTGTGGCGAGATATATGTTATGCTTGACTGGTTCACAAATAGAAATTTGGCGGAAAAGTTAGGAACAATGGGAGTTGAGGTTGTCAAAAATACCAGTTTATCTGATTATATATATTCGCACCTGTTGCCTAACTTTAAATATCGCCATAAACATCAGCAAACTATCCAGTTGGCTCAACCCTTTTTAGGTCATTTTGTCGGCGGACATGGAACAAAGAATATAGGAAGTACTGTCTTGATGGGTCAAAACAATTATGATGGAATTATTCATGTGATGCCGTTTACCTGTATGCCGGAAGTCATTGCAAAAGTGATCATGCCTAAAGTAAGTAAAGAACTGAACATTCCGGTATTATCGCTAATATTTGATGAGCAATCCGGCGAAGCAGGATTAGTTACAAGGTTGGAAGCATTTGTAGATTTACTTAAGTATCGCCGCCATAAACTAATGCGAAATCAGTTAGGATAATCTCGTTGTTTTTCTCGTTGAAGTGTTTATGCGAGGTCCAAAGTGAATTTTTCAACTTCAGATTGATATTCTGATATGCAAAAAGATATTTTTTGCATACTTTTTTATTCTTTTGGTAGACAATGGATTGTTACTTTTGCTATAATTTAATCAAACGATTAATTAAAATCAAGGAGGAGCAGCTTGGAAAATTTGAGTGAAAAAGATTCTAAAACCCGTATATTTGAAGTAGGGACCCGTTTGTTTGCTCAAAAAGGCTATTACGGAGTTTCTATTCGGGAATTAGCTGTCTCAGCTAATGTTAACAGTGCGCTGATTTCATATTACTTTGGTGGTAAAGAAGGGTTGTATGCCGCGATACTTGCGAGTCAGTTCGAACCGATAGAAAAGTTAATAGAACTTATTAAAACTAAGTCGCTTGATACTAAGGAAAAAATCGAATTTTATTCGCGCGCGTTTACTTCAGTTCATTCAAAAAATCCATATCTTATCCAATTCATGTTTAGTGAGCTTACAAATCCAACAATATACTTTGAAAAGATTGTCAAAAAAAATATTGCTTTAATATATAATTACCTCCATGCCGCAATTGTTGAAGGTATTCAAAACGGAGAACTTAAAGACAATTTGAATCCACAATATGCAACAATTGCATTGGCAGGAATTATGAATTTTTATTTCATTGCTCAGCCGTTATTTAAACAGTTTATTGATATAAATAAACTACAAGAAGATAGTTACGCTGTCGATGCTTTAAATATTTATATCAAAGGAGTGGGGAAGGATGAATCGTAAAAAGATAATAATTGCAGCCGTTATTTTCGTGGTGTTGGCAACCGCTGCCGGATACAAAGTGTTTCGTCCGCAAGAGCATGGTATTACTGCAACTGGAACGATTGAAATTACTAGAGTTGATATTACACCTAAAGTGGGTGGATATATTACCGAATTTCGAATTAAAGAAGGCGACAATTTGACTAACGGACAAAGGGTTGCAGTAATTTCAAGGCCAGACCTTAAGGCACAAGTTTTACGCGACGAAGCGGCGTTAGAAAAAGCAATTGCCGGATTAAAGGATTTGGAAAAGGGAGCACGATCACAAGAACGCCAAGAATTTTTGGCAATGGTACAATCGGCTAATTCCGTATATCAAAAAGCTCGAACTGATTTTGAACGTTATAAAGTATTGTATAGCCAAGGTGCAATTTCGGCACAACAGTATGATTCGGCTAAATCGGCCTTAGATGTAGCTTATCAGGCATTGGTTAGTGCCCAACAAAAACTTAGTTTAGCTGACGAAGGTGCTCGGCCGGACGCAGTTACTGCCCAAAAACAAGAAGTAGAGCGCAATAAAGCGATTTTAGCCAGCAGCCGGTCACAATTAGCTGATACAATTATTACAACGCCTCGCAGCGGGCTGGTGCTTAGTAAAAACTATGAGAATAATGAATATGTAAATCCCGGTTCGCCCATAGCAACAATCGGTGATATGCAGGATTGCTGGGTTAAGGTTTATGTGGCCTCAACTCAGCTAGGACTTATAAAAATAGGCCAGCAAGTTAATGTTAAAGTCGATTCGTTCCCAGATAAGATTTTTCATGGACACATTAAAGAAATTAGTCAGACTGCCGAATTTACTCCACGCCAAAGCCTTACCCAACGGGAACGGGCTAATCAGGTTTTTGCCGTAAAAGTAAAGCTTGACAACAGTCGGGGAATTCTCAAACCGGGAATGCCGGCAGATGTGATTATATTATGATTGTTTTACAAGAATTGATAAAACAATTTGGGCCGGTACGGGCTGTTGACGGGATCAATCTTGAGATTAAAGAGGGGGAAATATTCGGATTTGTTGGTCCGGACGGAGCGGGAAAGACCACTTTAATTCGAATGATGACCGGCATCCTTAGTCCTACAGCTGGTAACATATTTATATTATCTACGCCGAGGCTTGAACTGATTAAAGGGCAGATGGGCTATGTCCCCCAACGGTTTAGTTTGTACGGTGATTTGACTGTTATGGAAAATATACGTATTATTGGTGCGCTGTATGGTTCTACCGGACAGCAACTTGAAACTCTGGCTACTGAGATACTGTCATTTACGAATTTGCTGCCGTTCAAAGATCGTTTAGCAGATAATTTGTCAGGCGGGATGAAGCAGAAATTGGCGTTATCTGCCGGATTGATGCATAAGCCAAAGGTATTTTTCTTAGACGAACCAACTACCGGTGTGGACCCGGTTTCCAGGCGGGAGTTTTGGCAAATGCTATACCGCTTGAACAAAGAAGGTATGACGATTGTAGTTTCAACACCCTACATGGATGAAGCAGAATTATGCCACCGAATCGCTTTTATGCATAATGGTAAAATTGTATCTTGTGGTACGCCCCGGGAATTGAAAGCAAACTATCCATATCATGTATTGGAATTATCTGTTCACAATCGTAATATTAAGCAGCTTATTGACCTAAAATCTATCCTGGATATTAACGCCTTTGGTGAGAAATATCATTTGATTGTTGAAGATTGTATGACGGCAACTGAAGCGATAAAAGAAAAATTAAATAAAGCCGCGATCGGCAACTACCAGTTGCGTGAGATTGCACCAACTTTAGAAGATGTATTCGTACTGTTGGCACATGAGGGGGTGTAGAAGTGGCGGCAGTTGAAACAATTAATTTAACTAAGACATTTGGAAATTTTACTGCAGTTGATAAAATTAACTTGAGCATTGAACAGGGAATGATTTATGGTTTTCTAGGACCCAATGGTTCGGGTAAGTCCACCACTATCAGGATGCTATGCGGAATTCTTGCGCCTACGGCAGGCAACGGCACTATTATGGGATTGGATATATTAAAAGACGGGGAGTTGATCAAAAGTAAAATCGGCTATATGTCTCAGCGATTTAGTTTGTATGATGAATTGACTGTTCACGAAAATTTGGATTTTTATGCCGGCATGTATGATTTAAATAAAAATGAAAAACGGCTAAGAATTGACGAGATGTTGGAAATGTCGGGACTGAAGGAACGCCGGCATGAAATTGCCGCTAACTTGTCCGGCGGCTGGAAGCAGCGGTTGGCTTTGGGCTGCTCTATTCTGCATAAACCGCCGATTTTGTTTTTAGATGAACCTACCGGCGGAGTTGATCCAAAATCCCGACGATTGTTTTGGGATATTATTTATCAGTTAGCGTTAGCCGGAACAACGATTATGGTGACTACTCATTTTATGGATGAAGCAGAGCATTGTGATAAAATCGGGTTTATATTCGAAGGACGGCTGATAGCTGATAATACGCCGGAGTCACTTAAGAAACTTATACCAGGAAAACTGTTAGAATTGCAGGTCGGCGATCCTATGGCCTTTTTAGAAAAATTCAATAGTCATAGTGACAATATCCTGGACGTATATCCCTATGGAACTAGTATTCATGTACTTGTCAAAGACGGTTATGATTTTGCCCTTAATAATATCTCATATCAGATAATTGAACCGTCGTTGGAAGACGTTTTTGTTTACTATGTTAAATCCAATCGCAAAGGGGTGATGTCATGAATAGAATAAAGGCATTGCTAAAAAAAGAATTCATTCAAATGATGAGAGATAAACTTACTTTTGCTATGATGGTTGGCCTGCCAATTATCCAGCTGATGGTGTTTGGATTTGCCATCAATACGGATGTGAAACATTTACCAACAATCGTTTTTGACCAATCGCTGCAGCAAGAAGGACGTGACCTCCTTTCTTCGTTTACGGCCAGTGAATATTTTGATGTTAAATATATTGCTAATAGTTATCGTGAGGTTAACGATCATATTCAACAGGGAAAGGCTAAAGTCGGAATAATAATTCCACCCGATATGACCGCCAATATCAAACACGGTCGAAGTGCTTCAGTACAGGTAATTGTCGATGCTTCCGATTCGATGGCGGCCTCTTCAGCGATCAGTACAGCTCAACTGATCGGTCAAATAAAATCACAAGAGATATTATTTAGCAGAATACAAGGAAATACCGGACAAAAAGTGGAGCTTCCTTATGATATTAGAATTCGTCCTTGGTACAATCCGGATTTTGTTTCTGCTTTTTACATGGTTCCCGGAATTCTCGGTGTTGTTTTGACAATGACAATGGTGATGATAACATCCATGGCTATTGTACGGGAGCGGGAGCGCGGTACTTTAGAACAATTGATCGTGACACCCATGAAATCGCACGAATTAATGCTGGGAAAGATCATTCCCTACATTTTTGTTGGTTACATTCAAGTAACATTAGCACTAATTGTTGGCATTTTAGTATTTGATTTGCCGATTCGCGGCAGTTTATTGTTGCTATATGGATTAACATCAATATATATTATTGCATCCTTGGCGTTAGGGATATTGATTTCAACTATAGCTAGAACACAAATGCAGGCAATGCAAATGTCATTCTTTGTGTTTTTGCCAAGTATTTTGCTTTCAGGATTTATGTTTCCTCGGGAGGCTATGCCGAAATTTTTTTGGGCACTTGGACATATAATTCCACTGACTTTTTACCTTGAGATATTGCGGGGAATTGTCCTTAAAGGAATTGGCATCCAATTTCTATGGTCTCAGATTTTTGGCCTTTGCGTATTTATTTTTGTAGCATTAACTATCAGTATTATGAAATTCCAGAAAAAAATTGCTTGAGTATCGGCATAATGCCAAGGGATTTATTATTATTTGTGGAACAAGTCCATATATTATTTGTTTGAAAGGAACTGGATATGGCAGCTAGTGATATTAGACCGAGCACTGAAAATATATTTTCGCGGCAAATCATTGAATTACGCAATGTTACGAAAGTATATGAAAGTGCGGCAGGTAATTTTATGGCTTTAAATAATATTAATTTGACTGTCGATACCGGTGATTTTGTTGCCGTTGTCGGCAAATCAGGCAGCGGCAAATCAACATTAATCAATATGATTACCGGCATAGACCGGCCGACAGCCGGAGAAGTGTGGGTAAATCAAGCACCGGTGCATACATTTAGTGAAAATGAGACTGCAATTTGGCGAGGCCGGACAGTGGGGGTAATATTTCAATTTTTTCAACTGTTACCTACCTTAAGCGTAATAGAAAATGTAATGCTACCAATGGATTTTTGCAATTGTTTTTTGCCTGATGAAAGGAAAGACCGGGCGCTACACTTACTTGATCTGGTTGCGATAGCGGATCATGCCGATAAATTGCCTTCGGAGTTGTCCGGCGGTCAGCAGCAGCGGGTTGCTATTGCACGGTCATTGGCTAATGATCCGCCAATTTTAGTAGCTGATGAGCCTACCGGAAATCTAGATTCTAAGACGGCAGATTCAATATTTTCACTGTTTGCCGATATGGCCCAAAAGGGCAAGACAATATTAATGGTTACTCACGATAATGATCTTGCCAAACGAGCAGGATACTCGGTGGTGGTAGCGGATGGAGAAATCGTTGATTAGCTTTAATTTGAGTCCACGCTGGAAAAAAGTATTGGCCGATTTGACAGCTAATAAATTACGTACTTTATTGCTGGTATTGTCAATCGCCGTGGGGGTTTTTGCGGTTGGCGCAATGGCAGGGGCGTATGTTATTTTTCAACGTGATATGAGTAGCGGCTGGAACTCGGTATCTCCGGCAAACGCAACTATATATGCTGACCCGTTCGACAATGACATCGTTCAGACTGTGCGTAATATTCGCGGTATCCATGAAGCCGAAGGCAGAAGAAACTTGGAAGTAAGAGTTCAAACTGGTCCGGATAAGTGGCAATCAATGTTAATGGTTGCAATTCCTGATTATAAACGGATGAAAGTAAATGTAGTCAAACCGTTAATTGGTGCTTGGCCGCCGCCGGAGGGTCAAATACTGTTAGAACGAACGTCATATAAGGCCTTAGCCAAAAATGTCGGTGATACGGTAGAAATTGAAACGCCTGAAGGTAAGAAAAAGCGGCTGCGTATTGCGGGGGTCGTCCATGACTTAAGCCAAGTACCTACCTTTTTTACCGGTAGATTATACGGTTATATCACCTTTGATACTGTAGAGGCCTTAGGGGAAGAAAGAAAAGTCGACCAGTTAAATATTCAGATTAAAGACATACCGTTATCAGTAGACCCGGAAGAGTATACAAAGCTATACTCCAAAAAAGCATGGACCAAACTAGAGCAAAGTGATACCAACGTATATTGGCTGTCGGTAAACAAACCGGGCGAACATCCTTTGCAAGATGCTATTAATGCCATGTTATTATTAATGGGTGTTATTGCATTATTGTCCTTGTTTCTGAGTGTATTTCTATTGATCAACACCGTATCCTCGATAGTTACGCAGCAAATCAGGCAAATCGGCATAATGAAAACAATTGGTGCCCGCAATAGCCAGATAATAAGTATGTATATGTTATTGGTTACCGCATATGGTATTTTATCCTTATTTCTGGCCGTACCATTGGGCGGAGTATCTGCTTATGCAGTTGCAAAATACATGGCGGAATTGTTTAATTTTGATATACGTGGTTTTTCTATTCCGTGGACAGTATTTTTATTGGAAGTGTTTATAGCCCTGCTTGTTCCGTTGTTAGCAGCTTTGTATCCGGTACTGCACGGTGTAACTGTAACTGTACGGGAAGCTATAAATGATTATGGTATTAGCGGGGCAGGCCGCAGCTCTAATCTAATTGATCGGTTGACTGCCAAGATCCGGGGGTTGCCCCGGCCAATAATATTGTCACTGCGGAATACCTTCCGTCGCAAAGGCCGCCTGTTTTTAACGCTGACAACATTAATTATAAGCGGTACGGTGTTTATGGCGGTTTTTTCTGTTCGTGAATCGCTATTTCTTACAAGTGATGAAGCGTTAGACTATTTCAAGTATGACATATCAGTCGTGTTTTCCGATTCGGAACGAATTCCGCGTATTGAGCAAGAAGTATACCGTATTCCTGGTGTGGCTAAAGCAGAATGCTGGGGTTATACTTCAGCCCGTATCTTACTGAGTGACCGACCCGGAGCTGATGATGAAGCCAGTAGCAGTGTTTTTTTGATGGCTCCGCCGACAGGCAGCAGCATGATAAATCCGATCTTAACTGCCGGACGCTGGCTGCTTCCGGAAGATGAAAATGCAATTGTTTTGAATTCGGAGGCATTAAAAGATAGATCAGATATTAAGATTAACGATACGATTACCTTAAAGATTGGTCATCGCAAAACAAAATGGGTTGTCGTTGGGATGGTTCGGGGTATTATGACCGGACCCATGGCTTATACTAATTATCCATATTTTTCTTTCATTACCAGGGAAGCTAATCGCGCCCGCAGTGTTCAAATATCTACAACAGTCACCAATCAGGAGCAGCAGGAAATAATAGCACGGGCTTTAGAAAAAAGGTTAAAGACTACCGGTCTAAAGATTGCTTCACTGGATATAACGCCGGAAGTAAAGCAACGGATACGAGCCCAGTTTAATATAATAACTGTTTTTCTACTGATAATGGCTGTATTATTGGCAATTATCGGCGGTTTAGGCTTAATGGGGACTATGAGTATCAATGTATTGGAGCGGACCCGTGAAATAGGAGTTATGCGGGCCATAGGCGCATCTACAGTCTCGATTATCAGAATATTCATTAGTGAAGGTATTCTCATTGGTGTGATAAGCTGGTTTATCGGAATGTGGTTATCAATATTCGCGAGTAGAATGCTAAGTTTTCAAGTAGGCGTAATGTTTTTGCGGGCTCCGCTCAGTTATGTTTTTTCTTTTACCGGAGTTTTTGCCTGGTTGATAATTGTAGTTGGTTTATCAGGTTTAGCCAGCATTTTGCCGGCCTGGAACGCGGCGCGGATGAGTGTGCGGGATATTTTAAGTTATGAATAACCTGAGATATGGAAAGGGTGCCGGTATGGATAAGGAAAAGATAAAATCGATAATAAAAACCAAGAAAAAAATTATATTAGCAGCATCTTTAGCTGCTATTGCCCTTATGGTATATGGATATACGATAAGTAGACCTGAGCCACAAAAGACTACAGCTATCCCGCCGGTAAAAGCTGATGAGAGAGTGGTTGCCGAAGGAATTGTTCTACCCAAGCAATATTCGGCGTTAAGTTTGCCGGTAGGTGGAGTAGTGGCGGAGTTATATGTTAAGGAGGGTCAGCAAGTTAATGCCGGACAGTTATTGGCCCGATTAGTAAATGAAGACATTCGGGCTAAGGTTGAAAGTGCCCGTGCAGAATTAAGCCGGGCCAAAGCCAATTATGATCAGGTAAAAGCTGGCGCCCGTGCGGCGGAGACTGACATGAAAGTTGCTCAAGCGGCCGGTATGCAAGCAACTTATGACAATGCCAGGGCCGATTATCAAAGAATGAGAAGGCTTTTCGAGCAAGGTGCGGTTTCTTTGCAACAGGTCGAACAATACCGCGCTGCTTTTTTAAAAGCTAAAGCCGAGCTTGATCTTGCTCAAGCTGACCTGCGTTTAATAAAAGAAGGGTCGAGGCAGGAGGCTATTGCTGTTGCTAAAGCCGAGCTGGAAGCCGCCCAAGCGCGGTTGCAGGAAAGTCGTACTAATTTAACCCATACTGAGTTGCGGGCTCCATTTTCCGGCACAATATCATTCTTAGATGCAAAAGTAGGAGAATATGTTCCGGCAGGAAGTGTGTTTATTCAGCTTGCTGATTTGTCGGGATTGCAAATTCGTACAGATGATTTGACAGAGTTAAGTATTGCTAGGGTTAAAGTTGGTTCACTAGCAATACTGACTTTCGATGCAATACCTGATCTGACGATTCACGGCAGAGTAGTTCATATCCGGCCATTTGGCGAAAAAAAACGCGGGGATATGACTTATACAGTCACCATTGATCCTGAACGTTTAGATCCACGGCTGCGATGGAATATGACGGTTGCCGTAACAATTGAAAAATAGCAAAAAAAATGCTGACCTGTTAAGTCAGCAAATAGTAAGTATTATCTTATTAATTATTTCAAAAACATATAAATTGCTCCGCCTAAAATCCCAAGGCCAACAACATAAAGTAAAATTTTATCATCTTTATCAAGTTTAAATGTGTCGGCCGCCGGCTTTAATTCTTTCTTTTGATCCGATCCAGTAGTTGTCATTATATCGCTCCTTTCATTTTACCATATTTTGATCTAATTCAATTCAACCACGATCCGACTGAATATTCAAATTAACTAAAATCTATAAATTGCTACTTTAGTTACAAAATGTTCCAAATGATTATTTAATTTTTTTTGGAAGGATGATTAAATGTTTAGTTTAGATATACAGCAAATTATTTTACGATTAGAACAGCTATCCCAAATCGGCCGCGACAGTAACGGCGGCACAACGCGTCTGTCATATTCAGCCGAATACGCGCGAGCGATGGAATTGATTGGTCAATATTTCCGACAGGCGGGAATGACTGTACAGATAGATGCAATTGGCAATATTATTGGTACCTATTCAGGACGTAACGAGAAATTGCCGGCAGTTTGGTCGGGGTCACATCTTGATACCGTACCTAATGGAGGAAAATATGATGGAGCTTTAGGAATAATATGTGCTATTGAATGTATAAATAGCTGGCATAAGGCAGGCTGGAGGCCGGAACGTACAGTACGCATCATTGCAACAATTGAAGAAGAGGGTAATCAATTTGGAATGTGTTTGGGCACAAGAACTATTGCCGGTATACTTAATAATAGCGATCCTCAGCAGATCAGCAATAGTGAGGGAATATCGCTTGCCGAAAAAATGCAGGATATTTCTTTAGACAGCCGTAAAATCAAACAAGCAGAATGTGATCCTGACCAAATTCATTGTTTCCTCGAACTTCATATTGAGCAAGGGGAGGAATTGGATCTAGCCGGTATGCCTTGCGGTATTGTCACTGATATTGTTGGCATTCATCGTCAATGGTTAACGATTGACGGTAAGCCTAATCATGCCGGTACGACGCGGATGGACCGAAGAAAGGATGCATTGGTAGCAGCCTCGCATCTTACCTTGGAGATTTATCGCAATGCATTGAATGCCAACGGCCGCTATGTGGCAACTGTCGGGGCAATGCGTATTAGTCCCGGGGTGGTAAATATAGTGCCGGGACAAGTAGTTATGCCGCTTGAGATACGGTATATAGCCGATCAAGACTTTGAATCTGCTCATAATTTTTTTACTGCAACGGCCGAAAACATTAGCCGGAATTATCATGTTGAAATCAGTATAGAGCCAATTTCTCATACAGATCCGGTTCAGTTAAATAAAGAATTAATAACTGTTTTGGAACAAGCAGCCCAGCACCGAAAAATACCATATAAAAACCTGCCCAGTTGGGCAGGTCATGATGCGCAAATCATGGCTTCTATTGTACCGACAGCAATGATTTTCGTGCCAAGTGTCCAGGGAATTAGTCATTCACCGCTGGAATTTTCCCGGCAACAAGATATTTTTATTTGCACTGAGTTGCTGCTTGAGACATTGACACGGTTAGCTGGCAATTAATTTAGAGCCGATAGACTATGCAACTGGCATGCTTGAATTAAGCCATTAAAAATTGACAGCATATTAGGATGGTTAAGAGCCATCATTTCCGGGTGCCATTGGACACCTAAAACGAATTCGGATGTTTGGGATTCCAATCCCTCGATGATTCCGTCTTGGGTAAAAGAGTTGACTATGAAGCCGGGTGCAATATGCTTAATTGCCTGGTGATGAAAGCTGTTTGTGCGGATACTGTTTTTTTGTATAAGCTGGTGAAGTTTTGATCCTTTTTCAATATTTACCGTATGTGTTGCTACATATTTTGGCGATGTTTGATTGTGTTGTAAACAATAATCGTTCTTTTGCTGAAGAATATCTTGATAGAGTGTTCCGCCAAAAGCGACATTAATAATTTGTATTCCCCGGCAAATGCCTAATACCGGTTTGCCTTGTTGAATACAATATTTTGAGGCGGTAATTTCAAACAGATCTCTCTCCGGTGAAACGTTTCCCAGACCGAGTTGCGGTTCTTCCTGATATAATCCAGGATCGATATCACCGCCGCCTGATAGTATCAGCCCGTCGATATAGCTCAGCATTATGACGATTGACTGTTCATCTGTTATGACCGGCAGTAGGATCGGAATGCCGCCAACTGCACACACAGCCTGAATGTAATCGCAGCTGACGCCGGCTCTCACTGTTCCGCATAAGATGCCTTCGGTGATCAACTGATTACCGGTGGTTATACCAATTAATGGCTTTTTCATAAAAACCTCCGCTATTTTTTTACCAAGGTTGGTATCCCGTAATGGACTTACTAACTTATATTTTGTATGCAGTAAAAGAGTAATAAGTGCGGCTTAATCAATAAATTCGGCAAAATCATACCGTTAGGGCGATTAACAACTGCAACACCGGTAGATATAATGAATGCTAAGGAATTGGACTGCGGAGGTGGCAGTATGGCAAAACGGTATCTGTGGATTATACTGACCTTTTCATTGTTATTGTTTCACACTGAGGTACAGGCATTTAAATTTGTAAGTATTAAGGACGAGATGGTTTTATCGCAGAAATATGCTCAAGAGCTTGAGCCCTATGTTGATAACAATGCTTCTGAATATATAACTAAGATTGGGAACAGGTTAGTAAGAACTATTGCTGAACCCAAATACCATTATTCGTTTAATATTGTTAAAAGTAAGCAGATAAATGCTTTCTGTGCCGGTGATGGTAGAATATATATGCTAAGTCCCATGATTCAATTCACTGACGGTTCTCGGGACATGATTGCGTTTGTATTAGCACATGAAATTGGCCATTCGGAAAATCAGCATATTTTACATACGATGGAGAAAAATATTAAGGGGCAACTAATAGCTTGGCTGTTGTCGGGGAAAAATAAAAAAAGATTTACGTATTTATCGGCAATCTCCTATGTGATCGTATCTCGCGGTTATGGTTTTGACAAGGAACATCAAGCGGACCGCTGCGGATTTAATTATTTAGTCGCTGCGGGATTTAACCCTGGGGCGGGAGCGGTGTTTTTCCAGCGATTGATGACGATGGAAAAGGGCAAGTCATCGTTAGGTGGAAAGATCCGAAATTATATTTATCCGCATCCTAAGACTTCCTACCGGTTGAAAGAACAATTGCAATTATTGCAGCACTATTCAGGTGGTATAGTCAGCGTTGCCGGTAGTACTGTATATATTAAGGGTCACCCGGCAATTACACCTGCTCCTTGGCAAAAATTTTCTGCTACTGAACGAGCCTATATGATTGCTGGTAGATTAGCTCGGTTGGCTCATGATGGAAGACTCACTAATAATTTTTCTCTGGCCAAAGACCGTCAGGGCCACTCTCGACTGCAGTGTTCAGGTAAAACAATTATGACAATAACGGAGCGGGATTCAACTGAAAATATAATGAGTTCACTTAGAAATGCCCTAATTAAAATTAATAAGGGGGCTTGAAATGAACAGGTTTACTGATCGCCATATTTATAAATTGTTGCGTACGATTGCGTATAAGCAAGCGCCTGGCTATTTGCAACAGACAAAAAAGTCGGATGAATTGCTTAAAAATGCTGCTAAAAAATCACGTAGGTTATTAAAAAGCCGTCAAACTATAGGTGTCTTAAAACGATTACCGTTGTTGCTGGAAATGGTTAGAGCATATCGCAACCGACAGTACCGTAATATTTCAGTCAAGAAAGTGCTATTTATAATTTCAGCATTATTTTATTTTGTTGTACCGTTTGATTCGGTTCCGGATATTATTCCAGTACTGGGCTTTATTGATGATGCTGCAGTTATAGCTTTTGTAATTCGAATGATTAATGAGGAACTTGATCATTTTATTGACTGGAAAGCCTCTAATTAAGTCTAAATACATGATTTTTAATTTTTGTAAAAATAACAGGTTTAATGATATACTATGTACAGAATGCTGTTTAGGAAGGGTGAGAAAAAGTGAACGTAAATAAAGAATGGATAACCAAGGTCATTGAAGATATTGGAGAATTTGGCAAAACTGATAAAGGTATCACACGTTTAGCATATTCCGATGCTGATGTACAAGCCAGCGACTACATAATTAATATAATGAAAGAATTAGGAATGAACATCCGTAGAGATGAAATGGGTAATATTTTTGGCAGGTTAGAAGGAACGGATAAGGATGCTAAAATAGTCGGTACCGGTTCTCATTTGGATACGGTCCCTCAAGGCGGTAAATATGACGGGGTTGTTGGAGTTGTGGGCAGTTTAGCTGCTATCGCTAACTTACAGCAGAAGGGACCATTAAAACATCCATTGGAAATGATTATTTTTATGGCCGAAGAATCAAGCCGGTTTGGGTTTGCTACGATGGGCAGCAAAGCAATCGCCGGCAAAGCAAATTTGCAGGCTTGGGCCAAAGCTAAGGACCAAACAGGATTGGACTTCCCGACGGTGCTTAGTTCCCATGGTTATGATTATACAAATATTCCCAAAGTTGCCCGAACTGAAGATGAATTTAAGGCATTTGTTGAAATGCATATTGAGCAAGGACGCGTGCTAGAAGAAGATAATCTAACCATCGGCGTTGTTGAGGCGATTGCCGCACCTACGCGGCTCAAGGTTCAAGTAAAAGGCTTTGCTGACCATTCGGGCGCAACTCCAATGCATCAGCGCAAAGACGCGTTAACCAGTGCCGCCGAATTAATTTTGGCAATTGAGGATATAGCTATTCAGCATTCCGATGAAGGTACAGTGGGCACTGTTGGTTTGCTTAAAGTTGAGCCGGGAGCCATGAATGTTGTTCCTGGATTGGTAACGATGTGGGTAGATATCCGGGGAGTGGATTATGAAAGTATCAGTGATACATTAGCCGAATTTAAAGATGAAGTAGCGAGAATTGCTGATGAGCGGGATATTCTGATTGTTGTTGATGTGTTATCTTCAGATCGTCCGGTGACTTTGGATGATCATGTTGTTGATGTCGTGGAACATGCTTGCCGTACTGCGGGAGTGAATTATCGACGGATGAATAGCGGCGCCGGTCATGACGCTATGAATATGGCGGCAATTGCACCAACCGGAATGATCTTTATTCCTTGTAAGCAAGGTATCAGCCATAATCCTGAAGAAAGTGCGACAGTTGATGATATTTACGCCGGAATTCAGGTGCTGACCGAGACATTGTATAATTTAGCTAAATAGAAATCAAAGATAACGGCCGGATAAAATCCAGCCGTTATTTTTTGCAATAAATGTAGGATTATTTGAGTATGTGGCGAAATTTAAACCTTAGTTTAGGTATTAACGATATTTTCGGTGACTTGTAATAATGGAGGTATTACCCATGAAGAAATGCCCCTGTTTTTTTATTTTTATCTTTGTTTTTTTCTTTATTATCATGGGTAATGTACAGGCAAGCACTTACTTAGTAGTCGGAGATCATGCCTTCCCGCCTTTTGCATTTTTGAACAATCTTAATCAACCTGACGGCTTGGATATTGCGATTATTAAGCGGATTGAACAAAAGAGCGGCCTGGAGTTTAAAGTTACGCTTCTCAATTGGGATGAAGCAAAAGGAATGGTTATTGATGGCCAAGCAGATATATTGGCCGGGGTAAGTCATTTACCGCAAAGAGAAAAATACTACGATTTTACTCAAGCCTACATGCAGCATCCGATTGTTATGGTAGTAGCCAAAGATAACTTTTTTATCCTTAATCCGGAGGATATGATTAACCGCAGGGTGGCCGTGCAAATGGGTGACGTCGCTGATGAATATTTATCTGCCAGTTATCCCACGCTTAACTTATATCGTTACAGCGGCCAGGATAAAGGCTTATATGCATTAAAAGACGGAATGATTGATGTTTTTGTCGGGAATTATTACACCTGTAAATATTATATTGGCCGTTACCAACTTGAAGATAAAGTTAAGATAATAAACCAGCCGTTAACGACTGTTCAATATTGTTTGGCTGTAAAAAAAGGAAATAGAGAACTGCTGCTAAAATTGAATAGTGCCATCAGTGAAATTAACAATAGCGGAGAAATTAAAACAATTCAAGATGATTGGTTTGGTGAAAACTATTTTTATCAGCAATGGATTAAAAAAAATGAAGCATTACTCAAATTGGTGTTCTATATATTTATTATTGGAATTTTGATTATTGCCGCATTATGGTTTTATCTTTATCATTTGCGCAAACAGGTCAAGAAAGCAACGGTTGATCTCAAGACTGCCAATGACCAATTAGTCAATGCTTATGAAGTAACAATAAGGGCGTTTTTGGTAGCGTTAAAGCATCGCGAAACCGATACGGCCCAACATTCATTAGGGGTAAACTTGATTGCGATTAAAATAGGTAGCCAAATGAATCTGGAACCAAAGCAAATGAGCCATTTAAACTGGGGCACATTATTACATGACATCGGCAAACTTGCTATCCCTGATGCAATTTTGCTTAAACCTGGTCTGCTCACCCAAGAAGAATATAATCATATTAAAGAACACCCTAAAATTGGCTATGACATTTTGCATGGCGATGAGTATTTAAAAGAAACTTCAGAAGTAGCCTTATATCATCATGAACGATATGACGGTCAGGGCTATCCTTATGGATTAGTAAAAGAACAAATCCCAATACTGGCCAGAATATGTGCCGTAGCTGATGCGTTTGAAGCGATGGTAGGGGATCGTCCATATCGTAAAGGTTTAAAATGGGAACAGGCAGTAAAAGAATTGCTGGTAAACAGCGGCAGTCAATTTGACCCTGAAGTTGTAAATGCTTTTATGCAATTGGATCACGAGGAACTCAAAAGGACCTTACTTAATTAAAAATGCAGAAAGGAACAGTCCAATGAGAAAAACTATTTGGATCATGCTTGTGTTCTTAATCTTGCAAATAAATAGTGCTTATGCTGACCGAGGATCTATTCCGTTTTTTTCCGATGCTAAAATTTTTGAACCAAATCAACGTGCTGTAATTGGCTGGAATGGTACAGAGGAAGTACTGTTATTGTCGACAGAACTATTTTCAAATAAAGCTACAAAAATCCTGGAGGTAATTCCGTTGCCGGCCGAACCGAAAGTAACTCGAGGCGATATAAAGGTTTTTGCAGCACTGACAACAATCATTAATAAGGAGATAGCGCAAAATTCAACAACAAATAGCCGCAGTAAAGGCAATTATGAATCAGGTATATCTTTACCCACGGTGACTTTCCATGAAAAAATCGGAGCTCACGATATTTCCGTTATTCATGCCGCAAATGCTGAAAATTTTACCTCTTGGGTAGAGGATTATCTGAAGGCCAACGGTGCCGAGCAGATAGTCATTCCGAATAGTTTAAAAGCTGCAGTAATAGATTACATAAACGATGGGTACCTATGGTTTGTATTTGACATAGTTGATGTTGATACGAAAGTTAAAACAAATGATGTAATCCAGTATCGGTTTGCCAGTAAATCACTTTACTATCCTCTTAGGATCACTAAAACTGAAACAGGATCGACCGAGGTCGATCTAATGATTGTAACTGATCGGCTGTTAAGCAATTTCCCCGGAATATCGGTTAAAGATATTACATTGCAACATCGGCCTGTTAAACTGAAAGCAGCACAATTAGCAGCGATTAATGATGAACTCTACCGGCTGTTTTCACCTGACCGGCAGATAAGAATTCGGATGTGGCATATTGAAGGCGATTTGGCTAGTTTTCAGCAAGATTTAATCGCAAATTAAAGGAGGAGAATATGAGTAAAGTTAGAGTTTATTTATTCTTAATTTCTTTATTAGTTGCGATGTTTAATTTAAGTAATGTATGGGCGGCAAAGCAACAAGACGGTATTTCCATCACACCGTTTAAGCCAGTAAATATTTTAAGAGATAACAGTATATATAAATATGACGGCGGTGGTACATTATTTTCCTCGCCAACGGCAGAAAATGACCAGTTGTACTTTGGTACATCTGATGGGGATTTGTATGCGTTCGATCCTGATTTGGGTTTTGGCAAACTAATTGTAGAGAAGCCGGAAATTGCAATATACTATCCTCCGGTGTTGTGGAATAATATTTTTTGCTTTGGCGACGGGAAGTATCTTTATGGCTTTGATTATGTTAAGGGTAAGCAGTTATGGAAGACTCAAATCGGTTATGAGTCTGATTTTCCAACAATCAGTAATAATGGTATCGTAATAGTCGGTGATTATAATTTACATGGCGTAGATATTAAAACCGGGGAAAAATTATGGAAGATGAAATTAGACACATGGACATATAACCAATATGTTTTTTCGGATGACTGCCTATTTTTTGCCGATTGGAACGGGGTAATTTATGCGGTTGATGATATAACCGGGCGGGTAAAGTGGAAAACGGCTAAAACTGGGTTAAAGTATGAATTAGCCTTAATTAACGGAGAAATATATGCCGGCGGAAGTGATGGCAGTTTGCTTGTTTTAGACGGAAAGACCGGCCGACTTAATTGGAAAGCGGTGATTAATGATAAAGTAAAATATCCTCCCGTATTGGCCGGGAACATGATATTTGTCGTAGGTGAGTATCGCGATAGGATGTATGCGATTGATCAGAATTCTAAACTAGATAACTGGCGGTTTCGTTATACCGGTAAAGTCGTCAAAGCACCGGTTATAAGCAACGATATAATTATTTATGTAACATATTATAATAATTCCCAGCACATTCAAGCGACTGATGTTAAAACGGGAGTTACTTTATGGACTTTTGATTGCCCACGGTCTATTCGTTCTAACCTTAAAGTGGTGGGGAACAGCGTTTATTTTACAACTTGGAACGGGTATATTTATGCGCTGGATGTTAAAACCGGACAGCAAAAATGGAGTTTTACCGCAATTTAGTTTTTAGGTTGGAATAACACTGTTCTGAATTCTTAAAAATTAATGGAAAATAGTACTAATGTTTTTATTGACATCTGTATAGTTAATAGGTAGAATAATTTTTAGTACAACCGAATATCGAAGGGAAGAGGTGCCCTTAGGGGCTTAATAGGGAAGTTCGGTTTAAAGCCGGCGCGGTCCCGCCACTGTAATGATGAGTGAATCCAAAATTACCACTGGAATTTTTCTGGGAAGGTTGGAGGAACAATGAATCAAAGCCAGGAGACCTACCTGTTCTGACACACACCGATATGACCTACGGGAGATAGGCAGGTGGGTAGAATAGCTTAGCTTTTCTGTTATTTTATACCCTCGTGCGTGAGGGTATTTTTTATTGTCCAAATTACACTGATGAGGTCTATATAATGAAAAGACGCTGGCGAACTGGAATAACAACAGGTACATGCGCGGCAGCAGCGGCTAAAGCAGCGCTATTGGTGCTACAGGGGGAAGATATTAGTTCAGTGGAAGTATTAACTCCGCAAGAAAAAAAGCTGATGGTACCTATTGCTTGGGTCAAGGTTGTTGACGGCGGTGCGCAGGCCTGCGTAATAAAAAATGCCGGCGATGATCCTGACATAACTAATGGAGCGGAGATCATCGCTGAAGTTGCTCTAATAAATTCTCCGGAGATTAATTTACGAGGCGGTACCGGCGTTGGAATAGTTACTAAACCAGGTTTGTCAGTAGCTGTTGGTCAGCCGGCTATCAATCCCGGTCCCCGGCAGATGATATTGAGAGCGGTACGTGAGGTGCTGGGCGATATAGGTGGTGCCACTGTTACTATATCAGTGCCGAAAGGTGAAAAATTAGCTACTAAAACAATGAATCCGTTGCTTGGCATTATTGGCGGCATTTCTATAATTGGCACTACCGGTATTGTGGAGCCAATGTCCGAGGAGGCATTTAAAAATTCTCTTGTGCCACAGATCAATATGGTGCGGGCGCAAGGCTGGGAAGAAATTGTGTTTGTACCGGGTAAAATCGGTTGGGATTCAGCTGTGCATAAATTTGGCTTACCGTGTGAAACAGTTGTGCAGACTAGTAATTTTATTGGGTTTATGTTGGAACAGGCTGAACAATTAGGTATAAAGCGGGTTTTATTACTGGGACACTTAGGAAAAATCATAAAAGTGGCCGGTGGAATATTTTATACCCATAGCCGTATTGCTGATGCCCGTATGGAAATACTGGCTGCGAATTTGGCGGTACAAGGAGCTAAGCAGGAGGTTGTTGAGGAAATTTTGGCGGGTACAACCACTGAAGCAGCTATGGCTATTATCGAGCAGCATGGTATGACTTCAATATATAAGAAACTGGCCGGCAAGGCCAGTCAACGGGCAACCCGCTATGTATTTGGCAGTATGACAGTAGGGACGGCTATCATTACGATGCAAGGGGAATTGCTTGGTTATGATGAGGTAGCCGGGGAAATTGGAGGCATAATGGGATGGAACATCAATTAATAGTAGTAGGGATTGGTCCGGGGAGTCCGGAGTATTTACTGCCGGTTGCCCGGCAAGTAATTGATAAGGCCAGGGTTATTGTGGGTAGTAAGCAGTCCTTGCAAGCATTTGCTCACGATGGTAGTGAACAGCGAGTCATTGGTGGCGACTTGCCGAACTTGTTTCAATACATTGATGACAAATTATTTACTAGCGATGTTGTAGTCATGGTAAGCGGTGATCCCGGCTTCTATAGCTTGCTGGCGGCGCTGAAAAAACAGTTTCCCCAGAAATTTATCAAAGTAATACCAGGCATTAGCTCATTTCAGCTGGCTTTTGCCGCTATCGGCGAATATTGGCAGGATGCTGTGGTTACAAGTATGCATGGCCGGATGGCTTCAGACCAAGATTTAGCATATAAATCTGGCAAGAAACTAGCAACGCTAACCGATAGCCAGAACAATCCGCCGCACATTGCCAGGCAGCTGCTTTCGCTGGGCTGGCCGGGTGAAACCAAGGTCTGGCTCTGCGCGAATCTAGCGCGGCCGGATGAGAAGATTCGTTTGCTAACATTAGGCGAAACAGCAGATATTGCCGGTTTTAGCTATTGTGTAATGGTGGTGATTGGATAATGGTAAGTGTTCCGGGAATTCCTGACGAAGAATTTATTCGTGGTAATCGGCCGATGACTAAGCAGGAAGTGCGTATTCTTACTTTAGTAAAAGCAGCTATTGCCGATGGCGATATTATCATCGATATTGGGGCGGGTACCGGCTCTCTATCGATTGAAGCTGCCTTAATGGCGTCGCGGGGTAAAGTACTGGCCATTGAAAGAGAAGTTACCGGGGTTGAACTAATAAAAGCCAATGCGGAAAAGTTTTCTGTTGAAAATATTACCCCTATTTTAGGCGCAGCTCCTGAAGCGATGGAAAATCTACCAACTGCGGATGTGGTGCTGATTGGCGGCAGCGGTGGCAGACTCGCGGACATAGTTTCTTGCAGTGACAAACTATTAAAGCCAGGCGGAAGATTAGTAATTAATGCTGTTACTGTTGAAACGCTGCACAACGCTCTCCAGTTAACGAGGAGTATGCCCGGTTATCGGGTGGAAGCTTGCGGTGTTCAAGTCAATAGGATTCATTTTGCCGGATCAAGCAGTATGTTTCAGGCGCAAAACCCAGTATATATTATAGCGTGTCAAAAAGGAGACAAAGAATGACAACAGGTACATTATATGGTATAGGTGTAGGTCCTGGTTCGGCGGATCTGTTAACGGTCAAGGCTGTCAACCTGCTGGCTAAGGTAACAACTGTTTGTCTGATAAAGTCAGGAGCGGAAAAAAACAGCGTGGCTCTGGGAATTGCCAGACCGTATATCCGGGAAGATGCCGAGATTTTGGCAGTAGCTGCTCCCATGACTCATGACGAAAAAATCTTGGCGGAAGCGTGGCAGACAGCGGCCAAGATAATAGTTGGCAAATTGCAAGCAGGCAGCGATGTTGCCTTTATCACGCTGGGTGATTGCATGCTATTTAGTACATACACTTACATTATGAAACAAGTCAAAATTCAATTTCCGGCAGTGAAAATTGAAAATGTGCCGGGAATCGCGGCTTACTCGTATTTAGCTTCTTATTTGGCAACAGCACTGGCCGAAGGCGGCGAAAATTTAGCTATCATTCCGGCAGTATCCGAGCTGGCCAAGCTGCCAGATATATTACAAAACTTTCCGAATGTTATCCTTATGAAGGTTGCCGGCAAGTATGGGGATATTTTAAATATTCTTGACGAAAAAGGGTTACGGCAAAACACTGTATATGTAAGCAAGCTGGGGCATCCTGATCAGTTTATTACTTTTGATTTAGACAGCATGAGAAAAGCTGAGCGGCACTATTTGTCGATGCTGTGGGTAAAACAAGGAGGATTTATATAATGGTTTATATTATAGGAGCAGGACCGGGTGATCCGGAATTAATTACTGTTAAAGGTCAGCGGTTGTTGCGGGAAGCGGATGTTATAATTTACGCCGGATCTTTGGTCAACCCGGAGGTTTTAGCGGTAACCAGACCAGAAGCTGAAATATATAATAGCGCTCATATGACATTGGATGAAGTACTGGCGGTGATGGAAAAAGCCGTAACAGATGGTAAAACCGTGGTAAGGCTTCATACCGGCGATCCCAGTATTTATGGCGCTATTCAAGAACAAATGGATGCTTTAGCGCAAAAAGGGATTGCGTTCGAGGTGATTCCTGGTGTCAGTTCATTTTTAGCAACTGCGGCGGTACTAAAACAGGAATATACTTTGCCGGATGTGTCGCAAACCATTATTCTTACCCGTATTGAAGGCCGGACTCCTGTGCCGGAAAAAGAAAAGCTGTCTTCGTTAGCTGCTCATAACAGCACGATGTGTATATTTTTAAGCGTGCAAATGATTAGCGAAGTGGTGCAAGAATTAATTGACGGAGGATACGCACCGGACACACCGGTGGCTATTGTGCAAAGAGCTACTTGGCCGGAACAAAAAATATTCCGTGGCACGCTAAAAACTATCGCCGGTATTATTGCCAGTGAGAGTGTCGATCGTACTGCTATGATTGTCGTGGGACGCTGCCTGGATAGCGAATATGCTTTATCAAGGCTGTATGCCAGCGATTTTACTCATATGTTCCGGGAAGCAAAATGAAAATAGCCATTATTAGCGCAACCTATGACGGGGCGGTATTGGCCAAAAGGACGGCTCAGGAACTGGCCGGACTGCAGGTTACGACGTATGCCAAGCAAGGGTATAAAACTGGCAATGCCACGGAGTATAATAGTTTGTGCGAACTTGTTGATAGTATTTTTCATCAGGTTGACGGTTTTTTATTTATCATGGCTGCCGGAATCGCAGTTAGGGTTATTGCCAAGCATATTAAGGATAAGCGTATAGATCCGGCAGTACTAGTAATGGACGATAAAGGTACACATGTTATCAGTTTGTTGTCCGGACATATTGGCGGTGCTAACCGTTTAGCCCGGCAAATTGCTTTGGTTACCGGAGCCGTGCCGGTTATTACTACAGCAACCGATGTGAGCGGCCGTTTGGCGCCAGATGAAGCGGCTGCCCAGTTAAATATGTCAATATATCCTTTTGAAAATTTAAAAGCAGTGAACGCAGCTTTGGCCGGCGGTAAACGGGTATTTTATTTTTTGGATATGACCGTACCGCAGGCTGAACAAATCCAAAATTTCTTAGCTAGTAAGGGAACATTGCTGCCGGTAGAAAAGATAGCAGATACTTCCTCATACGATGCGGCTGTAATTATTTCTACGCAAGAATTTTCCCTTGCTAAACCATATATTTATCTGCGGCCACCGGGATTATCTATTGGTATAGGCTGCCGGCGCGGCACGGCGCAAGAAGTTATTCGTGAAGCAATAGAAGATGCCTGCCGGTCAATTGGCAAAGATATGAAAGACATTACGGTATTGGCATCGGTGGATGTGAAGAATAATGAATCCGGTTTATTGGCTGTAGCCCAAGAACTGGGTGTTCCGCTGGCGTTTTATACGCCGACAGAATTGAGAAAATGTATTGAGGCAAATGAACTGGGGATATCTCCGTTTGTTGAGAAAGAGATAGGAGTGGGAAATGTATGCGAAGCAGCAGCGCTATTGGCAAGCCGGTCCAAGGTATTATGGAAAAAGAAAACAACATACAACAAAGTAACAGTGGCTATTGCCCCGGTTCATTATCGGTTGTGGGCATAGGTCCCGGCAGTATGGCCGATATAAGCAGACGGGCGGCTTTGGCCATTCAGTCTGCTGACGTAATCGCCGGTTATAAACCATATCTTGAATTGATTGCAGAATTGGTTGACCGTCAGGAAATTATTGGGACGGGTATGATGCAGGAAGTAGATCGCTGCCAAGCTGCGGTTGATATGGCGTTAAAAGGAAAAAAAGTAGCCGTGGTTTCGAGCGGTGATCCGGGTATTTATGGTATGGCCGGTCTTATTCTGGAGCTTACCATGCAAATACCGGAAAAATCGCGTCCGAAAATAGAGGTGATTCCGGGAATTAGTGCAGTTGGGGCGGCAGCGGCTCTGTTGGGTGCTCCTTTAATGCATGATTTTGCTGTAATCAGTCTTAGTGATTTACTTACTCCTTGGGAAGTTATTAAGAAACGGGCTGAAATGGCAGCCGCAGCTGATTTTGTTATAGCGCTGTATAATCCGAAAAGTACGCGTCGGGTTGAACATATTGTTGAAGTTCAAAGAATTGCTTTACAACATCGCTCAGGCGATACACCGGTGGGTATTGTCCGGCAGGCAGCACGTGATGGTCAAACGGTAACATTGTCAACCTTGGCCAATTTCACTGCTGAATATATTGATATGTTTAGTATAGTTCTTATTGGCAACAGCCAGACCTTTGTGCGGGACGGCCACATGATAACGCCGCGAGGCTATCATTTATGATCTTAGTAATTGCCGGAACCAAAGACGGCCGGGAACTAGCCCAGACTATTGCCGCTGCCGGTGAAACGGTTATGGTCTCTGTGGTTAGCGACTATGGCCGGGAGTTGACAGGAATATCGCCGGCTAATGTTTGGACTGGCGCGCTTGATACATTCGGTATGGCAGCGCTTATTCGTAAGCGTGATATCGACTTAATAATAGATGCTTCACATCCCTATGCGGTAGAGGTATCTCGTAACGCAATCGCAGCTTGTCATACAACCGGTGTAGAGTACCTTCGGTTTGAACGTCAAGCAGTACCGTTGCCGGACTATGATAAATTATATGTTGTTGCCAGTGCTGCGGAAGCGGCTCGAATGGCAGCTAAACTGGGACAAGTCATTTTTTTGACGACAGGCAGCCGGACATTAAAGACTTTCAAACAAGAACCGTTATTGTGTGAACACCGTATTATTGTCAGGGTATTGCCGGATGCCAAGGTATTAGCGGAATGCCAGGGACTAGGGTTTTGCCCGGCTGATATTATTGCCATGCAAGGACCGTTTAGTCTTAACTTAAATGCCGCAATGTTTAAAGAAGTTCAAGCCGATGTTGTTATTACCAAAAACAGCGGAATAACCGGCGGTGTTGATGCTAAATTGCAGGCAGCTATGGATCTCGGCCTCGTTGTAATAATCATTGACCGGCCGTCGGTAGAATATCCACAGATAGTAAATAAGCTTGAAGATGTGCTGGCTGTGCTTAAGAACCGAACTATCAGATAGTGTAAAAGTTCAAAATAGATATTGTAAGTTTGCAGGAGGGTAACTATGAAGTTTATTACAGACCCAGTCGAGATTGAAAGAAACAGTATGCGCATTATCGCGCCTTATCTTGAGGGAAAATATTTAACCCCGGAAGAAATCAAAGTTTATTCGCGCGTTATTCATGCGGCCGGTGACCCGGATTATGCGAATGTCATTTCCATTCATCAGGAGGCAATACAAGCGGCTCATTCTGCTATCCGGACGGGCTGTGATATTTTCTGCGATGTGGAGATGGTACGCACCGGTATTAATAAAAAACGTCTGGCTGAATTTGGCGGTAAGGTACATTGTATGATAGCTGACGAGAAAATTGCCCGCAAAGCTAAAGCCGAGGGCGTAACCCGCTCCATGATGGCTATACGGGAATTTGGTAGCCGCTTAGATGGAGCCATTCTGGCCATCGGCAATGCTCCGACAGCATTATTTGAAATCTTACATATTATGGAGCAGACGGATATTCGTCCCAAACTGATCGTAGGCGTACCAGTTGGATTTGTTGGTGCGAAAGAATCCAAGGATGCTTTAGCAGCTGAATCGCCGGTACCGTATATTACTGTACTGGGGAATAAGGGTGGTAGTCCGATTGCGGCAGCAACTATCAATGCGTTGGTATATATGCTGGAGCCGCAGTAAGATTAATTTAAATTTGGCTTGCTTTAATCCCGGAGAGGGGTGGAATGAATGAACAACCAGTTAGAAGAGCATATACATATTCCACGATTGGTTATTGCCGGAACTCATAGCGGCGTAGGCAAGACGACGATTGTTACCGGTCTGTTAGGGGCTTTACAAAGACAAGGCTATACCGTTCAGTCCTATAAAATTGGGCCGGATTATATTGATCCCGGCTATCACCGGCTGGCCAGCGGCAAACCTTCCCATAATTTAGATACTTGGCTGATGCCGCCTAATAAAATGGTGGAAGTATTTATTAAATCAGCGCGGCAAGCCGATATGGCGGTAATTGAAGGAGTAATGGGCTTATTCGACGGAGGCCGCGAAGGCATCAGCAGTACGGCTGCTATTGCCAAAAAATTGAGGGCTCCGGTGGTGCTAGTTATTGATACGCGGTCGGTGGGGGAAAGTGCGGCGGCTATCGCTTTAGGGTACAAGCTATACGACCCGGATGTGAAAATTGCCGGTGTAATTCTAAATAGGCTGGGTTCAGCTGGACATGAGGCCATGATTGCAGAGGCGCTTAATCGCATTAATATCCCAATTCTGGGCAGGATTCGCCGGGAAGAGGCGCTGATTGCTCCGGAACGGCACTTGGGTTTGACACCGGTTGCGGAACACAATGCCCGCAATTTAGTTAGCCGGATGGCTGACAGCGTAGCTAAACAGGTAAGTCTACCGGCTATTGCCGCAATTGCCCGTTCGGCGCCACCATTGGCCCTATCGCCGGTGAGTCTGGATTCGGGAACAAAAGATGTGCGTATTGGCGTAGCTAGTGATGAAGCATTTTCATTTTACTATGGTGAAAGCATGAGTATCTTGGAGAATTTAGGGGCGGAGCTGGTACCATTTAGTCCGCTTAATGATACAGATATTCCACTAGTTGACGGAATTATTTTCGGCGGCGGTTTCCCGGAGATGTTCAGAGCAAAGCTTTCGGCTAATCAAGCGATGCGTTCAGCTATCCGCAAAGCGGCGGAGGATGGTCTGCCGATATATGCTGAATGTGGCGGTTTGATGTATCTGACCCGCGAGATTCGCGGTTTTGATGGTGAAAGTTTCCCGATGGTTGGCGTTGTGCCGGCCGTATGTGAGATGCAGTCAAGACTGGAGACAGTTGGTTATGTTGAAGTCCAGGCCTACACAGCCAATCTTTTGTGCAGCCAGGATGATAAGCTGCGTGGGCATGAATTTCATTTTTCACGGATGCGGCCGGATGAGCCGGAGAAGTTTCCTTGGGCATTTACTTTCACTAAAGTAAGAACCGGCGCAGCCTATAATGGAGGATATGCTTGGGAAAATATTTTAGCATCTTACTTGCATATACATTTTGCAGGCAATATTGAAGCTGCCGGTCGGTTAGTTGATTGTTGCCGCCGACTCAAAGCAAGCAGGAAACAGATGGAGGAATAAAATGGCTAAGACAATAATGCTGCAAGGAACAAGCTCTAATGTAGGGAAAAGCATTTTAACGACGGCATTATGCCGGATATTTTTGCAGGATTGTTACCGGGTAGTGCCGTTTAAAGCACAGAATATGGCCTTGAATTCCTATGTTACTAAAGATGGCGGTGAAATGGGCCGAGCTCAGGTAGCGCAAGCCGAAGCTTGCGGTTTAGCCCCCATAGTGGAGATGAATCCGGTATTATTAAAGCCTACCGGTAATTCTTGCTCACAAGTTATAGTTATGGGGAAACCTTTAGGCAATATGACTGCAGCCCAATATCATACCGGCTATGCTACCACCGCTTTAGATACTATTAAAGGCTGCCTGGATACTTTGCACCGTGATTTCGATGTAATTGTAATTGAAGGAGCCGGGAGTCCGGCGGAAGTAAATTTGAAGGCTAACGATATTGTGAATATGCGGATTGCTAAACTTGCGCCGGCCCCGGTATTGTTAGTTGCCGATATCGACCGCGGCGGTGCCTTGGCTTCGGTCGTCGGAACACTTGAACTGCTGGAACCGGAAGAACGTGATTTAGTTAAAGGAATTATTATTAATAAATTTCGCGGGGATATTAAGTTGCTTGAACCGGCACTTACTTTTTTAGCTGCTAAAATAGGCAAGCCGGTTCTGGGTGTAATACCACATATCGAGAAATTGGGCATTGATGATGAGGATTCTGTTGCGCTAGAGGAAAAACAAAACATAAATAGTACTGCCGATTTAGATATTGCGGTTATCAGATTGCCGAAAATCTCTAATTTTACCGATTTTGATGCATTGGCGCGTGAAAGCGACGTTAATTTACGCTATATCGGCCAAGGTGAAAGTATTGGTAAGCCGGACTTAATTATTATTCCCGGTAGTAAAAACACGATAGAAGATTTGCAATATCTTAAACAGCAAGGTATAGCTGAAGAAATACTGCGTTTAAATAAAAATGGGATTCCGGTAATTGGTATTTGTGGCGGTTATCAAATGCTGGGACAGGAGATACATGATCCTGAACATACGGAATCAAGTTTTGATAAGGTGGCTGGACTTGGCCTGTTGCCTTGTATTACCACGTTTGCATCAGATAAAATTACTCATCAAGTGAGTTCATATTGTCACCGGCATAGTTTTTTGGGGATGAACTTGTCGGCAGAAAATTTGTCCGGTTATGAAATCCACATGGGCCGGACGACTTTCTGTGAACCTGTTATTACTGCGTTTACTATTAGCGAGCGTTCTGGTCAGGCTGTTCAGTTTGCCGACGGTGCTGTAAGGCAGGACGGTATGGTGATGGGCTGCTATATCCATGGAATATTTGATAATGACAGCTATCGGATTGCTTTGTTGGATACTTTGCGGACCCGTAAAGGCTTGGAACCACTTGCGGATCGTACTTCCAATACTCAGTATAAGGAACACAGTTATAACCGTTTGGCAGATATTGTTCGGAGCAATCTGGATATGAAAACTGTGTACCGAATTATGTCCGAATCAGGTCGCTAGTAAGGCTATTATGCGGTAATAACTTATCACGTTATAACTGCATTGGCATAGAAAATCCAATATTATGGACAGGTGCCCTACGGGGCTTAATAGGGAAGACCGGTGCAAGACCGGCGCGGTCCCGCCACTGTAATGGGGAGCAACCTCAAGATAAGCCACTAGGATGAAAAATCCCGGGAAGGTTTGGGGAAGCGAGGAACCAGAGCCAGGAGAACTGCCTGTCTTAAAATCACCGTGACGACTCACGAGGTATGAGGAGGGGATTAAGTTGATGTTTGCAACTCGTCCCGGCATAGCCGGGATTTCTTTTGCCGCCAGTAGTTAGTGTTAGAGTATGTTTAGGTTTATACAACTGAAAGGAGAATTTATTTTGAAAAAAAACAGAAAAAAAATTATTGCGGCGGCGGCAGCAGTGGTTTGCTTGGTCGGTCCAGTTTCAGCCGGAGCTGAGGCGCAACCGGAGTATTCTTTTGATCCGGTAGTAATTACGGCCTTGCGCAGTCAGACCAAGGATTTGAACACGCCTGCATATGTACATGTAATTAAAAAGGAACAATTAGAAAAAACAGGTACAAATAACTTATTGGATGCTTTGCAGTTTATCGAAGGTGTTACCTACGACGGTTATGGCGCGGCCGGACATTTATACAGTTCCATGGCATCGCATGCTACGATCCGCGGCATGGATCGTGGTACATTAATTCTGGTCAATGGCGTACCAACTAACATGTCGGGCTATTACGCACTTGAGCGTATACCTTTCGAAAATATCGAAAAGGTAGAAGTGGTTAAAGGCGCTTCATCTGTATTATACGGTTCTTCGGCATTGGGCGGGGTAATCAATATAATTACTAAGGATACGGTAAAAAACAGCTTTTCAATAGAAGCTGGTAAATATGACCGGCATGCCGAGGATCTTTCGCTACAAATTGGTAAATTAGCTGTTTCGGCCAGGCATAGTGAACAAGGTGATGTGGGGGCAATAAGCGCTCCTTATTCCGGCAAGCATTCGGCTTATCGCGGCGATGAACGGGATTTGCTGCGCTGGACCTATGTTTTTGATAAAAATATTTCCCTAACCCACCAACGGGATGTTGATGATTTTCGCTATGATCGGATGAATTCTAGTTCTAATACTCTGTATGAACGAATTGATCAAAAAGAAACAAAAGATCTAATTAGTTTAAAAGTTAAGCACGGTATTTGGCAAAGTAATATCTATAAGAACATCTTAGATCGCGATTATAAAAAACATAATGCCAGCAATAGTGTAACGGCCGATACTGATACGAAATTTACCTCTCTGGGGGCCGACAGCCAAACTACCTGGCGGACTCCGTTTGGCGAATATATCGGCGGCTGGACCTGGATGCGCGAGACTTTTAAAGCCGACGATTATCATGGTACTTCGGCTTATGTTCCGCAAAAAGAACGTGATTCGTATTCCGTGTTTATGCAAGTAAAACATCCGACCGCTAAAAATCAAGATTTAATTATCGGTGCCCGCCAAGAGTTTATTTCGCAGCAAGAAGCTAACGACTATAACGAATTTTGTCCGCAGCTCCAACTCGTTACCAGGTTGTCCGAGGACAAATCATGGTATGTCAATGTCAGCCGCGCGTTCCGCATGCCGAATCTTTCCGATATGTACGGCTCAACTTGGCGAAAAACCTCTAACCCCAACTTAGATCCGGAATATGGTTATAACTATGAAATCGGCTGGAAACTGGCTAAAAAGGATTATGCCTTAAAGTTTGCCGTATTTCATATGGATTTTACCAACTATATTCATTGGAAAGAATATCCGGCGGGAAGCAATACCTATGTTCCTTACAATACGAAGTTCCGCAATACCGGGGTAGAAGTTAGTTATGACCGAAAGCTGAATAAAATATGGGATTACACCTTAGGAGTAAGTTACGGCAATCCTGAAGAATATGTTGAGGATCCCAGCACAACTCCGGAATGGTCGCAGATATTCCCCCGTTTGCAATTGACCGGTGGCGTAAATTACCATCTGGATAAGTGGAAGGCCAGCTTGCGGGCTTCGTATATGGCCAACCGAATGGATAACCGCAAACCTGCTTTGCCGGTTAATATGACGGTTGGTTATCAGCTTGACCAGGATAAATCGTTGGAACTGAGGGTGGAAAATTTATTAAACCGTAAAGATATCGTATCGCATGGATCATCATTATATTATAGTTTGCCGCGATCCTATATGCTTAAGTATAAAGTTAATTTTTAGAGTGGTGTAAATTTTGGACGGGTTGAGGTGCATATCTTGTTAATTATGCGGCGCACTTTTAAAAAGCAATATTGCAAAGACATTTTATGTATTTTGGTGTTTTTATTCTGTATTTGTACGCTTCAGGCCGCCGCTGCGCAGCAACCGGTGCACCTAATATGCAATGTTCCGTACAGTCTGACGGATAAACAGGCACATGTGATGCCCGGCGGAACAACTCAAATCCGGATTGTAGCCGAAAATTACAGCAGTGAAGAACAGCGGCTTACCATTGCGGTAAAATTGCCGCCGGGATTAAGCGTAGCGTCTTTGCCGGAAGGATGGGTATCCGCCCATCCTTCCGGAACATATGCGCAAGTTTTGATCAGAATATGCGGGGGATATGGGCATTGGTTTGAACTGCTGCCGGTGAACTGCCAAGATAATATGGTGCCTGGCGTTTATCCCCTAATTGTTGAGGCTGTCGATGAACAAGGAAATAAACAGCAAGTTGTCAGCAGCCTTACTGTTTCGCATAATAAATTAAAAAGAGCAGACAATAACGGACTTGCCTTGAAAAAAATTATTCTACCGCTTAAGCAGGATGGCAGTGCTGATCTGCGCATGAGTTCCAACACCTTAATTGTCGAAGATGATTATTGGCTGGATTTAAAAATGTTTCTCAGTGGTAAAGGAACTGCAGTATTGCAGGAGAAACAGTCGCACCCGATTGCTTATCTCGGTATTGAGTTTGCTAATCCTGAGATGCAGCAAGCGCTTGTATCAATTAAGGCCCAACTGCTGGACAAGAAAACCCGTCAACAGATTCCCGGGCTTATTGCGGCAACGTCTGATACTGAAAGCTTTGAGGAAGGAATGGCTGGAACGGATGGATCGCAGGGGCTATTTGCTTTGCAGGGGGAACCGGTTCAACAGGTAATCATGCCTATTTATGCTGATGAGCAAATATTGAAAACCGGAGAATATACTTTGCAGGTTACGGCGCAAGAAATGAAAGGCCGAACCTTTACGCTTGAAAATACTATTCAAGTTATCGCTAGAAATACTAAAGCAGCATTTATGACGATTTTAACATTGATAATTGTAGCCATAGCGGCAGGCTGGGGCTTATTGCAATGGCGGACGGCTATACAAGGGTTTAAAACCCGCTGGCTTGTTACTATTTCGCTTTTTGGTACAGCCGGTTTTGCGGTGGTCAACGTGCCACATACTTTTTTACAAGACTTTTTTCATATTATACTTGGCCCGTTTGGCTTTTTAGTTACGGGAATGTTTAATGGCATTATTTTGTATATGTTAATTATTTCACTTCTAGTTTTAATTCCGCGACCGGGAACAGCGGCGCTAATGACTATTATTCGCATGCTGCTAAGCATGCTGGCATTTGGCCATATTTCTCCGGTTGGTATGCTGATTTATGGATCACAAGCAGTGTTTTTGGAAGCAACATTGTTTATATCAGGTTTGACACGGCGCACAAGTCCGCTAGCCGATTTGCAAAACCAATCCAGCGTACAAAAAGTCTTGGTAATAGCGGCTTTAGCTTGCGGTATTGCTGATAGTGCCGCAACTTACGTTAATTTGAATGCTTTATCATTTTTATATAGATTATATTACGCGGAGTGGTATATTTTGTTATGTGTAATGATTAATGGGTTTATATATCCGGCTATCGGCGCAGTCAGCGGTATATTACTGGGCAAGCAAATGCAGGAGGTGGGGGGAGAGTAGGATGAAGACTATTGTAACTATTAAAAATATGACCTTTACCTATGCCGGCCGACAAATCCCAACCCTGAAAGATATTAATTATACAATACAACAAGGTGACTTTATCCTGCTTACCGGCACTACAGGCTGCGGCAAAAGCACCTTATTAAAAACTTTAAACGGGCTAATTCCCCAAGAAAGCGGCGGTACTATGCAGGGTACCGTTTATGTTGACGGCGTGGCTACGCATCAGATCAATATTGCTGATGTAAGCCGCTTGGTAGGCTTGGTGTTTCAAAATCCAGAAGATCAGATATTCTCGGCAACTGTCGAGGATGAGACCGCCTTTGTGCTGGAAAATATGGGGTTGCCTGAGACCGAAATACGTCAAGCAGTTAGTGAGGCACTGGACAAAGTTGGGTTAGCTGATAAAAGAACAGCAAGTATTCATGCTTTATCTGGCGGGCAAAAGCAGCGGTTGGCTGTGGCTGCAGTATTGGCCGCCAAACCGGAAGTTTTGGCACTGGATGAACCCATCAGCCAACTAGATCCGGTTGGCGCAGAAAGTTTGCTGCAGGTACTTACTGAACTAAACCGGCAAGGAATCACGATTATCGTTGTTGAACATCGCTTGCATGAGGTGCTGCCGGTATGCAGTCGAATAACAATAATGGATGAAGGTGTAATAGTATGGGATGGCCCGGCCGGTGCGGCTCTTAGCGAGCCGGATATTTTTGTCCGGCATGGCTTGCGCTTGCCGCAGCCCTTAGAAATATGCCATGCACTTGGTATTGTTACAGTTGGGTACTCTGCCAAAGAAGCAGTAGATGTTATCCGGCAGAATTATAAAATCAATCCGGTTAATTCGGGTTTTATTTATGATTCAAAATCTAATATTGGAAGCTCTAAAAACCAGCCAAGCATACAGGTTAATGATCTGGTTTTCGGCTATTCGGAAAGGGATGTTCCCGTATTGCAGGGAGTAGATTTTACGGCATTTCCGGGTGAAGTTATCGCTCTTATGGGTACAAACGGTGCTGGTAAATCGACCCTTCTACAGCATATTGCCGGATTGGTTAAACCTTGGCAGGGAAATGTTTTGGTGCATGGCTTAGCTGCTAGTATAAAGACCGGATTAACGGGTATGGTTTTGCAGAACTCGGATTTAATGCTGTTCAATACGACAGTGGCGGAAGAAATATCATTTGGCTGCCGGTATAATGTCCAAAAAGTGGATAGAACAGCGGATGCTTCCGATAGTTTGGCCGGTTTGCTGACTGATTTCGATTTAATTCAGTATATTGAGGATTTTCCGTTGGCTTTAAGCCGCGGACAGAGACTTCGGGTCGCGATTGCCAGTGTTTTGGCCTGTTGTCCAGCGGTTCTGCTGCTTGATGAGCCAACAACAGGTCAAGACATTAGCCATATTCGCGATATTGAAGTCCGTATTCGGCATTTTGCCCAAGCAGGCGGAACAGTAATATTTAGTACTCATGACGGAGAATTAGCCGCGCGTTTGGCTGAACGCATTGTGGTAATGAAACGCGGCGAGATTATTATGGATTCACATCCGGCAAAGGTGTTTTGCCGGCATGATATTTTGCAGCAAGCTTCGTTAAAAGTTCCGCCGGTTATTGAAATGGCCGGTGAATTGGGTTTAGGACCGTTGTTAAAAGTGGAAGAGGTGGTGAATTATGTACGGCAGAGCAATGTGGGAAGCAACAACCAAAAATACTGTTATGCACCGGATAGATAGCCGGACGAAACTGGTGTTGTTGGCTTTTCTTTCGGCCGGCGCAATATTGATCGACAGTACCATTACTTTGTATTTACTTTTTGTGGCTACATTATTGGGCCATCTATTGGCCGTACACGAAATTAACCGCTGGCGGCTGCTAATTCTGCTTATTATTTTTAACATTTGGGGTACAATGTTGAGTCAAAGTATTTTCTATAATGCTGTGCCCAAAACACCGTTGTTTACGATAATGCCGCCGGACTTTCCGTTGCTAGGCCGGATCACGGGGGGAATATATATTTATCTGGAAGGCCTGGCTTATGGCGCCAGGCAGGCTTTGCGTTCCAGTATGATGTTAAGTGTTGGCTTGCTTGTTTGTTGGACAACAAATACGCGTGATATTCTGCGGAGTTTTTTATATTGGAAGATGCCGTATGAATTAGCCTTTATTAATGTGACCAGCTTGCGGTTTTTACCTGACATATTTTATGAAGCGGATGCAGTGATGACTGCGCAGCGTCTGCGGGGATATGATCCATTAAAATCAATCAGCATTTTACGGGTTATTGAAGTTGGTAGACAAACACTTCTGCCCGTACTGGCCCGATCCATCCGCCGGGCAATTACCTTGGCTCTTTCGGTAGAGTCACGCGGTTTTGGCCGTAAACAGTCCAGCATATATATGGAAGAATGGCCACTGCGGGAAAAAATCTTTGTTGCCTGCTCACTGACAGTGCTACTGGCAGTTGTTGCTGTTAAAATTATTGACTGGCTGAGCTTTAATGGTCTAGTCTATTTTACTTGGTTTCGCGGTGGTTATGATATGATTCGAGTATGGTTGTGAGGTTATGATGAAAAAAAATCTGCAAAATATTATTCTTATTGGATTTTTTCTTATTACGCTTTATTTTTTGGGCAAGCATAGTTTGTTACCTGATGGCGGTTCTGTGGCAGCCATTAGTGATGGTTTGGCGCAGCAAAATACCGGCTTATATCAGCCGGTTATAACTTTGGATTTGGGCAAAGTAGAAGTAAGAGATTATCAGAAAATGGGTTTTACGCGCGGGTATGTCAAGTTTTCTCCTAATAGCAAGCATTTGGCAGCTGGCACCGAAACCGGCGACTTATATATGCTGGATACTCAAGGCCGGGTATTGTGGCGCAAGAATGCGGGGGTAGGACGTCTCTCGGCTATGGAGTTTTCCCCGGATAATAAGTGGTTGTATGTCGGTGAGGTAAGTCCTGATGGAAATATTTATTGTTTCGGCGTTGAAGATGGAAAAGAACAATGGCGCCGGTCCAGTGCTGTGGATATTGGTGTAGATATCAAGAAGAAAAGCTATCCCGGGATAATGCGTATTGTGTGTGATGCGCAAGGTTTTGTTTATGCCGTTAGTCAGCGGCGTTACCGGGAATCAGACGGATTATCTCTGTATAATAGTAAAATTATATCTTTAAGTGTGCAGGGATCAGAGCGTTGGGTTTTCCCCCGGCAGGGAGTAATGGACGCGTGGGTGAACTGGTTGAGTGTAGATATGCAAGGCCGGCATCTGGTGTTTGGTACAGCTAATTTCGAAACCCGCAAGCAGCACGAATATGATAATAATTTATACCGGCTAGACGGCAAAAACGGTTTATTAGCTTGGACAGAAAAAATTGACCCTGTTTCGCCATATAACCGTACCATTATGCGGGGAAGCCCGAATTTATCGGCTGATGGCAAGTATTTGGCAGCTATGACTAGTGATGGGCGGGCTTTTTTGTATAGTACTGAGGGGAAAAAAGAATGGGAATATGCGCTCTGTTTGCCCAAAGAAATTAATGGCGTTTATGTAAATGCAGTAGGGCGCGACGGTTATGTTATAGGTAATAATGCAATATTTGCAACAATTAATACTTACAATAATGCGAATTGGCAACTGCCGACGCCTGTTGAACATCCTAGCAGCAATAGTGTTTTTATATTTGATGTGCAAGGACGTTTTGCCGGAAAATGGCAGGCCGGCGGCAGTGTGGAAGAACTTGCTTATAATGACAAACTGATAGCGATTGGCGTTGGCCGCAATACAAAATCTAAAAATGCGGCTGTACACGGGTTAACAATAATATCGTTGCCTGACGCAAAACTTATTGATCATATTTCGACAACCGGTCCATGTATGGCTGTAGATATAAGTAAAGACGGCAGTCAAGCCGCTTGTATTGAAACGCCGCTAAAACTTGATAATGGCCAGATAATTGGGCGCTATCAGTTGATAATTCTGGCCAAGCGCAAGGGGGAGTAATATGATACAAATCGAAAACTTAGCCAAAAAATTTGACAACCATACAGCTATTGATGATCTATCATTGCATATACGCCGGGGTGAGGCTTTTGGATTATTGGGACCGAATGGTGCCGGCAAGACTACCCTTATACGGATTTTATCTATGTTGACAAAACCTACTTCCGGTAATGTGATGATTAATGGGTGGAACTTATCAGCGGCGGAGGAAAAGATAAAATCGATCATTGGCGTGGTACCGCAAAGTTATAATCTTGATGTTGATTTAACAGCGTGGGAAAACATTGAATTGCATGGTCGGTTGCATCATGTTCCGCAAAATGTTCGTAGAAAGAAAATCCGGGAAATGTTGTCTTTCGTCGATTTGCAAGAGCGCGCTAGTGATAAGGTTGCCAGTTTTTCCGGCGGGATGAAACGTCGGTTAATGATTGCCAGAGCTTTATTACATGAACCGGAAATTTTATACTTGGATGAGCCGACAGTAGGACTTGATCCTCAAGTAAGGCGAAAATTATGGGATTTAATTCGATTGATGAATAATAATGGACTAACGGTAATTTTGACAACACATTATATTGAAGAAGCCGAAAACTTGTGCCAGCGAGTTGCTTTTATGGATAAGGGAATTTTGATTGCCTGCGATTCACCGAATGCTTTGTGTGCAACAATGGGAAAGTTCGTAGTAGAATGGACGGCTGACGATTTTGTTACTAAACAGCAATATTTTTCTGAGCGTGTGCAAGCTGCCAATTTTTCCACTTCACTACCGAATGCGGCTGTAATCCGGCGAGTTAATCTAGAAGATGTTTTTGTCGAACTTACCGGCCGAAAGGTGGGAATGCCATGATTTATGATATTTGCACTATTTTTTGGCGCGATTGGTTAGTATTGCGACGGCGGATGTTTCGCTTTATTTTATCCCGAATGATTACACCGATATTGTATCTTGTCGCTTTTGGCTGGGGACGGGGCCGGATGTTTGCCGGTGGCGATGGCAATTATTTGGATTTTATTGTACCGGGAATTATTGCGTTAAACTCGATGAATATTAGTTTTAATGCCGTCGGCTCCCCGCTGAATATAAGCAGGCTGTTCTATAAAACTTTTGATGAGTATTTAATTGCGCCTATTTCACCGGTTGCTTTTGTTTTAGGAAAAGTACTGGCGGGACTAGTGAAAGGTTTGCTGTCCTCAATAGTAATGATTGGCGTGGCGTTGATTTTTAAGGCTAACATTGTCGTAAATTTCTGGTTTGTTCTGGTGATTATAATGAATTGTATTATCTTTGCGGCCATAGCGGTTGTGGCGGCACTAAAAATGAATTCACATGAGGATATGAACAACTGCAATACATATATCCTGTTACCAATGTCATTTTTGTGCGGAACTTTTTTTGCTGCGGAGGAATTACCCACGGCGCTGCGCTGGTTCATTGAGCTGTTGCCGTTGACTCATACCAGTTTGTTATTGCGCAGCATTGCTTCAACCGGTTATGTTTCGATTTATTCCGTAAGCATTTTGCTATTGTACATTATTGGAGCGTTGTTATTGGCAGTAAAGACTGTCATTGATTGTAAAGAATAAATAAAAATGATCCCCGACAGAATGGTTTAAGTCGGAGATCGTAATTATTTGCGTTAAGTAAGTATTCTTAATAAGCGCGGCTAAATGGAAATAGTACCTTGAACATAATAGAAAGAATCAGTATCCATACAGCGTTCAACTTCATAGCCGACTGTTGTCATCATCACAGCCAAATCGACGGCAGGAGGCAGACGATCATTCGTTACAACTGCACTGTCGCGGTGAATGGCATTAACTTGAGCACGTGATATATCATGCATAATTATCAGACTGCCCTGGGGATTGAGCAACTTTTTCATCCGTTGGAGAAACAGGGGTTTGTCGGCAATATGTGGGAAAAAATTCAAACAAGTAATTTTGTTAAAAATAGGTTCAGATTGGAAATCCATGATATCACCGACAACATAAGATATGCCGCTAAGTGTATTATTGTTCTGAGCAGCCCGATTGATCATATTTTGCGAAAAGTCGACTGCCGTAATATGGCCATTGTCACCAATTCTATCTTTAATAAACGGCAGCAATATTCCGGTGCCACAGCCGGTATCTAAAACATTATCACCATCAGCCAAACCAGACATACTGATTAAATATTCGATTTTATTATAATCCGAAGACCTTATTGTATCCCAGCGTTCGGCTAAGGTATTAAAATATTCAACTTCTTGTTTCATCTGTTTCCCTCGCAGTTATTAGAGTTTGTGGTTATAAGAAATACTGAAAATTCTTCCTAACATTGGGTAGTTGTATTGTTCAACATATTTTTTGTCAAATAGGTTATGGATCGTCAGAGATATTGAACTATCGTTGTAATTTCGAATAACGGACAGGTCATGAACTGTGTAGCTGCCTATTTCCACCGTGCTGTTTGAACCATAGGGATAATTGGCTTTTTGCCGGCCGACGAAATTGATGTTGTAACGTATTTGCCAAGGTTTTTGGTCGTAATAATAACTTAAGGTTGCCTTATGTTCCGGCCGGTAATCAAGCTCATCGGCTAGTCCGAGGTGATCGATGGCATTCACGCCTTTCTTGCGAGTATGCTGGTTAGTATAATTAAGTATCAGTTTGCTAGAGTTACTTAGTTTATATGTATTTTCCCATTCAAAGCCCCAGATAATAGCTTGGCTAATATTATAGCATGAATAAGGATATTGGTGAGTGAAGTTAATGTAATCTTTGATATCTTGATAATATGTAGTTAGCTTGGAAGAATATTGGGGTGATATTTGTTTTTCGATGCCAATTTCATAATTCCAGCCTTTTTCTGGCTTTAAATCAAGCCCGGCGCCGACAACGTTAGGATTAGCCGATGAGTAGTTGGTGGACCACCAATAGAATTCAGGCATCGAAGGGGCCCGCCATAAGCGGTTGACAGCTACAAAGGTTTTGGTTTGGTCGTTGTTGCGGAAGGTAAAGTTCAGTTTGGGAGCTAAGCCGTCATAGTCAGAACTGCGAATATCCGGATTGGCATCAGGCCGGCCGGCCATCTTATCATAACGCAGACCAATATTACCGGTCCAGCGGTCGGTTAGCTGCCAAGTGTCGTCAAGATACAGACCGAACAGATTGACTTTTTGCGACGGATATAGATCCATCCCGGTTCCTACATCGTACCAGCCGTAGCCGTAGCGATAGCGCTTATAATCAGCGCCATAGCGATAGAGATGCTTATCACGCGTTTCTTCGCCGGTTAATTGCCAGCCGGTGGAATTATCGGCAATTATTGTTCGATCCAGGTTGAGTACTCCTAACAACGAATAATTGACTTCGCGGCGTTTTTCCTCGTTGTTCCAATAGGTTAAGGCGGCAAATCCAGTGGTTGTTTTGTGTTTCCAGGTGAAGTCGTAATTGGTATTGTCTTTTTCCCAGAAAGCACCTGGGTTAGGAATAACATTGCCTACAAATTTTTCACCATCAGTAGTATTGATGGTCGGATAGCGAGGATCATAATCGTATTTGTATTTTTCATCGGTGGAGACTCCTTCATCATTTCGGATAATCATTCCTCGTTTGGCATAGATGTGATTCCAGGCTACCTGCAGAGAGTCTTTGGCCGTGGCATCATAATTTATTCGAAATCCATATTGGTCGGAATCATAATCATTGTTACGTAAAAAGGCGTCGGCACCATACTTATTGGCGAAAATTGACCAGCCGAGCTGTCCTGTAGTTCCAGCGTAATTAAATAAATACTGATACTGGCCATATTCGCCGGCTAACAGGCGCAAGTTACCGCTGTCGGCGGTGGGCTGTTTGGTAATGATATTTACTACTCCCCCTAGGGTATTGCCATAGGCGGCTGCTTTAGCCCCTTTGATGATTTGGATTTTATCGACCATGTCCAGCGGGATTGTATTCCAATCAAATCGGTTGCCGTTCATTACTCCTGACATAGCAACTGGGCGGCCGTCTATCAGCAGCGTAAAACGGCGGGCGTCAAACCCTCTTAGTTTTACGGTTCCGTCTTGGTTATCACCGGTTAGGGTGCGGCGTTGGATATCAATGCCCACGGTCTGTTGCAGTAATTCCGGAATGGTTGTTGCTTTACCCGGACTTACTATCTTGGTATTTATTGTTTCTTGTGCAAATGATTGGCGATCGGCGTTGGCTGTGACGATAATTTCTTCCATATCGTAACTGGGTATGGGTGAAGCAAAACTGGGTAGCGTTGATAAAGAAAGGGTTAGCAATATATTAATTATCAATTTTTTATTATTCATTTTTCATCATTCCTTTTAATCATTGTCTGTAGTTTTGAAACCAGCAGCGGGATAAGAATTAGTTGGATACAGACTCCTGGTAAGCCGGTTATGATCCCAGCCGAGAAATAGGTGATTGGATCAATTTTTATTTGAAACAGCAGGGCCATTATATATAACATAATTAAAGAACCTGCCCGGCCGATTACCATTGCTCCCAGCAATGCTATTACCAGTGAAAGTTTAAACTTGTGGCGTAAATAACCACTCACAAATCCATACACCAATAATTCTACCGTCATAGCCGGTAAAGTTGGCATAAACGGAGGCATGCCGGTTAGCAACGAACTTAATAGCGGGGTGAGAAATCCAGTGATAGATCCGGCCCTACTTCCTAGCAAAAGTCCGGCAATGAGGACTGGAATATGCATCGGCAAAAAGACCTTTCCCATAATACCAAACATGTGAAATATTATCGGAATACCGATGCCTAAAGCTACTAATATGGCATTAACTACTAATTTAAAGGTGAAAGTCATGACATCACTCCAATTGAATTTGACAATAAAAAACCCAGCTGGTCTCTTCTTCATGAAGAAAAAACCCTTCTGGGCGTAGTATCATCATATAAAAATTGATTAGTATAAGTGCAGTCTTCAGACTGGATAAGCCAAAGTCGTTTTGGCTTATTTTACTTTTCGATAGCAACTGAAAAAATCCTGCTGCATTAGTTTTACTTTTAAAATAATTGTAATATTAATTTAGGAAGGTTGACAATGCCTTGAAAAAAATGGTAATATTTACGTGGTTAAACTAAAAATTAAATTAATATGAAATAGGTGCCTTTCGGGGCTTAATAGGGAAGTCCGGTGCAAAACCGGCGCGGTCCCGCCACTGTAATGAGGAGCAACCCATGTTATACCACTGGAATTAAACTTCTGGGAAGGTTTGGGCGAGCGATGACTCGGAGCCAGGAGAACTGCCTACTTGTCAATCACCGTTTATACCCACGAGCGATGGGGAGGGGTTTATGAGATAATCCATTCTCCCCGGCTAATTGGCCGGGTTTATTATTTAATGGAGCCTCTAAATAACAAAACCCTCCTTACCTAGCTAAGGAATGGTTTTGTTATTATTTATTTACGGGAAGTTTTCAGGACTTAAGAAGGCAAAAGACAGAGGAGATGATATTATGTCGGAACGACAGGGTTTAATTATTGTTCATACCGGAAACGGTAAGGGCAAAACAACAGCTGCTTTAGGAATGGGTATGCGGGCCTGGGGCCAGGGGTTTAAGGTATTGGTTATCCAATTTATTAAAGGTAATTGGAAATACGGGGAATTACAGGCAGCCGAAAAAATGGGTCCGGATTTTGTAATTCGCCAAATGGGTGAAGGATTTATTAAAAACAGTACAGGCGAGGCTATGTCCGAGCATCAGCTTGCTGCTGAAGAAGCTTTGCAAGCAGTCCAAACGGAAATTTTTTCCGATAAATGGGATATGATTATTCTGGATGAAATTAATTATGCCGTTAAATTTGGGTTAGTACCGGTGGAGGCAGTATTAGAATTATTAGAAAAAAAACCTCCATTATTACATTTGGTGCTTACCGGACGCGACGCTAACGCTGCAATAATTGATAAAGCTGACTTGGTTACCGAGATGAAAGAGATTAAGCATCCATATAAGAAGGGTATCAAGGCGCAAGCAGGCATAGAATTTTAATAACTTGACAAATCTTACAAATACAGCTAGACTATTCAATAGTAAAAAATCAAATATTTGGGATAGGTGCCCTTCGGGGCTTAATAGGGAAGTCCGGTGCAAATCCGGCGCGGTCCCGCCACTGTAATGATGAGCGAATCCAAAAATTACCACTGGGATAATTCCTGGGAAGGTTGGAGGAGCGATGAGTCAGAGTCAGGAGAACTGCCTGTCTAGCAATCACCGATTTTTAAACCTACGAGCGATAGGGAGGGGATTATGGCCTAAGTGTCTGTTTCTTCTCGTTCCGTGTGGGACGGGATTTTATTTTGCCAAGAACGTAAATCGATAGGAGTGTAAACAGTGAAAAATTCAGCAAGTAAAAAATTATTAACGGCTTTAGTTGCCAGCGGAATCTTATTTCAGTCATCTTACACAGTATTTGCCGCTGAGAATATGAATTTCCAGCTTGATCAAATTACGGTTACAGCCTCTAAGTTTAAGCAATCGGTTGCTACTACGCCTGTTGCGGTTACCGTTGTAACTGCCAAAGAGATCGAAGCCAAAGGCGCCAAAAATGTGGGTGATGCTTTGCAGGGCGTGCCGGGTGTTAACGTTACTAAAGCCGGTGGCTTGGGAGGCGTACAAAAGGTCTATATTAATGGTACTGATAAGGTTGTCTATATGGTTGATGGTAAACGGATTAATTTACCGCAGGGTATTGCCAGCGGAGCTGCCGGGTTTGATGTTGGCACTTTAATTGCGCTGGAGAACATTGAAAGAATTGAAGTTGTAAACGGTGGTGGTTCAGCTTTATACGGTGCGGACGCTGTTGGCGGTGTAATCAACATAATTACGAAAAAAGGTTCTGGAAAAGTGTCCACGTCAATCGATACTGAGTTTGGGAATAATAATTTGCGTACTTATCGTATTATTAACAGCGGCTCAGAAAATGGCTGGAGTTGGTTTTTAAGTGGTAATAAAGAGAAAACTGACGGGCAGAGGCAAAATGATTATTTCGATGGAAAGAGTTTTTCCGGGCGCGTTGATAAAGAATTAAGTAAAACGGAAAATATAACTTTCAATTTTGATTATGTTGGTAGCAGCAAAGGCTTGCCAGGTTCATTGACCTACCCTTCCGCAACGGATTTCGGTAATCTTTTGAGACAGAATTGGGGTATAACTTATAAGAAGAAAAATAATAATTACGAGTCAATAGTACGCTATTATGATAATAATCAAACATATGAAGGATTTGAGTATTATGAAGAATTTAATCATTCAAATAAAGTTCGAGCACTAGAAATTGATACCAATATAAAACTTGATGATAAAAATATTTTATCATGGGGTACTCAGTGGCTAAAAGAAAAAGTAAAAAGCACATTAGAAAGCAATACTGAGCGCGAACGGACGGTTAAGGCAGTTTATGTGCAAAATGAATATCGTTGGAATAAAAAATGGGCTATGACTGCTGGATTACGGTTTGATGATAACAGCCAATATGGAACAAACTGGTTGCCGAAAGTTGCATTTTCTTACCAAGCTGATGATAGTACCAATTATTTTATTAATTGGGGAAAAGTATTTAGAGCACCTAGTTTTGATGATCTCTACACTAATTATTATGGAATGAATGGCAATCCTAATTTGAGACCAGAAAAAGGCTGGATGGCTCAGGCCGGAGTTAAGAAAAAAATAAATTCTAATAATGAGGTAGTGTTATCAATTTTTCAACAAAAATTGGATGATGCAATAAAGTGGATAGAAATAGATCCGGATACATATCAATGGGGTGTTGAGAATATAGACAAGCTGAAGGCAACTGGCGTGAATCTAACTTATAGCACTCGCTGGAATGATAATTTTTCTACTAATATTAGTTATACTTATACCGATAGCCATAAACAAGATGGTTCATCTATTGGTCAGCCATTCAATAGCTTTTCTGTTGGTGTGAACTACCAAAATGGTAAATATAGCCATTCGCTTTATAGTTATTATACTGACAATGCAGGTACATCTCCTAATCAAGTGCCATCCTATGTGATTTGGAATACTAATATTAATTACCAGTTAGATAAAGACACTGCATTATATTTAAATGGAATAAATCTGTTCAATAAAAAGTACCAACCGGTAGCCGGTTATCCCGGTCAAGAACGGACAATTTCATTTGGATTGAAGCAAAAGTTCTAAAACCTTAAATTAGTATGGTCAGTGCGGGGATTTTCTCCGCACTGATTTTTAATGTTTTTACAATAAGGACAGATTGATATATTTATTGTATAATGATACAGATACCTTGAATATTACCTAAAAGGATGTACATAGATGATTGAATTGATAAACTTATCCGATTATGTGGATTCTTTAGCCATGTTTCAACATAACCGGAATAATATTGCATGCTTTTTACAGGAACATGATTTAGACGGAATCGAAATGATGTTTTGCGATGACCGGGCCGATCCGCAAATTACATCCGGACTGATTCGCGGCTGCCATCTGCGTTTTTGGCCCAATTGGATAGATTTTTGGCAGGGGAATTCTTTGGAATTGAAGAAGGAATTTAAAACCGGCCAAGCTGTAAACCAATATTATGGCGGTTTAACGCCGGCGGTGCTTATTGAAAATTATCGCAATAATATTCGAATAGCTATCGATGCCGGAGCAGAGTATCTGGTATTTCATGTCAGTCAGACTAGATCGGCCGAAACTTTTACTTGGCAGTTTTCTTATTCCGATGAACAAGTAATCGACGCCACGATTGAGCTGGTGAATATGTTTGCCGATGATATACCTAATCATGTCGCGTTGCTGTTTGAAAATCTATGGTGGCCGGGTCTTACACTGTTACGACCGGCATTAGTGGAAAAGCTGTTGTGTGGAATAAACCATAACAATACTGGTATTATGCTGGATACCGGTCACTTAATGAATACTAATCCGCAGCTTAATTCACAGGAAGACGGGGTGCGGTATATCTTACATACATTAGCAAATCTAGGAGAACTAAGCAGACGAGTCCAAGGAATTCATCTGCATTATTCTTTGTCGGGAAGCTTTGTAAATTCTCATCGTTACAAACAATTACCGGAATTAAGTTTTGAAGCTATTATGCAGCATATAATGAATATTGATCAACACTTACCGTTTAGTGAACGATGCGCTCAATTAATTATTGACAAGGTGCAGCCTAACTACTTGGTTCACGAGTTTGTTGCCAATTCGTTGGCGCAATGGTCTAGGTGCCTTGGTATACAAAAACAAGCACTATTGTTGAAGGAGTGACAATTTTGCAGAGAAAATTAATCGTAACCTTTATTATAATGTTGGCTATGGTTGCTATGCTGGCCGGCTGTGGGCCAAAAGCGCCGGCTCAAAATAAGATGAATGGTCCAATTTTATATTCCGTAACGGATTCCCGTGGACAAGTATTAAACTTTCAACGAAAACCACAGCGTATTGTTTCAATGGGAATTGCTGCTGATGAGATGCTGGTCGCCCTGGTACCGCTGGAAAGAATTGCAGCACTGTCTTTTTTGTCTGATGATGCCGGTATTTCTAATATTACCGCTCAAGCAGCCAAAGTTAAAACGAAAATTCGCGCTAATGCGGAAACAATAATTGGCTTGCAGCCCGATTTGGTTTTAATGGCTGACTGGCAGGCGGTAGAGCTTTTACAGATCTTGCGGGATGCTAAAATTCCTGTGTATGTGTATAAAACACCCAGGACTATTGATGAAGTAAAAACAGTAATATTGGAATTAGCGCAGGTGGTAGGGGAAAAACAAAATGGCGAAAAAGTTGTGGCTGAAATGAATCGGTCACTGAACAAGGTTGCCGATTGTTTAGGCACGATTCCGGAACAAGAAAAACTGTCGGCGATTCGCTACACTTTTGAGGGAGTCAGCGGCGGCGAAGGCAGCTTGTTTAATGATATTTTTCGCTATGCGCAAGTAACTAATCCGTTGGTTAAGATAGGCGCCGCGCCGCATAATATTTTACCCAAGGAAAAAATTGTCGAGTTGGATCCGGATGTTTTGATTTTACCTCAGTGGGAACTGGATATTAATAGCAATGCCGCCGCATTCAGAAAGCAGGTGTCGGAGGACCCCAGTCTAAAATCCGTATCGGCTGTACGTAATGGCAGGGTGTTTATTATACCTGACAAGCATTTTTTAACATCTTCGCAGTGGATTGTACTTGGCGTGGAAGATGTAGCCCGGGCTGTATATCCATCTAAGTTTAAACAATAACTATTGCGTCTTACGTTTGCAAAGGGAGAATAACAAATGAAGTCTAGCAATTATCGTGTGCGCTATTTGTTGCCGGTGATGATTATAATATTAGTTTTACTTAGCATTATTGCTACGTCCTGGGGACAAGTCGGCGTGCCGTTGGCTAATACGATGGAGATAATTTTTAAGCATTGGGGTATTCCGGGTTATGCGGATATTACTTTGAATCCTCAACAGGATGCCGTCATTTATTTTATCCGCTTACCGCGAGTGATAGTCGGAATATTGGTTGGTGCAGGGTTAGCTGTAGCGGGAGCGGTTATGCAGGGTATATTTAGTAACCCCTTGGCTGATCCCGGTATTATCGGCGTATCCAGTGGCGCTGCTTTTGGCGCCATTACGGCGATTAGCTTAGGGCTAACCACCTCCAACTTGTTTACAATGCCCTTTTTTGCTGCCGGAGGCTCATTACTGGCGGTACTGCTCACTGTCATGCTGGCTTCACATAAAGGCCGTATTCCGGTGATTATCCTGCTATTGGCAGGTATTGCAGTCAGTATGTTTATGGGAGCACTTTCGTCCGGTTTATTAACTATACTTAATGAACACCGGGTACGGGAATATTTGTTTTGGATGGTCGGCGGTTTGGATTATCGCCGGTGGGAGCATGTGTATCTGGCGGCTGGCCCGATTCTTAGCGGTATTGGGATATGCTGTCTGTTGGCACGGCATATGAACATCTTGGTTTTAGGGGATAATGAGGCGCGGGCGGTAGGAGCTTCGGTTCAAAAAATGCGCATCGGTATTCTTTCGGTAGCCTCGGTAATAACTGCATTTGCGGTCTGTGTCAGCGGAGCTATCGGTTTTGTCGGATTAGTTGTACCACATATTATGCGTATTTTTGTCGGCCCAGACCACCGTTTGCTTATTCCGGTCAGTGCTTTGGCCGGCGGAATATTTTTGGTAGCCTGTGATGTTTTGGCCCGAATGATTGTGCCCTCGATCGAAATTCGCGTAGGTGTTATTACAGCGTTGGTTGGCGCTCCCTATTTTCTCTACCTGCTGAGACGGGTACAAAGGAGTGAGAAATAGTGACGCAGTCCAATATACTTTCAATCAACAATTTGTCGTATGTTATTGCCGATAAACATATTTTGCGCAACATCAGTTTTGCCGCCTCAGTTGGTGAATTCATTGGAATTATCGGTCCAAATGGCGCCGGGAAAAGCACACTGCTTCGTTGTATCCGTGGAATTACTCCGCCTTCCGCCGGACAGGTATTAATCCATAATACTTCCATTCAAAATTTTAGTGAACGGGAACTGGCTAAACGAGTTGCTTATATGCAGCAAGACGTTAGTGTCAATTTTGATTTTTCGGCATTAGACATAGTTTTAACCGGTCGTTATCCACATCTGGAGTGGTGGCAGAATGAAAGACAGCAAGATATAGATATAGCCAGAAAGAACATGGCATTTACCGGGGTGGAAAAGTTGGAGTATAGTTCCGTAAATCAAGTCTCCGGTGGGGAAAGACAGCGTATTTTGTTTGCAAAAGCGTTAACCCAGGAAACAGATATCCTGTTTTTGGATGAACCGACAGCTAATCTGGATCTGGTATACCAGGAAGAAATTTTTCGTTATTGCCAGACCATTTGCGGCCGGGGCAAGACCGTTCTTATGGTTGTTCATGATTTGCGGCTGGCGGCTAAATTTTGCTCGCGGTTAATATTACTGGCTAAAGGGAATGTTCTTGTCGACGGTTTACCGGACGATGTTTTGACGTCAAAGTACTTAGAACAAGCATATCATATGGATACGGTGGTATTTAAAAATAAAACAACGGGATTATTGGATATCTATACATATGAAGCCGGTCAAGCGAGCAACAGTGATATTAATGTTCATATAATCGGCGGGGGCGGAACGGTAGGAGATATTATCCGTCAGTTATTTAACAATGGCTATAAATTATCAGGCGGCGTATTTCATCAAGGCGATAGCGACGCTGATGTGGCTGAAGCTTTTCAAATGGATGTTCTTTTAGCTGATCCTTTCTGTGCCGTAAGTAATGAGATTGGACGGCTAAACCGGGAAAAGATTGCCGCAGCCGATGTAGTTATTTTAGCTAATCTATATTTTGGTCCGCAAAACATAGATAATCTGCAGGCTGCTGCTCACGCCAAAAAACTTATTATTGTCGAAGATTCGCCTATTGAACAAAGAGATTATGTAGGCGGCCAGGCGGTTTTGATTTATAAGCGGCTGATTCAAAACAAAGGCGTAATAGTATTAACTAGTGAAGAACTTTTGCAGATGATCGAAGATAATAAATTGGCGGATCAAGGAGTTCAGCTTTCTAAACTAACTGCTGATTAAATTTTATAACCATTGAAAGGTATTGACAGCGTGATTGGTAAACGATAGAATAAAGATAATAAAACTGCATATAGTTTTATTGGGATAGGTGCCCTTCGGGGCTTAATAGGGAAGTCCGGTGAGAAACCGGCGCGGTCCCGCCACTGTAATGGGGAGCAACTCATAGTAATACCACTGGGATTTGTCCTGGGAAGGTTATGAGTAGTTATGATCCAGAGTCAGGAGAACTGCCTATCTTGCAATCACCGTTGTACCCACGAGCGATGGGGAGGGGATTCGACACAGGTTTGTGTTATTCCAGCCCGGCTCTTAGCCGGGATTTTTATTGCCTTGTTGTGTGTTTCCCAAAATTGCTCAACGTTTCATTCTCAAATCCTTGATGTTGTGATTATTTATTGTTGTGCTGGGGGGATGCGCAACAGGTCCTAATTAGGACTTTTCTTTTTGTATTTTTTAATTTTGTCTAGAGGTGAACAATATGGATTTTATTAGCCATTCATTAATGCTATTTCATAAAGGCGGCCTAGTTATGTATCCATTGCTGGCTTGCTCAATAATTGTGGTAGCAATTGCCTGGGAAAGATTTTTATATTATCGTAATGCGCACACTGACCTGGAGACTTTATTACTGAAGATTAGACCGGAATTACAGCAAGGATGTTTTGCGGCAGCGTTGAAATCTTGTGAAAATTCAATCGGCGCAGCGGCCGAATTACTTGCAATCGGTATCAAACGGCGGCAAAGTTCGCCGCAAGTGCTTGAAAATGTACTGCAAGGCGCTGCTGCATATTCGGCAGGCAGATTGAAAGAACGATTAAACTATTTAGACACTATTATTACAATATCACCGTTGCTGGGATTATTAGGTACGGTTGTCGGCATGATCCAGTCGTTTAGTGTTTTCAACGTTCAAACCGGTCAACCGGCGGCAATTACCGGCGGAGTCGGTGAAGCATTAGTTGCAACGGCCAGTGGTTTGTGTGTAGCGATATTGGCACTTATGGTACATACTTATTTTTCTCATCGCTTGGATGTAATTATTTCGGAAATGGAGAAGGCTTGCACCTATATCTTGGATAGCGAAGAGTGGGGTAATAGTTAATGAAACTACAAAGTTTGCGAATCGAGCGGCGCCCCAAAATAATGATCATTCCTATGATCGATATAATATTTTTTCTGCTGGTTTTTTTTATCATGAGTACTTTGTACATGGTTGAACAAAGAAGTATTCCGGTAAATCTGCCCCAAGCAGCAAATGCTCAGTTAGATATGTCTCATCCGATACTTATTACTGTTACGGCCCAAGGACAGTTATTGATTGATAAAGAGGAAATGACTTTAGACTTATTTAAGCGGCGGGTTCAAGTTGAACTTGCTCGTAACCGCGAGACTGCTTTTTTGTTACGGGCCGACCAGCAGGTGACATACGGTAAAGTTGTTGAAGTACTCGACGATTTGAAAAGTATGGGTGTCAAGCGTATTGCGGTTGCGGCTGACGCCAAACAGAGGTGAGGGTAATGCGAAACTCTGGCTCCAGGGTATGGTATTCAGCCTACGGATTTTCGTTGTTGTTGCATGTATTATTGTTCGTCGCCGTTACGATAATCCAACCTTTTAATGCGCAACAGCCGAATTCTCAGTACATAGAGTTAGAATTGGTCAGTGCTTTTGGAACTGAAGGTGGTGGCGGCGGATATGGGAATGGCCGTGTTGGCGGAGGCGGCGGAAATGGGAATCCATATTCCGAAACTGAATTAAAAAAAATAATTAATCAAGCTCCTCCTGCCCAAGAACAGGAATATACCGCCACAGATTCGGTGCAACAGCGCACTGCAGTTTCTGCTGCTGCCAATGATGGTGGCGATATATCAGATGATGCCTCAACCGTTATTCCCCAAGAAAACCGGCTGCCGACAGCTTCTTCTGCAAGTGGAATTGGCAAAGGAACCGGCGGGGGGATCGGCGGTGGTGAGGGAACTGGGATCGGCAGCGGTTCCGGCGATGGAACCGGTGGCGGAAGAGGAACCGGTCTGGGAAATGGTACCGGCAGCGGTATTGGTTCAGGCAGTGGGGCCGGTATCGGCAGTGGTCACGGCTCAGGAACCGGGGAAGGTATTTTGGCGCCAAGATTGCTTAAAATGCAAGAACCGGAATATCCTCAAACAGCACGGATAAAAGGAATTGAGGGAACGGTAGTAGTTAAGATCGAAGTTTTGCCAACCGGTAAAGCCGGTGCAATTGAGATTGTTGCTTCATCCGGTTCAGATGATTTGGATCGTGCCGCGCTTGATGCTGTTAAACTGTGGCGGTTTATTCCGGCAAAGGACCAAAATTCCGGGCAACCGATCACTTGTTATACATCAGTTCCCATTGTATTTCGTTTGACTTAACCCCTTTTTGGCAGAGATAATCTGCCGAAAGGGTTTTTTTATAGGTAAATTTTGTACATTTACGTTGTCAGTGGTATACTGTACTTAAATGCCAACTAGGTATACTTTGGATTTTACGTTAGGGGTGCTGTAGGTGGAACAAGTTAGAGTAAGATTTGCGCCGAGCCCCACCGGCTATTTGCATATCGGGGGAGCGCGAACAGCTTTATTTAATTGGTTGTTTGCCCAAAAAAACGGCGGAAAATTTATATTGCGGATCGAGGATACAGATACGGCTAGACTTAAAGAGGATTCTGTCAGCCAGATATTGACCAGCCTGCGGTGGCTAGGAATCAACTGGGATGAGGGACCGGAACAAGGCGGAGAATATGGTCCGTATTATCAGTCCGAACGTCAAGAACTTTATCTGGCGGAAGCTGAACGACTGGTTAACGAAGGAAAAGCTTATTATTGTTTTTGCCAACCGGATGAACTGGAAGCTGAACGGGAGAAACAACGACAGCTAGGGAAGCCTTATCGTTATACCGGTAAATGTACAGCTATTGAACCGGCTGAAGTAGAGCGACGTTTGCAGCAAGGCCAGAAACCGGTAATCCGGCTTAAAGTACCGCCAACCGGAACTATAATCGTAAACGACCTGATTCATGGTTCAGTGCGGTTTCAGAATGAGCAGCTTGATGACTTTGTTATTATTAAATCAAATGGAATGCCGGCGTATAACTTCGCTTGCGTGGTAGATGATTATGCAATGAAGATAACGCACGTAATGAGAGCTGAGGAACATTTATCCAATACTCCTAAACAGATACATATTTATCAGGCCCTGGGGTATTCTTTACCTGCTTTTGCCCACATGCCGATGATACTGGCGCCTGACCGCAGTAAGCTTAGCAAGCGTCATGGAGCTACTTCCGTAGAAGAATTCCGTGGTCAGGGTTTTTTGGCCCCAACGATAATAAATTATTTGGCACTGCTGGGGTGGTCGCCTAAGAATGAACAAGAAGTGTTGTCAATCAATGAGATTCTTGCAGAATTTACTTTAGAAAATGTGTCCAAAAAAGCAGCCGTTTACGATGTAAAAAAACTTACCTGGATGAATGGTCTCTATTTAAATAGTATTGATATTGATGAAATTAGCGGTCAAGCTATACCGTTCATGATTTCCCAAGGTCTGATATCAAATATAGATGCTAAAGATAATTATGATTATATTAAAAAAATAGTGGCGGCGGTTCGGGAACGGGTAAAGACTTTGGCTGAGGTTGCCGATGCGGCTCAATACTTCTTTAAAGATGTTGAATATTATGATGCCAAAGGGATAGATAAATATTTTAAGAAAGAAGGAACGGCCGAATTATTAGCGGAAGGCAGTAAACGGCTGAAGCAACTTACTGATTTTAATCTGGAAACTACTGAACGTGTTTATCGTGAATTAATTGAAGAAAAAAATATTAAAGGCGGCGATATTATCCATCCGACCAGGCTGGCGTTAACCGGAAAGACAATGAGCCCCGGATTATTTGATGTAATGGTCTTACTAGGTAAAGAAACCTGCTTAAAGAGATTGGCGGCTGCAATAAGATATATCGATGAAAGATGAATGCAGCCGTCAATATTGGCTTTTTTACATTTTATCTGTTAAAATGGCTGTGAAAGTGCTGTATAGCCCTTGCATTGGCAATAAGAAAAAAGTATAATATTTTGTGTAGCACATTCCGGGATAGTGTAGCGGTAGCACAAGTGACTCTGGATCATTTAGCCTAGGTTCGATCCCTAGTCCCGGAGCCAAATATTAAGGCCCTATGGTCAAGTGGTTAAGACGTCGCCCTCTCAAGGCGAAGTCAGGGGTTCAATTCCCCTTAGGGCTACCAGTATAATAGAATTGTCTAGGTGAAGATTTCATCAGACAATTCTTTTTACATATGAGTTCGAAATATGCGAGGTGGGTATATGGCGATATGGGAGATGGGACTGGTTGTTTTAGCTGCACTTATTGGCAGTTTTATTACGTGGATAATATTACGGAGTATGTATATTTCCGAAAACAAGGTCGCCAAAGTAAAACTCGAAGATTGTATGATCCGCATTTCTGAATTGACTGGACAGTTACTGAAGACCGAACAGCAATTAGTTGAAAAATCCGAGCACATTATGGAGTTAACGGAAAGTAATGCGATATTACGTTCCAGCATGGAAGCAGAGCGGCGGCAGGCTGCGGAGAAATACGAAATGTTATTGCAGGCCAAACAGGAATTTACAACTACATTTAAAGGTTTGGCTCAGGAAGCGCTCAACGGAAATAATCGTTTATTTTTAGATCTGGCTGTAGCAACTTTAGAAAAAACCCAGCAACAAGCACAAAACGAATTAGACAAGCGGCATGTAGCTATTCAGGAAATGGTTAAACCGGTTAAAGATTCATTAGAAAAAGTTGATGCTAAAATTCAGGAAATGGAAAAAGTAAGGACCGGCGCATATGAAGGATTGTTGCAACAGGTTAAGACCCTAAATGATTCGCAAAATTTGTTACGGCAACAGACTTCCAGTCTGGTCCAAGCGCTGCGTACTCCCAATGTTCGTGGACGGTGGGGCGAAATTCAGCTAAAAAGAGTTGTTGAAATGGCCGGGATGCTTGAACACTGTGATTTTTTTGAACAAACTCAGTTGAAAACTAATGACGGAGTTTTCCGACCAGATATGTTGGTTAAATTACCAGGGAGTAAATACATAATTGTTGATGCTAAAGTCCCTTTAGCTGCATATCTTGAAGCAACTGAAGGGATGGATGAACTACAACGTCAAAATAAACTCAAGGAGCATGCTAAACAAGTCAGGGCACACATATCTATGTTAGCGAAGAAATCTTACTGGGATCAGTTTTCGACTGCACCGGAGTTTGTGGTGTTGTTTTTGCCAGGTGAGAATTTTTTCAGCGCGGCCTTGGAGCAAGACCCCAGTTTGATTGAATATGGTGTAGACCAACGGGTTATTGTGGCCACACCGACGACATTGATTGCTTTATTGCGGGCCGTAGCCTACGGATGGCGACAAGAAAACTTGGCCCAAAATGCACAGGAAATTTGTGAACGGGCCCGCGAGTTATATAAGCGTCTTGTCGACTTTGGAAAACATATGTCGAAATTAGGCAGGAGTTTGGATTCTTCAATCGAAAGCTTTAATAAAGCAGTCGGTTCTCTAGAGTCCAGAGTTTTGGTGACAGCCCGCAAATTTAATGATTTGGATGCGACTACGTCTAAAAATGAGTTTGAGCCGTTACCGCAAATTGAGAGAGCGACAAGAAAAATGCAACTGCCCAATATAGAGTTGGACAATAGCGAATCTGAATAACTGAAAAGAGGAGATTAAGTGGAACTGGCAAAACTGGCTGGGGCATTATTATTAGTTGCCATATTACTGTATCGCAAAGTAAATATGGGTATTGCCATGATGATTGGCGCAATATTCTTGGGACTGATATATCCGATATCAATTCAACAGTGGATCGAAGTACCTGCATCAACTTTTTTCGGGGTGGGAAACCTAAAATTACTGCTAGCTTTGTATTTGATTATGATGTTAGAAAATATTCTGAGAACCAAAGGGGTATTAGATAGAATGATGCGGGCCTGTCAGGCTCTGATTCCTGACGGCAGAGTTATTATGGCTTCGTTGCCGGCATTTATCGGTTTTTTACCTTCGTTGGGCGGTGCCCTGTTTTCAGCGCCGCTGGTGGACCAAGCCGCGCAAGGGTATCAACTGTCGGCTGAACGGAAATTTATGATTAATTTTTGGTTCCGTCATATCTGGGAGTACTTTTTACCAATTTATCCGTCTATTCTTTTGGCTTCAGCAATTCTAAATGTTCCTCAATATGTTTTTGTAACTAATTTGTATATGTTTTCTTTATTAGCTGTATTTGTCGGTGCAATTGTATGTTTTTATGATGTTAAATCAGCGCCAGTGCAAGACTTGTCGACATTGGCCCATAGCCAAACAGAAAGTTCTGCAGTTGATCATTTTAAAAACTTGCTATTTGCTTTAAGCCCAGTAGTTGCAATGCTTATTATGGTCATTGCCGGCAAAGTCGATGTTGCCATCGCAACGGTTATCGTGTTGGCGATTTTGATTTTATATTATCACTATTCACTTCCTGGAATATGGCAAGTGGTGCGGGAAGCGTTTTCGGCTAAAATAATGATTCAAGTTGTTGGTGTTTTATTTTTTAAAGAAATGCTGCTCCATGCCGGAATTGTTAAGGAAGTTGTTAAGACTCTCAATAGTATGGGTGTTTCGGCAATTCTGCTGGTTATGTCGATGAGCTTTATTATTGCCTGCTTGACCGGAATTTCTCAGGCCGTGGTCGCAGTTGTTTTTCCTTTGATTTCAGGCTATCCGGCCGAAATGCAAATTCCATTAGCTATGATAAGCATTGCTACTTGCGCAGCTGCCCAAATGATTACGCCGATGCATTTATGTATGGTCGTTACCGCTGAGTATTATAAAGCAAAAATTATGCAGGTTATTCCGAAACTGGCGGTTATGGAAGGTATTATACTTTTTGTTGCCTATAAACATTTTTTCTAAAAAAGGGTAGACAAATGAATATTTTACAACTATAATAAATATCAATAGAAATACAACTGAGTCAAAGAAGACTCCCTTGTCAATACAAGGGGGTCTTGTGTGTTTTTTTAGTAAAAACATTTTTTTAGTACAAAATAGTAATACCAATTTATTTTATGAGGTGAGAGTATGGACAAAGATTTATTGTACATTATACCCGCGGATAGACACGGGAAGCAAGATTTGCAAGAATTATTAAAAAAACATCCAGAAATCAAATTTGTATCGTTTGTCGGAATTGATCTTGCCGGTAATGATACCGACGAAAAAATTCCTATTGAGTTATTTATTGACGATGTTGAAGGTTTTATAAACGGAGCTGTGCAAACTGACGGCTCATCCGTAGTGCTTACCGGTATAGCGACCTTGAATAACGCTAAAGTTGATATGCTGGCTGATACCAGTGTAAATTGGTTTATTGACTATAATTTTGAACATATTGATGAAGAAACCGGAAAACCGGTAGGTACATTGCGCGTTCCTGCATTGTTAGTTCATGATGGCCTGCGGGTTGATTCACGTTCCATCTTGGCACAAAGTCTTGAATATGTTAAAACCGAGCTATTGGATTTATTTAAGAAGAATCCGAAAATTGCCGGACTAGGACATATCGATGGCGGCGAAATAGAAGACATAATTTTTACTTCAGCTACTGAGCTGGAATTCTGGGTAAAGACTCCTGCTGATATGGCTCCGGTTGAAGAATTATCGGCTTCGCAAGTTATGCAGGAACAATATTGGCAAAGGACCCGCGGTGAAGTCCGTACCGCATTGGAACAATCCTTAATTATGCTGCAAAATTACGGTTTGGAACCGGAAATGGGGCATAAAGAAGTTGGCGGAGTAAAAGCACAATTTGATCAAACCGGCCATTTGAGCCATGTTATGGAACAGCTCGAAATAGATTGGAAATTTTCTACCGGCTTACAGACTGCCGACAATGAACTATTAGCGCGTACAACCATTAAGGAAATTTTCCGCATGAACGGGCTGGAAGTTACTTTTAAGGCTAAGCCGATCATCGGGGTTGCCGGCAATGGTGAACATACGCATATTGGTATAGCAGCTAAACTTAAAACCGGAAAAGTTGTAAACTTGTTTACTCCGCAAGATATGAAAGCAGACTTTTTGAGTGCAGTTGGCTACGGTGCCATTATGGGCTTCTTAAAACATTATGAAGTAATTAATCCATTTATATCTTCCACCAATGATTCGCTTAACCGTTTAAAACCCGGTTTCGAAGCACCGGTATGTATCGTTACATCACTAGGACATTCTCCGGAAGTACCTTCCCGAAATAGAACGATTTTGGCCGGTCTAGTCCGCGATGCCCAAAATCCGATGGCTACACGTTTCGAAGTTCGCTCCCCCAATCCTTTTACTAATACTTATATTGCCTTATCGACAATTTACTTGGCAGCATTAGATGGAATCAAAGCTGCTGTAAATTCCGGCAAAGGGCTGAAAGAAATTGAAGCAGAATTGTCCAAAGAAGCGGGTACTCCTGGTTTCTATTTAGAGACAGATCGTGCTTACCGCAGTGAGCATGATGTATTCGAAGATTATACCGCTGAAGAACGGGATGCTTTATTTAGTAAACCACCGGCTACAGTCTGGGAAAATATGCAAAACCTCAAAGTATATGCTCACAAAATACCAACTCTTACCGCTGGAAACAGCCTGCGTCCGGAATTAATTGAAGCCTTTGTGGCCGGTGCACTTATTCGCTGGAAAACGGAATTGCTGAATCGGATTATTCCTGAAAACATGGAAATTGTTAAAGCCTGCAAACCGTTACATGATGCCGATACGGCAACTGATGTAGATGTAGAAGCATGGACTAAGATTGCTGCTCTGCGGGCAACGATTGCAAAATCATGTAAAGAACAACCAAGCATTTTTGATCAAATCCGTCAGGCGGTCAGCGCTGAAGATTTTAATAAAGTGTCTGAATTACAAGTGGTTATGGCAGCCAAAATTGGCGAATTAAAAGCGATGTATGCTGAGTATCAAAAAAATATTATTGACTAATTATTTGTAATTGTGAAGTCCGCCCGTTCCGGGCGGACTTCTTTGCAATTATCATTGCACAATTCATATGCTAGTGATAGTATAAAATTAGTACAAATTATTTTTTATCGTGGGGTGGAGAAAAGTGCGAACAATTGGTATTTTAGGCGGCATGGGTCCGATGGCAACGGTGGATTTATTTAATAAAATTGTAGCTAACACTAAAGCCGGCTGCGATCAGGAACATATTCGTATTATTGTTGATAATCATCCGCAGATACCCTCCAGAATTGATGCAATTTTAAAGGGAACTGAAAGTCCGCTGAATAAGTTGATCGAGTCGGCAAAGCTGCTTGAGGATGCCGGAGCGGATTTTATAGTAATGCCCTGCAATACTGCTCATTATTGGTATGATGAGTTACAGAAGTCTGTCAATATTCCTATTGTACATATGATTGAAAATGCTGTCGACCACTTGCTAAATCGCCCGCAACTAAGCGGAAGTATTATGTTGTTGGCAACTACGGCAACGATTAAAATGAACTTGTATCAACAAATATTTGCGGCCAAAGGACTAGAAATAAAAGTACCTTCAGCTGATAAAGCTGAACTGGTTGCAAAGGCTATTGATGAAGTCAAAGCCGGGCGTATTGAACACAATCCTTATCTAAAATCAGTGAATGATTTTATGGATGTTTATGCAGAACAAGGTATTAAGGTTTTTGTTGGCGGATGTACGGAGGTGCCGTTGTTGTTTCCGTACTTTAAAGGAAATTTCGAATTATATGATGCCACTCTTTTATTGGCGAAAACGGCAATTAAAATGGCTACTTCGGAAAATAACTGAAAAATGCTTGTCAAAGTTAATTTGTTATAGTAGAATAATTTGTGTACAAATTGCGGAAGTAGCTCAGTGGTAGAGCATCGCCTTGCCAAGGCGAGGGTCGCGAGTTCGAATCTCGTTTTCCGCTCCATAAGAATTAAACTCCAAAATTCAATTTGGAGTTTTTTTATACAATTTTTTGCCAAATATAGTTAAAAAAAAGGAGCTAAAGCAAGGCAGCGCGAAATATCAAACAGACATTTGATTCTATTATATTTATTCTTAAGGCTAAGCCTGTTAAGTTAAAGCAAAAATTTAAGGGGGGTTTACTGTGGCTAAAGGAGTAAGTAAACGGGCACATCACAGGAAAGATATGGAGGATCTAAATAATGCGGCTATGAAGATAGGAATAATCGCAGGGATTGTTATAATAGCTGTTATTATCTTATCATTTGTTTTAAATGGATTTCATTTGTGATTTTAAAGTTTTGGCTTAACCAAGACATATTAATACATAGTTACTTATAGGCAGATTAATAGGGGAGGTATACGAATATGAGAAAGACGTATTTAGTATTATGTATTTCAGTTTTATTGTTATTTGTATCAAGCAGTGTTGCTATGGCTCAGGGATTCTCAGCTGATTTAGTGTCTAAGGCCGGCGACCAGGTATTTACCGGAAAAATATATGTAGCCAAAGATAAAATGAGAATGGATACTGATATGTCAATATCCATAACCAGATTGGACCGAAGGGTAATTTGGATTTTAATGCCGCAAGAAAAAATGTATATGGAACAACAATTAACGCCGCAAAGTATAATTCCTGGGAAAGATACGATGACTGATGAGGTACAGACAACGCTACTGGGAACCGAAACAGTGAATGGCTATGCAGCCAACAAATACCGGGTCGTAATCAAAGGTAAGAATAATTCTAGTTCTCATCTTCAATGGCTGACAGTCGATGCAGGATTTCCTGTCCGGATGGCTGCTGAAGATGGGTCGTGGTCCCAAGATTATAAAAATTTAGTTATGAGTGAACCGGATGATGCTGTGTTTGAGATTCCTGCAGGATATAAGAAGTTCTCTATGCCATTCTAGAATGAAAAAATAACCACTTTGTATTATGTTAACTATATGCTACAATGTTGATAAGCCTAACAGGGAGGAGAGATTCAATGAAAAGGCTAATTATCGCAACATTGTTAGCTGTCTCAGTTAATGTACTTTCTCCGTTTATGCCGTATGCTTCGGCAGCTTCATTGGAAGAGATCCTTGCTGTTGCCGGTAACTTACAACAAAACGGCTATATTCAGCCGCTTCAGGAATTGATTAGAGCCAAGGAAGCTTATGATCAAGGAGATAAAGCAGAAGCGACACAAATTATGGTGCAAACAGCTATGCAGCACCCCCGGCTTGCTCAACTTGCCGAGTATGCGTATGACGGAGGTCTGCAAGAAGCCGAAACAGTGGTTCGTCAGCAAGTAGAAGAACGACTATTGAATGTATTATCGCCTTATGAACAGCAAATTACCTTGCTGGCAAATTTAGCACAAACAGCCGGTGTATATAAACCGGGAACTGCAAAATCAAACAATACTTTAGCTGCGCCCCAGCAATATAGTCGGACTATTGATATGACAGCTACTGCATATGGTCCTGGTCCTCTTGATAACGGCAAATGGAATGACAAAACTTATATGGGTGGAAAAGTAGCCAAAGGAATAGTTGCAGTTGATCCGGCAGTTATTCCGATGGGAACAAAACTGTGGGTAGAAGGTTACGGTTATGCCGTTGCTGAAGATCAAGGCAGTGCCATAAAGGGTAATCGTATTGACTTAGCTTTTAATACCAGACAAGAGGCTCTTAACTACGGTATTAAAAAAATTAAAGTGTTTGTTCTTGAATAATAAAGTATTCTAATGTTCTGTGATGTCTAATCACAGAACATTTTTTTTGTTTTAAGACGGTATTATTATTCATATATTTAAACGAAATACATAAAGTGGGGTGATATAACTGAACCCGATCAGATTATTCAAAATTAACCGTAAAAAGGCAGTATATGGAATTACATTTTTTATTGTTATTGGCATTTTCCTGGGTATTTTCGGCTTAGAAAGCATGGATGAACTTAATGGCTTAGTGGCTAATCAAGCAAAGCCTCGGCCGGAAGGAAAAGTATCGCTAGTGATAAAAGTTCCGGCAAGAAGTTTGGAGGTTTATGCCAATGATCAGCTGTACAAGAAATATCCTGTAGCGGTAGGTAAAAGTAAAACACCTACACCGGTCGGCGAATGGAATGTTGTCTGGAAAGATTATGGCTGGGGTACCGGCTTTGGTACCCGCTGGATGGGTCTTAACGTCCCCTGGGGAATCTATGGGATTCACGGTACCAATAAGCCTTGGTCAATTGGCCGTTATGCCAGTCATGGCTGTATAAGAATGAGAAACCGGGATATCGAGGAATTGTTTGAGTGGACTTCTATCGGTACGCTGGTTAGAATAGAGGGACGCAAAGTACGTGTTCAGCGGGATTTAAAATATAAGACATCAGGTCCGGATGTGGTAATGCTTCAGTTAAAATTAAAAGAGCAAGGATATACTATACCGCGTGCCGATGGTTTATTTGGTACATTGACTGACACCGCAGTACGTCAATATCAACAAGATAAAGGCAGGGAACAAACCGGAATAGTAGATAAAAATATGCGGGAGGAATTGGGAATATAGGTAAATTGACTCATAATTACAGGCATGGTATAATTTCTACAGCAACTAGTCTTAAAGGCTTAAAGCGAGGTGGACTGCAAACCTCTTAGATGCTGTAAAGTGGGGTGCTACAATTGAAGAAGCTATGCCTGTTAATTTTGTTCTTTCTGTGGTTACCGGGTTCAGTTAGTTTTGCCGAAGGTCCGGACAAACTGTTAAAAATAGGTATGTCAGGCGACGATATTAAATTTGTCCAAAAAATACTTACTGAAGGTGGTTTCTATACCGGGGCGGTCGATGGCGTATTTGGCCTGGAAACTCTTGATGCAGTAGGTAATTTTCAAGCTTATAACGGACTATCAGCCGATGGTATTGTCGGTCAAGAGACTTTATTGTATCTTAAACGAGGTATTCGCTTTGATACAAGCCGTTTCCGGCGTTCATTGGATATGACAGCTACTGCCTATACGCGATATGATCCCGGGTGTACAGATTATACATATCGGGGGAGCTTTCTGCGTAAAGGTTTGGTAGCGGTTGACCCGAATGTAATTCCGTTAGGTACCAGACTGTTCATACCGGGCTACGGATTTGCAATTGCCGATGATATCGGTGGGGCAATCAAAGGACTGAGAATCGATTTAGCTTACGAAACTCGGGCCGAAGCTCTGCAGTTTGGTCGCAAAAAAGTGAAGGTATATATTGTTGAATAACAGGCCTAAGCCTGTTTTTCTTTTATGATTATATCACAGGGAGAGGATATTGATGGGAGAAGATTACTCACAACGGCTTAAGGAATATATCGAAAAGACCTACGAAATTAATGCTCTGGTGAATTTACTTGATATGAAGATTAAAGATATAGAAATGGGAAAAGCGATTTTGACCATGAAAATATCAGCCCAAAAACATACGAATTTGTATAAAGTTGTTCATGGCGGCGCATTAGCTTCACTGGCTGATACGGTTATGGGCGTTGTATGTGCAACCGTTGGTAAACGTGTTATTACTTTAGATATGAATATGAACTATATCAAGAATATTGGACCGGGCGAAACAGCAATTGCGGTTGGCAGAATATTGCATAATGGTAATAAAACAATGGTCGTTGAAGCTGAATTATTTAATGAAAGTGATAATCTGCTGGTGAAAGCCCGAGCGACTTTCTTTGTAACAGGACGATTTGAGGATTTACCTCATGCCTAATATACTTATTCCTTGCCGCGACTACCACTTGCCGGCGGTAATTCATCTGCCGCCAACAAAATATGATTATGTATGCATTTTTTCGCATGGTTTTCGTGGGTCAAAAGATGGTGGCGGCCGGGCTGTGAAATTAGCAGAGGATGTTGCAAATGAGGGTCTTGCCGTCCTAAGATACGATTTTTCACCACTGCAAAATTTATCTTGGCAGATCAAGGAATTGCAATATGTGGTCGGTTTTGTCCGCCGCGAACTAGGTAAGGAAATTATATTATTGGGCCGAAGTATGGGAGGCAGTGCCTCGCTTGCTTATACAGTCGATGATAAAAATATTAGAGGATTATGCTTATGGTCTACACCTTGGGATTTAAATGAAACTTTTCAACTGGCGTTAGGACAGGGCTATGATATTTTGCGGGCAGGGCAATCCCTAGATATTTCGGATGAATTTGGTTCACTACAACTGACGCCTTCCTTTATCCGGGATTTTAGCCAATTTAATCTGTTACAAGCAATAAAAAAACTAAATAACATCCCCTTGCTTATTGTGCACGGTACGGATGATGAAATAGTACCTTTGCCTAAGGCGAAAATGCTTTTTCAATGTGCGACTGAGCCCAAAAAATTGGCGGTTGTAGCCGGCGGAGATCACCGGTTTCTCAACGGATTTGAGCAGGCCAATCAGTCAGTAATTGATTGGATCAAACAGTTCATAAAATGATTTGACTGAATATAAACGTAAGCATAGTTTTATACTAATTTAAGTTACAAAAGACTTAAAGGATGTGTAAATATGCCGTTTTGGATTTCGCTCGCAACAGCAATGGCCTCTGGAGTGCTGATGGCTGTGCAAGGAACCCTAAATTCCTTACTAAGTAAAACGATTGGTTTGATTGAAACGACGTTGGTTGTACACATTACCGGCTCAATAATGATCGGAATTATATTCCTGGCTGTTAGGATGGGTAAAAGCGATTTGTCAACGTTCTGGAAGGCTCCATGGTATGCATATCTGGGTGGAATTATCGGCGTAGTAATTATTTATCTTGTGGCGGCGAGCATTCCCAAAGTGGGTGCTGCTAATGCCACAACGGCAATTATTGTCGGTCAAGTTCTGACAGCATTGATAATTGATAATTTTGGGCTGCTAGGGCTGCATGAAGCTAAATTCAGTATGTATCAAGGTATCGGTTTAGCGCTATTGGCCGTAGGAGCAAAATTATTACTGCGGCATTGAAAACTTTTTTATGGATAAGTGTTAACAAAAATTTAATTTTACGGTATACTTATTAATCATATATTTAACTTTTACAAAAAGGAGGAGAAGCATTGGATTTTAATTTTACTCCCGACCAACTTGCATTGAAAAAAATGGTACAAGACTTTGTAAGTAAAGAAATTACTCCATATGCCTTGGAAATGGATAAAGCCGGCGCCATGAAACCGGATTTGATTACTAAAATGGATGAAGCTGGGTTAGTTAACCTCGTTGTACCGGAGGAATATGACGGACCTGGTGTAGATGCTTTATCAATTGCTTTGATGTATGAGGAACTAGGTAGAGGCTGTGCCGGTGTAGCTACATCGGTTGCTGCTAATTCCTTGGCTTCTTATCCGGTTGTCGTAAAGGGTACTGATGAGCAAAAGAAGTTGTTTTTTTCTTATTTGAATGATGGTAAATTGGCGGCATTTGCCCTTACCGAACCAGGGGCTGGTTCTGATGCCGGCAGTGTTGCTACATCAGCAGTCAAAGATGGCGATGATTATGTATTGAACGGAACTAAGGCGTTTATTACTAACGGCGGTATTGCCGATATTTTTGTAATTTTCGCTAACGCCCGCAAGTCGGCCGGTATCCGTGGATTGACCGCTTTCATTGTGGAAAAAGGAACTCCTGGATTTACTGCCGGTAAAAAAGAAGAAAAAATGGGCATTCGGGCTTCGAATACCTGTGAACTTATTTTAGATAATGTTAGAATACCGGCTGCTAACCGGCTTGGCCGGGAAGGCGAAGGATTTAAGATTGCGATGTTGACTTTAGATGCGGCCCGTCCGTTTGTCGGTGCAGTATCGGTAGGGTTGGCTCAAGCTGCATTTGAACTGGCTGTTAAATATTCCAAAGAAAGACAACAATTCGGCAAACCGATTGCATCTTTCCAATTGGTGCAAGCAATGATCGCCGACATGGCAATGCAGATCGAAGCGGCAAGATTGTTAGTATATAAAGCATGTTGGATGAAAGCCAACGATATGCCGTATACCAAAGAATCGGCAATCGCTAAATGCTATGCAGCTGATACGGCCATGAAGGTTACAACCGATGCTGTGCAGGTATTGGGCGGTTATGGTTATTCGAAAGAGTACCCGGCCGAAAAATATATGCGCGATGCCAAAATTATGCAGATTTACGAAGGAACTAATCAGATCCAACGGTTGGTTATTGCTAATAATATCTTGTATTAATCTTGACATAAACATGCCTTCATAATATAATTATATATGTTTCGGGGTTATAGCTCAGTTGGTTAGAGCGCTTCGTTGACATCGAAGAGGCCAGCGGTTCGAGTCCGTTTAACCCCACCAGTGATTACAAGGCTTCGCAGGAGTAGATCCTGCGGGGCTTTTTTTATGCCGTGTACGCAATACGTGGTTGGGAGGGTGTTTAGTGGGCGATAATTAAAAACCAATTTATCCACAGATTGTAAAAGGGATAGTATGACAAAATGGTGAATTAATATGTTAATTAAATATATTTGCTGTAAGTTTATGAATATTGTTGGAGGTTAAATGTAATAATGATTTTAAAAAGACTTGCTGTACGATGGGCAGTATCACTTCGCTGGTGGAAGTATCGCATATTGCAGAAGCTGATATCTGATCAAAAATACATAAGTTGGCAATTCGGCAGAAGGATCGGGAAACCGCTGAACTTGGCTGACCCTTTGACATTTAACGAAAAAATTCAGTGGCTGAAGTTAAACTATCGCTCTGAACTTGTTACTCAATGTGCCGACAAATATCGGGTTCGTGACTTTGTCAGCAGTCGAATCGGACCGGAGATTTTGAATGAACTGTACGCAGTTTATGATAGCGTTGACGAGATAGATTTAGCGACGTTGCCGGATGCCTTTGTATTAAAGGTAAATCACGGATGTAAACAAAACATCTTATGTCCTGACAAAAATAAACTGGACTGGGATTATGCTGCCGGGCAACTGGATGCATGGATGAATAATAATTACTATTTTCACAGTAGAGAATGGGCCTATAAAAATATTACGCCCAAAATTATCTGTGAAAAATTCCTTGTACAAGACGAAAAAGGGTTACGGGATTATAAATTTTTCTGTTTTAATGGGATACCTCGCTATATCGAAGCACATTCGGACCGGTTCGGTGCTCATTATAAACAGGTTTATGATGTCGAATGGAACAAAGTTAGTTTTCAACGGGGAGGTTACAGCAGACCGTCAGTTGATATTGAGAAACCTTTGATGTTAGATAAAATGAAAGAATATGCCGCACGGTTATCCGAGGGATTTCCGTTTGCCAGAGTCGATTTTTATTGTATTGGAACACAAGTCATATTTGGAGAAATAACTTTTTATCCGGCTAGCGGATATAACCCCTTCTACCCCGTCGAATATGACCTTATATTGGGCAATGAACTCCAACTGCCAATCACATAAGGTAAGACCAATGTTAAAAGGTTTCCGGATTAATCTGGAAGCCTTTTGTGCCTTTAGTTAAGTTAACCATGCTGCAGACTGCCGAATAACTAAATAATTAACCGTTAAGAATAAATTTAAAATTAATTTATTTAGAATTTTATTGGTGCAGCACTTCGAACTGGGACCTGTACTACAAATAGGTTGGTTTAGTCAAGGGACAGTTGTTTTAAATTAACTGGATGTAGTACACTAATATTGAGCAGGAAAATTAAGGGGGGAAAACCGCATGAAATTTAAAATAGCCGTTGTGCAATTTAAAACCGGTGATAGTCAAGAAGATAATCTGACCCGTGTGAGTGCCTTGATTCGAAAAGCAGCTGGAAATAAAGCCGAACTGGTGGTATTGCCGGAAATGTTCAACTGCCCTTACCGCAATGATTTTTTCCCGGTATTTGCCGAATCATTTCCCGGAAAAACTACTTCAGCGCTAGCTGATTTAGCTAAAGAACTGGGTATTTATCTTATTGGCGGCTCGATTCCCGAACAGGACGGTAATGAATTGTTCAATACATCTTTTATTTTTGACCGCAGTGGAGAAGTAATTGGCAAGCACCGTAAGGCGCATTTGTTTGATGTTTGTATCGAAAACGGTATTTGCTTTAAAGAATCTGAAACGCTTGTTGCCGGGGATAAATTTACGGTAGTTGATACTGACTTAGGTAAAATTGGCGTTGCCATTTGCTATGATATGCGTTTTCCCGAACTGATCCGAAAGATGGCGTTGACCGGCGCTAAACTCATTGTTGTACCGGCGGCGTTTAATATGACCACCGGTCCGGCTCATTGGCACTTGACTGCCCGCAGCAGGGCTCTTGATAATCAGGTTTATTTTATTGCGGCATCGCCGGCCAGAGATTATGAAGGGGTTTATACCGCTTTTGGGCATTCGCTGTTGGTAAATCCTTGGGGAACAATAGTTGCCGAAGCCGGTGAGGCGGAAACCATTCTTTATGGTGAAGTTGATTACTCCTATTTAGATAAAGTCCGTGCGGAGCTGCCGCTGTTACAGCATCGTCGTGAAGAACTGTATTAGTAGGCGGTTGATGGACTGATGGATAAACAAATAAAAATAGTCGCTCTCGGCGACTCACTAACGTATGGATTTCCCTATTTGCCCAATTTGTCGTGGGTTCGGCTTGTTGCTGCGGAGACCGGATTGGATCTAATCAATAGAGGTGTTAACGGCAATACTACTGCCGGAATGTTGGTGCGTTTTAAGCGGGACGTACTGCAATATAGCCCATCGCATGTGATTATTACAGGCGGAGCGAATGATGCATTTGATAATGTCCCGGTGGCAGAAGTCAGCGCAAATATTCAACAGATGGTTGAACTGGCCTTGCAGCATAACGTAAAACCGATTATCGGTCTTACGTTGCCGTGTAATTTTCCGGACGAAGAACGTCTACTTGCCCAATACCGTCAAGTTTTATGTGACTTTGCCGCTAATAACTTTTTTACAGTTCTGGACTTTTATACAGCGCTGGCCGATAGCAACGGTTTTATAAAGTATGGACTGCATGTTGACGGTGTACACCCAAATGAAACAGGGTACCGGGTTATGGCCGATGTTGCGGCTAAAGTGCTAGGACCATTATTCTAGGATTAATTAAGTAATTGTACAGTAAAATCCGGCAGTGATAGAGCTGCCGGATTTTACTATGTGCTGAACTATTTAACCAGAATTATGCTAAATTGATAGACAATTTTTTTCAACAAGTCTTGTCAAGATTGTTCATTGATAGTAAAATATAGCATGTATATTTTATGAGGAAAAATGTATTTGTGGAAGAAACAAAATATAAGTTTGTACTATTTTTACAGTATTCAAAGATGTTTTAGAAAATTGGGAGGAGAGTATTTAGACAATGAGTGTTTGGTTGCAGGAGAATAGTTGGCAAGAGCTTGATAAATTGCGAATCAAAGCAAAAGATACGATAATTATTCCTGTTGGCAGTACAGAACAGCATGGACGGCACTTGCCGCTAGGTACGGATACGATGGTTGCGACTATGCTAGCTGTAGATGCTGCTGAAAAGGCGCAAGTGTTGGTGGCGCCGCCGCTGTGGTATGGTTGGAGTCCGCACCATATGGTTTTGCCGGGCACTATTACATTGCGCCCTGAGGTTTTAATTGAAGTACTGTATGACGTAATGGAATCACTTGGCAAGCATGGGTTTAAGCGGTTTATTGTAATAAATGGACACCGAATTGTAAATATCCCTTGGATGCAGATAGCAGCTGAACGCGCACAGCGTCTGCTGGGCATCAAGGTAGTAATATTTGATCCGGCGTATATGTCCAAGGAGGTTGTTGGGCCGCTTGGTTTTGGGGCCGTAGGTCACTCGGAGGAAATTGAATCTTCACATATGCTGTATAAGCATCCGGAATTAGTTCATTTAGAACAAGCACAAGATAATCCGATAACCGCAACTCCGTTGTATTCTGTTGACCCCCGTTTTACAGGAGATACGTTATGCTATGTGCCAAGTACGTTGACTCATATGCAAAATTCGGTAGATGTTGCGGGGGGGACGACCGGTAAGCCTAGTCAGACATCAGCCGAAAAAGGTCAGCAATATCATGAGCATTTGGTCGGCAATTTAGTTGAAGTTATTGAGCAACTACAAAATAATTAATTGGTGTATTGGAGGAGAAATTTGTGTTAAAAAAGTATGCAAAACTAATTGGAATTATCATTATGTTGGTGATGATGGTAGTAAGTGTTGCCGGTTGTGGGGGTAATACAGCCGCCAAGACAATTAAAATCGGAGTTGTCGGTCCGGAGTCCGGTGGAGCGGCACAGTTAGGACAAGGACAGCGTAAAGCGATACAATTAGCGGTAGATGAAATTAATGCCAAAAAGGGCGCGGGCGAATATAAACTCGAAGTGTTTTTTGAAGATGATGAAGGGAACCCAACTAAATCAGCCAGCGCTACTAATAAACTGATTCAGCAATCGAAAGTCAATATTATTATAGGAGCGATTCATAGTTCGGCAACTTTGGCCGATATGGTGGTAACCGGCAGGGCAGGTATTCCACAAATTACTGCCGGGTCGACCGGATCATCAATTACGGAGCAAGGAAACAAATGGTTGTTCCGGACGGCCGTAAATGATGAGTTTCAAGCGAATGCTTTGATAAAATATGCGAAAGAAGTAAAGGGCATCGCGAAAATCGCGACTTTTACCGCCGCCGATGATTACGGCCAAAGTGGTGCTAAACTGTTGGCTGCTGCGGCCAAAAAACAGGGTGTTGAATTAGTAGCTAATCCTACCTACAATAACGGCGACAAGGATTTTAAACCGCAACTTCTTACCATTAAAGAACAGGGTGCTCAAGCCATTTTTATGTGGGGACTGTATACCGATGCGGCGTTAATTGCCAAACAGTCCCGCCAGTTGGGTGTAAATGTACAGTTATTTGGAGCTTCCGGTATGGCTGCGCTTAAACTTATTGAACTGGGCGGCGATGCCGTGCAAGGATTAATTTTAACCCAGACCTTCTTGCCGGATTCGAAGGATGCAAAAGTAAAAGAGTTTGTTACCAAATATAAAGCAAAATATCAAGAGAACCCCATCCCTCATGCTGCGCAGGCCTATGACACGGTTTATATCATTGCAGCAGCGGTGAAAAAAGCCAATAGTACCAAACCGGAGGATTTGCGTACTGCATTGACCAAAACGGCCGGGTTGAAGTTGGTAACCGGTGAACCCAAATTTAGTAATCGTGGTGATGATATCGGTAAGTACTTACTTATTACAACTATCAAAGGACCTAACTTTGAATTAATCAAAACAGTTAATACGGCCAATTAAATAGAAACAAATACCGGTTCCAACCTGGTTCGGAACCGGTATTTTCACTACTCGTGGGGGGATAGTATGCAATATTTTTTGAATGGATTGCCAATCGGGGCAATTTATGCAGTAGTTGCGCTAAGTTATAGTTTGATTTATACTTCATCAGGCGTTCTTAATTGGTCACAAGGCGATATGGTGATGTTAGGCGCTTACATTGGCTTTACTTTAACCCAGGTCTTTCACTGGAGCTTTACGCCAGCCCTGTTGGCGTCGATGGTGGTAGTTGGTTTGGTGGGGGTAATCGTGCAACGGCTAATACTAAAACCGTTGCGGGAGAGAAAAGCTCCCCCCATTAATGTTGTAATTGCAACCTTGGGAGTTGCAATTATTACCCGTAATATCGCGCTGGCAATTTGGGGACCGGATGCGCAGGTTTTTCCGTCGCCGGTCGGGGATAAACCCTTGCAGTTGAGCATGATCAGTGTTACACATCAAGACATACTTGTTGTTTGCGTTGGCATACTGGTCATGGCTATTTTGCAATATTTTTTGAAATATACCAAAGAAGGGAAAGCGCTGCGGGCAGTTGCCCAGGACCGTCGTGCTGCAGTGTTGATGGGGGTTGACACACAAAAAAGTGATGCTGTTGCTTTTGCCGCTAGTGCAGCGCTAGGTGCTTCAGCTGGAATTTTAGTAGCGCCAATTTTCTTTGTTACCTTTAATATGGGAGCCGGTATCGGTTTAAAAGGGTTTGTAGCTGCGGTTATTGGCGGGTTAGGTAGTATTCCAGGCTCGATTGCCGGTGGATTCTTCTTGGGAACGTTGGAATCGCTGGCCGGCGGGCAAATAAGTTCCGGCTATCGGGATGCGATAACATTCGCTTTACTTATATTAGTGTTATGGTTGAAACCTTCGGGATTATTTATTACTAAATCCCGGCAAAAAGTTTAGGTCGGATGGTGTGAGTATGGACATTTACAGACTTGCGGGAAGAAAATTTAATATTATATTACTGGCAATAGTGTTGTTGTTGCCATTATTCATTTCTAATCTATACTATCTGCATATTATAAATTTGGCCGGAATATATACTCTTATTACGTTGGGATTAAATCTATTATCTGGATATACCGGTCAAGTTTCTATGGGGCAAGCGGCATACTTTGCCATTGGGACCTATGTATCGGCGTTGCTCATGATTCATTTTCAAATTTCTTTTTGGTTGGCGGTACCGGCAGCGATACTGGCAGCTGGAGTTTTTGGGGCCTTGATCGGGATTCCGGCGATGAAATTATCGGGACCGTACTTAGTATTAGCAACAGTAGGCTTTGGGGAAATTACACGGCTGGTTATCCTCAATTGGACTGCTGTTACCAAAGGAGCGGCCGGGCTGACCGCAATTCCTTTGCCAACCTTTCTTTCGATTAAAATAACGTCGGAACAAGATTTTTATTATCTTATTATTGCCATTGTGTTTGTAGGTACTTATATCGCCTATCGGTTAGCTCATTCGAAAATCGGCCGGACTTTTTCGGCTATTCGGGAAGATGAGCTGGCTGCCGAAGCGATGGGGGTACCGGTTAATATGTATAAGATTGCTGCCTTTGTTATTAGTGCGATGTATGCCGGGATGGCCGGAAGTTTATTTGGTGTATTTGCTGGTGTGGCTAGTCCGGATAATTTTACCTTTGATGATTCAGTGGCCTTTTTGTGCATGTCGGTGGTAGGTGGTAACAGAAGTATTGCCGGGGCAATTATTGGAACGTTTCTATTAACGGTTTTATCGGAAGCATTGCGAACGTTCCAGGCTTATCGGTTGGTAATTTACGGTGGAATTTTAATTTTTACGGTAATTTATATGCCGCAAGGAATATACGGAATGGCTCCAATATTTAATAAGTGGATCGAAAGGCAGCCATTTGCCAAATTGCTGTTTTGGCAAAAACCGTCAAGGGAGTGATTGTATGGAATCTACAGAAGAAATTTTGCAAATAAAACATATTAGCAAACGGTTTGGTGGATTACAGGCTTTGGATAATATTTCTTTGACGGTAAAGACGAATACGGTCCATGGTATTATCGGACCGAACGGTGCGGGTAAGACCACACTATTCAATGTTATTACCGGTATGATTCAACCGGATGACGGCAAGCTGTTATTTTTACAGCGGGAATTACCGTTTTTACAACCGCACAAACTGGTTCCTGCCGGTATCGCCAGAACATTTCAAAATATCCGGCTATTTGAAAGTATGACTGTTTTAGATAACGTACTTATTGGACAACATGTTCATACACCTACTCCTGTTATATCTATACTTCTACAGGGTAAAAAAGCAAGTCACTGGGAACGGGTTGCTTATGATGAAGCTATGCAGTCTTTGGAATTTGTTGGATTAACACCTAAATCTGGTGAGATTGTAAAGAACTTGTCTTATGGACAACGAAGATTAGTAGAGTTTGCCCGGGCTTTAGCTGCTAAACCTAGACTTATTTTGCTGGATGAACCTGCTGCCGGTATGAACCCCACCGAGAAAGCTCATTTACTTAAGATAGTGTTGCAATTGCGTGAAAAAGGCTATACTATCGTGCTGATTGAGCATGATATGAAATTAGTTATGCAGATTTGTCAAACTATTACGGTGCTGGATCATGGTAATAATATTGCCGAAGGGCAGCCGGAATACATACGAAAGCATCCGGAAGTAATAAGCGCCTATTTGGGAAAGGGTGAATAATCATGTTGCAAGTCGAGGCAATTAAAGCGGGGTACGGTACGACTCAAGTATTAAATGGAGTTACTTTTGTTGTTGAAACCGGCAAAATTACTACGCTAATTGGTGCCAACGGTGCGGGCAAAACGACAACCCTAAATTGTATTGCCGGAGTACTACAAACTACCGGTGGGCGCATAACTTGGCAGGGACGGGAAATAAGTTCACTTTCGGCGCGCGAGATCGTGCGAATTGGCATAGCTATGATTCCGGAAGGACGGCATGTTTTTCCCCAAATGACGGTACGCGAAAATTTAGAAATGGGGGCCTATGTCCGTAGTGACACTATGCAAATCAAACGAGATTTCGAATGGGTTCTTACGTTATTCCCCAAACTAAAAACACGGCTAACCCAAATGGCCGGTACTCTCTCTGGCGGTGAACAGCAGATGCTAGCAGTTGGTCGGGCCTTGATGCTCAATCCGGAATTGTTGCTGATGGATGAGCCGTCGATGGGATTAGCTCCGATCGTGGTACAAGAAGTTTTTGAAGTTATTAAAGAAATTGAGCGGATGGGCAAAACAATCTTGTTGGTTGAGCAAAATGCGGCGTTAGCCCTTTCGATTGCCCATACTGCTTATGTTATAGAGTTGGGTAATATTGTATTGTCTGGATCGGGACAAAGTTTGTTGACAAATCGCGAAGTAGAAAAAGCCTATTTAGGATTATGACTGGGCGCTAGACACGGTGAAAATCATTGCATACCTTCTAATGCCATTTAAGATTACATCAAAGGTGCGGGAATAAAAAACAACAGTTGTCCGGGATTTATCCTGGATTTAACTGTTGTTTCTTATTCTAAAGCCTACATATCTTTGATAATAAGATGACCAAGAATGGCACCGGCAGCAGCGCCAAACACAATATTAAAGGTTATACCAAAGATAGTTTCCGGAACTAGGAAAACCATAATAGCACACCCCATTAAAGCAGCAAGCAGTTTGATGAACAGTTTGGCCGATAATCCCGGCGAGGGAACATTGGCTATTTTGCGCTGCGTTGATACATCCCGCTGGGTCACGGTAGAAGTATGTGCAGGCAGGGAAGCTGGTTTAGGCGGATCATATTTGGGTGGAGAAGGTGGTGGCGCTGGGTGTTGCATTTTTGCCGTATGTTGAGCAAGTAATTTTGCTGCGGCTGTTTTGAACTCATTTTTAGCCATCTGTAAGTCTCCTTGCGATTGTTAAATATTCTTTGGCACCGGTACATTTTGGTTTGTAATCTAAAACACTGACACCTTGCACCGGGCTTTCGGCAATTGAGATATTTTCTCTAACCGTAAATATTTCAGTATCTTCAAAGAACATGCCAAGCTGTTCCAAAACTTCGCGATGCATTCTTTTGCGGGCACAATAACGGGTAGCGATGATACCTTTTAGGATCAAACTCGGATTAGTTTTTTCACGTACTGTCTGAATTGTGCCCAATAGCTGACTCATTCCCTTTATACTTAACAAGTCGGGACAAAGGGGAATTATGACCCAATTAGCGGCAGTAAGCGCCGCAAGGGTAAGCATTCCGAGCGTAGGTGAACAATCCAATAAGACATAATCATATGGTTGGCCGGCTAAAGCTTGCTTGAGACTATTGATATCAGGAGTCAAGGCTGCAAGCATTTCATTAGAAGCAAGGACATCAAAGCCTCCTCGGTGCTGAAATATGCTGTCTTGAATCGCTGCTCCATCTTCCAGCACATCACAGACCGTTTTTGGCGGCGATGTTATTCCCAGCCAATAAGTTAGACTTTCTTGAGGGTCTAGGTCAATCAATAAAACGCGGTTACCAAGTTTAGCTAAGGCGGCGCCGACGTTGATAACCGATGCAGTTTTACCAACGCCTCCTTTTTGATTAACAAAACATATGGCAACCAATAAAATCCCTGCTTTCACGCTAATCTATTAACTAAATAAATTTTCGCTGCTAAAGCTCACATACCTGCCGGTATTTCGCCAATTTTTTGGATATTTTTACACATATTGCTGGCCACCGACATAGTCTTGATAACTAGAAAAATTTTTTAGGATTAATATTTTTGTATTAAATGGTGCATTCTATACTGATCAAATAGTGAAAGGGGTAAGGGCAATTGGCTAATTATCGTTGGGTAAACCTTAACAATTCAAGCAAGGGCGAGGTTGAAATTAAAGCTATTACGGCAGATGACGTTAAGAAGTTTTACCGTAATGGTTATGTAATGGAGATACCGGAAGAGGATGGGCAGGGAAATACCGTTTGGGAAGTATTGGATGAAGATGAGGTGATCAAGCTGTTAATGGCTGCGAACTTATTTTAGCCAATCTATTAATTTGGCCGTTGTTTATTGCAAAACATTGATACTACAAAATTCTTACCGGTTGGTACGCTGGGCCGGTCTTCTGCTCGGGCAAAAGCTGTTATTATTTTTTAGATTAGAATAGATTTACCAAAAGGCATAATGTATTGTCGACATAAATACTAATGTAAACATATTTCGATTTTTTTAAGATATAGTATTGACATTGTAAAGTTATTAGCCTACAATGATAAAAAATGCTAAATGCAATGAACAGGACGAGTAAATATATCTGCTTTGGCGCAGCGAGCTGGTGACCGGCAAGCCGGAGGTGTGATGACCAGCCCAAGGAATATATGGAATGGACCTGTGAGCTGTCTACCGAACGGAATACCCAGTAGGATAGGCCGGCTGCCACCGTTACAGGGCTAGGGTATCGGATTATTATCCCGTACCTGAAGAAGGGAAAACTTTTTGTTTTCCAAATTAGGGTGGTACCGCGAACCATTTCGCCCCTGTTGGGTGGAATGGTTTTTTATATTTTAGTGAGGGGGAAGAAGCAATGCTAAGAGATTATCTTGACTTTGTAATTAACGGGGAAGACTTGTCGCGGCAACAAGCGCAACAAGCAATGGGCTGTATCATGACCGGTCAAGCCAGCGAAGCTCAAATTGGAGCATTTTTAACGGCGTTAAGGATGAAAGGGGCAACCAGCACGGAGATAACAGGATTTGCCGATACAATGCGGCAGCATGCTATAAAAATCTCTGTAACCAGCCACGATATCGATACTCAGCCGCTGATTGATACCTGCGGCACAGGTGGCGATTGTAAAGGAACCTTTAATGTTTCCACTACGGTGGCTTTTGTATTAGCCGGGGCAGGACTGACTATTGCCAAACATGGTAATCGCGGTATATCTAGTTCATCCGGCAGTGCTGATGTCCTGAATGCTTTGGGAGTGTGTGTTGAATTATCGCCGGAGCAAATTTCTACAGTGATAAGTAAAGTCGGCATTGGTTTTTTATATGCACCGCTTTTTCACCAAGCGATGAAATATGCGGCAAAGCCACGTAAAGAACTTGGATTTAGGACAGTATTTAACGTATTAGGGCCGTTAACTAATCCGGCTCATGCCTCGAAACAACTGGTAGGGGTATATGAACGAAAGTTAACCGGAATTATTGCCGAGGCGTTATTAGGCCTCGGAGTTGACCATGCCATGGTTGTTCACAGTTTGGACGGTATGGATGAAATTTCAACAGCAGCGCCTACACAAGTAGTGGAAGTGAAAAATGGGGAACTTTTAGCTTATGTCATCGATCCTCAGGAATATGGTTTTACCTATTGTGATTTTAATGCGTATCGCGGTGGAAGTCCTGAAGATAATGCCAAAATGCTGTTGGCTGTTTTACAAGGCGAAACAGGGCCCAAGCGGGATATTGTACTTATCAATGCCGCAGCGGCTTTGGTGGTGGGCGATAAAGCCGCTGATTTGTATGAAGGATTAAGTATTGCGGCTAAGAGTATAGATAGTGGAGCGGCTCTAGCCAAGCTGCAGGGACTATGTCAAACGACACAGCAATTGACCCGGGAGGGATTACTATTATCGTAAAGATTTGCGGTATTACAAATGTTGGTATGGCTCAAGCTGCTAAAGAAAACGGAGCGGATTTCATCGGGTTGGTTTTTGCGCCAAGCCGCCGAAGAGTTAATGTTAAGACGGCGCAGGATATCGTCCGTAACGTTCCAGGTATAGGTAAAGTTGGTGTGTTTGTAAATGCTCCGTTGACAGAAGTGAGGGAAATTGCCGAGCGTTGTCAGCTGGATTATATTCAATTGCATGGCGGTGAAAATAAAGAATATTGCCGACTGGTTGGCTATCCGGTAATCAAGGCATTAAAAGCTGAAACAACGATTGATACTGATTACTTAGCTGGTTTTCCGGCTGAATGGATTCTCTTAGATACTATTAATCAGGGACATTTTGGCGGGACAGGGGAATGTTTTGATTGGTACGGTCTGCAAAAAATCAGGGAGCTAATAACAAAACCACTGCTGATAGCCGGAGGATTAAACCGTGAGAATGTAATTACCGCTATAGATATTTTGAGGCCGGACGGGGTAGATGTTTCGAGCGGTGTGGAGACAGATGGTGAAAAGGATGCTGCCAAAATTTACGAGTTTATGCAGCGGGTACGTCAAGGGAGGGATTATTATTCTTAATAAGATTCTGAACGCGAAACAACAGGAAGTTGCTGCAGCCAAAGAAGCTATTTCTATAAATTATTTGCTAAATATGATCGTACCGGGCGAACGCAAATTTCAACAGGCATTGAAACAAAAGGACTGGGCATTAATAGCGGAGTGCAAGCTGGCTTCGCCGGTAAAGGGATTAATGTCCGGTTTATCCATAACAGAATTAGCTAAAGTTTATCAAGATAATGGTGCCGCAGCTCTGTCTATTTTAACTGACCGGCATTTTAACGGTGAATTGGATCATGTGATACAAGCGAAAACAGTCAGCAGCCTGCCGGTGTTGCGCAAAGACTTTATCATCGATGAATACCAAATTTATCAGGCGCGGGCGGTTGGCGCCGATGCAGTATTGTTGATAGTGCGAAGCCTGACTGAACAACAATTGGTTAATTATTTGACGATTGCCCATGACTTGGGAATGGACTGTTTAGTAGAAGTACATGACCGTGAGGAATTGAAACGTGCTCAACAGACAGCAGCTAATATAATTGGAATTAATAACCGTGATTTGCAAACATTCAAAACCAGTATAGAATCAACATTCTCCTTGCTTCCTTATTGTGATCCCGTCCGCATGATTATCAGCGAAAGTGGCATTCGGTGCAGACAAGATGCAGTGCGGTTAAAACAGGCTGGTGTAAGAGGGATTTTAGTGGGTGAGGGTTTGGTGAAAGCCCCAAATATTGCGCAAAAATTACAGGATTTAAATCTAAATGAAGTGGAGGAAATATGATGATGCCAATTAAAAATGGCCGGTTTGGACAGTATGGCGGTAGGTTTGTTCCGGAGACAGTAATGCCGGCGCTGATAGAATTAGAACAATATTACCAACAATTGAAAGGAGATAAAGAGTTTCAGCAGGAGTTTGATTTATATTTGAAGCAATATGCCGGACGGCCAACTAATTTGTATTATGCGGAACAGCTTACCCGACACTATGGCCGTGCTAAGATTTATTTGAAAAGAGAAGATTTATTGCATACCGGAGCCCATAAAATAAATAACGCTCTTGGGCAGGCACTTTTGGCCAAACGAATGGGAAAAAAGCGTATAGTTGCTGAGACCGGCGCCGGACAGCATGGAGTTGCCACAGCCACAGTTTGTGCTTTATTCGGCCTTGCATGTACAGTTTATATGGGCGAAGAAGATATGGAGCGGCAAGCACTTAATGTTTTTCGCATGCGTTTATTAGGCGCAAAAGTCGTTCCGGTAACCAGCGGGAGCGGTACCTTAAAAGATGCTACTAGTGAAGCTATTCGGGATTGGGTTACCAATGTTCGCGATTCTCATTACATTATTGGATCGGTAGTTGGTCCACATCCTTATCCAATGATCGTCAGAGATTTTCAAGCGGTGATTGGTCAGGAGTTGAAACTACAATTAAAAGAAAAAAACAATGCTGATCCTGATTATCTTGTTGCCTGTGTCGGCGGCGGCAGTAATGCAATGGGACTGTTTTATCCCTATCATGATAATCCGCGCGTTAAAAAAATCGGTGTCGAGGCGGCCGGGCATGGTTTAACAACAAACAGCCATGCTGCCTCACTTACCCATGGACGGCCGGGCGTATTGCACGGAGCCTATAGTTTTTTGCTGCAGGATGATGACGGGCAGGTTATTCCGGCTTATTCGATTTCAGCCGGGTTGGATTATCCCGGTGTTGGGCCGGAGCATTCCTATTTTAAACAGGCCGGAATTGTAGAATATACGGCTGTTACGGACGATGAAGCACTGGCAGCTTTTCAGCGCTTATCCCGCCAAGAAGGTATTATACCGGCGCTGGAAAGTTCCCACGCCTTAGCTTATCTAGAAACACTTATGCCGCAGACTAAGGAAGATCAAATCGTTGTCGTTTGCTTGTCCGGCCGCGGTGATAAAGATGTGCAAATGGTTGCACAGTTATTGGAGGGGAAAATATGACACAATTGATGCAAGTACTTAACGACTGTAAAACCAATGGGCGCAAGGCGCTGATTGTTTATATAACTGCAGGCTATCCGGATTATCAGACAACTGTCGCTGCAGTATTGGCTGCAGCGGCGGCGGGAGCTGATGTTGTCGAGATTGGTATGCCGTTTTCCGATCCAATGGCAGATGGTCCGGTTATTCAAAAAGCGGCAACCGCAGCGTTGAAAGCTGGTGCTACTACAGAACAGACTCTGAAGGCTATACGCGAAATTAGAAAGACGTCAACAATTCCATTAGTCATTATGACCTATATTAATATTGTTTTGCAGTATGGAAAAGCAAAGTTCATAAATAATTTTTCGGCAGCAGGAATTGATGGTTTAATTATCCCTGATATGCCGATTGAGGAATGTGATATTCTTCAGGCAGAATGTAATGAAACAAAACTCAATTTAATTCAACTCGCAGCTCCTACGTCCACGGCGCAGCGAATTGGTAAGATATGTGCCAAAGCCAGTGGCTTTATCTATTGTGTATCCAATACCGGTGTAACTGGAGTTCGCAGTGTTGATTACAGTTCAATTGGTGATGTAATAAAAATAATCCGGCAGCATAGTAATTTGCCGACAGCAATCGGTTTTGGCATCGGCAGTCCGGAAGCCGCTTGTCAGGCTGCACAATATGCGGATGCGGTTATTGTAGGTAGCGCTGTTGTTCAGCGTCTAACCGACGGCGGGGTACCGGCAGTTGGAAACTTTGTCGCCGAAATACGGCATGTTTTAGATAAGGAGGGGAAAAAATATTGAAATTACAGCCATCGTTGCCGGAATTTATAAAGTTAGCAGCAAATTATAATGCAATCCCTGTTTATACTGAAATGTCAGCTGATTTAGAAACACCTATTTCGCTTTATCTCAAATTAGTAGGTGATAAACAAGGGTTTATGCTGGAAAGCGCCGAAGGCGGTAGGAATTTTGGCCGCTATTCGTATATTGGACTTAACCCGTTTGCCAAAATAACGGGGTGCATAAATCAAACAGAGCTTGCTTTAGAAAATCATGAGATAGAATATATTTCCGGGAAACCACTTGATGCGCTTAAAAAATTTATGGGGAAATTTCGATTGCCTCAAATATCCGGACAACGTCCATTTTTAAGCGGAGGAGTAGGTTATTTTGCCTACGATATTGTAACTACTTTCGAGAAAGTACGGAATTATCATGTTCCGGATGATTTTGTGGTGATGCAGTTGATGTTTTGCCGCCTGATTATCGTAATGGATCATCTTACTCATACTTTGCATATTTATTATTTAGCACCGGTTGATAACTCCGTCGATTATGCCTATAGTTATGAAACTGCGGTAAAAGAGTTGCAACGGGTAGTTGATTGTATTAATAATGCGCAACCTTGTGACTTGGATGACGTTCGGAATGTTCGCATGGTTAATTGCGAACAGGATAATTCTAAACTGGCTGCGCAATATGCACAGATGGTAGAAAAGGCCAAAGATTATATTTGCGCCGGTGATGCATTTCAAATTGTATTATCGCACGAATTTAAAGTGCCGGTTAACAAGCATCCGTTTAATTTATATCGGAAGTTGCGGCAATTAAATCCGTCACCGTATATGTTCTATTTAAATTTCGATAATAAAAAAATAATCGGGGCTTCCCCGGAAATGTTAGTTAAAGTTGAACAAGGTAAGGTATATACTTGTCCGATAGCCGGAACCCGTCCGCGCGGTTCAAGTGAAGAACAGGATGAAATATTTGCTAAGGAATTACAAGCTGATGAAAAGGAACGGGCCGAGCATTCAATGTTGGTAGACCTTGGTCGTAATGACCTTGGCAGAATCAGCGTTCCGGGATCGGTGCGGGTCGAACAATTTATGCAAATTGAAAAATTTTCGCACGTAATGCACTTGGTTTCCTTGGTTTCCGGACAAATAGATAAAAAGTATACAGCCATTGATGCTTTGCAAGCTTGTTTTCCGGCGGGTACTGTCAGCGGGGCGCCAAAGGTCAGGGCAATGGAAATAATCCATGAATTGGAAGGAGATCTTAGGAGCGAGTATGCCGGCGCGGTAGGGTATATTGATTTTAACGGTAATATGAATACATGTATTACTATCCGAACAATGGTCGTTGAACAAGGATATGCTTCAATTAGGGTTGGCGCAGGAATAGTATATGACTCTGTTCCGGAAATGGAATATCAGGAAGTGATCCATAAAGGAACTGCATTATTTAAATTATTGTCGGAGGAATAGCAATGATTTTAATTATAGATAATTATGATTCTTTCACTTATAATATATTTCAATATACCAGTCAATTAGGATATGCGACTGAAGTTGTTCGTAATGACATGGTTGACGACCCAAGTGTTTTTGTTCAAAACTACGCAGCAATTATTTTGTCGCCCGGACCGGGTACTCCCCGAGAAGCAGGAATAACCATGACGGTCATCAGGCAATTAGCCGGTAAAGTTCCAATATTGGGAGTTTGTCTGGGTCATCAGGCTATTGCGGAAGTTTTCGGTGGAGATGTGGTCCGAGCGCCAAAGCCTGTTCATGGGAAAGTATCGCCGATACATCATAATGGTACGGGAATATATCAAGGTCTGCCTAATCCTTTTTTGGCAGCACGTTACCATTCACTGATGGTCAAGCCGGCTAGTCTTCCTGATATCCTGCAAGTTACATCAAAAACTTCCGATGGCCTTATTATGGGTGTCAAACATTGCAGATTTGATGTCGAAGGGGTTCAATTTCATCCGGAATCGATATTAACAGAAAATGGGCTGTTGCTTATTAAAAATTTTTTGCAGCATATTTGAGTTTGCAGTTTTGCAGTTTTCATCGCAGCGGTGCATTGATCTTTGTTTGTAAGGTTCGGCTTGTAAAGAGAACGGAGTGATAGAATGATTATTAGTGCCAGCAGACGTACGGATATTCCGGCTTTTTTTACCGAATGGTTTATGCAACGCATTAGAGAAGGCTATTGTACGGTAGCCAACCCGTTTAACCGGAACCAAATATCATTAGTTTCACTAGATCCGCAAAATGTTGATGTGATTGTATTTTGGACTAAAAATCCCAGACCGCTGTTAAAATATCTACCGGAACTAAATGAGCGAGGTTATCGATTTTATTTTCAATATACAATTACCGGTTATCCCCGTCTGTTGGAGCAAAATGTACCAGCACTTGATGAAATGATTGATTTGTTTATTCAAATTGCAGGGGATATTGGCCGGACTAAAGTGATTTGGCGTTATGATCCGATTATAATCAGTAATATCACTGATTATAATTATCATCAGCGGCAATTTGCTTATATTGCCGAGCGGCTTGCCGGATTTACGCGACGGGTGATGATCAGTATGGTAGATGACTACCGCAAATCGATTGCCCAATTTAAACGGCTGCAACAACAAGGTGTTTTTATAAGTGAACCGGCCGGCATGGAATTTGTAGATCTTATGAAAAATATAGCTGCCACGGCTCGGCATAATGGCTTTGAAATTTTTAGCTGTAGTGAAAAAATTGACTTACAACCATTTGGCATACAGCCGGGTAAATGTATCGACGGTCAATATATCAAATCGATTTTCGGTATTGATGTGTCACAGCAGAAAGATCCTTATCAACGCCGAGAATGCGGATGTGTTCGAAGTAAAGATATAGGAGCGTACGATACTTGTTTACATGGATGCAACTATTGTTATGCTGGAACGTTGGAGTCGGCATTAAAGAATAGAAAAAACCATTTTATTGATTCACCGGCATTGCTTGGAAAGTATACTTAAATGTAAGGAACTCAGTCGATTGACTGAGTTCCTCGTTTTTTTACTTATCTATAGTGACGACGTGGAGAATGGCTTGCTGCAAAAGGGCTAAATGCGGTGCTAAGGAATCTACGACCAGATATTCATTATTACTGTGAGAACCGCCGCCGACCGGGCCCATTCCGTCGATTGTCGGTACACCAAATGCGGCTGAGAAGTTTCCGTCGGAGCCGCCGCCTGTTGCCGCCCACTCAAAACTGATTCCTGATTTTTCGGCAATGATATCGATTGCCCGGCATAGCTCCAGCGTTTTTGCGGAAGGATTCATGGGTGGTCTGGTCACACCACCGCTAACTTGAATTTTAATGCCGGGTGTTGCTGGATTTGCAATCATTTGCTGCATAACATTTTGAATTTTTTCCGCTTCGGCATTATCAGTAAAGCGAATATCCATTTGTGCTTTAGCTTGATCGGCAACAGTATTAGCACTCATACCGCCTTGAACTACGCCGACATTTACTGTTGTTCCAGCTTGATAATTAGTCATTTCATGCAAAGTTACAATCCAGTGTCCTAGTTCGTTTATAGCGCTGATACCTTTTTCGTGGTCGACACCGGAATGAGCGGAAACACCGTTGAACTCCATCGAAAAACGACCGACACCTTTTCGTTGGTTTACAAGTGCGCCATTAGCCCGGGCCGGTTCTAAGACAAAAGCATGACGGCTGACTTTTGAAAGCTCTTCCAGCCAAGGACGCGAATAGATAGAACTAATCTCTTCGTCACTGTTCATGGCAACACAAATAGATGAGTTCTCAAGCAGACCCGATGCTTGCAGCGATTGTAGGGCATAGTATGCGGCTAGAAGACCGGATTTCATATCATTTACACCCGGACCGTAAGCTTTGCCGTCTTTTATTGTGAACGGCCGTTGCGATGTTGTTCCGACAGGGAATACGGTATCCATATGAGCCATTATTAGCAGGTCATATGGTTTTTTACCGTTGTTAGTAATCTCCAGACAAGGGCCGATTTCTGCATTGAAGGCATGCGGCTGTATATTCCAGCCCATTGCTGAAAACCTTTCAGTAAAGAATGCGGCAATTTTAGCCGTTCCTTCCGGATGACGGCTGGGACTTTCGGTATTGACAAGAAATTCTAAGTCTTGGAGATAAGCAGCTATATCAATAGTTTGCATTTTTGACCTCCTGTGCTTTGTTATTCAGAGAGTATTAGAATAAAATGAAGTTCATGATTACAGTTACGATTAATGCACAAATCATCGGGATGGCCGTACGTTTTACGACTTCAATCGGCGAAATTTCAGCAACACCGGATACGGCAACGATAACAGAGGTAATTGGAGATACACTGCGGGCAATACCGGCTGCAAACTGCATGGGCAGCAGCATCAAAACCGAGGCGATGCCCATTTTTGCGGCAACAGTTGGAGCTATAGCGGCAAAGGCAAAGAAAGGTGCATTGCCGGAACCCATGACAACAGCAGAAATTGAAATTACTGCCGTCATTACGATTATCATACCGGATGAACCGAAACCGGAAGATTGTGCTGCTTTGATAATACCGTCGATCGCGCCAAGTGAGGTTAATCCTTTGGCAAATACTTCACCGGCTACAATCAAGGTAATTACGGCAGCGAATTGTGCGCCCATTCCGTCAAAGAAGACCTGGATGCTCTTGAAAACCTTCTTAGTATCTTTATGACGGAAGAATTCAAATATTAGGCTGATAAATATACCAATGAGCATTGCGGTTACAACATCCATTTTTATTTTGGCTATTAGTAATTTACTGAACACTAGTATCAGTAACAAAGGAATGATTGGTAGTAGAGCATAAATCGTTGGTGGAAGGTCTTCATCTTGGACGGTTGCAGCCAATTCACTTTTAGCGACAATGTGTTCTTCTTTTCTATCATACCAGCGTTGAACAAAGTAGTGTGCGACAGCAATTGTCAGAATAACGGCGATTGATACTGGGATTTGATATTTAGTAAAATATACTACCACATCTAATCCGGCGTTTTTTGCGGCCAAAACAGCATTGCCGGAAGCCGGACCGAGGTCCAGACAAGCCGAAGTTCCAATCATGGCAGTTGCAGCTGCCCGACTGACACCAAGGCTAACTAGTATCGGGAACATGGTGGCCATAAGCAACAGACCAAGGCCGGAGGCACTGGGAATAAATATATTAAGTATTTGTCCGACAACATAGCCTAAAGCTAAGACCAAATAGGGAGCATGAAAAGCTTGTAAAGGTTTAACGCTTAATTTTACTAATACTTTGCTGGCCCCAATGTGATCCATGTAACGGGCAAAGCCGGCTACTGCCATTATCAGTAGACCAAGACCTGCAGTACGGGAGCTAAATAACGTACTCATATATTTGAATATATCAAACCAAATAAAATGAGTACTGGTTTTAGCCGGAAGGATCGGTTTGCCAAGAAGAATGGCACAGGCCATTAATACGATTCCGCCAAACATCAACACAGTTTGGGATTTGTAGTTCTTTAGAATTAGATACGCAACAATGATAGTAACTAAAGCTGCAATAAGAATGTTTAAGATCATCTTAGTAAGCCCCTTTCATAACGATAGTTGGATGAGTGAGTTAGGTGGAAGCGGAATTGCCGTTGATATTCTCCTTTCTAAAATATTGATAATACAAGTAGACTTCTAGTTTCGGTAATAATCGAAAAAAACCTTTGGAAAATTAAAAAAATTTACATAATATTTTTGTTCTAATAGACAATAGCGGCGGTTTGTACTTTTTTATACGCAGCATATAAGAATTACGCAGGGATATTTTAATTAAAAGTGAAATAATAATGAAAACAGCAAATTGAAAGACTAAGAAAACTGCTAGAAGAGAGGATGGAAAAGCATGAAAAACTTTGTTTATGAAAATCCTACGAAGATTATTTTTGGTAAGGATACCATCAGTAAGATTGGCAGTGAGATTAGTAGTCGGCAAATAAATAAAATATTGATGGTATACGGGCGCAACGCAATAAAAAATAATGGAGTTTATGATATTGTATTGAATTCATTGCGTGAAGCAAATATTGCGGTAGTAGAGTTGCCGGGAGTTAAATCTAATCCTGTATTGTCCAAAGTAGAGGAAGGAATTGAACTGGCTCGATCCCAACAAGTTGAGGCGGTTTTAGCCGTAGGCGGAGGAAGTACGTTTGACAGTTCAAAAGCTATTGCTGCCGGAACTTTATATGAGGGATCGGTATGGGACTTTTTTGGTCGTCGTAAAGAAGCTAAAGATGCATTGCCGATATTTGGTATTTTGACTATTTCGGCAACGGGCAGTGAAATGAATGGGTTGGGAGTCGTAACCAATGAAAGAGAAGATAAAAAGTGGTCATTGTATTCACCCAAGATTTATCCCCAGGTATCGATTATTGACCCGTCTGTTCAAACGACCTTACCGAGAGAACAAACGGTTAATGGCGCCGTCGATATAATCTCGCACGTTATGGAGTTGTATTTTGATGGTAGTAAAAATATTGACATCATGGATGAATACTCGGAAGGAATTATCCGAACAGTAATCAAGCATGTGCAAGTATTATTAAGTGATCCTGATAATTATGAATCGAGGGCGCAACTAGCATGGTGCGCGACGTTGGCACTAAATGGTTCTAATGCTCCGGGGCGAAGAGGCGGCGATTTTGCATCTCATGCTATCGAACATTCGCTTAGTGTTTGGACGGACATTGCCCATGGAGCTGGTTTGGCCATTGTATTTCCGGCTTGGATGCAGTATGTATACAAAGAAAATATTCAACAGTTTGTGCGGTTTGGTGAAAAGATTTTCAATATTTGCGGTGGTAGTGATGAGGAAAAAGTATTGGAGGCTATCAGTCGATTAAAGCAATTCTACCATAGTATTGGTGCGCCGGTATCATTGCGGGAGGCCGGATATCAAGAACAAGACTTGCCGGCGATTGCCGACAATGTGGCTCAATTAGGCGTAATTGGTAATTTGAAGCGTTTGCAGCGGGATGATGTATTGGAAATATTAAAACTGGCTTGGTGATTAAAATTTACCAATAACTTTTGTCAGCAAGAAGCCATCAGGTTTCTTGCTTTTTTAGTGACATTTTCGTTAATGTTTTTTGCCAAAAACAAATATTAAAATATAAATTTAGTTAATAAAGCAGGTTTTTCTATACAAATCAAGAATATTTTAATATAATTAGAAAAAAAAGGAAAATAATTATGGGTATTTGCAGAATGACTGTGATTACTTGCTACATAACCGGTTTCGCGGTAAAACGGGGGAGTGTTTATGATAGGACAAGTTATGAGCAATCGAAAAGATATCTTATATGTTCACCGTTTAATGGTTGAAGAATTAAAAAACTCGACTCAACGACTGAACGATATCTTGGAAAGCATTACCGACGGGTTTATGGCCGTAGATAAGAAATGGAACATTACTTACATTAATAAAGTTGCCGAGAAACTGCTTACCAAAAACAGAGCAAATATGATTGGCAAGAATATTTGGGATGAATTGGCATTAAGAGAGGAATCCTGTTTTTATCAGGCTGTCTTTAAAGCAGCTGTCAGTTTAGAACCGGTTCATTGTGAGGATTATTTGGAAGAATACAAAAAGTGGGTCGAAGCACATTTTTATCCGTCAAAATCCGGCTTGTCGGTGATTATTCGTGATATTAGCGAAAGAAAACAACAAGAAGAACAAAATTACCGCCGTGAGAGGGAATATAAAACTTTGGTAGAAAACTCTCCGGATATTCTTGCAAGGTTTGACCGCAAAATACGCCATACATATGTCAATCCTGCTGTCGAAAAAGTATTTCAAATACCGGCGAAAAGAGTACTGGGTAAGTCGTGGAAACATCTTGGCTTAAAGAAAGAAGAGTACAGTATTTGGCAGGAATGGTTAGAAACAGTTTTTGCCAAAGGCTGTGATATGCAGCATGAAATAAAAATTAGTACCAAATTCGGCGTAAGGCATCTGCAAGCACATGCCGCACCTGAATTTGATAAAAATGGTAATGTGGAAAGTGTCCTAGTTGTTACACGGGATATTACTGACCAAAGAAAGGCTGAACGAGAAATCGCCAGACTAGACAGTCTTAATTTAATAGGACAAATGGCGGCAAGCATTGGCCACGAGGTAAGAAATCCGATGACAACTGTTCGGGGATTTTTGCAAATATTTCGTAAGAAAAGTTCATATTTGCCGGATCAGGAATGCTTTGATATTATGATCGAAGAATTGGACCGGGCAAATTCTATTTTGACCGAGTTTCTTTCACTGGCAAAAAATAAGTCAGTTGAATTATATAAGCATAATTTAAATAATGTAATCGAAGCGATGATGCCGCTAATTCGCGCCGACTCACTGCAAATGGGCCGAAATGTGGGACTGAGTTTAAAACCTATACCTGATGTGCTTTTAGATGAGAAAGAAATTCGCCAGATGATTTTAAATTTAGTTCGCAATGGACTTGAAGCTACTACCGATAATGGAATGGTAACAATCGAGACTTATCAGCGCGATGACCAGGTAATTTTGGCAATCAAAGATCAGGGCCAAGGGATTCCAAATGAACTACGCGAACATATTGGTACACCGTTTTTTACTACTAAAGAAGGTGGAACCGGCTTAGGACTACCGGTATGTTTCAGTATAGCCAAACGGCATAATGCCCAAATATCTTTTGACACCAGCAGTACAGGAACAACTTTTTATGTGCTGTTTGCTATTCCCGCCTATTAAAATGTTTAAGTCCGTATCGACCGATACGGACTTTTTTAATTAAATCGAATATCCATTTGTATTTTAGCGATCTGCTTTGAGCTTTTGCAACTGAAGATATTTTTGTTGTAGTTCTTGTTCGATGACTTCAATTTCACGCAGCAGAGAATCAACATGTGACCCTGTAGATTCTCCGTAAATAAAAACATTTTTACCATATTCTTTAAACAGTCGGTCTTGTTTTGTTTCTAAGAACTCCATTTGCAGGCGGAGCTCAGTTACTTCTTTTGCCCACTTCAAATCATCGCTTAAATCGTCCCAAAGATCAGAAATTTTTTTGGAGAACAATTCCTTGTATTCATTTAGCTTTTTATCCATCATAGTCACCTCCGGTGTTTACAGCTTTTTATGACAAAACCACCAATCGAAATATTCAAATTCACCTTTTTGGGATCTTGCCAATCGTTCGGCAGCATCTTGTTCATTGCTGGCCGGTGGAATGATAACATGGTCACCCAAAAACGGATTTTCAGGCCAATTGGCTGGGGTGGCAACCTTATATGTATCGGTTGTTTGCAGCGCTTTTACGACGCGCAAGACTTCAGCGATACTGCGGCCGATTTCTTGCGGGTAATACAACATGGTTCGTAAATTTCCGTTGGGATCCACAATAAAAACTGCTCTTACCGTGTTGGTACCTTTATTAGGATGGAGCATTCCTAGTTTCGAAGCTAGATTACCTAATTCATCGGCAATAACCGGAAATTTAATGTCAACTTTCATAGTCTCTTTGATCCACTCAATCCATTTTATATGCGAAAAAACCTGATCTACAGACAAACCAATCAACTCGGTATTAAGCTGACGAAAATCCTCATGGCGATTAGCGAATTCGATAAATTCAGTTGTACATACGGGTGTAAAATCGCCAGGGTGGCTAAATAAAATAAACCATTTGCCGGCATAATCTTGTGGCAGTTTTTTTATACCTTGAGTAGTCTTAACTTCAACTTCCGGAAAACGTTCACCGAGTAAGGGTAGACGATAATCGCTATTATTCATAAATAATCCTCCTTAACGGATAATAATTATTAATTGATTTGATATTACTATAATTTACCTGTTTCGTCAACATTTTTTTGTAAGTTATTTCTTACCTTCTTCAGTATTGTATGCAAATATTTTTTGGCACATATAATATATCGAGGAAGGGAGTGAAAGATTTGAAATTATTATCGCTTGGTTTGCTTGGCACAACGGATGAATTGCGATATAAGATGCAGCAAGACTGTGTTGCCCTGGCTCAAAAAGGTTTTCATTTAGCGATCGATGAAATAAATAAAGGTAATTTAACTTTTATTGGCTGCAATATTATTGAAGATGAATTATCATTTCACAACTATGAAAGATATAAATCGGTTATTGTGAATTATGTTGCCAAAATGTTAACTGACGTAATTATTTTACGTGAAGAAAAAAATATAGTTCGTAAGATTATTGCCCAAAATTATTATTATTTTAATGAGGCCGAGCAAAACATAATATATGAAAATACGTTAAAAATGTTGAATAATACTGGAAGTGTACAACCCGATTTTAGCTTTTCACACCGACGTAATCATATTTTTACAAAATTAATGACCTATTTGAATCATCATCATGAGTTAGTGCTTGATGGTTTTTTAAACTTTCGTCTAAAAGAATACCGCAAGCAGTTGTCGGAGATTGTGGATCAAGTTGTTGACGAGTACATGATGGATTTAGAATTTAAAGAATTTATTAGGATACTTTGCTATTTTGTTGATGTACAGGAACCAAAGGTGGATGAGGTCCATGTTATAATCAGTGATGGCGGAACTTTCAAGATCATGGATGCTGACGGGGGACCGGTAAGTGAAAATTTACTTGGACAATTATTAACAGATCATATTGATACGGTAAATTATGAAGATGTATTAATAAGTTCATTAATTACGATAGCGCCACAAACGATTACTATTCATAATGCGGATTCGCTGCAAGAGAATAATATTATAGATACAATAAAGATGATTTTTTCCGGAAGAGTTATCATGTGTCCAGGTTGCCCAATCTGCAAAAAAAGTTGACAATAAGGATAGAACTGCCTATAATAAAATTTAATATTACAATGAACAGTAATGATGAGGATATGATGATATGTCAAAGGATGTTCAGAGATAAGATGTCATAGGCTGAAAGCATCTTACGATTCCCACATATTATTACCACCTCTAAACTGCATAGCTGAAAATGTAAGCTGTGCCGGGTTGCTCCCGTTATAAGTTTAAGTCGGGCTTTGGCCAACTAGGGTGGAACCGCGGGTAGAGACTCTCGTCCCTTCGAGGATAAGGGTCTTTTTATATTGTTTAAAAAAGTGTTGGGAGGAATAAGCGTGAATAAAGTTCAGTTGACGTTGAAGGACGGCAAAGTGTTAGAAGTAAATTCAGGCCAATCCCTGTTGGAGGTTGTAGAACAAATCAGCAGGACTTTAGCCAAAAATGCTTTGGTAGCAAAAGTAAACGGACAAGTTGTTGACTTGCATTATAAAGTAACAAGTGATGCAGCAGTTGAATTTTTAACGTTTGAGGACGAAGCAGGTAAGTATGCACTGTGGCATAGTTCTTCGCATATCTTAGCACAGGCAGTTCAGCGGTTGTTTAAAACTGTAAAGCTTGGTATTGGTCCGGCTATAGCTAATGGATTTTATTATGATTTCGATACCGACCATACATTTACACCGGAAGATTTGGAAAAAATCGAAGCAGAAATGCAACGAATCGTTAAAGAAGATTTACCAATCATCCGACGTGAAATTCCGCGTCAACAGGCGATTGAGATGTTCAGTGATATGGCTGAAATATATAAAGTTGAACTAATAAAGGATTTACCTGATGAAGCAGTTATTAGTTTATATGGACAAGGTGAATTTGTCGATTTATGCGCCGGTCCGCATGTCCCCAGTACAGGCAAAGTAAAAGCAATTAAATTGCAAAGTCTGGCCGGAGCATATTGGCGCGGCAGCGAGAAAAATAAGATGCTGCAAAGAATCTACGGAGTTTCTTTTGAAAAGAAGACCCAATTAGACGAGTATTTGCATATGCTGGAGGAAGCGGCTCGGCGGGATCACCGTAAGTTGGGACGTGAACTGAACTTGTTCAGTATTCAGGAAGAGGGTCCGGGGTTTCCGTTTTTCCATCCTAATGGTATGGTAATTCGAAATGAACTGGAAAATTTCTGGCGTGAGTTGCATGTGAAATTTGGTTATAAAGAAATTAAGACTCCGATTATATTACATCAAAAATTGTGGCAGCAATCCGGTCATTGGGATCATTACCGGGATAATATGTATTTTACTAAAATTGATGAAGAAGATTATGCTGTAAAGCCAATGAATTGTCCGGGCGGTATTCTCGTATATCGTACTGAACATCATAGTTACCGGGATTTACCACTGCGGACCTGTGAACTAGGCTTGGTTCATCGCCATGAACTATCAGGAGCACTGCATGGTTTAATGAGAGTGCGTTCCTTTACCCAAGATGATGCCCATATCTTTATGCTTCCGGCCCAAATTAAGGATGAGATCCAAGGTGTCATTCATTTATTTGATACTGTTTATAAGGTGTTCGGGCTTTCGTACCATGCCGAGTTAAGTACCAAGCCGGAAAAAGCCATGGGATCGGATGAAGTTTGGGAAGTTGCAACAAAAGCATTGCGCGATGCGATGGAAGATTACGGAATGACCTATAAGGTAAATGAAGGTGATGGTGCATTTTATGGACCTAAAATTGACTTTCATTTGCGGGATTCAATTGGGCGGACTTGGCAGTGTGGGACAATTCAGCTCGACATGTTAATGCCGGAGAAGTTTGACTTAACCTATGTAGGGGACGACGGTGAAAAGCATCGTCCAGTAATGATTCATCGTGTTGCCTATGGCAGTTTAGAACGCTTCATTGGAATATTGATTGAACATTATGCCGGTGCATTTCCAGTCTGGTTGGCTCCGGTTCAAGTAAAGATCCTGCCAATAACTGACCGTCATGTTGAATATGCTGATAAAATTGCGGCCCAAATGTTACAGCAAAAAATACGGGTAGAAGTGGATGGGCGCAGCGAAAAAATAGGTTATAAAATAAGAGAAGGACAGATGCAAAAAGTCCCTTATTTGTTAGTTGTAGGTGATAAGGAAGTTGAATCAAACTCTGTTGCCGTGCGTCAGCGCGGTAAAGGTGATCTTGGCAGTCAGGCTGTTGATATGTTTATTAGTAAGGTCATTAGTGAAATCGATTCAAAGTCTAATGAATAGTCGCTTGACTTTAAATGGTAACAATGATATGATATACGAGTAATTAAAAGAAAGTAGAAGCCATCCGCTTCTCACCTTTCAACGCTGCGGCTGTTCGGAAGGTTTAGTGCATAATTTTTGATGTACTCTATCAGCGGGTGGTATTTACTGCCCGCTTTTTATTATTTAAATTTTTGGAGGTGAGTCGCAATTAGCAAAGAGACTCTAAGAGTGAATGAGGAGATTAAAGCCAGAGAAATTCGTGTTGTCAGTAGTACGGGCGACCAATTAGGAATTATGTCAGCCAGAGATGCATTAAAACTCGCAAGCGAACAACATCTTGACTTGGTGGAAGTAGCTCCGACTGCGAGACCGCCTGTATGTCGTATTATGGACTTCGGCAAGTTTAAATATGAACAACAGAAACGGGATAAAGAAGCTAAAAAGAAGCAAAAAATCATTACAGTCAAAGAAGTTAAACTAAGGCCAAATATCGAAGAACATGATTTTAATGTAAAGATGAAAAATGTTCTTCGTTTTCTGGACGATGGTGATAAAGTAAAAGTTACTATTATGTTTAGGGGAAGAGAACTTTCACACCCTGAGTTGGGCAAAGAAGTTTTGGATAAAGTTGCGAATGAACTTCAGGGGACTGTCGTCATTGAACGCGCCCCCAAACTTGAAGGTAAAAATATGATTATGATTATCGCACCAAAACAACATAATTAAAAAGGAGGACTAATAATGCCAAAAATTAAAACCCGCAGAAGTGCCGCTAAACGTTTCAAAGTAACTGCCAGCGGAGAATTTAAGCGTTCAAAGGCCTTTAAGAGCCATATTTTAGAAAAGAAATCCCCGGCGCGTAAACGCAATTTGCGTAAAGCCGGTTTGGTAAGCAAGTCTGACCACGAACGCGTTTCTAAGATGTTGCCATACGCATAAGTGAATTCAAATTTAGGAGGTAAAAGACATGCCAAGAGTAAAAAAAGGCGTGACTGCGCATAGACGTCATAAAAAGATTTTGAAGCTGGCTAAAGGATATCGCGGTTCGAAAAGCAAGTTGTTTAGAAAAGCTAATGAAACAGTAATGAAAGCACTTTATTATGCTCGCCGCGACCGTCGGGCTAAAAAAGGAGATTTTCGCAAACTGTGGATTACACGCATAAATGCAGCAGCTCGTATGAATGGAATTTCTTATAGTCAACTTATGAATGGTTTAAAAAAGGCCGGTGTGGAAATTAATCGTAAAATCCTTGCTGATTTGGCGGTTTCCGACCTTGCTGCGTTCAGTAAGTTAGTAGATACAGCTAAACAACAATTAGGTTAAAAATAAAGTTCCTGATTTCAGGAACTTTATTTTTTATTAAAAGTCCGAATAAATTAGATGCAATATAAAACAATTTGCATATAAAATAATTACAGTGGTAAAAATAATGCAAATAAATACAATATTTTTAATATTTCAATTTCTAAAGAAGGTTTTAGGCCATTGTTTAAGAATATATATTAATAACAGCAAATCTACAAAAGAAAAGGGAGGAGTTACCAATGGGAATTGTAGCTATGAAGGCATTGCTTAGTGATGCACGTAAACGTAATTACGCAGTCGGAGGTTTTAATGTTTTTAATTTTGAGACTTTAGGTGCTGTGGTCGAGGTTGCTGAAGAATTAAAAACTCCCCTTGTGCTTGGTCTACCCGAAAGATTATTTAAGTTTGTAGATGTTGATATTTTGGGTGTCGCAATGGTGCGTGCCGCACATAAATCCAGTGTGCCGATTGCAGTTCACCTTGATCATGGTCATACCTTTGAAGGAGTAATGAAGGCTATGCGGTGGGGCTTTACGTCTGTAATGTTCGATGGTTCCTCGCTGGCTATAAACGAAAACATCAAAAGGACAAAGGAAATAGTAAAAATAGCCCATGCTCTCGGTATAAATGTTGAGGGAGAATTGGGCTATTTGCATAATCATTTGGCTACAGTTGATGAAGTCGCCGATTATGTAGAAAAAACAAAAGTGGATGCCCTGGCGGTTGGTGTGGGAATACATGATGGGAAGCAGACAGAGTCAATAGACCCCGTATATATTGAAAAACTTACAGAGAAGGTTGATATTCCCTTAGTAATGCATGGCGGATCGAGAGCAAAATTAACCCAAAATGAATATCGTTCATATATAAAATCAGGAATAGCAAAAATAAATATTGCTACGGATATGTCTCTAGCAGCCGGAGTGACGTTGAAAGAAGAACTGGCACGACAGCCGAAAGCTAATTATATTCACTTAATGACAGCTGTAAAAAAAGGAGTTAAGGATTCAGTCAAAAAGTATATGTTATATTTTGATTGTATATCAAAAGTAAATTAAAATAAATTTTTTTTAAAAATACACTTACCTAATTTAGGTAAGTGTATTATTATATTATTTGTGGTAATATTGATTATAGGTAATATTTGGATTTTTGGAGAGATCGTGCATGAATTATTTTAGTAATTTCAAATTAAACTTAACCCCATACCAGATCTTGGTTGTTGGTTTTGCTGTTTTAATTTTAGGCGGCACTCTGCTGCTAATGACACCAATGGCTAGTTTGACTGGCGTTGGACTATCTTTTGTCGATGCGTTGTTTACGGCAACATCTGCTGTATGTGTTACCGGCTTGGTAGTTGTAGATACCGGTACCTATTTCTCATTATTCGGCCAATTGGTTATTGTATTGCTTATACAAACCGGTGGTCTCGGCTTTATGACGATGACAACGTTGTTTATGATAATGTTAGGTAAAAGGGTGAATCTGCGGGAACGTCTAATAATGCAAGAAGCATTAAACCAGGTTACGGTGGCCGGTGTTGTGCGTCTAACTGTAAATATAATAAAAATGACGCTGACAATAGAGTTCATTGGCGGGACAATCCTGGCGATTAGATGGTATTTTGATCACGGATTGCAAGGAATATACTGGGGCTACTGGCATGCTGTATCGGCTTTTTGTAATGCGGGATTTGATCTGTTTGGTCACTTTCGCAGTATAACAGCCTATACTGAAGATATCACGGTAAATTTAGTCGTATCAATTCTTATTCTGCTAGGTGGTATTGGTTTTACAGTCATGTCTGATATATGGCAGAATAAACATTTTAATAAATTTAGTTTGCATACCAAAACAGTGTTAATAACCAGTTTAGCTTTGGTATTTTTGGCGATGTTGGTTATTTTAGTGTTAGAATATAATAATCCTGCTACATTAGCTGCCTTGTCCTGGAAAGGAAAGATTTTAGGTAGTTATTTCCAGGCTGTGACACCACGTACGGCCGGTTTTAATACAATTGACATCGGCAAATTTAAGGATGCTTCTTTGTTTTTCATTATAATATTGATGTTTATCGGCGCATCGCCGACGTCAACCGGCGGCGGGATAAAGACCTCGACATTTGCTTTATTGGTATTGGCATTATGGAGTCTGATCAGAGGAAAAGATGAAGCGGTGCTGTTCAATCGTAGTATTTCGACAAAAGTAATTTACAAAGCATTTGGTGTGGTATTTATATCAGGATTACTGGTTATTGTAATTACCATGGCCCTAAGTATTTATGAGCAGGCTCCATTTCTCGCGATTATGTTTGAGGCTACTTCCGCCTTTGGTACTGTTGGACTTTCTACCGGTATTACACCCACTTTGTCTGTGGTAGGGAAGTATCTTATTATTATCACAATGTTTGCGGGAAGAGTAGGACCGTTAACAATAGCATTTGCGTTTGCTCTTAAACAAAAGAAAGCTTCTATTCAATATCCGGAAGGTAAGATTATGATTGGTTAGGAGAGAGTGTTTATGAAAAAGGAAAAACAATACGCAGTGATTGGTTTAGGAAGGTTCGGCAGTAGTGTTGCCATTACACTATATAAATTAGGATATGATGTATTGGCGATTGATACTGATGAAGAACGTGTACAAAGTTTTAGTAATGAAGTTACACATGTGGTACAAGCAGATAGTACAGATGAGGAAACTCTTAAAGCGCTGGGAATACGTAATTTTGATGTAGTAGTTGTTGCTATCGGTGATGATATGGAATCAAATCTACTTACAACCTTGCTGCTCAAAGACTTGGGTGTAAAATATATTGTAGCAAAAGCACGCAATATTCAACATGGCAAAATGTTAGAAAAAATCGGCGCAGATCGGGTGATATATCCAGAACGGGATATGGGGCAGCGTGTTGCTCACAATTTAGTGTCTAGTAATATTCTTGACTTTATTGAGTTATCACCCAACCTTAGTCTGGTTGAATTTTCTGCTCCCAAATTTTTGGTTGATAAGACATTGGCCGAATCAGACCTGCGGGCAATCTATTCAATAAACGTGGTGGCAATGAAACGCGGTTCAGAGATAATTGTTCCGCCCAGGCCTAACGATAAAATTGAAGAAGGGGATATATTAATAGTAGTTGGCAGTAATGACGGTCTAAGAAGATTAGAGGATGGATTAGTTTGATTAATCTAATTACAAGTAATTCAAATAGTATTGTTAAGCGAGTTGCCGCATTACAACAAAAAAAATATCGAGATGAAAGTAACTTATTTGTTGTTGAAGGTCTTCACTTAACGGAAGAAGCTTTAAATTCCGGCTGGAAAATTGAAGTTGGGTTTATTGCGCAAGATACTAAATTTGATGTTCGCTATCAGGAAATTTTGAGCAGGCTATGTCAAAGATGTTCCGTATATGAACTTCCTTCACCCATCTACAAAAAAGTTTCAGAGACTGAAAGTCCTCAGGGCATAATGGCGGTTGTTAGTAGGAAAAAGTATCTGTTAGCTGATTTAGTCCAGCAAGAAAAATCTATCTTAGTAATAATGGACAGAATACAGGATCCCGGAAATGTTGGAACGATAATCCGAACTGCCGATGCTGCCGGCAGCACCGGTGTAATGCTAACCCGAGGATGTGCCGATATATTCGCCGGCAAAACAGTTCGGTCGAGTATGGGATCGATATTTCATCTGCCGATTATAACTGATTGTGATGCGGAAGAAATCGTTAGTTTCTTTAGGCAACAGGATATTCTTTTAGTTGTTACTGATTTACATCAGTCCGATAATTTGTATCACGTTGACTTAAAACGCAATATTGCAATTGCATTCGGTAATGAAGGAAGTGGTGTTTGTAATAATTTGTGCAAATTTGCTCAAACCCGTATAAAGATTCCAATACATGGTAAGGCCGAATCGCTTAATGTTGCATCTTCTGCCGCAGTTATCTTATATGAGGTCTTGCGCCAACAGCAATATGGACAATAATATCTCACGCGCGAATTAATTGCATCACCACCGATGATATGCTATAATGTTATAGAGCAATGACCTCAATATTTCCAATGATAAACAGAGAGGATGTGGTCTTTTATGGTGACCGCAGAATTCGTCTGGAGAATGTTTGAAGCGACCGGTTCCATTGCTGCTTATTTGCTGTATAAGAAATTGACAACGCAATAGGTGCCTTGTCAAATGAAACAGATACAAGCGATGAGGAAGAGAGTATGTTAAGTTGGATTTCACAGGGAGGATTCGCCCTGACTGAGAGCGAACCAATGGGCTTAGCAGAAGTTCACTTCGGAGCATCTAGACTGAACTGTAATTTAGTAGGTCAGACGTTTTCCGCGTTAAGGAAGAAAAAGTTTTAATTAGGGTGGTACCGCGGAAGTTGCCTTTCGCCCCTTTGTGGGTGTGGGCTTTTTTTATTTTTTATTTTAGGAGGCAGGTATGGAGAAAGAACTAATGTCTTTACACCAGCAAGCGGCCCAGGAACTATCAGCTGTTAATGATTTAAATGAACTACAAGATGCGAAAGTGAAATATCTGGGCAAGAAGGGAATTTTAACCGGTATTTTACGTAATATGGGAAATTTGAGTAAAGAAGAGCGCCCCAGGATTGGACAAATGGTAAATGATATACGGATCAAATTAGAAGACATTATCACTGGGCGAACGGAAGAGCTTAAAGAGAAAGAATTATTAATTAAGCTCAAATCAGAAACAATTGATGTTACTTTGCCGGGACGCAGGACAAATTTAGGACATAAACATCCAATTACTCTTACCATGGACAATATAAAAAATACTTTCATGAGAATGGGTTTTACTGTTGCTGAAGGGCCCGAGATTGAAAATGATTATTATAATTTCGAAGCTTTGAATTTACCTAAGGATCATCCAGCCAGAGATATGCAGGATTCGTTTTACATAACGCCGGAATTTTTACTGCGCACGCATACGTCACCGGTGCAGGCCCGTACGATGCAATCGTGTGAGCCTAATTCGCCGGTTAGGGTCATTGTTCCTGGTAAAGTATACCGCCGAGATTATGATGCGACCCATTCGCCGATGTTTCATCAAGTAGAAGGATTGGTGGTAGATAACGGCATTCGTTTTTCTGATTTGAAAGGAACGTTGGAATTATTCATCCATGAAATTTTCGGCAGCGATGTTAATGTTCGGTTTAGATCGAGTTTCTTCCCGTTTACTGAACCAAGTGCCGAGGTAGATATCTCATGTGTGATGTGTAAGGGCAAAGGTTGTCGTGTTTGTTCGGGCACCGGTTGGTTGGAAATACTAGGCTCCGGCATGGTTCATCCGCGGGTCTTGGAAATGAGCAATTATGACCCCGAGCTAGTGAGTGGTTTCGCATTTGGAATGGGTGTAGAAAGAATTGCAATGCTGGTATATGGAATAGACGATTTGCGGTTGTTTTATGATAATGATTTGCGGTTTTTACGGCAATTTTAGGAAGGAGGAAAACAATGCAAGCATCAATTAAATGGCTTAAAGAATATGTGCAGTTCAGTGATACCCCGGAACAGCTGGCTGAGAAGATGACAATGGCCGGTGTTGCGGTGGAACATATAAAATATCTTGGCGAAGGAATAGATAAGGTAATTACGGGTAAAGTTGTTGAGATGAGTCACCATCCTAACGCCGAAAAGCTATGGATATGCAAAGTGGATGTTGGCGGAACACAGGTTACAATTGTTACCGGCGCACAGAATGTCAACGTTGGTGATATTGTTCCGGTAGCTTTAGTAGGTGCAACGTTGCCTTCCGGACAAAAAATTGAAACGGCTGAATTACGTGGAATTAAATCGGAAGGAATGCTATGTTCGACATCCGAGCTGGATTTAGACCCCAAACTATTAGCGCCGGATTCCAGAAATGGTATATATATTTTAGCTCAAGATACTCCTGTAGGAGTTGATATCAAACAGGTATTGGGTCTGGACGATGTCATTTTGGAATTTGAACTAACAGCTAACCGGGCTGATTGCTTTAGTATGTTAGGCCTGGCACGAGAAGTAGCGGTACTAACCGGTGGCACTTTGACAATGCCGTTGTTGAACTTAGAAGAGAAAGGATCTGAAAAAGCCGGTGCATTAGCAAAGATATCGGTTGAAGAGCCTGAACTATGTCCAAGATTTACTGCAAGAATTTTGCAAGATGTTAAAGTTGGTCCGTCTCCTTTATGGTTGCAAAACAAAGTCCAAGCAGCAGGTATGCGCCCAATTAATAATGTAGTTGATGTTACTAATTTTGTTATGCATGAAATGGGGCAGCCAATGCATGCTTATGATTATAACTTAATCAGCAAACATCATATTATTGTCAGAAGAGGCTATGACCGGGAACCGCTAACAACACTGGATGGAAATAAGCGTGAGCTTAATTCAGAGATGCTGGTTATTGCTGATCAAAGCCAAGCCGTAGGTTTAGCCGGCGTAATGGGTGGATTAGCGACTGAGGTAACCAATGCTACAACTATGGTTTTGTTGGAAGCAGCTTCTTTCAATAATGTGAGTATTCGTCGTACTTCCCGAGCAGTTGGTTTACGATCGGAAGCCTCCGGCAGATTTGAACGGGGGGTAGACACTGCAAATATTATCAGAGCTCTCGACCGGGCGGCGAATATATTAGAGTCGATTGGCGCTTGTAAGGTTTGCCCAGGTATTATTGACCATTATTCCCAAATTGCGTTGCCGCGCCAGATTAAATTTAATGCGCAGCAAATTAATTCTCATTTGGGAACATCTATTGAACTAACAACAATGATCGATATTCTTCAACAACTAGGTTTTAATATTGAGCGTCAAGGAGATTCACATTTAGCTACTGTGCCGTCATGGCGTAATGATGTCAGTGGAATCGCAGATTTAAGTGAAGAAATTGCAAGAATCTATGGATTTAATAATATACCGTCTACAACACCAGTAGGGGTTATGGCCAAAGGTGAACAAAGTGAGCAGAATGCTCTGATCAATACGGTAAAAGAAGTTTTGACTTCAGTTGGATTTAATGAAATAATTGCTTATAGCTTTATGCATCCTCAGGCATTTGAAAAGTTGAATATTGAAACAGAGGATTACCTGCGGCAGGCCATTGGTATTTTAAATCCTATAACTGACGAATTCCCCATGATGAGAACTACTTTATGGTCAGGTGTATTAGATACAATAGTCCGAAACATATCAAGAAAAAATGAAGATGTTAAGATTTTCGAAATTGGTTCAGTCTATCTTCCTGATCAATTACCATTAACGGACTTCCCCAGCGAAAAGGTAAAGCTGTGTGGTGCTTTGACTGGTAAACGTAATGAATTATCGTGGAACCAGCCACGCATTGATGTGGATTTTTACGACATAAAAGGTACAATTGAAGCAGTTTTGGAGAAACTAGGTATAACAGACTATAGTATTCAGAGAGATAACTATTTTTGTTTACACCCGGGCAAAACGGCTATAATTAAAAAGGGCCAAGATGTTTTAGGGGTATTTGGCGAAGTTCATCCTAAAGTTTTGGATTCTTATGATATTAATCGCAAGGTATTTGGTTTTGAAATGGATGTTTCATTATTATTGCGTTATGCTCTGCAAACTGTTGCGTATAAGTCATTGCCAAGATTTCCTGCTATCAGTCGTGATTTAGCCGTGGTTCTGCCGACAGATGTTTCTGCCGGAGATGTTACGCAAGCAATTAATGATAGTGCCGGGCGGTTGCTAACTGATATCAGTTTATTTGATGAATATCGAGGTGAACAAGTTCCCGAAGGATTTAAAAGTCTTGCTTTTTCATTATTATTTAGAGCTAATGATAAAACTCTTACTGATGAAGAAATCGAAGTTCATTTTAATGACATTGTTTTGCATCTGACCCAAAAATTTTCTGCTTCATTACGCGTGTAATTATTTTGTCGGGCAGCAGGCTGCTGCCCGATTTTTGCAGGAGAAGCCCGGTGAAAGGTCGAAGCAATGAGCAATAGAATAACAGTTGCGAAGGTAATGGTGATTCGATGAAAAAGAATAAAGTGACAGTGCAAATATTTGGCGAGTCTTATGCACTAAAATCGGATACCGATGAGCAAAGAGTCAAGCAAGTTGCTGAACTTTTGGATAAAAATATGCATATTATTTCCCAAGCTAATCCGGGTTTATCAGGAATGAAAGTTGCAGTGTTGTCAGCACTTAACATTTTAGAAGAACATTTAAAATTAAAAAATGACTATGATCAATTACTTAATATTTTAAAAGAAGAAAAAAAGGCCTGGTAGGGCCTTTTTCGCATACGGCTTCCTAGTAGAGTCAATAATAATTGCTAGGGGGTAGGTAATGTGAACGCATTTTCAGATGCTGGAAGTGTTTTATTACGAATCATCGTCATCTCTCTTATCGCGTTGGCCATTATCCGTGCCATGGGGAACCGGGCGGTTGGTCAGTTTTCTCCTTTAGATTTTGTAATAATGGTTGGCATTGGTGATATAGTAGTGACTGTCGCAATGACCGAAGAAGGCTCATTGATTAATGGAGTAGCAGCATTGTTGGCATTATTAGTATTACAGAAAGTGCTATCCTATTTGGCTTTAAAGAGTAGTTTTTTGCGAAAATTACTTGAAGGAACTCCGGTTACGTTTATTGAAAACGGAAAAATATTACGAGAGAATTTTAAATACACAAATTTTAATTATGATGATTTGCGTCAAGAATTACACAGGAAGGGTATGGACCTTACTAATGTTCAAGATATTAAAATTGCTAGGCTGGAAAGTTGCGGTGAGTTTAGTGTAATTAAGACTCCGGAGACTGAAACGATAACTAAACGTGACTTAGAAAATTTTGTGGAAAAATTATTAAACAATCCGCTGCACCCAGCAGGAAGTCGAATTGCCGGCTGGGAAAAATTAATAGAAGATGTACATGTCTTGGCTGATTATGTGCGTAAACAACAGGTCAGTTCCAAGCAAGAAGGGAAGGAAAATAAGTGATAGAACTATTAGCTCCTGCCGGCAGCAGCGAGGCGCTGGCAGCTGCAATTTACAGCGGGGCAAATGCGGTATATTTAGGCGGTAAAGCTTTTGGTGCCAGGCAATATGCACCAAACTTTTCGGACGAGGAATTAGCTGAGGCTGTACGATTAGCCCATCTGCATTTTGTCCGGGTCTACGTTACGGTCAATACATTAGTTGATGACAGTGAAATACCTGAACTGATAGATTATTTAAAATTATTATATACTATCGGTGTAGATGCTATTATTGTACAGGATTTGGGTGTAGTTGCCGTAGCACGTCAAGTGGTGCCGGACTTACCATTACATGCTAGTACGCAGATGACAATTTATAATTCAGCAGGCGTTAATCTATTAGATAGTTTAGGTTTTAAAAGAATTGTTTTGGCTCGGGAATTAGCTCTTGCAGCAATTAAGACAATTTGCGCCTCAACCAAACTCGAAATCGAAGTTTTTATACACGGCGCTTTGTGCGTGTGTTATTCCGGACAGTGTTTAATGAGCAGTTTGATTGGCGGGAGAAGCGGAAATCGCGGTCGCTGTGCACAACCATGTCGATTACCTTACAAGCTGGTAAATCAAAGGGACGAAATACTGCTGGCATCTTCGGAAGCAGGCGAATTCTTACTTAGTCCCCGGGACTTAAATACACTGGAAATTGTTCCTGATTTAATAAAAGCAGGTGTTCACTCATTTAAAATTGAAGGACGCATGAAGCGGGCTGAATATGTAGCTGTTGTTACAGATGCATACAAGCGGGCAGTTGAGGTATGTAAAAATAATCCTGATAATTATGAAGTTGTCGAACAAGACTATAAAAATTTGGCGCAAATATTTAATAGAGATTTTACTACAGCATATCTGTTAAACAAGCAAGGAAAAAACATGATGAGCGACCGCCGACCTAATAATCGCGGCGTATACATTGGCCGAGTAGTTAAATCAACCGGACAAAGAGTTATTATAAGATTGGAAGAATCTCTTTCGGTTGGTGACGGGTTAGAATTCTGGGTTAAGGTTGGCGGCAGAATTGGCGTTACTGTAAGCAACTTATCTGTTAACGGCCAAGAAGTAAAGATGGCAGAAAGCGGCACAGATGTTGAAATTCCGGTACCTGCCGGAATTAAAAATAATGATCGTGTTTTCAAAACATTTGACGCTGAGTTAATGACTAAGGCGCAAGGTTTTTTCCAAGATGATACTAAGAAAAAAATACCGCTTGATTTTGTTGTTAAGATTAAGAGTGGCGAAACCATGAAGGTTATTGCTTGCGACGATTCCGGCAATAATGCCGAAGTTTATTCGGAATTTATTTGTGAACCGGCCAAAAAGCGACCAATGACTGAGGAATTGCTAATCTCGCAATTGGATCGGTTAGGTAATACTGTCTTCAAGTTACAGTCTGTTTGTTGCCACATCGACGGAGAAGTAATGGTTCCAATTAGCGAGATAAATGATGTTCGCCGTAAAGTAGTTGCAAAGATCGAAGAAATGAGGCTATCGAGATTTAAGCGTGCTCCGTTGCCAGAGGAGTCTGTTTCCTTAAAAAACGGACGACCGAAAAAAAGTGTGCCGACTAAGCTGGAACTAGCAGTAACCGTAGATTCTTTAGAAAAACTGCAAGCTGCAGCTAAGGCAGGAGCAGATTGGATATTGTTTGGTGGCGAAAACTATAATGGACATGTTATTAATAATGCAGAATATCGAGAAGCAGTCTTATTAGCGCAAAATTATGGCCGTAAAATAATTCTGGCTACACCTCGTATTGTTCATGAACATGAACTGAAAAGGATAAGCGATCAAATACTTGAATTAATCAGTTTAAATCCTGATGCTATAGCTGTCAGCAATTTAGGTACATTACAGATCGTTAAAAAATATAATGTGCCAATTCACGGAGATTATCCATTAAACGCTTATAATTCATCTGCAATTGATTTGTATCGTCGTTTAGGAGTTGCCAGCATAACATTATCACCCGAATTAAACTTTGCACAATTAGAAACAATCAATAAAAACACTATTCCCGTAGAGTGTATCGTTCATGGTCGTTTGCCATTGATGATTTCGGAGTATTGTTTATTAGGTAGTTATTTAGGTAATTTGCACTCTGGGAATTGTACCGGGCCATGTAAGCAAGGTCAATATTTTTTACGGGACCGAAAAGACGAAGTTTTTCCGATTGTAACAGATCAATTTTGCCGTATGCATGTTTTAAACGCCAAAGAGCTTACAATGCTTCCGCATATTTACAAATTTAAAACCATGGGTATACAGCGTATTAGGATTGAAGGTAAATATATGTCACCGGCAGAAGTTGGCAGAGTTACCGGCAACTATCATGACATAATTGCCGGAAATCAGCAATATTCAGATGCCGAATTGGTTCAAATGGAGCCGAAAGATTTTACCCGAGGACACTATTTTCGGGGCGTATTATAGGAGTTGCTGATGAAAGAAATCTTAATGACATTAGAATTTGATAAAGTAAAATCGATGCTTGCCCAACGGACAACGTCTGTTATGGGGCGCGAAATTGCCGATCAATTGCGACCAACGTCTAAGATGTCTGAGGTTCAACACTTATTAAAAGAAACATATGAAGCGCGTTCAGCTATTGTAACAAAACCGTCTATTCCTTTAGGAGGGATACAGGATATTCGTCCCTTAATCAAGCGTGCTCAATTAGGCGCGATATTAGAACCTCACGAATTAATATCAATAGGTAATACGTTGTATGCAGCCAGAAGGATAAAGAATTATTTTTCCGACCTACCTGCATTGACAATATTATTTTCTTTAGCTGAAAAAATTACAGTCTTGCCTAAAATCGAAAATTTAATTAATATTACCATCAGTGACCAAGGTTCAGTATTAGATGAGGCATCACCTGAATTGCATAGTATCCGAAAACAGATTAGAATTTTGCAACAACGGATCAAAGATAAGTTAGACAGTATATTACGTTCTTCTCAATACCAAAAATATTTTCAAGATGTTTTAATTACAATTAGAGGAGACCGCTATGTGATTCCAATTAAGCAAGAATATAGACAGAATTTTCCCGGCATTGTACATGATCAATCTGCTAGTGGGGCAACTGTGTTTATTGAGCCAATGCCGGTTGTTACGATGAACAATGAGATTAAACAATTGATGTCCGCTGAGGCAAATGAAATTGAAAGAATTTTGCGGGTAATATCACAGCAGATAGAGGCCAATGCTGATGTAATTATTGATAACTGCTTAGCAATGGCTAGGATCGACTTTGCTATTGCTAAAGGAAAACTTGGTTTGGATATGCAAGCTGAAATGCCTTTATTAAATGATAACGGCGAGTTATATCTTTATAAAGCAAGACATCCATTAATCGAAGCTGCTACCGTTGTACCTATTGATGTACAATTAGGTACGACTTTCAATACTTTATTGATTACCGGGCCTAACACCGGTGGCAAAACAGTAACATTGAAAACAGTAGGGCTTCTTTCGTTAATGACTCAATCAGGCTTATTTATACCTGCCGGCAGCGGTTCTAAAATACCTATCTACCGGAATATTTATGCTGATATTGGTGATGAACAAAGCATTGAACAAAGCCTGAGTACTTTCTCCGGACATATGACTCATTTGGTACATATTTTGGCGAAGGCTCAACCCGGAGACTTAATTTTAATTGATGAAATTGGTGCAGGAACAGACCCCAGCGAAGGTGCTGCATTAGCTATGTCCATTTTGGACTTTTTACATAATCTTAAAGTATTTACCATTGTTACTACTCATTATAGTGAGTTAAAAACTTTTGCCTATTCGCGAAATGGTATCGAAAATGCCAGTGTAGAATTCGATTTAGAATCTTTACGTCCTACTTACCGACTGTTAATTGGTATTCCAGGCAGCAGCAATGCATTTGCAATTTCACAGCGCCTAGGGCTTGCTGTAGATATCATAAATAGAGCAAAGCAATTCGTGAATGAGGATCATGCCAAATTTGAGGAAATTTTGGCGGGGTTAGAAACGGAAAAACATTTTTATCGGCTTAAAAACAGTGAGATTGCACATATGGCTGCTACATATCAACGGCAATTGGATGAGTTAACCAAACAAAAAGAAGTTTTTGATGAACAACAAAAAAAAATTATGGCTAAAGCCAAGAGTGAAGCGGCCGAGATATTACGCAGTGTGCGGCGTCAATCTGAAGAAATTATTGAACAGTTAAAGAAACAATTTGATAGTAATGGAAATAATGACAGATATGAGACCATCAATGGAATTCGCAGATTAATTAAGACTGAGATGGAGAAAGTAGTCAATATTGAGGAGCAACAAATTGGTGTCAAGATAGATGATGGGTATTCTTTGCAGCCAGGTGATGATGTATTTGTAACGTCTCTGAGTCAGCAGGGGATAGTATTAGCTGTTACTCAGCATGAGGTTACGGTGCAGTTAGGCATGATGAAGGTAAACGTTCCAATAGACAAATGTCGAATAATAAAATCTAAAACTAAGCAGCAACATAAGTACACTAAGGAAGAATATACTAATGCTATAAAGATGACAACGGTATCAAAGCAAATTGATATAAGGGGAATGACAGTAGAGGAAGCAGAACTTGCATTGGACAAATTCATAGATGATGCCTGTTTGGCCGGACTAAGCGAGGTTTTAGTAATACATGGAAAAGGAACGGGAGCTTTGCGTAAAGGTGTTCGAACGTTCTTGAAGAACCATCATGCTGTCAAACAAACTTTGATTGCAGAAATCAGTGAAGGCGGCGATGGGGCTACAGTCGTCAAACTATAAAGGGAATGAAGATATCTTCATTCCCTTTATAGTTTTTTAACTATTCAAAACCTGTTTTTCCAGATTAGATTGTGGTGTTTTTTTTTCCTACTGTGTCATGGTTGGTGTCTAGAACTGCAAAACGTCCGGCATCGGTGCTAGAATATGTCATGGCTGCAGCCGGAGCTTCCGGCGGAGATTTGTCGATTTTACTGTTATCAGTTGAATCACTATGCCCCATACCCATATTATTCAATAAACCAAGAATTGCAGTCAGGGTGGCCGGGTTTAGTTTAGATTTCACTTGGGGATTATTAAGCAGTGGCAATAGGGACATTAGCGTTTCGGGACTTGGCCCTGAATCGCCCTTTACAACTTCTGAGAGAATTTTTTGCAAGGGATTTGCAGAACTTGAATTTGCAACTGATTGATTAGTATGACCTGGACGGCTGAATATAGACAAAATACATAATAGGGCCATTATTGGAATTAAATTGTCTAAGTTACCGCCTGCTGCAATATTTGCTTCGATGAGACGAATTACAGTATTTATTAAATTGCTTTCACTTTGCTGGTTAGCCATAGCAGGACCTCCCTTAAAACAGACCGGGTATTTTCGGTAAATTATAATCACTTGCTAATTTAGCCATTGCATTTTGTTGAGCTTCGCGGGATTGGTTCCAGGCATTGTTTATTGTTGCAGTTAATAGGTCACCAATTAACGTAGCATTGTCCGGCGTGAAAAAGGTAGGGTTGATTTCAATTGACATTATAGTTTGCTGTCCGTTTATTTTTACTTTAATGGTATCGCCGCTTGACACTTCTATTATTTGATTGCGAAGTGTATCATTCACTTCTTCCATATTTTGTTGAATTCTTTTAATCATTTCCATTACGTTACCAAACTGTTCTAACATATAGTTACCTCCTGATTTTTATCATGTTGATAAGCACAAAACTGAGATGTAATTATGATACCGATAATGGCAATTCATCATATATTACAATAAAGTAGTTGAGGCAGGGGGGGACAAAAATGCGGTTAAGAAAAGTTAAACGGGTAGCCATATCGGATAAAGAAGAAAAATTGAAAAAGAAACCCTTTTTTCCAAGAGATATTGTTAATCAATTAATTGCAGATCCAAATTTGTCGGTGCAGGTTATTACAATTGCATTGACATTGTTTTCTGATAATGTCCGCATGGAACGCAGGATAGACTCGATGGCTACATCTCTGGATAAAATGCGAAGTATAACTCAAGTTATTACCAATACGATGAATTCTCTGAAATCAGCAGCGCAAGCACCTAGTGAAATCAGACGGCTTCTTGAATAACGAAATAATTAGTGCGAGTAACACTTCCGAAATATTTTCCATATATTGAATTAGAAGGGCGGACGATTTCAGCGCTAGCTCTGCACATAAGTTTTCTCTACCGCCCTATTGATCTAAGTAAGGAGGGTATGTAATGGCAAGAGGCTTTGGAGGATTTGGAAGTGGTTGCGGAGTTTGGTTTATAATACTTATTATTATTTTGCTGTTTTTCTTTGATGAGGACACTAGCTGCTGCTAACGCTGGACGATAAGTTAGACTTTTCCGGCTGGCCGGACTTTGCATAGCCAAGTCTATTCCTCATTGAACAGGTATCCTTTAGCTTGGTGTTTTGCATATAGTATAAGGGATAGATTTAATAATGGAAAACCACAAATATAAGGAGGGAATTTATATGGCACGTCAATTTGGAGGTTTCGGTGGATGCAACAATAGTGGGATATGGATCATAATCATAATTCTTTTACTGCTATTTTGCTGTTTTGATGGTGATACTACAATTTGCTAAGTTGAAACACTTATTAATGTATATGCATATAAAATCAAAAACACGCGTAATTTTTCGCGTGTTTTTGATTTTATATGTGTGTTAATGTGTAGATTTTGGTGGCGGAGGCGGAATTAAAGGGAAAATAGATCCATTGTTAGAAGGAGGTCTATTTGGCAAAGAGCCATTAGTAGTGGTCTTATCTGAATTAGATTGGCCCGGTTTAGTTGGTTTGGTCGTATTCTTAGGATTGTTTTGTTTCTCAATTACAGGATCAGGTGGAATATAAACGCCGTTCGGACGATAAAATTCAGAAGGCGGTTTATTTGCCAAAGCTTTTTGCATGAAAATTCTCCAAATAATCGCTGGTTCAGCTCCGCCAGTGATCTCATCCAAGCTATCGCCATTATCATTTCCTATCCAAACAGCTGTAGATAAGTCGGGAGTAAATCCTACAAACCAAGCATCTTTGTAATCGCTGGTTGTTCCGGTTTTACCGGCTGCCGGTCGGTTAATATTGGCGTTTGCTCCTGTTCCTTTGGCGATTACACCACGCATCATATCTACCAAAACATAACCAGTTCGTTCATTTATGGCGACTTTTTCCCGGGGAACGTTATTTTCTAATACCTTCCCGCTGCGATCGATGACTTTTATAATTGCCAGTGGTTTGGCATGAATGCCGCGGTTGGCTAACACTCCATAAGCACTTGCCATTTCTAAAGGAGTAACGCCTCTGGTGAGACCGCCTAACGACATAGCCAGATTTCGGTCGTTAACACTGCCGCGTAAAACCAGCGATGAAATTCCCATTTGTTGAGCAAAATATAATGGCTTATCAGGGCCGATCTGATGAGTTATTTTTACGGCAATAACATTTAAAGATTGTTCAAGCGCAGTCCGTAAGCTTACTTTGCCGTGAAATTTATTATCATAATTTTGTGGGGACCAGTCTTTAAAGGTTACTTTACTATCCTCCATAATTGTAGCGGGAGTCATGCCGCTTTCCAACGCAGCAAGATAAACAAAGGGTTTAAACGCTGATCCTGGTTGCCGTTCAGCTAGAACAGCCCGATTGAATTGGTCTGTACCTCGTCCGCCAATCATTGCTTTAATAAAACCGGTTCTTGGATCAACTGCAACCAAAGCTCCTTGAGGCTGTTTGTTTTTATTCTTATCAGTATGGGTCGTCGGCAGTTCTTTCATGGCTTGTTCCGCTGCTTTTTGCATATCAAGGTCAAGTGTTGTATAAATTCTTAATCCGTCTTTATATACAGCATCGGCACCATAGGTATTAATAAGTAACTGTGTAACATAATCAATAAAGTAACTAGTACTTAGATACTGTGATTGACCAGACGACAGATTAAGTTTTGTGTTTTTAGCCTTGTTAGCTGTAGCTTGAGCTATATAGCCATAGCGAACCATCTGGTCCAGCACCGTTGATTGACGTTCTTTAGCTGCTTTAAGGTTATTATAGGGTGAGTAGTAATTGGGGCTTTTGGGGATACCTGCCAGCAATGCACATTCAGCTAAGTTAAGATCTTCTGCATTTTTCCCAAAGTAAGTTAATGCCGCAGATTGAACACCATAAGCACCTTGACCAAAATATATTTGATTCAAGTACATTTCTAAAATTTCTCGTTTACTGTACTGACGTTCTATTTGAATGGCGAGTACAGCCTCCTGAAATTTACGTTTAAGGGTGCGTTCTTGGGTCAACAACGCATTTTTGGCTAATTGTTGAGTAATTGTACTGCCGCCTTCAGTAACACCACGATTAGTAATATTAGTCCATACAGCCCGTAGGATACCTCGCGGGTCAATACCGATATGTTGATAAAAGCGAGCATCTTCTGCTGCAACAAACGCATTTTGGAGATTTTTCGGAACTTTTTTTATACTAATAGGTAACCTATTTTCAACAGATTGGGTTGTTGTAATAAGTCTTCCTTGTATATCAAAAAATTGCGATGAGGCTGCCGGACGCATTTCTTGACTTAAATTAGGCATAGTTTGAATACTAGCTGTTAAGAAACCGAGTCCTGCACCAGTTGTTAAGACAATAAAGACTACCAGTGTTATCATAATGAGTTTGGTGTAATTTGTAGCATTAGAGCGGCGTGGTGGTTCGTGATTATCCTGATTCAAGATTATTCCTCCTTACGGAATCGACATATTCCTATTATAACATAAACAGTTGACAGTTTAAGTAACCGCAGCAATGTGAATATTCTTTTTAACCGTAATTTATATTAAACGTAGATTTATGAAATCCTGCAATAAAGCTATTTTTTGTTATTTTGAAATACCTGTAAACGCCGATAATTAAATGGACAGCTTCTGTATTAAGCAGAAACTGTCCATAATTTGCTTTAGTTATCCAATTCTTCAGGACGCTTGGCATCTTCATCAACCGGTGCCATTTGAGCCTCAGCAGCTGCAATTAAATTTTTTACCATATTACCGCCGATTTTTCCTCCTACACGTCCGCCAATTTGGCCTACTTCTTTAGTTGTTAAGTTCTCCCATCCTTGATTTTCAATTTTACTGGTCAGGCCGAGATCATTTGCCGCTTCCCATTTTTTTTCATCTAAAGCTTGCTCGTAATTTGTACTATTAATAGTTCGGTTTTGTTCACGGCCAATTGTTTCGTTGGCTGCATTAAGTTTTAAATTATTCATAGCCTTAGAGGCCTTGGGCTTTAACAAATCATCATTTTTAAATGACATAATTTTTACTCCTTCCTATTATTTTTTAAAAGTATCTAGCTCTTTTTATATTCTGCCCCAGATTTAAAACATTAGGACTGGTAATTCTTATTTAAATAAAGAACCTTTTTAAACTATATTCATATACTATAAACTAACACTATAAAAGTAGGAGTGAGAACTAATGAGGTTCTCCGTGCGTAAAAGAAGACTTCGTGCCAATATAATTTTAATTTCCGTTATGTTTCTATTTATCGTAGGTTATATGTTTTGGTTGGTTGAACATCATCTCAAGCCAACATTATTAGCCATTGCCCAAGCGCGGACAACAATTATTGCAACTCAAATTATTAATGATGTAATTAATGAAAAAGTAAGTCAAGGAATCGATCCGAAGAAGTTACTATTAGTAACATTAGATAATAGAGGGCGGGTAGTTCTTATTCAGCCCAATACTATGGAATTTAATAAATTAGCCGCCGAAACTACTATTCAAGTACAAAAAGAGCTGAAAAAGTTAAGCTCAGAGAAAATATATATACCGATAGGTCAAGCGCTGGGTAGTCAGCTATTGGCCAGCTTAGGTCCTAAAGTAGTAATTACAATCATTCCGGTCGGTACTGTTGAAGTGAATGTTGTTGATAAATTTGAACAGGCCGGCATTAATCAAACAAGACATCTGGTATATTTAGCGGCCACAACCGAAATAAAAGTCGTTGTACCAATGGTGAGTAAAAAAATTTCGGTAAATACCAAGGTTCCTATTACAGAATATGTTGTTGTAGGTGAAGTCCCCAATACATATGTTCAAATGCCGTTTTCGCGTATCAATGAAAGTATTAATGATAGTATTAGCGGCAAAAAAGATATTCAGTAGAGTGCCAAATGTTTCCGGGAATAAAATGAATTGACATAGTTGATAGGGTATGCTAATATATAAAAGTCGCCACATGAGGCGGCGAAAAATGGCAAAACAGCCAATAATAAGTAGTTGACAAGCGCAAGACGCTGTGTTAACATAA
>JALHDB010000001.1 GCA_022840825.1 Negativicutes bacterium | reverse complement strand
CACCTGTTCCCATACCGAACACAGTAGTTAAGCCCTTATACGCCGAAAGTACTTGGTTGGAAGCGGCCTGGGAGGATAGGTAGCTGCCGGTTATGAAAATTTTAGTGGCCGCTTTCTGCGGAAAGATGGCCGCTGTTCCTACGAGGCTGCATAAAGGTCAGCCGTAATTGAGGCATCAAAATTAACGAAATTCCGGCGCAGTAGACGCGGAACTTGGTTGGAAGCTATCCTGGGAGGATAGGTAGCTGCCGGTTATATGAAATTTATAGTGGCCGCTTTCTGCGGAAAGATGGCCGCTGTTCCTACGAGGCTGCAGATAAGTCAGCCGTAATTGAGGCAGCATAATTGACGAAAGTTCGGCGCGGTAGACGCGGAACTTGGTTGGAAGCTTATCCTGGGAGGATAGGTAGCTGCCGGTTTTCTTTAAATTCCTCGATAGCTCAATGGTAGAGCACTCGGCTGTTAACCGAGTGGTTGTAGGTTCGAGTCCTACTCGAGGAGCCAGAATATTTTAACCCGTTATAATTATAACGGGTTAATTTTTATTGTAGATTGTTGTTGAAGAATGTATAATTGATCTATTAGTGAAAAAATACACGTATTATAATAGCGTGGAGGTTAGAGTCGATGGTATCAATATCGATATGTGTAGGAAGTTCCTGTCATTTAAAAGGTGCTTATAAGGTATGTGATATATTTAAAAATCTGATAGACAAATACGGTTTAGCAGCGGAAATTGATCTCAATGGATGTTTTTGTCAAGGAAAATGTACTGAAGGGGTGGTAATAAGAATTAATGAGGATGTTATTACCGGTGTAAGCCCTGATAAAGTTTTTGATATTTTTTCCCAATACCTACTGGGAAGTACAGTTAAATGATGATAATTTCAACCTTAGTAGTAAATTGTCAAGATTGCCACAGATGTGTCCGCTGCTGTCCGGTTAAAGCTATTGGTATAGAAAATGGTCATGCTCGGCTGGTTGAAGAAAGATGCATTATGTGTGGACGTTGTGTTGTTGAATGTCCGCAAAAGGCAAAACAAATCATAAATCAGTCTGAGGCTGTACAAGCAGCTATTAAATCTGGTCGTAAGATAGTATTAAGTATAGCACCTTCATTTATTTCATCTTTCTGTGATTATTCTGTTGAAGAGTTTTTGGGACTTCTCTACAAAATTGGTTTTACATTCGTTGAAGAAACTGCAGTGGGTGCACAGGCAGTTTCGCGGAATTATAGTCAATATATTGATACTGCTGATGCTACGGTGATATCATCTTGCTGTCCGGTAGTAGTAAATTTGATTGAAAAATATTATCCACAGCTTATAAATAACTTAGCTCCTATTATTTCACCGATGGGTGCTCATGCTAGAATGCTACGGGCCGAGTTTGGCCAAGAAGCATTTATTGTTTTTGCTGGTCCTTGTATTGCGAAACAGGATGAAGCCAAGCAACAATATTTAGAAATTGATGCAGTGCTTACATTTGAAGAAATAAGACGACTTTGCCTAGACTATCAGAAGTCTCATGTTAATACAAGTGACATTAAATGTGAAAAAGTTGATTCGGCAGGAGCCGGAAGATATTATCCAATTCCAGGTGGTATGCTGAAAAGTATGCTTACTGACGATAAAGATGATATGTTTGCTATAAGTGGGATTGAAGAATGTAAAGAGGTTTTTCGCGAAATAGCAAGTGGTGAGATTCGGCCAAAATTTGTTGAAGCGTTAGCTTGCCGGGGAGGTTGTATCGCCGGACCGGTTAACGGAAATAGTCAAAGTAATTTATTAAAAAAGGCATTAGTTACTGATTATGCTAAACAACGCGGAATGTATTGCCGACCATTACCTGATAATCAATTTGACCGTCAATTTAAAAATAGGCTGGTTTTTGAAAATATTCCAAGTGAAATCCAGGTCAGGGAAGTATTGCGTAAAATCGGTAAATACAAGTTGACAGATGAAAAGAATTGTGGAGCATGCGGCTACAATAGTTGTCATGATAATGCGGTTGCAATACTGCAGGGCCTTGCCGAGCCTAATATGTGCATCCCGTATATGCGGTCCAAAGCGGAATCATTTGCTAATATTATTGTTGATAATTCGTTAAATGCCATTATTGCTGTGGACGAAAATATGATTATTCAAGAATTTAATCAAGCTGCCGAAAGATTATTTGCTATCGAAAAGAGATTTGCGATGGGTAGTTGCCTAACCAAACTATTGGATTGCACAGCATTTTTTCAGTCAGCAAAAACAAATTGTAAAATAATCGCCAAAAGAGTATCATACTTGGATTCCGGCTTAATTTTAGATCAGATGATTGTTCCGGTAAAAGAACATGGATTAATAATTGGAATTTTTACCGACGTCACTGTTCAGGAAAGACAGGCTGCTGATTTGGCTAAAATGCGTACAGATACAGTGTACAAAGTGTCCGAAATTATAAATAAACAGATGAAAGTGGCACAAGAAATTGCTGGTTTACTGGGTGAAACGACAGCTGAAACGAAATCAGCGTTATTGGAAGTTGCCGATTTGCTAAAAGAGAAAGGTGAAAACTAATGCCACAACTTCATTATGAAGTAGGAATTTCACAATTGCCGAAGATGAACGAAGAATTGTGCGGTGATACGGTAGCTGTGGAGACAACCGATTCAAGTATTATCGTTGTTATATCCGATGGTTTAGGCAGTGGTGTAAAAGCCAATATCTTGTCTACGCTTACAGCGCGAATTGCAGCCGGAATGTTGAAAAGGAAAAGCCCATTGGCGGAAGTAGTGAAAACAATTGCTCATACTCTACCTGTTTGTCGGCAACGAAAGATAGCCTACTCAACATTGCAAGTAATAATCAGTAGTTTTGAAGGACAGACAACGGTCGTAGAATTTGATTGTCCTACTACATGTCTGTTAAGACAAGGTAATGTTGTGCCATTCCCAACCGTAAATAAAGAAATTGCCGGTAAGATTTTCAAAATCGGTCAGTTAGAGATACAACAAGATGATGTGTTAGTTGCTGTTTCTGATGGGGTAATACATGCTGGTATTGGTGGTTTATTAAAACTTGGCTGGGGTTGGAATGGGTTGGCGGATAGACTGCTTGAAATCTCTCGTCCGATACGATTGACAAGCCGTCAAATCAGTGAGGAAATTATTAATTGCTGCCAAGGATATTATACCGGCCAACCGGGTGATGATTGTACGGCAGTAGTTATAAAAACACGATTTCCCAACAAGTTATGTTTGTGGGCCGGGCCGCCTCGTGATTCGTCTAATGACGAAACAATTGTCAACAAATTTTTGAACAAGCCGGGTAAAAAGGTTATTGCAGGTGGAACTACAGCAAATATTGTAAATAGAATAACCGGAATACCGCTCAAAGTTAGCTTAACGTATCAAAACACAAATTTACCTCCAATTGGTTGCATGGAAGGCATTGACTTGGTTACTGAAGGAATATTAACATTAAATTCAACCGTAGATATTCTGCAGTCAATAGATGATGATCTTAGTGAACGTTTCTCTGATGGAGCATCATTAATGGCTAAATTATTAATCCGTGCTGATGTCATAGATATTTTAGCAGGTGGTGCTATAAATCCGGCACATCAAAGTTTTCCTTTTGAAGTTAATTTGAAGAGGCAAATTATAACGAAGATGAAGAAAATATTGGAAAATAAGGGTAAATTAGTTACGGTGGAGTATGTTTAACAATTAGTATGAAAAAATCATAATATATATTTTATAATGTAGGAGGTCAATATGTTACAAGTAACAGAGGTAACAAAATTACGTCGCCGGGTATTGTCCGAAATTGCAAAACTGTCTTTTGCCGGTAAGCTAGCCGATAATGTCGGAGAAATATTAAATACAGTCGTTACCGAACAAGGACCACGATATCGATGCTGTGTTCATAAAGAACGCGCAGTTCTTAAGGATCGAATTAATATGGCTCTCAGCCAGCCAATGAACACCAGTCTTGAAAAAGCCGCCAAGAATGCACTGGACGGGCAAATTGCTGATGATCTACCCATTATTAATGTAATGCCGGAAGCATGTGATCAGTGTCCTATCGATAAATTTATGGTGACTGATGCATGTCGAAATTGTATTGCGCATTATTGTATGGCCTCTTGCCCTAAGAAAGCTATCAATATTTATCAGGATCGGGCCTATATTGATAAAAATAAGTGCATTGAATGTGGTTTGTGTAAAAAGTCCTGTCCATATGGTGCAATTATAGAAATAAGCAGACCGTGTGAACGGGCCTGTGACTTAAATGCAATTACTGCGGGACAAGATAGAAAAGCGGTAATTGATTATGATGTTTGTGTACAATGCGGGGCATGTAAAACTGCCTGCCCGTTTGGTGCTATAAGTGAGAGATCTTATATCGTCCAAGTCATTGAGAAACTAAAAGCAGATGATATGGTATATGCTATGGTGGCACCGGCGTTTGTCGGCCAGTTTGGGCCAACGATTAAACCGGGTCAATTATGGTCAGCATTGGAAACTATTGGCTTTGCGGGAGTTTTTGAAGTTGCGCTTGGTGCCGATATTGTCAGCTTATTAGAAGCACAGGAGTTTATTGAGGCTGTACCGGCAAAGAGCCCGTTTCTTACAACTTCTTGTTGTCCGGCCTTTGTAAGTATGATTGAACAACATTTTCCTGAATTTGAACAAAATATATCATCAACAGTGTCGCCAATGGTCGCAACAGCCAAATATATCAAAAGTTTATACCCGGACTCAACAGTAATATTCATTGGTCCATGTTCGGCTAAAAAAGCCGAAGCTAAAAAGTACGAAGTCGTTGATTATGTAATAACCTATGAGGAACTAGCTGCAATATTTGAAGGCGCAGGAGTAGATATCAAAGAACAACCGGAGGTTCAGTATGAAAGATCCGCTTCCGAAATGGCCAGCCGGTTTGCCCACAGCGGCGGAGTATTAGCTGCAGTACAGGATGTGTTGCAGAAAACTGATTGTGAATTGGAACTGATACCAGGAAAATGTGAGGGTTTAACAAATTGTAAACAAATTTTGCAGCAAATCAAGGACGGAAAGTTAAATACCAATTTTATTGAAGGCATGGCTTGTACCGGTGGCTGTGTGGGCGGCCCCGGAACATTAGTTGACAGCAGAATTACTACTAAGTTAGTGGATAATTATGCAATGCAATCTGACAAAAAAGGTGCTAAAGATAATCATAATTTGATCAAAGATACTGGGTCAAGCAAGTTGCATCGCGCAAAATAGTATACTGAAATTGCTAAATTTTCGACTTTATGCTAAAATAATCCCTAGTTTAAATTGTTGGTGAGGTGTAAGTTATGTCAGGTCATTCAAAGTGGGCGAATATAAAACATAAAAAAGGAAAAGCAGATGCTTTACGTGGATCAATTACGACCAAAATCAGCAGAGAGATTACTGTTGCAGCCAAATTGGGCGGCGGTGATCCTACCGGTAACATGAGGCTTAAACTAGCTTTACAAAAGGCCAAAGAAAATAATATCCCCAAAGACAATATTCAGCGGGCAATACAAAAAGGATTAGGAACTTTAGAGGGAAGCAACTATGAGGAAATGATGTACGAGGGTTATGGTCCCGGTGGAGTTGCCGTATTAATGGACATTATGACCGACAATCGTAATCGGACTGCAGCTGATATCCGTCATTTATTTTCAAAATATGGTGGTAATTTGGGTGAATCAGGTTGTGTTTCTTGGATGTTTAAGAATAAAGGACTATTTGTTATTAATAAAGATTCTGGTGTAAATGAGGAAGAATTAATGTTATTAGCCTTAGAGGCGGGAGCAGAGGATTTCAAGTCTGAAGATGACCAATTTGAAATAATTACTGCACCGGAAGATTTTGAAAGAATCCAGCAGCTACTGGAGGAAAACAGCATCCAAGTAGAGATTACCGAGTTAACAATGCTTCCAGACACTACAATTGCATTGGCCGGACCAGATGCCGATAAAATGCTTAAGCTTATGGAAGCTTTAGAAATGCATGACGATGTTCAGGAAGTATACGCTAACTTTGATATTTCTGAAGATTTGATGCAATAATATTGCTGTCGGTATGCAAATTTATACTTGATATTTAGGGCAGGGTAATATTATCCTGCCCTACTAATGTTCTCTTATTTAGTTATTGTTAATATTTATGTATAAATAATGTATTATTTGGAAATTATATTGACAAAATCACGCATTTAAGGCGGTGAAAAAATCCAATGTCGATAATTTCCAATTTGCGGAGTTCAAAACAACTTTATAAGTTGCTGGGCGTATTGGTTGCGCTATTTTGTATAGGCTATTATTGGTATACAACGCAATTGCCGAATCCAAACCCAAATATTGATAGCATTGAGCAGAAAGTTATCAAAAACGAATCTGAAAGCAAAATTTCTCAAGATACGGTGATTGTGCAAAAGATGATTTATATACAGTGTAATGATATTGAAACATATAAGACTAAGCCGGGTATGAATTTAATTGGTTTGACTCGTGCTCAGTTGCAGAATGTTTATCCGGACTGGATTATTGATTCCTTCAGTGCCAGAGAAGTTGTTATGCATCATAATGTTAATGGATTATGCCGGGAACATGCTAATAGTACATATATCGGGATAAAAGATGGTTTTGTTACAATTTTTTATGGAAAGCCTGGCAAAAATGCGATTGTTAAGGAAATAACCAATATATCAATTGATCAATTAATGCCCCAAGATATTAAGGATTTGCGTAAGGGAATAGTAATAGAAAATCGAGAAAAACTGCTCAGAACTTTGGAAGGATTACAATCTCGATAATGTTTAACCGATAAATGCTATTAGCTTTAGTTAATTTTCAATTGCTTGAAACAAGATGAGTAGCTCATCTTGTTTTTCTTTAAAGAAAACTCTGAAGGATTCATCATAAAAGACGTAGAATTTTCTAGTGTATTAGGAGGCGATGATGTGCTGGCATTAGGAATTGATCCTGGTACCGCGATTTGTGGATATGGATTAGTAAAACTGCAGGGTAATCATTTAAAGGCAGTAAAATACGGTGCAATCAAAACAAGTTTGAAACTAGAGTTGGCACATAGGCTTGCAATTATTCATCATGAAATTGATGCATTGCTTAAACAGTATCAACCAGATTTAATTGGAGTCGAGCAATTATTTTTCAATAAGAATGTCCGTACGGCAATGGCAGTTGGACAAGCGCGGGGGGTAGTTTTGTTGACGGCTGCCTTGAATGATGTTACGATTGTAGAATATACGCCATTACAAGTTAAGCAATCGGTGGTCGGATATGGCCGCGCTACTAAGGACCAAGTTACTTTGATGGCTCAGCGATTGCTCTGTTTAGATTGTGCGCCAAAACCGGACGATGTGGCGGATGCATTAGCTATAGCGATATGTTCATTACATTCAAGCAGTTTAAATAAATGTTGGGAGCAAAACCGATGATTGGGTATGTTCGTGGTACAATTGCCTATTTATATAATGATTATTGTGTCGTTGATGTACAAGGTATTGGTTATCGAGTTTTTATACCAACTTCTACTCGTTCCAAAATTAGTTTAGGTAAGGAAATTACCTTACATACATATTTGCATGTGCGGGAGGAAGTGTTGTCGTTATTTGGTTTTTTAACACAACAAGAACATGAATTATTTAGCCAGTTAATGACTGTTACCGGGATTGGTCCTAAGGCTGCACTGAATATATTGTCCGCTATTGAAGCAGGCGCCTTTTATCAGGCAATTAAAACACAAGACATAACCATATTAACAAAGATCCCTGGCATCGGTAAGAAAACAGCCGAAAGAATGATTTTGGAATTAAAAGATAAGGTCAAACTAGATGCTGATTATAGCTTAGACAAATTGGGATGTATCGGTCAAGATAATGTTTATATGCAAGCAGTTGAAGCACTTGTGAGTTTGGGGTATAGTCAGGCGGAAGTTATGCCTATTCTTAAACAGTTTGATAGTGAAAATTCTTTGGAAGAAATATTGAAGCTTACTCTCAAGGAACTTGCCAAAGGGTAATCGGAGGTACATATGGAAGACAGGATTATTGGCGGTGTTGAACAAGAACCTGACAGTTGGCAGTATAGCCTAAGACCCCGCCGATTGGCAGAATATATCGGGCAGGATCAAGTCAAAAATAATTTATCGATCTTTATCCAGGCAGCATTGGCTCGTGAAGAGGCATTGGACCACGTATTGCTCCATGGTCCCCCTGGACTAGGTAAAACTACTTTAGCTGCAATTATTGCCAATGAATTAGGGGTAAGTTTAAGAGTCACTTCTGGTCCGGCGATCGAAAAACAAGGAGATCTTGCTGCGCTGCTGACCAATTTAAATGACCGGGATGTTTTGTTTATAGACGAGATCCATAGATTATCTCGTAACGTGGAAGAAATTCTGTATTCAGCTATGGAAGACTACGCCTTGGATATTATAATCGGCAAAGGTCCCAGTGCTCGTTCGATCCGGTTGGATCTGCCCAGGTTTACTTTGATTGGGGCTACAACCAGAGCAGGTGCATTAGCTTCACCACTGCGAGATCGCTTTGGGGTTTTATGTCGGCTGGAATATTATACTATCGATCAATTAATAAGTATAGTATTTAGGGCAGCTCAGATCTTAAATATTAAAATAGATTTGCTGGGCGCCCAAGAGATAGCCAGCCGTTCAAGGGGTACTCCCCGGGTAGCTAATCGGATTTTGAAACGAGTACGCGATTATGCCCAAGTAAAAGGCAACTCGGTAATAAGTCAAGAGATTGCTGATCAGGCTTTGAAAATGCTGGATATAGATAAATGCGGTCTAGATAGGATTGATCGCTCAATTCTTCTTGCAATCATTAAAAAATTCAATGGCGGACCGGTTGGTGTTGACACGTTAGCAGCTGCTGTGAGCGAGGAAACTACAACAGTCGAAGATGTTTATGAGCCGTATTTAATGCAAATGGGCTATATTAATCGGACGCCACGCGGAAGAACTGCAACTGTGGCAGCATATCAACATTTAGGTATTCCACTTACTCAGGAAATAAAGCTACTTTGAGGTGAGTTTTATGTCGTTATTACTTCATATTTGCTGTGGACCTTGTGCAGCATATCCGGTAAAATTTTTACGGGAACAGGGGTATTCATTGAGTGGTTATTTTTATAATCCTAATATCCATCCTTATAAAGAATTCCAGAAGCGATTGGAAACTTTGCAAGACTACGTGAAACAAGTTGAATTAGAATTGATTGTTGATGATCAGTACTGTTTGGAAGAATTTTTACTGCAAGCATTGCATTCAGAGCAAGGGCGGTGCCATAATTGTTATGAAATGAGGCTGCGGCAAACGGCGAAATATGCTAAAGCGCATGGTTTTGAAGCATTTTCGTCCACGTTGTTGGTCAGTCCATACCAAAAACATCAACTGATAATTGATGTAGCTGAGCAAGTTGCCCGCCAAGAAGAAATTCCATTTGCTTATTTTGACTTCCGTTCGGGTTGGTATGAAGGAGTAGCCATCAGCAAACAAATGGAACTATATCGTCAGCCTTATTGCGGTTGTATTTTTAGTGAAAAAGAAAGATACTTGAAACCCAAAAAGGAGAAATAACCATGCAAGGCTCATACTTTGATTCTCTGGGTAAAATGTTAATGCTGTTAGGGGTAGTGCTGCTAATTGTTGGGATTATAATTCACTTTGGCGGTAAATTGTTTAGTTTGGGACGATTACCTGGCGATATTCGTATTGAACGGGAAAATTTCAGCTTTTATTTTCCAATAATGTCGTCAATTATTTTGAGCATTATCGTTACCATCTTATTGAATATTTTTTCAAGAAAATAAAGAAAGAGGTTATTATGAAGAAATCATTATGGGTATCGGTAGTTCTCAGTTTATGGCTGCTTATGTCATATTCTTACTGTTTTGCATCGGCAAGTCCGCATATCAGGGTCGGTTTAATGGTGGACCAGCCGAGTGTCATAGTTGGTATGGACCTAAATTATCAAATTGTTGATGCCGACTCAGGGCTGGTTTTATTGCAGCAATCGGCACACCAAAAAGCTGTAATTTCCCGCAGTAACGGCCAGTGGGACTTAAACGGAAAAAAGGTAAGGGCGCGGGTTATTAGAGTTGTTGCTAAGCGTGATGATTCGAAGAATTTTATTGAGGTTAACCGTCGATTATACCGTGGCGATATTTCAATGCACCAAACGCGTGATAAAATGGGGATTACAGTTGTAAATTCATTATCTATCGAAGAATATTTATACGGCGTAGTCCCGCGGGAAATATCTCCGTCATGGCCGATGGAAGCATTAAAGGCTCAAGCTGTAGCTGCCCGGTCATATGCTTGGACCAATATGGGACGATATGCAAATGACGGTTTTGATGTATCCAGCGGAACAGATTCGCAAGCCTATGGCGGAGCTTCAGTTGAACATGCCCGGACTACTGCGGCCGTTAAGCAAACAAGAGGTATAATAATAACCTATAAAGGGAAGCCGGTTCCGGCTTACTTTCATGGCAGTGCCGGTGGGTTTACAGAAAATAGTGAGAACGTATGGGGCAGTTATCAGCCATATTTGCGAGGCGTAAAAGACTTTGATCAAAAATCACCCCATTATGCTTGGGAAAAAAGTTTTACAGCAGCTGAAATCGAATATCTATTAGCAAGAAATGGTTATGATATTGGTAAAGTTCAAGCTATCATCCTCTCAAAGTTAACTAGTCAGCCGGTTGAAGCCAATGGTCGGGGTATTTCCGGCCGGGTAAAAGAAATTCGAATCATCGGGTCTAACGGACCTGTACTTCTTACAGGTAATAAGCTGCGCAGCATTCTGTTGTTACCTAGTACGTTATTTGACATTCAAGTAGTATTAAAAAATCCAAAAGAAGTGAAAGTCCCGATCACTGATAGCTACGGTGATCACGAAACAAAAAAAATTCCGATTAATATGAAACCCTTTCCTGTTCATGCTGCCAAAGAAAGTCTGCATAGAGTGAGTGGACGCAGTAACGAAACAATCATTATTGCGGGATTTGGCTGGGGACACGGTTTAGGTATGTCTCAGTGGGGTGCTAAAGCTATGGCTGAGAAGCGGCCTGTTGACGATGTCGAATATTATAAAGCTATTCTGAAACACTATTACCAAGGAATTGAATTAGATAGGTTATATTAGAATCAAAAGGGGATCAAACAAATGAGGGTTGCAGATTTTAACTACCATTTACCGGAGAAATTAATTGCTCAAGTGCCGATAGAACCGCGTGATCATTCCAGATTGCTGGTTGTTGACCGCAAGGACGGCAAGATATTTCACCGTCACTTTTATGATTTGGAAGAATATTTAAAACCAGGGGATACCCTGGTTTTTAATGATACAAAAGTAATTCCCGCCCGGCTTATCGGACATAAAATTGGCTCAGGCGGCAGAATAGAAGTTTTTTTACTTAATCGAATCGAAGGAAAGAACTGGGAGGTGTTGGTAAAACCGGGAAAAAAGGCGCGAGTCGGCACTAGCATAGAATTTAGTCCGGAGTTGTCTTGTGAAGTTATTGCAAATACTGATTTTGGCGGCAGGGTTGTTAAATTCAATTATGAAGGGATATTTGAAGAGATATTAGATCGTTTAGGAGAAACTCCGTTGCCACCATATATAAAAACGCGCTTAGAAGACAAAAACAGATATCAGACGGTATATGCCAAAGAACAAGGCTCGGCGGCGGCACCGACCGCAGGTTTGCATTTTACGCCTGAACTGATGAAGAAGTTAGCTGATAAAGGAATTAATTTGGCATTTGTTACTTTGCATGTGGGACTAGGTACTTTTCGACCGGTGAGCGTTGATAATGTTGCTGAGCACGTAATGCACCGCGAGTTCTATTCGATTCAGCAGCAAGCAGCCGACATCATCAATCGGACGAGGAAAAACGGCGGCCGGATAATCGCTGTAGGAACAACTGCCGTAAGAACATTAGAAACTGTGGCTGCTGAGAATGGAGTTACAGCTACAAGTGGCTGGACCAAGATTTTTATTTATCCAGGGTATCAATATAAGGTTATTGATGCGCTTATAACCAATTTTCATTTGCCGCAAAGTACACTGTTGATGTTGGTAAGTGCCTTTGCCAGTCGGGATTTGATTATGAATGCATATGAACAAGCTGTGAAAGAACAGTATCGGTTTTTTAGCTTTGGTGATGCAATGCTTATTTTGTAATATGGAGGACTGTATATGTCAGTACGATATGAACTCGAACGGCGCTGCTCACAAACGGGAGCGCGGGCAGGAAAAATTCATACTCCCCATGGAACTTTTGATACACCCATTTTTATGCCTGTAGGCACTCAAGCCACTGTAAAGACTATGTCACCGGATGAGTTAAAAGAAATGGGAGCAGGAATAATCCTAAGTAATACCTACCACTTATTTTTGCGACCTGGTCATGAACTTATAGCTCAAGCGGGTGGATTACATAAATTTATGAATTGGGACCGCGGAATACTAACCGATAGCGGCGGTTTTCAGGTTTTTAGTTTAGGAGATCTACGAAAAATTACCGAAGAAGGAGTTGCTTTTCGTTCGCATATTGACGGTTCTAAACAGTTTTTATCTCCGGAGAAAGCTACCGAAGTACAGATGGCTTTAGGAGCAGATATAGCCATGGCGTTTGATGAATGTGTTCCTTACCCGGCAGAATATAGTTATGCTCAGGATTCTACGGACCGTACTACTCGCTGGGCTAAGCGCTGTAAGGATGTTCATACCAGGAAAGACCAGGCTTTGTTTGGTATTGTTCAAGGTGGTATGTACAAGGAATTGCGTAAAAAAAGCGCAGCCGAGCTAATAGAACTAAACTTTCCCGGCTATGCTCTCGGAGGCTTAAGTGTGGGCGAACCGAAGCAGTTGATGTATGAAATTATGGACTATTCAGTTCCTTTGCTTCCGGCAGATAAACCACGTTACCTAATGGGGGTAGGAACGCCGGACTGTTTGGTTGAAGGGGTTATGTATGGGATTGATATGTTTGACTGCGTATTTCCTACGCGAGTAGCCCGCAATGGTACGGCAATGACCAGTTATGGACGGTTAGTTGTTAAAAATGCTGAATTTGCTAAAGATTTTCGAGCCATTGATGAAACGTGCAATTGTTATACTTGTCGTAATTTTACCAGGGCATATATCAGACATTTGTTAAAAACCGATGAAATATTAGGTTTGCGCTTAATGACAATTCATAATCTGCATTTCCTAATTGATTTTATGCGTAAAATGCGTCAATCGATCATCGAAGACCGGTTTGTAGAATTTCGTAGAGATTTTCAGAATCAATATGAAATACATTAAAGGGATTTAGTCCAAGACGTTGAATTGAATAATAGTATATATTATGCTTGGAGGTGTACTCATGGGATTATCGCCGGAGATGATGCAAATGATTTCTACTGCCTGGCCGTTTGTGTTTATGGGTCTGATTTTTTATTTCTTATTGTATCGTCCGCAAAAAAAAGAACAGCAAAAACGCTCAGAATTATTGAACAGTCTTAAAAAGGGGGATCATATTATCACAATTGGTGGTATTTATGGAACAATAACAGCACTGACTGAAAAGACTGTTACCATCAAAATTGCAGAAAAAGTTGATATCGAAATTTCCCGCAGTGCAGTGGGACATTTTCAGAAATCTGAACCAGCAAAATAAAAATGAACAAATCTGAGATTCGTCAGGAAATATTGAATAGACGGCGGTTGATTTCGTCAAACGAGCAGCAGCACTATAGTCTTGCCGTAAATACGTTATTAACTAAAATTCCTGCTTTTTGCGCAGCCAAGAATTTTATGACTTATTTATCATTGCCTGATGAAATTCAAACAGATGAGATGATTGCGAAGGCCATGCAGGCCGGTAAACAAGTATGTGTGCCGATGCTGCGGAAACAGGCAGGTTTGATGGATGCAGTAATCATTGAAAGTTTAGCAGATGTGGGTATTGGTAAGTTTGGTTTACGAGTACCGAACAAGGGAAATTGCACGACCATTGATCCTGTTAAAATAGATATAGTTATAGTACCGGGTTTGGCTTTTGACTTACAGGGTAACCGAATTGGCTTTGGTAAAGGATACTATGATCGATTTTTGCCGCTGGCGTCTAATGCCGTTTATGTAGGTGTTGCTTGGCCGTTTCAAATATTATCTCATATTCCGGTTTCACAACATGACGTTCAGATGCACTTTGTATTAACCGGTGAAGAAATTTACCCGTGTTATGAAGGCAGAATGTAGCCATGGTTACATTTTGCCTTTATTCTGTGCATATTGGGTATACTAAAAGTATAGTGTTGTATCCGGGAGGGAGTTTTTGTGGGACAAGTCGTATTGGATGATCTTAAAAATGATCATGAGGTCAGTGTATATTTAGCTTGCAGCACAAATTATCTAAATAACCTTGGCTTTACGGAACACGGAAAACGTCACGCCGGTATTGTAGCTGAACGAGCATTTAAAGTATTAGCGCAGCTTGATTATCCGGAGCGCGACTGTGAGTTGGCGCGGCTAGCAGGATATTTACATGACATAGCCAATATGATCAACCGCTATAATCACGGTGGTACCGGCGCGGTTATAGCTTATAATATATTGACACGTCATAAATTGATTCCTGAGGAGATTGCGTTAATTATTTCGGCTATCGGTAATCATGAGGAAGAACGCGGGCATGCGGTCAATCACATTGCAGCGGCTTTAATCCTGGCTGATAAATCGGATGTACATCGGACGAGAGTTACAAACACTGATTTTGCCAAATTTGATATTCATGACCGAGTCAACTATGCGGCTGAATGCAGCCAATTGAACGTGAATAGCAAATTACGTACAATTTCATTAGAACTTGAAATAAATAATGATATTTGTCCGGTTATGGAATATTTCGAGATTTTTTTGGAACGAATGTTAATGTGCCGAAAAGCAGCCGAATATCTGCACTGCCGTTTCGGCTTATTGATTAATGGTAATGCCTTGCTGTGAAGTCTATAGGTTTGACTGGTATTAACAAGATGGTTATAATTAAGTCTGGTACAAGAAGAAGATGGGGGGAGAAACCTTTGAAGTGGGGCAATATGACCAAGTTTTTAGTAGTAGCCTTAGCGATTATTGCTATTTTTAGTTACTACATTTCACCACTGGCTTTTTCAGTAAAACAAGGTCTTGATTTACAAGGCGGAACGCATGTTGTTTTGCAGGCTGTTGATACACCTGAGGCTAAAGTTGATGAAGATGCGGTGAAACGTGTTGTTCAAATTATTGAGCGTCGGGTAAATGAATTGGGGCTGACGGAGCCTATTATTCAAAGGCAGGGAGATCGCCGGATAATAGTCGAATTGCCAGGTGTAAAAGATCCGGAAAAAGCAATTGAAATGCTCGGTAAAACAGCTTTACTGGAGTTTCAGGATGAATCAGGAAAAACCGTACTAACCGGTAAAGATCTAAAAGACGCTAAAGCTCAAATTGATGAAAGCAGGCGTAATTTGGTTGGTCTGGAATTTACCGATGAGGGAGCAAAAAAGTTTGCCGATTTAACTACCAAGAATGTTAATAAGCAAATTGCAATTTTATTAGATAAACAGATTCTTACGAGTCCGGTTGTTCAAGAACCAATAACCGGTGGAAAAGCTGTTATAACCGGACAACGCTCAATTGAGGAAGCTGAACGGTTGGCTATTTTGCTTCGTTCCGGTTCTTTACCGGTAAAAGTTGAAATAATGGAAACGCGTACGGTAGGACCAACATTAGGACAAGACTCTAAAGAAAAAAGTAAATTGGCTTTTGCTATTGGTACTGCCGGTATTGTTCTGTTTATGTTGTTGTTTTATCGGTTATCAGGGCTGGTTGCTAATATTGCGTTGTTGCTTTATGTATTATTGGTTTTAGTTGTTTTGAAAATGCTTAACGCGACGTTGACTCTACCTGGTATTGCCGGAATTATTCTCTCGATGGGTATGGCCGTAGATGCCAATGTGCTTATTTTCGAGCGGTTTAAAGAAGAATATGCTGCCGGTAAGACTATGAGAGCAGCAATGGATGCCGGATTTTCTCGTGCATTTGCTACTATATTTGATTCTAATGTCACCACTCTATTTGCGGCCGCTGTGTTATTTTTCTTGGGAACAGGTCCAATAAAAGGATTTGCCATTACCTTATCAGTTGGTATTATCCTTAGCATGTTTACGGCAATTACCGTGACTAAATTTATGTTGAAATCGCTTATGAATTCTAATGTCGTAAAAAGCGGTAAATTATTTGGGGCATAGGGGGTGAAGCTAATGAAATTTGATATAATCGGTCGTAAATATATATGGTTTATTATTTCGGCATTAGTTATTATTCCGGGCCTAATATCCATTGCTATGCAAGGTTTTAATCTTGGAATTGACTTTACCGGTGGTACTTTGTTGGATTTAAAGTTTGAGAGTCCTGTTGCTGTAAATCAAATTCGTGACGTATTAAAGGATTATAAACTGGAAAGCAGTACAATCCAATTAGCTTCTAACACCCAAAATACAGCTGCGACCAACGTCTTTATCCGAACTCATGTACTGGGAGAAGATGAGCGACGCAGTGTATTAAACGGACTAAAGAGTAAGTTGGGTAATTTTGAAGTCATGCGGGTAGAGAAAGTTGGCGCGGTAATTGGTTCAGAACTTACCAGACAGGCGATGTGGGCAGTTTTAGCTTCCTGGGTGTTAATGATAGCATATATTACTTATCGGTTTGAATTCAGATTTGCCATTGCTGGTATTTTGGCGCTGATTCACGATATACTGGTAGTATTAGGGCTATCTTCTATACTCAGGATTGAACTTGATTCATCATTTGTAGCGGCAATTTTAACGATAATCGGTTATTCGATTAATGATACGATAGTAATCTTTGACCGAATCCGTGAAAATCTTAAGGTACATCGCAAAACCGAAAGTTTTACGGATTTAGTTAACCGGAGTATTTGGCAGACAATGCGTAGGTCGATTTATACTGTTTTGACAGTCGTATTTGCTACTGCAGCATTGTTAATATACGGTGGTGAAACAACTAAAACTTTTGCGCTGGTGCTGTTGATCGGTTTTGCCAGTGGTGCTTATTCATCTATTTTTATCGCCAGCCCGATTTGGGTCATGTGGCGCGAGTATAAAGAAGGACGGCGCAATCAATTAAAAGCTAAGGGAGCAAAATAATAGTTATCAAGTTAAACCCGCGCAAATTTGCGCGGGTATTTTTATTCACCAAATTGCTATTATTAAATATAATGCAGCAGAAAGAGGTGATAGCATGCGCTTAATCATGCCGGCAATTTACTTGGCTTTGCTGCAGATAGCCGGTGATAACATTGCTTTGTTGCCTGATATAGCTGCAACCACTGGTCCTACAATCTACACAACAGCAATTATCGTCTATTTTATACTTGGTGCAATTTTGACCGGATTGTTGGCATGGGTAGGTGTAAATACTCGGGCTGAATTGCCGGTTGTGATACGAAATATTTGGGGTTGTCGTGGTAAAAAAATATTTGCGGCTTTGACATTAGCTATTTGTTTGCCATCAAGCGCAATTACCGGTGTAATTTTTGCCGGGCATATTTTGCAGACTTTGGTTCCGATTCCTTTTTGGGTTGCGGCCATAATTTGCATTACTGTGTTTTCATGCTTATCAACAGGATTTAATGATTGTGCCTTAAAGATCTCCAATGTTGTATCCCTTGTGTTTATACCAATTCTATTAGTAACGATTTTAGTTAGAAATCCGTTGGTTAGCAGTGTTAATATCCAAATGACCGGAAATATCGACTGGATGTTAACGTTTGCTCTGCTTGCTTATAATGTTGGCGGCATGCGAACAGTATTAATGGTTGAAGCAGGTGCTTTCCTGCATAAAAAAGGAACGCAGGTAATCCATCTTACGGTAATTGCCAAAATATTAGAAGGGGTTTTTACATTGCTTATGATCCAAAGCGTAGTAAATGGTGGGGCAAAAGCACCAATGGCAATGGCCGGAGTATTTCAGCAAACATTTGGCAATGTTGGCATGTACTTGTTTCATATAGCAGTCTTATGTACCTTTACTAATACTATGGCTCCGGCAATGATGGTTAATGCCCGCCAACTGGCAAGTTATACCGGTTTATCATTTTGGCCGTCATTGATTATAGCCGGATGCTTGATATTCATTATTAGTTTTCTGGATGTAACATATATTCTAAGATTTATGAGTATCGTTGGTGCTACGCTAATGTATTTAGTTTTCTTTCTGGCATTGAGGTTGCATAAGGTTGGGAACCAACAATCGGTCTGAGTGACAATATAATACATTTTTAAACAGTAAGTTTAGTGTTTTGCTGAATTTATCTAAAAAACAAAGGAATATGTTCATATTTGGAAGAATTATAACTGGATAAAATAAAAATGAATGGTGGTGCGATTTATGATGTTCATTTTTTTTGCATTAGTTTTTTCAATAATAGTTGCAGTTTTTGCAATACAAAATTCTATTGCTGTAACTGTTAGTTTTTTGGTATGGAGTTTTCAAACATCATTAGTAATTATTATTTTAGGATCGGCCAGTGTTGGCGCATTAGTCATTTGGTGTTTGGCAACTTGGGCTCAATTTCGTATGCGGCGTGAAATTAACAAAGCAACGCAGCGCCAAACGGAACTAGAAAGTGATAATAAAGCCCTCCAACTAAAACTTGAAAAACTGGAAAAATCCCAAGCTGAAAAAACTGCCGATAATTCAAGTGTTGCAGCAACGGACAAGGTTGAAGAGTAGAAAGTAGATTGGCGTCTGGGAGGGAATATGACCACTTTGCACAAAAAATGGTCTTGGTGTGAGCAAAGACCGGAGTTACAGAATGTATTAAAGCAGAATTTGAATATAACATCAACTATGGCCCAGCTACTGATTAATCGTGGTATCACAGACGAGTCTGAAGCACATCGATTTTTGTATGGCGGACCTAATTTACTTCACGATCCGTTTTTGTTAAAAGATATGGAACAGGCCTGTTTAAGAATAGCAAAAGCGCTTCAAAACCATGAAAGAATTACGATTTATGGCGATTATGACGTTGATGGCATAACTTCGTGTTCGATTTTATATTTACTGTTACTGCGATTAGGCGCTGAAGTTAACTTTTATATTCCTGAACGTCAAAGCGAAGGATACGGATTAAATGAAAATGCGCTTCGTACTATCTGTGACGACGGTACTAAATTAATAATTACAGTTGATTGTGGGATCAGTGCAAACAGAGAAATCTCTAATTATTGCCGAGAAATTGATATCATCGTGACTGATCACCATGAAGCTCCGGATTCATTACCGGCGGCATTGGCAATTATAAATCCCAAACAACCCAACTGTAACTATCCGGATAAAAATTTGGCTGGCGTAGGTGTAGCTTTTAAGTTATGCCAGGCACTATGGAGATTTATTCACCCTGATCAACCTTTGTTTTTAGATTATATTGAAATAGTTGCGATAGGTACGGTTGCAGACATTGTGCCACTGGTTGGAGAAAACCGGATATTGGTTAAAACCGGACTCGATATTTTGCAACGAACAGATAATATTGGGTTGAGATCGCTTATAGAGACTTGCCGGTTACAAGGCGAGGTTGATACAACAAAAGTTGGCTATGTTATCGCGCCTAGATTAAATGCAGTGGGGAGAATATCACATGCTAGTGCCGGCGTTGAATTACTTACTTGTAATAACTATGAGCGGGCCAGTCAGATAGCAGCGATGCTTGAACAAGAGAATAGCCAGCGCCAGCAAATTGAAAAGACTATTTTGAGTGAGGCTGAGCAGGTTTTAATACAGGCCAGGGAGATTCCTTCCGTAATTGTGATTGCCGGTGAAGGCTGGCATTCCGGTGTTATTGGCATTGTTGCATCAAGGTTAGTAGATAAGTACTACCGTCCGGTGGTTATTATCAGTATCCAAGATGGAATAGGTAAAGGGTCATGCCGCAGTATACCGTCATTCGATATATATTCGGCATTAAAAGAGAATGCTGATGTTTTGCTTCAGTTCGGCGGACATCAACAAGCTGCCGGACTTAGTATTTTACCGGAAAATATAAGTATTCTTACGGAACGCTTGAATGAATTGGCGCAATCAAAATTATCACCGCAAGATTATGTGCCTGAAATTACTGTTGATACTGAATTAGCAATCAAGGAAATCAATGATGCCTTATTAGATGAGATAGCTACATTAGCACCGCATGGGGTCGGTAATCCATGGCCGGTATTTAGTTGTCACCATTTGCAAGTAATAAACTGGCGCATAATTGGTAAAGATAGCCGCCATTTAAAAGTTAAAGTTAAACAAGATCATGCTACTTGTGATGTTGTTGCCTGGAATATGGCTGATGTTGGTAGCACGCTAAATAAATCGAACGAAATTAAGTTAGCCTATCGCCCTGAGTATAATTATTGGCAGGGTACAAGAATAATGCAATTAAACGCACGTGATATTAAATTAGTAGAACAGCCTACGGCAAAATATTCCTGGCTAAAGATTAAAGATGCACGATCTATGGACAAACTAGCATATATTATTGATTTGCTAAATTCAGGTAAACGTGGAATTATCGTTGTACAGGATAAAGAAAACTTCGATAAGCTGCATGATCAGTTGCGACTGTTTTTACAAGAAAATCAAATCGTAATTATTAATGATTTTAACGAGGATTTAACTGGTGATAAACAATACAATTTTGTTATTGTTTATGATTTTGTTTATATGTGGAAAGAATTAATAAAGAAGATAAAAGTTGTTGATCATATGGCTCAAGAAATAACTATTTATGTTCTTTGTAATGAAAATGATATAATAAGAGCTCAAGTTGAGCTGAAGGAATTGGCAATAGACCGAAGTTTAATTGGAGCTGTATACTTATCCGTAAAGCAACTATCGGTTAATACTGAATGGAGTTCGCTAAACAGTGTTGCCGGACAACTGCTACGTGTGTACGCTATGGCATTAACCAGCCGTCAAATCTCGTTAGCGCTGAGTATATTGGCTGAAATGAATTTGGTTGAACATGCTGATGGCTTGTACCGAATGCTTCCTTTGCCAATAGGAAAGTTGCAATTGATAGATTCTCAGCTATATCAAACTATCCAACGTTGGAAAAAAGATTTTATTGAGATAAAGAAAATATTTAAGCAAAGCAATTTTGTTGATTCTTTGTATGGATTAGTTGAAAAGTATATTGATTAGAATTTTTGTGATTGGTATTATTTATTACGAGGTGAGCAATGAGCAGTGAAATATATCCCAATATTAGTTTGATTCTGCAAACAATCCAGAATTATCAGCCGGATGCACCGATTAATAAAGTTGAACAGGCATTTCTTTTTGCCAATGAAGCTCATAGCGGTCAATTACGAGTGTCCGGCGAAGAATATATCAGCCACCCGTTGGGTGTGGCGAAAATTCTGGCAGACCTACAATTAGATATAGTAACAATTATCGCTGCTCTTTTACATGATGTTGTAGAAGATACAAAAGTATCTTTGGATGAAATAGAAAAAAAGTTCGGTAAGGAAACCGCTATGCTGGTTGACGGTGTAACGAAATTAAGCCGGATCGAATATAAATCAAAAGAAGAGCAACAACTCGAAAATTACCGTAAAATGTTTCTGGCAATGGCCAAAGATATTAGAGTAGTGCTTATTAAACTTGCTGATCGTCTTCACAATATGCGCACATTGAAATATATGTCGGTACGCAAGCAGCACGAAACAGCACGGGAAACTTTGGAGATTTTTGCTCCATTGGCCCATCGGTTGGGAATTTTTAGCGTTAAGTGGGAGTTGGAAGATTTAGCATTCCGCTATTTGGAACCTGAGAAGTATTATCAGTTGGTCGAGTTAGTAAAACAAAAGCGACGTGAGCGCGAAGAAGTTATTAATGACTCAATAAATCTGCTAATTCTGCGGTTAAAGGATGTAAATATAACTGGTGAAATACATGGACGGCCTAAAAACTTTTATAGCATATATCGTAAAATGCAGCGTGACCATAAAGGGTTAAATGAAATCTATGATTTATTAGCAATTCGCGTTATTGTTGAATCAGTTAAGGATTGTTATGGTGCATTAGGCATAGTTCACAGCTTATGGAAGCCGATTCCTGGCCGTTTTAAAGATTATATTGCAATGCCTAAGTCTAATTTATATCAATCTTTGCATACTACGGTTGTTTCTAATCAAGGATATCCATTGGAAATCCAGATCCGCACGGCTGACATGCATCGTATATCAGAATATGGAGTTGCTGCTCATTGGCGCTACAAGGAAGGCAGCCGCGGAACAAGTAAAGATTTTGATGAAAAATTATCGTGGCTGCGTCAATTATTAGAATGGCAGCAAGATCTTCGTGATCCTCGAGAGTTCATAGATACGGTTAAACTCGATGTATTCGCAGATGAAGTTTTTGTTTTTACGCCTCGTGGTGATGTTATTGATTTACCGGTAGGTTCGGTACCTATTGATTTTGCCTACCGGATTCATACTGATGTTGGGCATCGGTGCGTCGGTGCGCGGGTGAACGGAAAAATTGTTCCGCTTGAGTATAAATTAGTTAACGGCGATATCGTCGAAATTATAACAACCAAACAAGGTAATGGTCCGAGCCGGGATTGGTTGAACATTGTCGGGTCTTCGGAAACTAAAAATAAAATTAGGCAATGGTTTAAAAAAGAAAAACGTGAGGAAAACATAGCCAAAGGACGGGAGATGATTGAGCGAGAAGGAAGACGACTGGGCTATGATATTCGCGAATTAGTTAAAAGTGATCGGCTGTCAGATATTGCTAAAAAGAATAATTTAGCTTCTGAAGAAGATGTTTTGGCGTCGTTAGGCTATGGTGGTATTACTATTCATGGCGTAATGACTAAGCTAATCGAAGCTTACAAAAAAGAATTAAAAAGCAATACTCCCCCTGATCTATCTGAACTTTTGTCAGGTCTTAAGCCTAAAAATACAACAGGAAAGTCCAGCCACGGTATTTTGGTAAAAGGTGAAAGCGGGGTGTTGGTTCGCTTGGCAAAATGTTGCAATCCGGTGCCAGGCGATGTAATAGTCGGCTATATAACCAGAGGTAGAGGGGTATCCGTACATCGTGCTGACTGTACCAATATTTTGAATAATAAAGAAGAATATGAGCGGATGATAGAAGTTGCTTGGGATATTGCGACCGATGACTTATACAAAGTGACTATTTGTGTAACTGCTTCTGATCGCCCAGGTGTTTTATCGGATATCATGATGGTGGCATCAGAGGCGAAAACCAATATAAATGCGGTGAATGCTAAGACCGAAAAGAATAAACCGGCGTTGGTAACGTTGAGTTTGGATATCCGAAATGTTGACCAATTAGAATATATTATGACTAAAATAAGAAGAGTAAAAAATGTTTACAGTGTACAAAGATGTATTCCAAATTCAGGAGGATCATGATGAGAGCTGTTGTTCAGCGTACTAAAAATTCACAAGTTGCAGTGGATGGGAAGATTATTTCGCACAGCAGAGCAGGCTTAACCGTCCTATTAGGTGTCGGTAAGGAAGATAGTAAAGAAGATGCTAAGTATCTGGCAGATAAAATTATAAATTTGCGGATATTTACTGATCCTACCGGAAAAATGAATTTATCATTGCTTGATGTGCATGGTGAATTAATGGTTGTTTCGCAGTTTACTTTGTACGGCGATTGTAGGAAGGGTCGGCGTCCTAGTTTTGATTCGGCAGCAGACCCTGGAATTGCAGTTGACCTATATGAATATTTTTTGACAATATGTCGTCAATATGATATCAATGTATCATGCGGAATTTTTCAAGCAGAGATGCTGGTAAGTATCGAAAATGACGGTCCGGTAACGCTTATACTGGACAGTAAACGCAACTTCTGAGGAGGTAGGCTATGAAGATTATTCAACTTGAAGTCGGATACTTGGGAACAAATTGCTATATAGTTTATGACGAAGATACATTGCAAGCTGCAATCATTGATCCAGGCGGAAGTCCGGAAAAAATTTTGAAGATTATTGAACGAGATAACTTATCTGTTGAAATGATAATCAACACCCATGGACATGCTGATCATATTTCGGGAAATAATGAAATAAAAGGGGCAACCGGAGCACCGATATTGATACATAAAGATGATGCCGTGATGTTAACAAATGCTCATAGTAATTTATCTGTCTATGTTGGGAACAGCATGGAAAGTGAGCCTGCCGATCGATTATTATCAGATGGTGATATTATTAAGTTGGGTTCAATTTCATTTAACGTTATGCATACCCCTGGACATACGCCAGGCGGGATATGCTTGATTGCAAATAACGCTGTTTTTTGTGGTGATACCATTTTTTATGAGTCTATCGGCCGTACTGATTTTCCCGGTGGGTCCTATCGCCAGCTTATTCAAAGCATCAAGGAAAAGTTAATGACTCTGAATGATGAATTTGATTTGTATCCAGGACATGGTCCCGCTACTACAGTTGGTTGGGAAAGACGGAGGAATCCATTTATACAGTGATGCAGAATAAATATCGAAGATGGTTAAAAATCATAACTTTGCTGGCAGGGCTGTTCTTAATAAGCAAGGTAATTTCAATTATGTTGCCGGTTGTTTTGGCAATAATATTGTCTTTTATTTTACATCCCATTGTTAATTTCATAACTAAAATACCGATTGGCCCGGCGAGGTATCACTTGCCGCGCAGCATTTCTATTTTTGTTTCATTCGTAATTGTTGTTACATTTTTTGGACTTGTTTTGAGTTTTATTTTACTGCCTTTGTTAAATGAATTTAATAAATTCCTGGTTAATTTACCAGACTTATTGCGGCGTATTGAAACCATGGCAACATTAATTAATGAACGAACAAGTTCGATTGATCTTCCGCCTACTATTAGAGCCTTTTTAGATCAGCTATTTTCCAGCGCTGCAGCATTTTCACTTAACTTTATGCGCCGGGTGGCTAATTCGGTAGTAGGGTTTACCAGTCAAATCGTTGAGCTGGTTGTAGTTCCTGTCTTAACTTATTACTTTTTGAAAGACTGGAGAGTTCTAAAAGACGGGGTAATAAAAATCTTTAATCCGGTCATGCAACCTAAAGTCAGCAATATAATTTATGAGATGGGTTTGGTGGTAAGTGCCTATATTCGCGGACAAATAATGATTAGTATTATTGTTGGAACTGTGGTAACCATCGGTCTGTATATTCTGCGCATAGACTACCCATTTGTCTTAGGATTATTAGCGATGTTAACGGAAACGATTCCAATTATCGGACCGATTGTTGGCGCAATGCCTGCAATATTTATCGCCTATTTGGCTTCTCCGATGTCAGCAGTCAATGTACTTATTTTTTATATCCTAATTCATCAGCTGGAAAATTCAATACTCTTGCCTAAGGTAATGGGGAGTAACGTGGCTATTCATCCGGTGATAATTATATTAAGTCTGCTTATTGGGGCACAGTTATTGGGGATTGTCGGTATGATGCTGGCTGTGCCTATAGCGGCAATATTAAAAGTCATTTTGCGTCATTTATGGTTTGACGACCATCTGTAGGAGGTCAGAAGATGCCTATTAAAGTGAAGGACCTAAAGAAGAAGTTGCATGAGCGGCAATATAAATTGACTCCACAGAGAGAAATTATTTTACAGATATTTATAAATAATGCTGATAAGCATTTAAGTGCAGAAGATGTATATTCTTTAGTGAAAAGAGAATCTCCTGATATTGGCATGGCAACTGTATATCGGACAATTGATTTATTAAATGAATTGGAAGTTTTACAAAAAATGGACTTCGGTGATGGTTGTAGTCGTTATGAGATTAGCGGGGATAGCACGGCACACCATCATCACCATTTAATTTGCTTAAACTGTGGATTAGTCAGGGAGTTTGATGATGACTTATTGGAAACATTAGAAAATGTAATTTCACGGAAAAGTAATTTTCAAATTTTGGACCATCAGGTGAAGTTCTATGGATACTGTCAGGAATGTCAAAATAAATTATCCCGTTAAATATTATTGTTTGAGTCCCGCTGCTATTGAAAATTCACTACTGGCAAAAGCAGTTAGAAGTATTGGGCAAATATTTGATATTAGGGAAATAGAAGCCGGCAGTGAAATGGCAATGCCATTTAATAGTGTCTGGATTCATTCTATTAAGCTGCCGGACAATGAAACAAGTCCTGACCTTTTGCTGGAAATTAGTTATTGGCAGGATAATAATTTAGCTAAATTCAGTGTTCCGCTTATTGGTGCTGCAACTGCAACTAATATTAATCGGAAGGTGTATTTACTATATAAGACAATCACCGGGCAAAATCCAAATCCGTGGGGAGTTTTACGCGGTGTACGACCAACTAAGATTGTTCATAAACTGCTGGCGCAAGGACTCTCAATGGCTAATATTACTACCAGACTTATGGAAGATTATTTGTTATCTAGTGAAAAGGCAAAATTAGCTGTTGAGGTTGTTTCTAACCAAATGTCGGTATTAGAATTTTCCAAGCAGCAACAGGAAATTAGTATATACATCGGTATTCCATTTTGCCCGTCACGGTGTTTATATTGTTCATTTATATCGTCAATAATTCCGGCAAATAACGATGAATTGATATTATTTATGACCGCAATTGAACAGGACATTGATGCTGTGGTAGAATTAATGAATAATTACAATTTGCAGGTTATGTCTGTATATATTGGCGGAGGAACACCAACTAGTTTACCTGATGAATTTTTTGCCTGCTTGATTAAGAAAGTTCGTAATAACCTAATACAGCCAAATACTAAAGAGTTTACAGTGGAAGCAGGAAGACCAGATTCTTTTAATGATTTTAAAATCCGAATTATGTCCGAATTCGGTGTAAGCAGAATCAGCATCAACCCACAAACTATGCAACAAAAAACGCTGCAGTCAATTGGCCGCAATCATACGGTTGAGCAGATCTATAACGTATATGCTAAGATTCGGTCGAAAAAAACAATGGTGATAAACATGGACGTGATTGCCGGTTTGCCAGGAGAAAGTGTCAGTGATATGATAAATACCATGAGTAAAATTGCCGAACTGCAACCTGATAATTTGACGGTACACACTTTGGCAATTAAGAGGGGATCTGCGCTACATCAAAAGTTGGACGAGTTTGTTTTTCCAGTATTAGATGATGTACGGAGAATGATGTCGATTGCTGATTCATATGCTAGGGAAATGGGCATGTACCCATATTATTTATATCGTCAGAAAAATATGCTGGGTAATTTAGAGAATATTGGTTATGCCAATCAGGGTTCTGCTTGTTTATATAATATTTTAATGATTGAGGAAAAGCAGACCATTATCGGTATTGGTCCAGGGGCAACAACTAAGGCCGTTGATGTGAATACAGATCATTTAACAAATTTATATTTTCCTAAGAATGTAAAGTCTTATATTGACTCTTTACATATATATACAGCCAAACGGCAACAATTATTGGAAAGATTGTTTGTTTAAGTTAGGGAGGGATATTAATAGTGTTAACAAGCGGTCCGAGAGGAACCAAAGATATATTGCCTGATAGTGTGAGAGTTTGGCAATATGTTGAGTCTGTAGCTAGAGATATTTGTCAGGTTTACGGTTATAAGGAACTTCGTACCCCTATCTTTGAGCATACCGAACTTTTTTTAAGAGGAATCGGTGAAACGACCGATATAGTAGAAAAAGAAATGTATACTTTTACTGACCGAGGTGGACGAAGTATAACATTACGCCCGGAGAACACGGCAGCTGCTGTTCGTGCGTATTTGGAACATAAGCTTTATTCAGGCATTCAGCCTGTAAAACTTTATTACATCGGCCCAATGTTTCGCTATGACCGGCCACAAGCTGGGAGATTTCGACAGTTTCATCAATTTGGTATTGAAGCCATTGGGGCAGCGGGGCCGCAAATTGATGCGGAAATAATTTTATTAGCTGTTTCATTTTTACGTAAATTGGGATTATCTGAATTGAGATTGTTGCTAAATTCAGTTGGTTGTCCCAATTGCCGTCCACTGTACCGCGATAAATTGCAAGGCTTTTTAAAAAGTAAGCTTGGCGAGTTTTGTTCAGACTGTCAATCTCGTTTCGACCGAAATCCGATGCGTATGCTGGACTGTAAAAATACCGGCTGTCAGTCACTGTCACAAGGTGCGCCGCACATGTCTGATTGTTTATGTGCTGAATGCCGAGAACATTTTAACGGCGTACAACAATTATTGAACGCAGCAGGTATTTCCTATGATTTGGACCCTCGTTTGGTCCGCGGGCTAGACTATTATACCAAAACCGCTTTTGAAATCCAGTACAGTCCGCTGGGTGCCCAAAGTGCTGTTTGCGGTGGCGGGAGATACGATGGACTGGTGGCAGAATGTGGGGGAGAGCCAACTCCGGGCATCGGATTTGCGATTGGGTTGGAAAGAGTACTCTTAGCCCTGGAAAAACAACAGCTAATAGCTGCACATGATGATAATCCGGATATATTTATTGTTAGTATGGGTGAATCAGCACAGTTACAGGCGTTTAAACTGTTAATGCAATTACGGGAAGCGGGCTTCATTTGTGAGATGGATCATATGCAAAGGAGCCTGAAATCCCAACTGAAGCTGGCTAATAAACTCCAGGTACGTTATGTCGGCATCATTGGTGAGGAAGAAGCTGCTGTTCAAAGAGTAATGCTGAAGAATATGCAGTCCGGTGAACAAGAACTTATTGATTATAATGAAGTGCAACATAAATTATAAATTGAGGTGGACAGAAGATAATGGATACAATGGTTGGACTTAAAAGAACGCATAGCTGCGGAGAATTAAATAGGGAGAACGTTGGACAAGAAGTTACATTATGCGGTTGGGTATCCCGGCGCCGAGATCATGGCGGGCTAATATTCATTGATTTGCGGGATCGGTCAGGTTATGTACAAGTCGTTTTCTCGCCGGAGGTCAGCGAACAGGCCTTCAAATCAGCCGAAAATGTACGTACTGAATATGTATTAGCAATTCGCGGTAAGGTACAACACCGGGCACCGGAAACAGTAAATCCAAATATGTCTACTGGCAGTATCGAGGTTTTTGGGGCGGAACTTAGATTGTTGAATAGTGCGAAAACCCCGCCGTTTTATATTCAAGATAATGTTGATGTTGACGAAACGGTAAGACTTAAATACCGGTATTTAGATTTACGGCGTCCGGAAATGCAGCGCAACCTTATTCTGCGCCACAAGGTAACTAAATTTATGCGAGATTTTTTTGATAAACAAGGATTTGTGGAAATTGAGACACCTATGCTGACGAAAAGTACCCCTGAAGGTGCCAGAGATTATTTGGTTCCCAGCCGAGTAAATCCGGGTAAATTTTATGCATTGCCCCAATCACCGCAAATATTTAAACAAATACTAATGGTAGCCGGTATGGAAAAGTATTTTCAAATCGTCCGTTGTTTTCGCGATGAAGATTTACGGGCTGACCGACAACCTGAATTTACCCAACTTGATATCGAAATGTCGTTTATTGACCGTGAAGATGTTTTATGTATAATGGAAAATATGGTTGCCGGATTATTTAAAGAAGCAATTGGTGCAGATGTTATTACACCGTTTCTGCGTTTGACTTATCAAGAAGCAATGGATCGGTTTGGCTCGGACAAACCAGACCTTCGTTTTGGTATGGAACTGGTTGATTTATCCGACGCTGTTCGCGGTTCTGATTTTAAAGTATTTGAAACTGTTCTGCAGCAAGGCGGTCAAGTTAAAGCTATTAATGTCAAGGGTTATGCCAATGCCCCCCGACGCGAATTAGATGGGTTGGTTCAGTTCGTTGCTACTTATGGCGCAAAAGGCTTGGCTTGGCTTAGTTATGGGGAAGAGGGAATCAAATCACCAATATTAAAATTCTTCAGTGAGCAGCATATCCAGGCGATTAGCAAGACGATGCAGGCAGAAAAAGACGATTTGGTTTTAATTGTGGCCGATCAGGCCAATGTTGTTGCTGCAGCTTTAGGCCAACTGCGGTTGGAGATGGCTAAGCGATTAAATCTTGTTGATCCAAACAAGCTTTCGTTTTTATGGGTTATTGATTTCCCTATGTTTGAATATGACGAGGATGAAAAACGCTGGGTTGCAATGCATCATATGTTTACATCCCCACGTGACGAAGATGTTCAATATTTAGAAAGCGACCCCGGACGGGTTAAAGCTAAAGCTTATGATATGGTTCTTAATGGTACTGAAATCGGTGGCGGCAGTATACGGATATATCAGCGGGATTTGCAGGAAAAGGTGTTTAAAGCCATTGGATTTAGTTCAGAAGAAGCCATCCAGAAATTTGGTTTCTTGTTAGAAGCTTTTGAATTTGGTACACCACCGCATGGCGGTATTGCGTTCGGACTGGACAGGCTGGTTATGATTATGGCTCAGCGTAATTCAATACGTGATGTTATTGCCTTTCCAAAAACGCAAAGTGCTACAGATATGATGTCACAGGCCCCTTCGGAAGTTACGGTACATCAATTAAGAGAGTTGTCAATAAAGACCAGTATTATTAACAAACAAAAAATGGAATAACTTTCCTGACAGCTAAACTTGCAAACCGCATTTTATTCTGATAAGATAAAAATATGATAAATGAGTTATTTATAATGTTATAAACCCTGCTGTGTGCGTGTAGTTCCGTATGTTTTGAGCCAACACATCAACTAAGGGAGCCTGTCTCTGATTATGGCATGCAAGCCTTTTCGCAAGGACACATTAAGTAATCAGGAGGGCACCCACCTGCCTAGGGCAGGTTCAAAACAACGGCGAAACGGCATAGTGGGGATTATTTTTATTTTTTTAGGAGACAAGCAGATGACTCAATTTAGCCGAACCGAACTATTGATTGGCAAAGAAAATATTGATAGACTTAAGCAGACTGCTATAGCAGTATTTGGTGTTGGCGGCGTAGGTTCTTATGTTGTTGAAGCTTTAGCGCGTTGTGGAATTGGCAAATTGATCCTAATAGATCATGATGAGGTTAATATTACGAATATCAACCGTCAAATTCCGGCCCTGCACTCTACTATTGCTAAAAAAAAGGTCGATGTTATGCGTGAGCGAATCTTGGATATTAATCCAAGCTGTGTGGTAGAAGCTTATGACGAGTATTATCAAGTAGGTATGGGACCCAATTTGATTCATCAAGAATATACCTACATTGTTGATGCTATTGATTCTTTGCCGGAAAAGATTGATCTCATTACATATTCTCTGCAAAATAATATTCCAATTGTTTCTTCGATGGGCACAGGCAATAAATTGGACCCGAGTAAGTTCACAATTGCAGACATAAGTAAGACACATACTTGTCCGATGGCTCGCAAGGTAAGAAAATTGTTGCGGGAACGCGGCATTAATAGAGGATTAATAACAGTATTTTCTACCGAAATACCATCCCGGGCCATAAAATCTGATGTCCCGGCCAGCATAGCTTTTGTTCCGGCTGCGGCGGGGCTATTATTAGCTTCACTGGTAGTTCGGAATATTATCAAACTCGATAATAACCCAATAAGTTAGAACAGGCAATAGCTCCCGTATGATTGGTAAATAATCGTGCAGGAGCTAAAATATTATTTATTATATTGAGAAATGAAATTTATAATGTTGATACTTTTTAACAGCCTATATAGGAATTTGATTAATATTAACCGAACATAATCTAGTATTGTATGGAGAGGAGCGATTATTTTGAAACAAATAGATTTACGCAGCGATACGGTAACTTTACCAACAGCTGAAATGCGGGAGGCAATGTATAAAGCCGAAGTTGGTGATGATGTATATGGTGAAGATCCAACTGTGTTGAATTTGGAAAAGTTAGCAGCAGAAATTACCGGCAAACAAGCCAGTTTGTTTGTTCCAAGCGGAACTATGGGAAATCAACTTGCGGCTATGAGCCATACGGTTCATGGCGAAGAAATAATTTGTGAACAAGAATCACACGTTTATTATTATGAAGTCGGTGGTTTAGCTGTTTTATCAGGTTTACAGACCAGAACAATTGTCGGAGACAGGGGAAGATTGTCACCGGCTATAATTGAAGCAGGAATCAGAGGAAAAGACATTCATCAACCCCAAAGCAGCCTGATATGGCTCGAAAATACCCATAATCGGGCTGGGGGAACTTTTTATCGGCCGGACCAATTATCTGCGATAAGAAATACTGCTGATGATTATTCCCTGAAAATACACATGGATGGTGCAAGAGTTTTTAATGCCGCTGTTGCACAACGCATTTCGGTAAAAGAATTAGTACAACATGTAGACTCAGTAATGTTTTGTTTGTCTAAAGGCTTATGTGCTCCGGTCGGATCAATACTAGCAGGAAGCAAAGAATTTATTGAAAAAGCCAGGCGTAATCGTAAAATGCTGGGCGGCGGAATGCGCCAAGCAGGTATATTAGCGGCAGCCGGCTTGGTTTCATTGAATAAGATGGTGGATAGGTTAGCGGAGGACCATGATAATGCCAAAAGACTAGCTGAAGGAATTGCCGATTTAGGGCTAGAAATTGACATGGAAACGGTTCAGACTAATATAGTTATATTTAAAGTTGATAAAAGCAAGAAATCAGCTGATAAAATTACGTCTGATCTACGTGAAGCCGGCATTTTGGCCAGTCAATTCGGCTCAGAGAAAATCAGAATGGTAACCCATTATGGCATAACTTTTAATGATATTAATGCGACGTTAGCGGCGTTGAAAAAAGTTATAGCTTAATATCTAGTTAAGTTATTAAAAAACTCTTCACTATTCATTATTACTGAAAAGTGAGGAGTTTTTTGCTGCAGTAATTTTACTTATTATTATATTTAGAAAAAATATTTTTTTCTATACCCGAATCTTGGGGGTTATAGAAAGTTTTATCTTTAAGTTCGCGGGGCAGGTAATCAAGTCTGGCAGCGGGATGATCTAACGGATTTTGATAAAGTCCCGTGCTGTTTTGCAAGTGTTTAGGCACCGGATAAGGAAAAGTATTCGCGGTTAAATTCATGGCTAGGTTTATAGCCTTATAGGCGGAATTAGATTTGGGGCTTTCGGCGATATAAATTGCAGCTTGAGCTAAACATATTCTTGCTTCCGGCATACCGATAAATTCGACTGCCTGCTTAGCTGCAATTGCAATTTGCAAGGCCTGCGGATTGGCCAGCCCTACATCTTCCGAAGCTTGAATAACCATGCGGCGGGCAATAAACAGCGGATCAGCTCCGGCTATTAATAGTCTTGCCAGCCAGTAAATTGCTGCATCGCTCTGACTACCTCTAAGCGATTTTATAAATGCTGAGGTAAGATCGTAAAAATCGGTTGTTGATACTCCGGATGTTCTGGATTGCAAAGCTTGCTGAATCATTTCTAAATTGATCGTATTGCCGTTTACTATTGAATAAGAGGCTATTTCAAGAGCATTTAATGCACTTCTGGTATCACCGTTACAGGCGTCGGCTAAATAAGTTAAAGCTTGTTCCGAAATTGTTAACTGCAAGCTGCCTAAACCTCGCTCAGTATCAGTTAGTGCTTTTGAAATTATCTGTTCAATATCACTACAGGCAAGAGGATGTAAATTATAAATCTTGCAGCGTGATGCCAAGGGCGGAATGATATCATGGGTAACGCTCTCGGTTGTTGCACCAATTAGAACAATAGTACCTTGTTCGACAGCTTGCAGTAATGACATTTGCAAGGTTGATTTCATTGCATGGATTTCGTCAATGAATACCAGTGTCTTTTTGCTATAAAATTGCCGATTATCATTTGCAAGATCTAATACTTTGCGTAATTCGGCTATGTTTAATGTTACAGCGTTTAACTGAACAAATTCCGCTTTAGTTATTTGACTTATTACATAAGCAAGGCTGGTTTTTCCGGTCGCTGGCGGGCCTTGTAAAATCATTGAAGGAACTAAATCGTTCTCAATCAAATTTCGCAGTAGTTTTCCGGGTCCAAGCAAATGTAATTGCCCAAAAAATTCATCAAGAGACCGTGGACGCATTTTTTCAGCCAATGGCTTATAGGCTGACTTATGATTGTTTTCAAATAAATTCATGGCTACTCCTTAATTGTCAAATGCTAAGGTAAATGATTGGTTGTCTTTAGTCTAGTATTTTTAAGATATTTTTGTCAATACAGAGCAATTATTACTTATAGATAACCTATAGATAACCTATAGTGATGAATAAGTTACAACAAGAATATTTTAATATTAAGAGATCAAAAATAAGACTAAATCGGCTTTGACAAAAATTTAAGAGTATGATATTTTATATATAATAATTCCTATCAAAATAGTCAACATTAAAAGGAGATAGGTAATGAAAATATCAACTAAAGGACGTTATGGGGTAGCTGCAATGTACGATTTAGCATTGCACGGTACTAACGGACCGGTTTCATTAAAGACAGTCGCTCAGCGGCAAGGAATATCTGAGCATTATTTGGAACAGCTCATGGTATCCTTGCGCAAGGCCGGATTTGTTCGAAGTACCCGTGGTTCTCAAGGGGGTTATGTTCTTATAAAAAATCCTCAAGAGATTACTATCGGGGACATTGTCAGAGTAATGGAAGGACCAGTAGCGCCGGTAGACTGTCTGTTGGGCGAGACCCAAGAAAATGGCTATTGCCCAAAAGCAGATCGGTGTGTTACCCGTACAGTTTGGGCTAAAGTACAAGATAGTATCAATACAGTACTCGATTCGATAACTTTAGCAGATTTATGTGATAAAGAAAAAAGGGAGATGAATACGAATGAATAGGATATACTTTGATCACGCTGCGACTACTCAAGTTGATCAAGCGGTAGCTGATTTAATGTTTGAATATATGACCGATAAGTTTGGCAACCCTTCCAGTATTCATGGTTTTGGCCGGGAGGCATTCAGTGCGGTTGACAAAGCTCGCCAGCAAGTTGCAGATTTAATTGGAGCAACACCTGAAGAAATATACTTTACTAGCGGTGGTACTGAGGGAGATAATTTAGCGATAAAGGGAATTGCGTACGCGAATAAAAACAAAGGTAAACATATTATTACGACTTCTATTGAACATCACGCCGTTCTTCATACATGCCAACAATTAGAACAAGAAGGTTTTGAAGTTACCTATCTGCCGGTCAATGATGAGGCTGTTGTTGATATCGAAGTTCTTAGGCAGGCTATCACTCCAGGTACAATTCTGATAAGTATAATGTATGCAAATAATGAGGTTGGTTCGATTCAGCCGATCGAGGATATTGTACGTTTAGGCCATGAATACGGCATTGATGTGCATACTGATGCTGTGCAAGTAGCCGGTAATTATCCTATAAATGTAACGGATTGTCCGGTCGACGCGCTTACTTTATCCGGTCATAAATTTTATGGCCCCAAAGGTATAGGGGCAATTTATGTCCGTAAAGGAACCAGAATTTTGGCAATCCAGCAAGGTGGAGGGCAAGAAAAAAATCTGCGCGCCGGTACCGAAAATGTACCTGGAATTGTCGGACTGGGCCTGGCCGCCGAAGTTGCACAACGGGAAATGGTTGATAGAGTTGAACAAATAAGCAATCTGCGTGATCAACTGATTCGCGGCATTATGAAATCCATTCCTGATACAAAAATAAACGGGCACGCCAGTAATCGATTGCCGGGCAATGTGAATTTCAGTTTCATAGGTGTTGAAGGTGAGTCTCTATTACTGAATCTTGATATGAAGGGTATCGCAGCTTCCAGTGGTTCAGCTTGTTCGTCGGGATCTTTAAGTCCGTCACATGTTTTGTTGGCAATGGGTTTGCCGCACGAGGTTGCTCATGGCTCATTAAGAATTACACTGGGACGCCATAATACTGAACAGGAAGTTAATTACTTGCTTGAAGTTCTGCCGCCAATTATTGAGAGATTACGCAGCATGTCGGCATGGGATGGTCAAAGCTATTCTAAAAAGCAGGAAGATTATTGTAGTAATTGCCAACTTAAATAATGGGACTGAGGGGGAAATTAACATGTATACGGAAAAAGTAATGGATCATTTTATGAATCCTCGCAATGTTGGAGAAATCGTGCAGGCTGATGGTATCGGAGAAGTTGGCAATGCTAAGTGTGGAGATATCATGAGAATTTATTTAAAAGTTGATAATGATATTATCACTGATATCAAATTTAAAACTTTTGGTTGCGGTGCGGCGATTGCAACAAGCAGTATGGTTACGGATTTAGCTAAAGGAAAGTCTGTGAAAGAAGCTGAACAAATTACTAATAAAATGGTTGCAGAGGCCTTGGGAGGTTTGCCCCCCATAAAAATGCATTGTTCCAATTTGGCTGCCGATGCTTTGCGTGAAGCAATAAATGACTACCAATCAAAAAAGGAAAGTGAGCAGGATGAGTAGCAAAGGTACTGTTGTTGTTGGTATGAGTGGCGGAGTCGACAGTTCGTTGACTGCCGCTCTTCTGTTGCAGGATGGTTATGAAGTAGTAGGGGTAACAATGAGATTATGGGAAGATGATTCACTTGTGGAAAGTACCCGGCTGCAGGGATGTTGTGCTTTATCAGCGGTTGAAGATGCTAAACGAGTTGCAGCATTACTGGGTATTCCCCATTATGTTTTGAATTTTCGCGAACCATTTAAACAAAAAGTTGTGGATTATTTTGTTCAGGAATACATCAGCGGAAAAACACCTAATCCTTGCATCGCTTGTAATCGTTATATTAAATTTGATTTGTTGTTTCAAAAAAGTATAGCTTTGGGGGCACGGTATGTGGCCACCGGCCATTACGCTATCAGTGAATATGACCAAGAAAAGAAAAGATTTTTACTACGCAAAGGTTATGACCATGCTAAAGATCAATCTTATGTACTATATCATATAAAACAAAATCAATTAAGTCAGTTTCTGTTGCCATTAGGCAAGTACTCGAAAGATCAAACTCGCTTAATGGCGCAAAAATTGGCTTTGCCTGTAGCGAATAAACCGGACAGCCAAGAGATATGTTTTATTCCGGATAATGACTATAAAGGATTCATTTCCCGTATTTCACCAACGACAATACAACCAGGAAACTTTGTTGATATTCATGGAAAAATTTTAGGTCGTCATCAAGGACTTGCTATGTATACGGTCGGCCAACGAAAAGGACTTGGCATTGCTGCGGGTAAACCGGTTTATGTAGTCAGATTAAATCCGGAAAAAAATGAAGTTGTGTTAGGAGATCACAATGATATATTTTCAGTAGAATGTATCGCTACTGATCTAAATTTTCTGGCCATAGATGGGTTGTTTAAACCGATGTTAGTACAGGCTAAGATAAGATATTCAGCGCATGAATCTCCGGCGATGATTAAGCCGCTAGAGAACGGAGATGTCCATATTTGTTTTGAAAATCCCCAACGAGCAATTACTCCCGGCCAATCAATCGTATTTTATGATAATGATGTTGTGATTGGTGGCGGGACTATAAATACAGTAATATAAGAAAAGTTTGTTATAAAGTTCTTCCTACTCGGTACGATAAGCCTTATTCATCACTGATTAATGCTTATTTAAAATTATGACCGAATAGTGAAGGGCTTTTGTTGTTCTACCTGTTCTATTTGTTTAAGTTCATTAAATTTATAATAAATAGCAGTTTCTTGGACATACTAATAATAATATGTTATTTAATTACTTATATATGGACGATAATATATCCGAGGTGGGAGTAAATGCTTAAATGTCCGGTCTGTGGGCAGCGTTCAATAGGTAAAGTCGGTGCTGATCAATATTATTGTTGGGATTGTTGTGTGGAATTTATAAAAAACGGGCAAACCACAGATATCTATAATGTAGAACAAGATGGTACACTTTCTCTATTTGACTCATCGCAAGCAACCGAAAATTTACAAGTACAGAAGGGGTGATATAATGCGCAATCGTTTTATGACTGGATTGTTTTGGGGTAGTATGATCGGCACTGTGCTTGGCGCAATCATTGGCCCCATGGCTAAACCACAAAAGAAACCATTGGTTAGCCGCGGTGCTGACGCTATTAAAGCGACGACAAAAGAAGTTATGCATGAAGCACGACGGGCGCGCAAAAAGATTCTAAAGAAATTATAGCTTTACAGTAAAGAGGAGGTTTGCCTCCTCTTTTAAAATAGCCCATTTGGGGGTGACCAATAATATTGGAGAAACGTCACATCCGGGCAGTTTTATTTGCATTTACGCTGATAATAATTATTATTGTTTTATGGAAAGTGCGTCAAGGACTATATCCCTTCATAATTGCAATATTGATTGCTTATATCCTTGATCCCCCAGTGACATATATTCAGCATAGAGGATTATCACGTTTTTGGGCAATTATAATGATTTATGTGATAAGCTTTATTGTAATACTGATGATCGGTATGGTAATAATTCCATTGTTGGTTAGCGAATTGGAATCTTTCGCCAAAGAGGTTCCGACCATTATTAATAAGTCTGATCATTTTTTTCAAACAATGATTTGGCGTTATAAATCATCGCCGTTGCCTGTTCCGATTCGATCTGCCTTTGATGAGCAACTGCTTTATGTTCAGCGTAATCTTCAAATGGCTGTAACTGGTATTGTGAGTAGTTTAATTGGTTTAATGACGCATATTATGGGTTTGGCAATAAGTCCGGTATTAGCTTACTATATGCTGTATGACTGTAATAAAATAAAAGGATACATTCTGTCTTATTTACGGCCAAATTGGCGGTATGAATTTTGTAATACACTTCATGAGGCCGACCAAGTATTGAATGGAGTAATACGGGGACAAATTATGGTTGCTGTAATAGTAGGAATATGTATAAGTTCCGGCCTTTATTTTTTACACTTAAAGTTTGCGCTGACAATTGGTATTCTGGCTGGATTGTTAGACATTATACCTTATTTTGGACCAATAATCGGCGCAGCACCAGCTGTTATTTTAGCTGGTTTGGAATCTCCACAACTTATGATTAAAGTTCTATTACTTTTTTTTATTGTTCATCAAGTAGAAGGAACAATTATTGGGCCTAAGATAATTGGAGAAAGAGTGGGCCTCCATCCGTTAGCAGTGATCTTGGTATTATTTATCGGCGGAGAATTAGGTGGGTTGACGGGGATGTTAATCGCAGTTCCAATCAGTGCTTTATTAAAAGTATTATTAACCCATGTAAATAATTTATTGAAGTAGCATCATTTGTACATTTGGGTCCAATTATTGACAATGCAAATCAAATTATGTATAATTCGGAAAGAATGTCCCTTGATGATATGGAGGTTGATTGCATTGACCGGAAACGAGTTGCGACAGAAATTCCTGGAATTTTTCGCAGGAAAAGCCCATTTAGTGTTGCCTAGTGCTTCATTGATACCGCACAATGATCCTAGTTTATTATTAATTGGCGCTGGAATGGCTCCCTTTAAACCATTTTTTACTGGAAAAATGAAGCCACCTAAGTCCCGAATAACTACTTGTCAAAAATGTGTTCGTACCGGCGATATTGAAAACGTAGGCCGAACTGCAAGGCATCATACTTTTTTTGAGATGCTGGGAAATTTTTCATTTGGCGATTATTTTAAAAAAGAAGCCATTGCCTGGGGGTGGGAGTTTGTTACCAAGGAATTGAATATTCCCGCCGAAAAGTTATGGGTTACTATACATACCAGTGACGATGAAGCTTTTCAAATCTGGAATGAGGATATTGGTTTAGCTCCGGAACGTATTATCCGTATGGAAGATAACTTTTGGGAAATAGGGCCGGGACCTTGTGGCCCGTGCTCTGAAATATATGTTGATCTTGGCGAACAACGCGGATGCGGTAGTCCGAATTGTGCTGTCGGCTGTGATTGTGATCGTTATTTGGAAATTTGGAATTTGGTATTTACACAGTATGACCGGGATGAGGCTGGTAATTATCATCCATTAGAAAAGAAAAATATTGATACCGGAGCCGGATTGGAAAGACTTGCTTCGGTTTTGCAAGGCAAGGCTTCTAATTTTGAAACGGATTTGATTTTTCCCATTATCCAATATACGCAGCAGATTGCCGGTGTTGTATTTGGACAGTCACCTAAAACCGATATTTCTTTAAAAGTCATTGCCGATCATGCGCGGAGTATGACCGTTATGATAAGCGATGGTATTCTACCATCAAACGAAGGTAGGGGCTATGTACTTAGACGGATATTGCGCCGTGCGGTAAGACATGCCCGGCTGTTGGGTATTGAAAAGATGTTTTTGGCTGAAATTGTTGATATTGTAGCGCAAATTTTTGCCCAAGTATATCCTGATATCAGTGAGAAAAGTGAATATATTAAAAAAGTAATTCAGTTGGAAGAAAAACGTTTCCATGAAACATTAGTTCAGGGTATCGATATGCTTAATGAGCAAATCGAGAAAATGAAGAATAATGGTTTGACTATTTTGGATGGGGCTACTGCATTTAAGTTATATGATACATTTGGTTTTCCCTGGGAACTGACCAGCGAAATTCTTGAAGAACACGAAATGAGCATGGATAAAGAAGGTTTTGACCAAGCTATGAGTTTGCAACGGGAAAGAGCCCGTGCAGCAAGGTCAGAGCAGGAAGAACGGATCGAGTTACCCGATTTATCAGGACTGGCCGTTCATAATTTAAAATGTGATGAAGCAGTCAATAACGCTAATATCGTATTATTATTTACAAACGGTGATATAGTTCAAGAAATACATGACGGTCAAGAAGCAGCGGTAATATTTGATGTTACGCCTTTCCACCCTGAGGGTGGCGGACAAGTCGGCGATACTGGAATAATTTCTGCTCCGCTGGGCAAGATGGAAGTAGCGGCGACATATAAGCTTCCTGATGGCACAGTGTACCAAAAGGGGATCGTCACCGAAGGCATGCTAAGAACCGGTGATTCGGTAACAATTGCTTTGGCGCAACAGCGCAAAATGGATATTACCAGAAATCATACGGCGACTCATCTGCTGCATGCTGCTTTACGACAGGTATTAGGTAGCCATGTTAATCAGGCCGGTTCATACGTAGGACCTGAGCGGTTGCGGTTTGACTTTTCTCATTTTGCCCAAGTGTCGGAAACTGAATTATTACAGATTGAGTCAATAGTTAATGAAATTATTCTCGAAAATCGTCCGGTTGAGATTTTAGAAATGACGCAAGAAGCAGCTAAACAACAAGGAGCAATGGCCTTGTTCGGAGAAAAATACGGTGAAGTGGTAAGAGTTGTTTCAGTTCAGGATTACAGCAAAGAATTGTGTGGCGGAAGCCATGTTGCCTCTACAGCTCAAATCGGTACATTTAAAATTCTCAGTGAATCCGGCATTGGCGCCGGCCTTCGCCGGATTGAAGCTGTCAGTGGACGTGGTGTGATTGAACTGTTACATCAACAAAGTATAATTATTAACCAGGCTGCGGCTACATTGAAGTCCCGGCCGGAAGAACTTCAAACAAAAATAGATGGATTATTAGGGCATAATAAAGAATTGGAGCATCAAATTTCTTTACTTACAGCAAAAATAGCATCGGCTCAAGTAAAAGAGTTAGTACATTCGATTCACGAAGTAAAAGGAGTTCAAGTTATTGCTGCCGTTGTTACGGCTGCCGATATGGACAACCTCCGTTCAATTGCTGATATGCTCCGCGACCATATGACGTGTGGTGTCTCGGTGTTAGGTGCTGTTGCAAATGACAAAGTTAATCTAGTTGCCATGGCCTCGAAAGAAGCTGTTAAGCGTGGAATCCATGCCGGTAATATTGTTAAGCAATTAGCAAGTATTGTCGGCGGCGGCGGTGGTGGAAGACCGGACATGGCTCAAGCCGGTGGCAAGGAACCTGGTAAGATTAATGAAGCTATGAGTGTGGTGGATGAAATCGTAGCAAAGCAAATTAAAGAGTAATATATTAATTTGTAAATCTGGTGTATAATAAAGGTATGAGATTGTTCTCATACCTTTATTCCAACAACTCGTTAAGAAAACATTGCTTTTTGTATAGATTGATTTCTTAAGGGGATAATGTAAGGGAGGAGGAGGTTTTATGCCCAATGTTTCCGACAAGACCATGATGTTTCGTGTCGAGAATGAACCCAATAATGCTGAAGTTATTATTGGCACGGTATATCAAGCATTGAAAGAAAAAGGCTATAATCCAATAAATCAGTTAGTAGGTTATTTATTATCTGGAGATCCTACTTACATTACAAGTTTTAGCAACGCCAGAACATTGATACGTCAGTTAGAACGTGATGAAATTCTCGAAGAGTTGGTAAAAGCCTACCTGAGGGACAAATGATGCAATATCGCCAACTTGGTAATACAAGTATTCAAGTTTCTCGATTATGTTTTGGAAGCTTGACTATTAGTCCGTTACAAGCAAAATTGCCCCTGCAGGAAGGTGTTGCAGTAATGAAAGCAGCATTTTCGGCAGGGGTAAATTTTGTGGATACCGCCGAACTGTACAATAATTATGATATAATCGGGGCGGCGATAGTTGGAATAGAAAAATCCATTGTTATATCTTCAAAGTCCTATGCCTATACGTTTGAAGATATGAGAAAGAGTGTTGAGGAAGCCTGTAAGGGTATAAACCGTAATTATATTGATATTTTTTGTTTGCATGAACAATTATCCCGGTTGACTTTACGTGGGCATCGCCCGGCATTAGATTATTTAGTACAGGCCAAGCAAGATGGAATAATTCGGGCCATAGGTGTATCAACTCATACAGTGGAAGTTGTCCGCGCAGCGGCGTTAATTGATGAAATTGACATAATTCATCCACTAATTAATTATAAAGGAATCGGCATATTGGACGGGGATGTTTCTGATATGCTGGCGGCGATTGGCTTTGCTAAAGAAATGGGGAAAGGTATCTATGCAATGAAAGCCTTAGCCGGCGGACATTTAATTAAACAGGCTGAGACGGCAATTCAGTGGGTATTGAAGCAACAAAGTATAGATTCTATTGCCGTAGGTATGCAGAGCTTGAATGAGGTTAATTATAATTGTAAGATTTTCAACAATGAAACTATCGATCCAAGCCTTGCTGCCAAGGTCAGTCAGAAACAGCGTAGACTGTTAGTCGAGGATTGGTGTCAGGGCTGTGGGTGCTGTGTACAACATTGCCCAATGCAGGCAATTTCTTTAATTTCCGGCAAGGCTGTTGTAGATGTTGATAAATGTGTTTTGTGTGGATACTGCGGAGCATATTGTCCGGAGTTTTGTATAAAAATTATTTAATTATTCATAGTATGGAGGAATTATGCGCATACTAGCTCTTGATGTCGGAGATAAAACAATCGGAGTAGCGGTAAGTGATGAACTTTTACTTACCGCCCAAGGATTACAAGTTATAAGGCGCCACAGTTTGGAAAGTGATTTAAAGAGTTTAAATCAGGTCATTACGCAATACGAAGTACAAGAGATAGTCGTAGGTTTTCCTAAGAATATGAATGGTACGATTGGACCGCGAGGTGAGTTTTCGCGTGACTTTGCTGAGATGCTTAAATCGCAATTTCCACACTGCGCAGTTCGATTATGGGATGAGCGATTGTCGACGGTTGCTGCTGAAAAAATGCTAATTTCTGCGGATGTGCGTCGCTCTGAACGGCGAAAGGTTATTGATAAGATGGCTGCAGTATTTATCCTTCAAGGGTATCTTGATAGCCGTCATGGGAGCTAGAATAGGATTATATTTCCTTGACAGGATATCCTTTCTGGGATAAAATTACATTACATTGGAGCAAAGAGGTGAAGACATGTCAGATGATTTAAATAAGGATCTTGATGATTTTGACGGTGAATCTATCGTAGTAATGAAAGATGATGAAGGAAATGAGTTTTATTATCGTGAAGACATGATTATTCCGATTGGGGAAAAACGATTTGCAATATTAGTGCCCATCGATATCGAAGATGAAGGCTGTGAATGTCAAGAGGATGATTGTGAGTGCGGGTGTGAAGATACTGATGTATTCATTGCCCGTATCGACGTAGACCAAGATGGCGAAGAGATATATATTGACCCAACTGATGAAGAATTTGAAGAAGTTCGCAATGCGTATGAACAACTTTTGGAAGAAGAATATGAGGAGAATTGAAGCCAATAGGCTTCTTTTTTTCTGTTGATTTGTGTATAATAGTAGTCACGTTGAGGTGATACAATTATGCAGGTGCAAATTAGAGAAGTATTTCCCAAACCCGTTTGGATTATAATAATGATAAGTATAATCGGGATAATTGCAATTTATAGTTATTTGATATCTCCTGTGTCGGACAAGACTGAGCCGGTGATTGTTAATATCAAACGGGGAATGACAACTCAAGATATTGGCAAATTATTACAGGAAAAAGGACTAATAAGAAATGCAGCACTTTTCCGAACCATTGCCAAAATACAGAACTTAGAGAAGTCTTTACAGGCTGGCGAATACTCGTTGACTCCTAATATGAATTTATCCAGTGTTGTTCAAAAGCTATCTATAGGAGAGATTGTTTATGTTCAATTTACTGTTCCTGAGGGATTTACATTAAATCAAGTAGCAACATTACTGGAGGAAAAAAAAATAGGCAAAGCAACGAAGTTTAAAGAGTATGCGGCACAATATCAGATTGAGTATGCCAGGGGCGTTGCGGATACTGTAAAGTATAAAGTTGAAGGCTTTACTTTTCCGTCCACCTATAAAGTAGCTAATGGGGTGTCGGAAAAAGATATATTGGATATGATGGTTGGTGAGTTTGAAACAAAACTTACACCTGCGATGCGGAAAAGGGCTAGTGAAATGGATATGTCAATTTGGGATCTGATTACGATTGCTTCATTAGTTGAAAAAGAAGCTAAATTAGCCAAAGATCGCCCGTTGATTGCGCGTGTATTTCTAAATAGAATAAAATTAGACATGCCTTTGCAATCATGTGCAACGATTCAATATATTTTGGGCTATCCCAAACCGGAATTAACGATTGAAGATACAAAAATTGATTCACCATATAATACTTATTTACATGGTGGACTACCTCCCGGCCCGATTGCCAACCCTGGTTTGGAAGCAATACAAGCTGTTCTTTATCCTGCGGATAATGATTATTTATATTTTGTCGCAGATAAAGACGGAGGTCATCGTTTCAGCCGAACGTTTGCAGAGCACTTACAAGCGATAAATGAGGTTCAGAATTAGTATGGATCATGTTTCGACCGTTATAAACGAAATGGAAAAATATGCTTCCCATTATCATATACCTATTATAAAGCCAAACTCCGCTAAATTATTAGTGAAAATTGTTAAGCAAACTTCGCCTAAGCGAATTTTGGAAATCGGTACGGCTATAGGCTATTCCACAATATTAATGGCTGCTGCAATGCCGGAGAATTGTATTATTATTAGTATAGAATATGATGCGGAACGAGTTAAGCTGGCTCACCATTTTATCAACCAAACCGATCAGCATAATAGGATACAAATCATTCACGGTGATGCTGCTGATGTGATTGATACCTTAGAAGGTCATTTTGACTTGGTTTTTATTGATGCCGCAAAAGGACAGTATCCGAAGTATTTGAACAAAATTAAGAGCAAGATTATTCCGGGAACGGTAATTATTGCTGATAATATTCTGTTTAGGAATATGGTTAATGCGACCCAGCCACCTCCGAAAAGGTTCCGGACCATTGTCCGTAGGCTTCAGGAGTATGTTAGTTACGTAACTACCAGTAAAAGTTTCCGAACAACTATCTATCATCTAGAGGATGGAGTTGCCGTATCTTATTATCAAGGAGTTCAATATGATGAAGAAACCTGAACTGTTAGCACCGGCCGGTAATATGGAGAAACTTAAAATGGCGCTGATTTATGGTGCAGATGCCGTGTATTTGGGTGGTAAAGCGTTTGGATTGCGAGCCTATAGTAATAATTTCAATGAAGAAGAAATGGCGGAGGCATTTGCTTTCGCTCATCAACTTAACAAGAAAGTTTATATCACTGTAAATATTTTTGCGCATAATACTGATCTTGAAACATTGCCGCAATATTTAGAGTACCTGTATAATCAGGGTGCAGATGGAATAATTGTTTCAGATCTGGGTGTATATCGTATAGCCCGTCAAGTCGTTCCTGACCTGCCTATCCACGTTAGTACTCAGGCTAATAATACTAATTGGGCAAGCGCTTTAATGTGGCAAGAACTTGGCGTTAAAAGAATTGTACTGGCTCGAGAACTTTCGTTAAGAGAAATAACCGAAATCCATAGTAAAACTTCGCTGGAATTGGAAGCCTTTATTCATGGTGCTATGTGCATATCGTATTCCGGACGCTGCTTGTTAAGTAATTATTTTGCCGGACGGGATGCCAATCGCGGTGAATGTGTTCAAGCCTGCCGCTGGAAATATTATCTGGTTGAAGAAACGCGGCCGGGTCAATTTTGGCCGGTAGTTGAAGATGATAAGGGTACTTATATTTTTAATTCAAAAGATCTTTGTATGTTGCCGTATATACCGCAGTTAATACAAGCAGGTTTATCTAGTCTAAAGATCGAAGGCCGGATGAAAAGTGTACATTATGTTGCTTCGGTAGTGAATATCTATCGTCAAGCAATTGACAGATATTTTAATGATCCGGAACACTACGCAGTGGATGAGTACTGGCTCGAAGAACTGGAAAAGATATCCCATCGTGCCTATACTTCCGGGTTCTATTTTAATAAAGCTACCGAACACGATCAAATATATACTACGACTTCCTATATGCAAACTCATGAATTTATTGGTTTGGTAAAAAGCTATAATGCTGACAATGGTACCGCTATTGTTGAACAACGAAATAATATGAAGGTAGGACAAGAAATTGAAATCGTGCAGCCTGGAGTTCAAGCCTTTACTCAATTTATCACTGCAATGAAAGACGAAGACGGTAACGAGATAGAGGTTGCTCCACATCCTCAGCAAATCATATCCATACCGGTGATAAAGCCGGTTACTGAATACGCCATGCTGCGGCGCAGGGTAGAAGCGATATGACCAACAATATATACATTAAAGTAGATACTCAGGACATTAACTATGTGAATCGAATTATGGAGGGCTATGAACATTTAGGGATAGTGAGTACATTCAACCGTGCGGAGGGGATTCTCATCATCAGAGCAACTTCTGATACTTATGATGATGTAGTAAAAATTCTTTCCACTATACCTAAACAAGTAGTGTTTATTGATTACAATGAACGATTAAATTCTTGGTCGCCGAAGGCTTGTCTACTTTAATAATACTATGGCCATACTATCACTGAGGTGATGGTATGGCTGTTTTTAGAATAAGAATTATATGTATGATATTGTTTATGGCACTTGGATGTAGTGCTTTATTGTTAAGAATATTCTATTTGCACGTTATTGATGGCAACAATTTAGCTGTCGAAGGTCTAAGCAGCCGAATACAGGAATTCCCGGTTACGGTATCGCGGGGTGAAATATTTGATTGCAATTTAATACCTCTAACAAATGATTCGCAACAATATGCGTTACTGTTTTTTCCCGGGCAAATTTCAGACTGGCATGATATATATCTTAAATTGCATAGAGTAGTTGAACTGCCGGAAGACTTCACCATTAAAACAAATAGAAGAACACCGTTTAGATTAGCAAAGACAATAAGTTCTAAAACGGCAGAAGAAATAAGAAATTTATGCTTACCTGGAGTAGTCGTTGTTAAAGAGACTTTGAGATATAATGAAGAAGGACTGGCTGCCCATGTCTTAGGTTATATAAATACAGCCGACAACCAAGGTGTCGCCGGTATCGAAAAAATTTGTGATTCGGTTTTGCGCAGCAATAACTCACTATACATTGCCGCATTTGTTGATGCCGGTAATCAACTCATACCAGGCCTAGGCTATAAGAAGGTTAGGTTTGATGCCAAACCGCAACAGATGAACGTTGTTTTAACTATTAATAATCGTATTCAAAAAATCGTGGAATCAGTAATGGACGAAGATGTGAAAAAAGGTGCAGTTGTAGTTTTAGATCCTTATACGGGAGAAGTGTTAGCTATGACGTCCCGGCCAAAATTTAATGCCAATGAGTTAAGTAAATTCCTAATGATACCGACAGCCCCATTGATAAACAGGTCTTTAACCTCTTTTCAGCCGGGGTCGGTGTTCAAACTGGTTGTAGCTTGTGCGGCACTGGAAGAAGATGTTGTAGAACCCCTGAGTAAATTTAATGATCGCGGTTATATTGACGTTAACAATATTCGCTTTAAAGGCTGGGATTATGATCAGGGAGGTCGAGGTATATTAACTTTTGAACAAGCCTTAGCATATTCAAGTAATCCTGTGTTTATTCAAGTTGGCTTGTCTTTAGGAGCGGAAAGGCTGATTAGATTTGCTCACAAAGCCGGATTCGGACAACAGACTGCTTTGAATTTTCCTAATGAAAGTGCCGGAATTCTTCCTAATCCTTCGTCAATATACGCCGGTGATTTAGCTAATATTTCAATTGGACAAGGAAATATTGAAGCGACTCCGTTACAAGTTGGTGTATTTGTATCAAGTATTGTAAATAATGGAGTGCTTATTCGTCCAAATATTATAAAATCAATAATTGACCAAAATTATAATGTCATTAAATCACAAACGATATTAAAACCAGAAAGGGTTATGAGTGCTAAAACCGCGGGTATTTTGCGGAAGATGATGATTGCAGCTACTACATATGGTACAGGCAAAAATGCCTATGTTCCGGGTTTCGGCAGTGCAGGAAAGACCGGCTCAGCAGAAACAGGCCGAAGGTTGCAAGGCGGAAGGGGAATCAATCATGCCTGGTTTGCGGGATATGGTCCAATAATCGATCCGAAATATGTAATTGTGGTGTTTATCGAGGATGGCATGTCAGGTGGAGAAGCAGCAGCACCGGTATTTCGCAAAATAATGCACCAAATATTATTGGCTAAATAGCAGGAAATATGCCGAATAATGCCAAATAATCAATAGATAACTATCTGGGAGGCATTCCATTTATGGATACAGAAGTAATTGCAAGTTATGCTGTAGAACAAGCGAAAAATAAAGGAGCATTTGCTGCAGAAGCATATGTAATAAAAGCCGATGCTACTGAATTGGAAATTGTTGAGCAAAAAGTGGAAACAATGAAATTTGCCAACGATATAGGAGTAGGTATACGGGTAGTGTCGGATTATGGTCAAATCGGATTTGCTTATACTTCTTCTTTCGATAAATATAGTATTAATGAAGCTATTGAAAGTTCATTAATTAATTGTTCAAAATCATTCCGCGACCCATGTAATCGCTTGCCAACAGCTAAAGCTGATAAAACTGCGGATATTAGAACCGACCGATCAATTCGGACAATTAAAATTGAAGATAAAATAAAATTGGCTAAGAATACCGAACTTGCGGCCATAAATAGTGACAAGCGAATCAAGCGAGGAGAACGAATTAAGTATCAGGATATGATTTATGATATAGCCATCGTTAATTCATATGGGATCTTCGCCGATTATCAGTCCAATGTTTGCGGGATATCTGCTGTGGTATTAGCAGAAGAGAATGATGAAATTCAACGAGGAATGGCTTTGAAATATTCGCGTAATTTTGAAGAATTACAAGCGGAAACGGTTGGACAAGAAGCTGCCAATGATGCAACCAGATTACTAGGTGCGCAGCGAATACCTACCGTTAAAGCTTCAATTTTGCTTAGCCCTTTTATTGCAGCTAATATGTTTTCTATTATGATCTCTGCAATTTGTGCCGATTCCGCGCAAAAGGGTAAATCACCACTGCATAATAGACTTAACCAGAAAGTGGTTTCGCCATTAATTTCTTTAATTGATGATGGTACACTTGATAACGGTATAGCCAGCAGCCCGGTTGATGGAGAAGGAGTAATTACGCAGCAAACAGATATAATTGTTGATGGAAGATTGAACCAATTTCTTCATAATTCGTATACTGCCAATAAATGTGGTGTCTTAAGCACCGGGAACGGAGTACGGCATAGCTTTAAAAGTTTACCGGAAGTTGGTCCAACTAATATATTTATTAAATCAGGAATTGAACAGGCAACTGATATAATTAAAGGTACCCAGACGGGGCTTTATGTTACAAATGTTATGGGCATTCATACCGCTAATACGATTACCGGTGATTTTTCGTTAGCTGCAGATGGGATATGGATAAAGTCCGGAGAATTTGTTGGTCCGGTTCGGGGAGTAGCAATTGCCGGTAATATTTTAGATTTATTCAGTAATGTCGACGCAGTAGGCGATGATCTTCGCTTTTTCGGATCGCGGGGGGCGCCAACGTTACGGATATCTGAGATTATGATAAGTGGTTCATAGTAATGAGTTTTTAGCTTCTAGGCAAATTATATTAATTATGGTAAAATTGTGAGGCAATGATTTTATGAATAAACAAATTTTGGTTTTACAGGGTCCTAATTTGAACTTGCTGGGAACACGAGAACCTAATATTTATGGGATAAAAAGGTTAGAAGAAATTCACCGCGAGATGGTTGAATATGCGGCTGAATTTGGGCTGGTACTTCATTTTCTGCAAAGCAATCATGAAGGAAGTATTATCGATGCTATCCAGCAAGCTGTTGGTACATATCAGGCTATTATTATTAACGCCGCAGCTTTTACCCATTATAGTGTCGCGATTCGTGATGCAATATCCGCAGTTAACATACCAACCATCGAAGTTCATATATCAAATATATACTCGCGGGAAGATTTTCGTAATCACTCGGTAATTGCCCCGGTAGTCACTGGACAGATAACCGGTTTTGGATCAGCTAGTTATTTATTGGCACTGCAAGCTGCAAACTTTATTATCAATCAAAGGGACGATAATTAATGTCAATACACTTGGAAAAATTGCGACTGTTTTTGCAGGAGAAACAATTAGATGGTGTAATAATTAGTAAATCTGCAAATGTTCGGTATTTTAGCGGCTTTACCGGTACAGCCGGTATATTGATATGTACTCAGGACAAAGGTTTGTTAATAACTGATTCCCGTTATATCGAGCAGGCCAAAAAGCAGGCTGTTGATTTTGAAATTATTAAGCAAGGAAAGAATATTATTAATTCAATATCTGATGAAATTCAGTCACTTACTATACTAAGACTAGGTTTTGAAAGCGATTTTTTAACTTGGGATTTACATACAGAAATTGCCGAAAAATTAATAAATCAAGAACTGGTGCCAATTAAGCTGGATTCGTTACGTATGATTAAAAATGATACGGAGCTGGCTTATATTAAGGCAGCTGTTGATATTGCCGACCAGGCATTTGAATATATTTTGGATTATTTGCGTCCGGGTGTTAGTGAGTTTGATATTGCAGCAGAGCTGGAATACAAAATGAGGAAACTTGGTGCTCAAAAACCTGCGTTCGATACAATTGTTGCTTCTGGAGCACGGTCTGCTTTGCCGCATGGTATAGCAGCCGCTAAAAGGATTGAAAGCGGAGACATTGTTACAATGGATTTCGGTGCAGTGTACGAAGGGTATCATTCAGATATTACCCGCTCTGTGGTGATAGGCCAAGCCACATCTAAACAGCGGGAAGTGTATGAGATTGTTCTTGCCGCTCAACTAGCGGCCTTAGATAGTTTAAATCCTGGCAGGACCGGTGCTGAAATTGATGCTATAGCGAGGGATCAAATTACTCTTGCCGGTTACGGGGAATTTTTTGGTCATGGCTTAGGTCATGGTTTAGGCTTGTCAATTCATGAAGAGCCACGATTATCACCTAGCGGCTGCGTTGTTTTGCAGCCAGGTATGGTTGTAACCGTTGAGCCCGGCATTTATTTGCCGGACTGGGGTGGAGTTAGGATTGAGGATACTGTGGTTATATCTGCTTATGGATGTCAAGTGCTGACTTCCAGCGATAAACAGCTTATAGAAATTAACGTATAATAATAGGAGGTTGTTGTATGATTTCAAGTAATGATTTTCGTACCGGTGTTACAGTTGAATTAGATAATGATGTTTGGCAGGTAGTAGATTTTCAACATGTTAAACCGGGAAAAGGTGCAGCATTTGTAAGAACAAAAATGAAAAATGTTCGTACCGGTGCTGTCATCGAGCGGACATTTAATGCCGGTGAGAAGATTCCTAAAGCCCATGTTGACCGGCGGGAAATGCAATATCTTTATGCCGGTGATGGTTTGTATAACTTTATGGATACCGAGACTTTCGATCAATATAGTTTGAATGATAGCCAGTTAGGCGATGCTAAAAACTTTTTGAAGGAAAATATGAATATTGCAGTTATGTTTTTCCAAGGGACTGTAATCGGTGTTGACATACCTAATTCCGTGGAATTAGAGGTCATTGAAACTGACCCGGGAATACGCGGAGATACGGCAACTGGTGGAACAAAACCGGCTAAACTGGAAACAGGTTATGTTGTTAAGGTACCTTTGTTTATAAATGTTGGAGATGTATTACGAGTAGATACTCGCTCCGGTGATTATATAGAAAGAGCATAAATAAGAATGCCCCCTGTTATCTTTTGCGGCATGATGGGAATAATAGAATCATGCCAGATAGTGAGGGGGTTTTCTTTATGAAAAGTTTTACAAAAAAAGTTGCGTATTTACATGGGTTAAGTAAAGGTTTGGATGTACGAGAGACCACAGCGGAAGGGAAAGTACTGATAGGTATTTTGGATGCATTAGATACCTGTGCCGATGAGTTGGAAGAGTTGTATTCTGCTCACCGAGATTTGGAAGACTATATTGAAACGATGGATGAGGATTTGTCTAAAGTAGAAGATACTATTTTTGAGGACATTGAGCAAGATGATATCGTTGAGGTGAAATGTCCGTATTGTCATTCTACTATTCATTTTACAGCTACGGATTTGGATGATAGCGATGAGGTAGAAGTTACTTGCCCGGAATGCGGTAAAATAATGTATTATAATACTGAATTATTGGATCAGTTTGATGACCGGCATTATGCCGATAGTGACAGGCCTATCCATGCACAGCAACCTGGTATATAAGTTATTAAATAAACCTAGATATCCCGCTTGGCGGGATTTTTTTTTGTCATAAAGTGAGTTTGTTGTCCATATCTATGTACAGAATGGAGGGCTTAGTTAGTGCAGATATATTGGCAAGAAACAATTTTTCCAATATTACCTTCTCATATTATTGGGCTGTTACAGAAGTTATCGTTAAATATTTTAAATCAGTTGTCCGAAATAAGAATAAGAGTGAATCAACCGCTGCTGTTGGTATTAAGAAATAATGATTATGCTGTTACAGATAATCGGGGGCAAAATTATATATGCGACATTTCTGACGTGGATAAAGTACTGCAGTTAATTACTAAGAACTCTTTATATACGTTAGAACAGGAATTAAAAGGCGGATTTATTACTATTCCCGGTGGCCATAGAGTAGGACTGGCTGGACAGGCAATAGTTGCAGGTGGAAAAGTAAAAACACTAAAAAATTTTAGTTCGGTAAATATCCGTATTGCCCGGGAAGTACAGGGATGTGCTGATAGTATTGTTCCCTATGTTATAGCAACATCGCAAAGAATATGCAATTCATTAATTATTTCTCCGCCACGCTGCGGAAAGACAACGATATTGCGCGATTTAGCCCGACAACTCAGTACTGGAATTCCCAAATTTAAATTTACCGGTGTTCAAGTTGGAATTGTTGATGAACGTTCAGAAATTGCGGCATGCAATCGTGGCGTACCGACAGTTAATGTCGGACAGCGTACAGACGTTTTGGACGGCTGTCCAAAAGCCGAAGGCATGCTGATGTTGGTTCGGTCTATGTCGCCACAGCTAATTATTACTGATGAAATTGGCCGACAGGAAGATGTTACAGCAGTTCAAGAAGCTTTAAATGCAGGTGTCAATGTAATAGCGTCAGCTCACGCCGCAACAGTAGAAGAATTGTTGTATCGTCCGTTTGTCCGTGAGCTTGTGGAAAATAAATTATTTGACCGTTATGTTTTGCTGCAGGATTATCCGTGCCCAGGAACTGTTACTAAGGTAATTGAGGTCAAAACAAACAAATTGTTATTTTGCCTTAAAACAGGAGTGAGAGTATGTGGATAAAGGTAATTGGAGCACTAATGATAATATTTGCCGGTATATCTTTAGGGTTTATAGCCGCATTCCGATTCAATGAGCGACCGCGTCAGATTAGACAATTACAAAGCTGCTTAACGTCTTTGAAGACTTATATAAATTATACAGTAATGCCCTTACCGGAAGCATTGGCCGCAAGCTGTGAAGGAATCAACGGACCAGTTCGAGACTTTTTTAGCTGTTCAGCTAATATGTTGGCGCAAAATCCAATGATTACTCCGCAACAGGCATTTGTACAGTCAATATTGCAATTAAAAGGGCAATTATTATTAGAACAGCCTGAACTTGATTTGTTGACTACGTTAGGGGCAAATTTAGGTAAGGTTAATTGCGAGGAGCAAGAAAAGTATTTAGACATGGTCTCACAGCAATTAGCGAATATTGAAATTGAGGCCGTTCAAACCAGAGATGAAAATGTTAAGATGTGCAGGTATCTTGGGATTTGCGGTGGTTTGTTAATTGTCATTGTATTGGTTTAGAAGGAGCGGAGACGATGGGAATTGATCTATTATTTAAGATCGCCGGGGTAGGCATTTTAATTTCTGTTTTCCACATTGCCTTAAAACAGGCTGGAAAAGAAGACATGGCTCACTTATGTACTTTAGCGGGATTTACAGTTGTTTTATACTGGGTCGTTCAATTATTAGGAAGGTTATTTTCAACTGTACAAGACGTATTCAAGTTGTTTTAAGGGGTGTATACATGGAGATAATGCAGATCCTGGGCGTGGGATTTGTTGTTATGTTGTTAATTTTAGTTATAAAGCAGGAACGTCCTGAACTTGCAGTACAATTAAGTTTGGCACTAGCCGGCATTATTTTTTTAATGGCCTTAAATAAAATTAGTGTTGTAATCAATCTGTTTCAGGATTTAGCGCAAAAAGCAAATATTAGCCATATATATTTAAATACAATACTTAAAATTATCGGAATTGCTTACGTGACCGAATTTGGAGCACAAGTTTGCCGAGATGCTGGGGAAAGTGCCGTTGGGGCAAAAATTGAATTTGCCGGAAAAATCCTTGTAACAGTGATGGCTATTCCAATAATTGCACTGGTGTTAGACACTATTGTGAAATTGCTTCCATAGGAGCGAAGGTGATGAAATACATAGTAATACTAACTGTTTGCTTAATGTTTTTGCCAATTTGCTGTGAAGCGCAAGCCAATGCTGATCCAGGCGCTAAAATTATGGATGAATTATCAGTCGATAAAATTAATAACTTCATATCTGAAATTAATCGCGAATTAAATGAGGATATCCCAATCCTTACTTATGAAAATATTAGACAAATTAGTAAGAACGGAATATCTTGGGAAAAAATACTGCAAAAAGTCATGAGTATGTTGTTCAAAGAAATTACTACTAACGTTCATTTGATGGGTAAGCTGCTGTTTTTGGCCGTGTTGTGTGCAATCATGCAAAACTTGCAAACTTCTTTTGATTCTTCGGCAATTTCAATGCTGGCTTATAGTGTTTGTTATATTTTTTTGACTGTGATTGCCTTAACAGCTTTTTACCATGCCCTTACGGCAGCCCGTGTAGCGGTAAGTAATATGGTGGGGTTTATGCAGGCCCTATTGCCGTTATTAATAACGCTTTTGGCGGGGGTCGGCGCTATAACTTCCGCAACTCTATTTAGCCCATTGATGTTATTTTGTGTTAGTTCAATCAGTATAATTGTCAAAGATATCGTTATGCCACTATTATATTTAACTGCGGTATTGGAATGTGTCAACTATATCAGCGGCAAATATCGTTTGACAAATCTTTCTGGCTTTTTTAAACAATCAGGAATGGTTATGTTAGGATTGCTTATGGTCATGTTTGTCGGAATTATAAGTATCCAAGGCGTGGCCGGCAGCATTTCCGATGGTCTGACATTACGGGCCGCAAAGTATGCAACGTCTACTTTTATCCCGATATTGGGGGGGATGTTTGCCGATACAGTTGAATTGGTCATGGGTGCATCACTTATTTTAAAAAATGCCGTTGGAGTATTTGGGGTCATCGTTATTATGTCAATTTGTGCAATCCCATTAATTAAGTTGATGTCACTAGTAATTATAATGAAAGCTACCGGGTCATTAGTTCAGCCTATGGGCGATGAAAAAATGGCAAAATGTCTTGATGGAATGGGAAATACACTGTTACTTATATTTTCTTGTGTTTTAACAACTGCGCTTATGTTCTTTGTTGCAATAACAATGATCGTCGGAGCCGGAACAATGGCAATGATGCTTAGGTAGGTGAGATCTTGATTGAATCACTGTCTTTATGGGTAAAAAATATTATTCTTGTTGTTCTATTTGCATCGTTTCTTGAATTAATATTACCTAGTAGCAGAATGCAATTGTTTATTAGAGTAATTATGGGGTTGTTTATTATGATGACGATTTTGAATCCGGTAATTGATTTTGTTCATTCCAAATTAATTATGCGAGAGGTACCGGCGGTTAGATCTATCCAGTATAATTATCAGGATACAAATATGAATAGAAGTATCGACAACATGGCCAAGGGACAAAGAAGATTGGCGCGAGAAGTTTATTGTGCTGATTTATCTAAGCAGATTACAGCAACGGTGCATGCAATTGAAGGAGTTACCAAGGCAGAAACGGCTGTGATTCTAAAAAATACTGATTATCCTAATAATATGCCGCAAATTGACCGAGTTATCGTGTATATCTCTCATAGAAAGCAACATAATGTTGTACCGGTTAAAATAAATGACAGTAAGAAAAGTAATTCAACGACCGCAATTGATAAAACAGTAGCGGATAAAATTAGACGAACTTTATGCCAGTTATATCCGTTTAAGGCAAATCAAATATATGTGGAATATTTTAATTAATGGGGGGCTCAATTAATGAAAAGCATGGAATTGGCACTCAATCAGATCCGCAGCAGCTCTATAAATATTCGTTTGATTTTGCTTGGGTTAGTGGGCATTATCCTAATGGTTACAGGCGGATTTCTAAGCAAAGATAGCAGCGATACTAAAAGTATGGTTCGTGAAAGCAACCGGATTAATGTGACTGCAAGTCCGGCTGCCCGAAGTTATGAAGAAAACCTTGAAGCACGATTAGCAAACTTATTATCACAGGTTAAAGGAGCAGGTGCCGTTGGTGTCCATATATCATTGGAAAACAATGGCTTACAGGAAAATGCAAGAAATGTGGTAAAAGAGAGTAAAACGGTTCAAGAAAAAGATAATGCCGGTGGAATTAGAACTACTACGGAAACAAAAGAAAGTGTTCAAGTGTTGTTGAGTAAAAAAGATGGTATTGATAAACCAATAGTAATCAAAGAGACTAAACCGATTATTCGAGGTGTTCTAGTTATTGCCGAGGGAGCAACAGATTCGATAGTAAAATCAAATCTAATAAAAGCAGTTGAATTTGGATTGGGTATCCCGGCATATAGAATTACCGTATTACCACAAAGAAGGTGATTTAATGAAAATATTCGTTACTAAAAGGTCCTGGTTGTTAACTGGAGTTATAGTTATCTGTGTTATTGTAGCAGCTGGAATGTTTTTAGATTTAATACGTAGGCCGGAAGTATTTCAAGCCAGAGCTAATAAACAAAATGCTATGCAGGTAATAAAAAAAACTGAAACAGTGATTCCTGTCGCAAGCCCGGACTTTTTCATTGAATATCGAATTGAACGAGAAAAAATACGTAGTGAAAAATCCGATTTGCTTCGCGATATAATGAAAGCTGCAGTAAGTGATGATGTTCGCAAAGAAGCACAAAAAAAAGTATTACAGATGTTTCAGGAAAAACAGCAAGAGATGGAAATGGAGAATTTAATCAAAGCCAGAGGTTTTTCCGATGCGATCGTATTTATTCGTGATCATTCTGTAAGTGTCGTAGTGAAGAGTAACAATATGAACAGAGATGAAGTAGTACAAATTGCGGATATTGTTAAAAGAGTATCCGGTGTACAACTGGAAAATGTAGCTATTAGTGCCAAGCCGTAACTGTAAGTCAAGGTTACGGCTAATTTTTGTTATTTGTAAATATGGTAATTATTTGGTATAATATTAAAGCTATAAAATAGTCTTATAATACAAGAGATGATATAAAATAATAGTGTTAGGGGGGTATTTATTGGATAAATTAGACCGAGAACGCACTGAATATAATGATGTTGGTTCGATTCGAATTGCTGATGAAGTAGTGGGAATTATTGCCGGATTGGCTGCTACTGAAGTGCCGGGAGTTACCGGTATGAGCGGAGGATTGGTAGGAGGTATTGCCGAATTATTAGGCAAGAAGAACCTAGCGAAAGGTGTCAAAGTTGAGGTCGGAGAAAAAGAAGCAGCCGTAGATTTATATATAATAGTTGAATATGGGGTTAGGATACCGGATATTGCTATTCGAGTCCAAGAAAATGTGAAACGGGCAATTGAAACAATGACCGGATTAGAAGTTGTCGAAGTGAATATCCATATTCAGGGGGTAGGGTTTAACCCGGAAAATAAAGAAGAAGATATAAGAGTACGTTGATTGAAGAAAGGAGCTATTATGGGCATAGTTGATAGAATTATTTTATCTATTTACACCTTGCTGTTGATTGTTTTTTCTGCAGGGTTAGTTTTGTTATCTTTTAATCTTCTTTCTTTGGATTTTGTATGGACAAGCTTGATGAAGATACCTGGGCAATGGGAAACAGCTTTATTTGGACTGATTCTCTTAGGGTTTAGTATTAGGCTGTTGTTTGCCGGGATTCGTACTAGTAATTTGAAGGATACTATAATTCATCATACTGAAATGGGCGACGTTCATGTATCGTTAGCTGCCGTAGAGAATCTTGTGGAAAAGACAGCCCGCCAAGTCCGTGGAGTACGTAGCGTTAAAGTGAGAGTGACTTCAATCAGTCAGGGAGTTAAAGTCTATATAAAAGCTATTATTAGTCCGGAAAGCAGTATTCCAACTGTTGGGGCGGATATTCAAAAGAAAGTCCATGACTATATCAAGAATACCGTTGGGGTAGAATTGGTAGAAATACGAATTTTCGTCAACAATATTTCTAATGAATTTAAAGTAAAGCAACGTGTCGAGTAAGGAGGTCTTTGATTTGGATACTGCGTTTATTCAGGAAATCTGGCGGCTTCATCGAGGAAAAATAATTGGATTGTTGCTGGGCTTTTTTATGGCAATTTTATTTATTATGTTTGGATTTTTCCGAACATTATTTATATTGATATGTATGACTGTTGGTTATCTGATCGGAAAACGTATCGATGAACAAGAAGATATAATTGAAGTATTGGACAGATTACTACCGCCGGGATATCATCGGTAGTACAGAAAAGAGGGAATATATGAGTCGCAGGAAGGCACGTGAAATGGCACTGCAGGTATTATTTCAATTAGATTATCAAACTGTGGATATTGCCGACGCATTAGAATTTGTATGTTCAGAACATGTTAATATGTCAAATGATGTTAAACAATACGCATTAGAAGTTGCGACAGGTACTAGCAATAATTTGGACGATATCGATTCTATTATAGTTAATCAATCCACAGATTGGAAAATTGAAAGAATGAATGGTGTCGATCGTAATATTCTACGCATGGCCATCTTTGAAATGAATTTTGGCCGGGAAACTATTGCTCCCAATGTAGTAATTAATGAAGCAATTGAATTAGCTAAAACATATGGTACAGAAGACTCAGGACGGTTTATAAACGGAGTATTGGGAAATTTGGTGAAGAGAAAAACACAATGACCAGATGCATTTTGGGTATTGATACAAGCTGCTATACAACATCGATTGCCTTACTGGATGAAACAGGCTGCCTATTAGCAGATAAACGTCGGCTATTACAGGTTAAGGATAAGGGTATCGGGTTGTCCCAATCAGAAATGGTTTTTCAACATATGCGTTTTTTGCCGGAAGTATTTAGTTTGGCAATGACTAATATCGATAACCCGCAAATCATAAATATTGGTGTTTCAGCTTTACCGCGACAATTACCTGATTCATACATGCCGGCATTTTTAGCCGGAACAGGATATGCTCAAGTTTTAGCTACCGCACTTCAAGTTCCACTTTATAAAATAAGCCATCAGGAAAATCATATTTTCGCCGGTTTATGGTCCGCTGCCGCACCTTTAGATGATAAGTTCTTAGCTTTACATATATCAGGTGGTACAACTGATATGTTGCTTGTAAATTATCGTAAGCCCACAATGACCCTTGAGCAATTGGGTTCGGGAATAGACCTTAACGCCGGTCAATTTATTGATCGAATTGGCGTAGCCATGGGTTTGAAGTTTCCGGCCGGACCGGGACTGGAGGCATTAGCCGCTGGGGCTAATGGCCAACCAATTGAGCTTCCTATTGCCGTAACTGGATTGGATGTCAGCTTTTCCGGACCGTTTTCTCATGCAATGCGCCTTTTAAACAAGAATATAGATCGTGCACAACTGGCGTTAGGGGTTCAGCAGTGTATTGCCAAAAGCATTTTGAAGATAATCATACGGGCCCTAGATGCGACTGGCTGTAAATCAGTTTTGATTGTCGGTGGCGTAGCGAGTAACAATTATATTCGTAATTTTCTAACGGATAATCTGCCGGGTAAAGTTAGTGCCCTTTTTGCTAAAAGCGATTATAGTTCGGACAACTCAGTTGGTGCAGCCTATAATGCTTTCCTTCGTAACACCAAACCCTGAAACGATGCATATGATAAATAAAAGGTGTATCAGGGGGGGGAATATGTTGGTTTATGCATTGTTAGGAGCGTTAGCTGGCATAGTTGTCGGGCACATCATTCCACCGGGTTATATTTTTTGGTTTATTGTGGGCGGATTAACCGGATATTTTATCCAGCGTTGTGGCAGATTTAGGTTATAAATAGACCTTAAAATTTATGAGCGAAAGCAGCAGCTTTTCGCTTACTTTCTATTCTTAGCTATAAATTAGGTGATTGCGTGAATATTTATAATGTTAGTGATGTTAACCGTATAATTAAAAGAGTTTTTGAAGTAGAACCTTTATTATCCTCTATTTTCATTCGTGGCGAAATATCTAACTTTAAGTTGCATAGTTCGGGTCATTGCTATTTTACCTTAAAAGATCAAAATTCTATATTACGAGTTGTGATGTTTAAAAGTAAAGCTCAATATCTAAAGTTCTTACCAAGTAACGGGTTAAAAGTAATAGCCGGCGGCCGTATTACCGTATTTGAACGAGATGGACAATATCAGCTATATGCTGATCACCTTGTTCCGGATGGGATTGGTGAATTAAGTCTGGCTTATGAGCAACTGAAGAAGAAACTTTCGGCTGAAGGTATATTTGATACTGTCCGAAAGCGGAAATTACCAATTTTCCCCCAGAAAATTGGCGTTATAACATCTCTGACGGGAGCAGCACTTAGAGATATAGTATCTGTTTCCAAGCGCAGGCATGCCCATGTACAGTTATTGTTATATCCGGTACAAGTTCAAGGAACCGAGGCACCGGCACAAATAGTCCAGGCAATACAAGTTTTTAACAAACTAAAAGATGTCGATGTACTTATAATTGGACGAGGTGGCGGGTCCTTAGAAGAACTATGGGCATTTAATGATGAAAGAGTCGTACGGGCGATTGCCGCTTCTCAAATACCAACTGTTTCAGCAGTTGGCCATCAGACAGATTATACATTGGCGGATTTTGCCGCAGACTGCCGAGCAGCGACGCCTTCTCAGGCTGCCGAAATTGTTGTTCCTGATGGTGCTGAATTATTACGACATATTAATTCTTTGACTAATACTCTTGCCCACTATTGGCATATGATTGTAATTAAATATCGCCAAAGATTGAATACTTGCTTAAGTAGTCGTACCTTTTTGACTCCTGAATTGTTGATTAACGATCGACGCCAGATAATCGATATTGTGAGGCAAAAAATGGTACAGGCAATGATGGGTAATCTGTTAACAAAGCAACATACTTTGCAAATGACAATAGAAAAATTATCGCTTCTCAGTCCGCTGGCCGTTTTGTCAAGAGGATATGGTATTATTCAGACTGAAGATAACCATATAATTACTGATGCAGCGACAGTGACCCCGGGACAACCGATCAATATCACTTTACATCGCGGAATTATTCAAGCGGTAGTTCGAAATACTAGGGAGGAATAGCTCATGAGCAAAAAGGTGCAAGAAAAAAGTGAAATACTTACCTTTGAGCAGGCCTTAGAACAACTGGAAGAAATAGTTAAACAACTAGAAAAAGGGGATCTTCCATTAGAAGATGCCTTAAATCAATATGCTGAAGGTGTAAAATTAGCTAATTTATGTGTTAACAGATTAAATGACGCCGAGAACAAAGTAAATCAGTTAGTATATGAGAAAGACGGCGTTATTGAATTTAGGCCTTTAATATTGGAGGAGGAAAAATAATGCTCAAAGAGTATTGCCAACAAAAAGTTGTTCTCATTAATGCTGCTTTGAAAAAGTTTGTTTTTGCACAAAATCATATCCCGGCAGCTATTTACGAAGCAATGAGCTACAGTCTGTTCGCCGGTGGTAAACGATTGCGGCCAATTTTGCTCATGGCTGCTGCCGACGCAGTAGGCAGCCGGGGAGATAAATTTATTAATATGGCCTGCGGATTAGAAATGATTCATACTTATTCATTGATTCATGATGATCTTCCTGCGATGGATAACGATGATTATCGACGAGGCAAGCTCACAAATCATAAAGTCTTTGGCGAGGCAATGGCTATTTTGGCCGGAGATGGTTTGTTAACTCTTGCTTTTGAAGTGATGCTGAATCAGCCGGATGTTAAAGAAAAGAATTTATTATTAACGATACATGAAATTGCAGTTAGTGCCGGTGCACGAGGAATGGTTGGCGGACAAGCACTTGATTTAATGTCCGAAGGCCGAACTATCGATGTCGAAACATTACGAAGAATGCATGAAGCCAAGACCGGTGCACTATTTGGCGCAGCGTTACGCTGCGGCGGCTTATTAGGCGGAGCAACCGATGAACAATTAGCAGCTTTAACAGTGTATGCGCAAAAATTTGGCTTAGCTTTTCAAATAACTGATGATATATTGGATGTGACCGGACAACAATCAGTAATGGGCAAACCAGTTGGTAGTGACGAAAAAAATCATAAAGCTACTTATGTTTCGCTATACTCACTTTCACAAGCCAAATCCATGGCTGAAGATACTGTAAAAGAAGCATGCGAAGCTTTAAATGTTTTTGACCGTAAAGCTGATATATTGCGGTCATTAGCATTACAATTATTAGAGAGAAGTTGTTAAATAACCTATGACAAACTTTTTCATGTTAATTGGCAAAAACTACATACTAATGAGTGCGATTACAGCGTGGTTTACAGCTCAAGTTTTGAAAATCATTACCTCATACTGGACAAGGGGCACTTTTGATGTGCAAAGATTAGTAGGTGCGGGTGGCATGCCTAGCTCGCATACTTCACTGGTTGTTGCTTTGGCTTCGGCAGTTGCTATGCAAGAGGGTGCTGACTCACCGCTGTTTGCTATTACAATAGTTTTGGCTGGGATAGTTATGTATGATGCTGCCGGGGTTCGGCGGGCTGCCGGTAAACAAGCAAAAATAATTAATAAGTTGCTTCTGGAAATGAAAGAGCAGCATACAATCAGAGATACCCGGCTAAAAGAATTGTTAGGCCATACCCCGCTGGAAGTATTGGCTGGGGCATTACTGGGGTTTAGCATCGCTTATCTTTTTTGTCGGCTGTAATGATTAATAAATATTTATATGGTATAATTATTCATAAGAAGTGAATATATTTATTTGTTAAAGAAAGGACCTATATATGAGTTTATTGGATGGTATAAATTCACCAAAAGATCTTAAAAAATTAACGATAAATGAAATACAACAGCTGGCAGACGAAATTCGCGAATTTGTTATCGAAACAGTTTCACACACCGGTGGCCATTTAGCGCCAAACTTAGGTGTTGTTGAGCTGACTTTGGCCATACATCGGTCATTTGATAGTCCCGTGGATAAAATTATTTGGGATGTTGGACATCAGGCATATATCCATAAAATTTTAACAGGTAGAAAAAAACATCTGGCAACTTTACGACAGTTTGGCGGGATTAGCGGTTTTCCTAAAAGGTCGGAAAGTATCCATGATGCTTTTGATACGGGACATTCCAGTACCTCAATTTCTGCAGCATTGGGCATGGCTTTAGCCCGCGATTTATCCGGTAATAAGCATCATATCGTCTCGATTATCGGTGACGGCTCTTTAACTGGAGGAATGGCTTGGGAAGCTCTTAATTATGCCGGTGATTTAGGTAAAAATCTGATAGTCGTACTTAACGATAATGAAATGTCGATTGCCAAAAATGTTGGAGCGATGGCCGAATATTTGTATAGAATGCGTACTGCACCATCGTACTCACGAATCAAGCGGGATGTGGAGATATTACTGAGGAGGATTCCGGCTATTGGTGATCGGGTTGCGAAGACGGCTGAACGGGTTAAAGATACTTTGAAATATCTGTTTGTTCCCGGGATGTTGTTTGAAGAGCTTGGCTATACATATATCGGGCCAATCGACGGACATAATGTTGCTCAAATGGAAGATGTCTTTGCCAAAGCTAAATTATTGAATGGACCAATTTTAATTCATGCCTTGACTTGTAAGGGCAAAGGGTATTTGCCGGCAGAAAACAATGCGGATAAATTTCACGGAGTCGGCCCATTCAATATTACAACTGGCCAATGTATTAAACTTGATGACAGACCAACTTATACATCAGTGTTTGGTAAAACACTTGTTGAGTTGGCTGCAAAAGACAAGCAAATTATAGCTATTACTGCAGCGATGCCTGATGGAACAGGTTTATCGCTATTTGCAAATACATTCCCGGATCGTTTTTTTGATGTTGGCATAGCTGAACAGCATGCGGTTACGATGGCAGCTGGAATTGCTGCTGAAGGAAAAAAACCTGTTGTGGCGATATACTCTACTTTTGCTCAGCGGGCTTATGACCAGATTTTGCATGATATATGCCTGCAAAGACTGCCGGTAATATTGGCATTGGACCGCGGCGGCGTTGTCGGTGAAGACGGCCCTACTCATCATGGTGTATTTGACTACTCGTACTTGCGGCATATTCCAAATTTGATTTGTATGTCACCCAAAGATGAAAATGAATTGAGAAATATGATGAATACTGCGCTTAATTCAAACGAGCCGGTAGCAATTAGATATCCCCGCGGTTGCGGGTTAGGTGTTCCCCTGCAAAGTGAATTGCAAATGATAGACATAGGTCAGGCCGAACAATTACTAGACGGAACAGATGTTGCTATAATTGCAATTGGTTCAATGGTTGATACTGCACTAAATACGGCCAGATTACTTGCAAAAGAAGGAATCCAGGTCAGAGTTATTAATGCCCGTTTCCTAAAACCATTGGACAATAATATTATACGGCAGGCGGCAAGAGATATAGGTAAAATTGTTACAATAGAAGAAAATGTTTTAGCCGGAGGTTTTGGTTCTGCGGTATTAGAAACATTGAGTAGTCAGAATATGTTTTGGGTAAAAACACTTTGCTTGGGCATTCCAGATAAATTTATTGAACATGGGTCACGAGAAATTTTGCTGGAAAAGTATGGATTAACTGCTGAAAAAATCAAGTCAACAATACGTGAATTCTTGCGAGAGCACGGAGCTAAATAATGAAAAAACAGAGGCTGGATTTGCTTTTAGTTGAAAAGAATCTTGTTGCAAGCCGTGAACGAGCCAAAGCTTTGATTATGGCTGGCGTGGTCTGGATTGATGGACACAGGGCCGATAAACCTGGAAGTATGTATTCAATTTTGTCGGATGTTGTTGTTAAAGAAGATCCGATAGGATATGTCAGCAGAGGCGGATTAAAACTTGCCAAAGCTTTACAGTCATTTTCAATAGATTTAGTGGGTAAAATTGTAGCTGATATTGGTGCTTCAACCGGTGGTTTTACTGATTGTGCACTTAAGAATGGTGCAGTGAAAGTCTATGCAATTGATGTTGGCTATGGCCAGTTGGCATGGAATTTACGGAACGATGAACGCGTCGTGAACATGGAAAGAACAAATATTAGATATTTGACTGCTAAAGATTTAAATGAATTAATCGATTTCGCATCAATTGATGTATCATTTATTTCTTTAGATAAGGTGCTTCCGGCAGTTGGTGGTTTACTTGCACCAACTGCCTCAATAGTTGCTTTGATTAAGCCTCAGTTTGAAGCCGGACGGGAAAAAGTCGGCAAAAAAGGAGTTGTTAAAGACCCAATTGTTCATATTGAAGTTATAAGTCAAGTTGTGTCAACAGCTAAATCTTTGCAGCTAGCTCCGGTTGATTTAACCTTTTCGCCTATTACTGGTCCGGAAGGAAATATAGAATATTTGTTGTATCTAAAAAACGCACCACAACAAGATTATGTAGATTTAGGTTTAATCAAATCTGTAGTTACTGAAGCTCATAGTAATTTTGATAAATGACGGGGGAATAAAATTGGTTACGGTCGGGCTATTTCCAAATATGATGAGGCCTAGCGTTCGGACAGTTCTAGGATGGCTGATTCAGTATTTAAAAGAAAAAGGTGTTAAGGTATTTGTGCCAAGCGATGTTGGTGGTTTATTCGACCAGGAATCGGTCTGTTATTTTACAGGTCACGACTATGGTCAATTAACAATAGCAATTTCTTTGGGCGGCGATGGGACACTGCTAAGAACAGCTCGCCTAGTTTCACCTAGCGGTATTCCTATCTTGGCAGTAAACATGGGCAAACTTGGTTTTTTAACCGAAATTGAGCTAACTGAACTTAAACCCGCAATTGATAAATTAATTGCGGGACATTATGATATCGATGAGCGATTATTAATTAGTGCACAAATATTTGATAATGCTGAACAAAAATATTCTTCTTTTGCTTTAAATGATATAGTGATTGCAAAAGATGGCTTATCAAGAATGATTCGCATGAATTTATTCATTGATAGTCAGTTTACGGCACATTACCCTGCCGATGGGTTAGTTATAGCTACTTCAACCGGTTCTACCGGTTATTCATTATCGGCAGGGGGACCAATTATTTATCCCAATTTAGATGTGATAGCGGTAACGCCGATTTGTCCTCACTCGCTATTTTCCCGGTCTTTAATTATTCCACATAGCAGTGAGCTTAAAATTACGCTTGAACCTTGTTGTGAAAACGTTATGCTTACTTCAGACGGTCAATCTATTTATAAACTTTCTTCTTGTGACGTAATCTTGATTAATAAAAAGGATTTTAGGGCCAAATTTATAAAAATAAGTGGCAGAGGATATTATCAAACATTACACGAAAAACTTAGGAGAAGCGATAATGCAACAATTTAGTGCTGTAAATGTTGCGCGATACTTGCTGCATGAACGGATCAGTACTGCTGGCTGTTTGGTAGATGCAACTGCCGGTAATGGCAATGATACACTGTTCTTAGCCCAAAATGCAGAAAGTAAGGCTGAAATATGGTCTTTTGATATTCAGCCCGCAGCTTTGCAGCATACTTCTAACTTATTGCAACATCATGGGCTTGAGACGCGGGTAAGACTTGTTTTGGACAGTCATGTGAATGTTCCGAAATATATTAAAAGTAATGTAGATGTTTTTATGTTTAATCTAGGCTATATGCCTGGTCAAAACCATGATATTATGACTATGACTAATTCTACTCTAACAGCAGTTGCTAATGCCGTGAATTTATTGTCTGTTTCAGGAGTAATTAGTATCCTATCGTATCCTGGGCATTCCGAGGGACAAAAGGAAGATGCAGCTATTCAAGAGTTCGTTTCTGGATTGTCAACTTATTGTTTTACTGCCGGATGCTGGTCATTGCAAAACCATAGCCATATTTCTCCACGGGTATATATAATTGAAAAAGTGAGGAGTGAAGTGTTTGAAAGGATTGCGTCACGCGAAAATTAAAACAATTGTTGACCGAAACATTATTGAAACGCAGGAAGAATTAGCGGATGCCTTACGCGAAGAAGGTATTGAGGTTACACAGGCCACTGTTTCGCGAGATATTAAAGAGTTGATGTTGATAAAGGTTCCAACCGGGGATGGCAGATATAGGTATGCGTTTCCGCCGGAGCACAATATCTTAATGTCTCAGGAACGAATGGAGAGAACCTTTCGTGGCTCTATTATTGCTATGGACTATAGTGAAAATTTGATTGTTGTGAAGACATTACCGGGCGTTGCACAAGCAGTGGCATACGTATTCGATAATGTTAAGTGGCCGGAAATTATCGGTACTGTTGCCGGGGATGATACAATATTGATTATTGTTAAACCTGTTGAGGCAGTTAATACTGTTTTGCAAAGAATTAACTCATTACTTTAAATTTATATTTAGCGGGGGAGTTGAAAAGGTTGCTTAAGTCGCTGAGTGTAACTAATTTTGCATTGATTGAGGCTGCGAGTATTGAATTTAATAGAGGTTTGAATATTTTGACCGGTGAAACCGGCGCAGGTAAATCTATTGTTATCGATGCATTTAGTGCTATTCTTGGCGGACGTTCTTCACCCGAATATATACGCACTGGATGCGATTATTATCGTGTTCAAGGAGTGTTTGATGTTTCGGATTCTCCTGTCATCAAGACATTATTAGAGAGCTTTGATATTTCGCTCGAAGATGATGATAACTTAATTATTAGCAGACGTTTAGCTCAAAGTGGGAAAAATAGTATAATGATCAATGGATGTCATGTTTCTTTAGGGACTCTTAAGAAAATAGGATCAGTACTAGTAGATATACATGGGCAACATGAAAACCAAACGCTGTTAAATCCTGAATCATATTTGCATTTAGTTGATGGCTATGATGGTAATATAAACAAACAGCTAGCTATATATCGTAACCTGTTTAAACAATTTGAAGATATAACTGATAAACTAGAGAAAAGCAAACGTAATTCACGTGACAGGATCCAACGAATGGATTTATTGACTTGGCAGACCCAAGAAATAGCAGCTTCAAAACTCAAAATAGGCGAGGATGACGAAATTCAACAGGAGTTAAGTATTCTGGCAAATGCCGAAAAAATTGCGACATCTTTGCAGCAGGTTTATTTATTGTTAAATGAAGAGCGGGAGAATATTGCAAGTGTTTTATCGCAGCTTAATACAGTTAGAAATGAACTTGAAGTGGTAAATCGCTATGATCCTAAGTTCAAGCCGCAATTGAATGAAGTTACCAATACTATTTATTGTTTACAAGAAGTAAGTAATGATGTGAGAAACTATGTTGAGTCTTTTGATTATGATCCAAAACGGTTAGTTGAACTGCAAGGTAGATTAGATACTATTTATAAACTGAAAAGGAAGTATGGCTCATCCATACACGAGATTCTGGATTATTATAAACAGTCAGTTGCTGAGATTGAAGAACTTGTAACGTATGATGAGCGAATTGAGCAATTAACTGTCAATTATAATGAATTATCAAATGCGGTAAAAAGTGAGGCTGAATTATTATCTAAAATGCGTGTTCAGGCAGCTAAACAAATGTCTGAAAGCATTATTAAGCATTTGCAGGATTTAGGTATGCCACATGCTTGTTTTGAAATAATGGTAGAAAATACGAATAAATTTACACCATTGGGTGCAGACCGGATTATCTTTCAATTTTCGGCGAATATGGGTGAAGAGATAAGACCATTACAGAAAGTTGCCTCAGGCGGTGAATTATCTCGGATTGCACTAGCGATTAAAACCGTATCGTCCCAACATGATTCGGCATTAACTATGGTTTTCGATGAAATTGACGCTGGTATTGGCGGTAAAACGGCACAAATAATTGCAGAGAAGATTGCATTAGTTGCTTGCCAAAAACAGGTTTTATGCATTACTCATTTGCCACAAATTGCTTGTATGGCTGATAATCATATTTTCATTGAAAAGCAAAATGAAAATAATCGAACATCTACTGAAATAAGAATTTTAGATTTAGACGGTAGAATTACAGAGATAACCCGAATGATTTCAGGTGATAATATAACAAAAATAGGATTAGATAACACTAGACAAATGATTGAAAATGCAAGGAAAAAAAAGGAAGAGTGGAAAAATTAAGCGCAAGCACGAGCTTGCGCTTAATTTTTTATTATAAACGATGATAATCAGATTCCAAGTCAATATATGCTAAATAACTCGGAATAATCCGCTTCATTTTCGGGAATCTTTATTTTTGAGTTAATTTTGCTGTTCTTTATAAAAGTGAGTTGGGAGTGATTGTAGCATGAGACACAGTAATTGTCGGCCTGCTTTAGGTATTATAATTGCTGGATTAATCGTGGCTTTTTCTTTTTCACCACAGTTTCGATTAGTATATAATCTTCCTTCTCACCTGCATATCATCGAAGGGGAAAAGAAGATAATCCAAGTTAGCTTCCCTTTAACTGTAACCGTAATACAAGATAATAAAAAGACCGTTATTATCAATGATGAAGCTTCTAAATATGTGTTATCCCGTCAAATTTTATTTAAGCCGGTTCACTTAGGTAATGCTACAGTTAATTTTAGATTATTAGGTTTAATACCAATTAGAACTGTTCAAGTTAGTGTTTTGCCCGCAATAAAAGTATTACCTGGGGGGCATTCCATTGGAGTGATTCTACATTCCCAAGGTGTATTAATAGTAGGTTTTTCTCCGGTAGAATCTAGTAATAGTACCATGAACCCTGCTAAAGATGCGGGGATCCAAGTTGGTGATGTTATTTTGAGCATTAATGGAATACCGGTACAAAATGATTCACAAGTTGCGCATATTATTGATACTAGCGGCCGACAGAAAAAAAATTTGGATATATTAATTAAACGGGGAAAAGAACGTAAAAATGTTTCAGTTAATCCGGTGCTTTGTAGTGAAACAAAAAGATATCGAATAGGATTGTTTGTTAGAGACAGTGCGGCCGGAGTTGGAACCTTAACCTTTGTTGATCCTGAAACAAAAATTTTTGGTGCATTAGGACATGTTATTACCGATAGCGACACAAATCAACCTATTGAATGCGATCAAGGGAAGATTGTAATGGCGACTGTATCAGGAATCCAATCCGGTAAACGTGGCCAGCCTGGAGAAAAAGTTGGTGTTTTTATTGAAGAAGATAAGTGCGTTGGTATGATCAAGAAGAATACTTCATTTGGTATTTATGGCAGTATACAAGAAGAACTGACTCACTCGTTATATACCGAACCGATACCAGTAGCCTCCATGTCCCAGATACAAATAGGCAAAGCTGAGATGCTAACCGTAATTGACGGCCAGCATATAGAAAAATTTGCACTTGAAATACAAAAAATTAATTTACAAAACATTCCCGACGGTAAAGGAATGGTTATTAAAGTGGTTGATAAAAGCTTATTAGATAAAACTGGCGGTATAGTTCAAGGCATGAGCGGTAGTCCAATAATTCAAAATGGAAAGATAATCGGTGCAGTTACACATGTATTTGTTCATGATCCAACTAAAGGGTATGGTTGTTTTATTGATTGGATGTTAATGGAAAGTGGATTATTACCAAAAACTAATGCAAAACTAATACCCAGAAGACTATTTACGTTTTCTGGGTATTAGTTTATAAATTTCTAAAATAAATACTATTATTTTCCAATTAAGGAAGGATATTCATTAGTGTTGTCGAATAAACACACTAACAGAATTAATAAATAATTATTAGAGGTGATTATTCAACATGAACAGAGAATTGATACGGGTTGCGATCGCAGATGACAATAAAGGTTTCTCGGATATTATGCAGGAATTTTTGTGTCAGCAGCCGGACATTGATCTAGTTGGTGTAGCGTATAATGGAGAAGATATTCTCACGATCATTGAAGACAAGCTTCCAGATGTAGTTGTATTAGATATTATAATGCCGCATTTAGATGGAATTGGCGTATTGGAAAGAATCAGTCATTTAGTAAATAGACCAAAAGTAATTATGCTGACCGCTTTTGGACAGGAGAACATTACCCAGCGGGTTGCAGAATTAGGAGCAGATTATTATATTTTAAAACCATTTAATATGGAAGTATTATTAAATAGAATTAGACAATTAACCGGAGGTAATAATTCAACCATTGTTTCTACGGCAATACCGATTAGTAAGCCGGTTAATTGCCCGATAGATGTTGAAGTTACAAATATTATTAGGGAAATAGGAATTCCTGCTCATATCAAAGGATATCAATATTTGCGCGATGCAATCATGATGATTACCAAGGAAATAGAACTTTTAGGAGCTGTAACCAAAGTACTATATCCCAAAATTGCAGAAAAATACTCAACAACACCCAGTCGGGTTGAACGGGCAATCCGACATGCGATTGAAGTAGCTTGGAATCGGGGCAATATGGAAATGATTCATCGTACCTTTGGTTACACCATAAAACCAGATAAGGGTAAACCAACAAATTCAGAATTTATGGCGATGATTGCCGATAAACTGCGCATGGAAATGAGAGCATAATAAATAAAAAAACTGGCACTTAGGTGTCAGTTTTTTTATTGCAGGGATTTAATGATAAAAACAAGAATCATAAATCATAACATTCAAGAAAGGGTGACTAATAATATGAATAAAATCTATTCTATTTTGGCTATTAACCCTGGATCAACCTCAACGAAAATTGCAGTTTACCATAACGAGAACTGCGCTTTTGAAGAAGTAATTCGTCATAGTTCACAGGAACTTGCTTGTTTTGACAAAATTCATGAACAATATGATTATCGCTCCGAGATAATTGAGAATATACTGGCAAGATATAATGTGAATTTGGATAAACTTGATGCTATTGTCGGCCGTGGCGGACCAATAAAACCAATCGAAAGTGGAACCTATTTAGTAAATAATAAAATGTGTAAGGATTTAAGAGAAGATTATCGTGCTGAACATGCTTCCCTGTTAGGCGGTTTAATTGCCCGTAAACTTGCCGATGAACACAACATACCCGCTTATACTGTTGATCCGGTATGTGTTGATGAGCTTGAGCCGGTTGCAAGGATTTCCGGTTTGCCGGAGTTACCAAGGATAAGCTTATTTCACGCACTTAACCTTAAGGCTGTCGCCCGACGTGCTGCTGCAACAATGAATAAAGATTATCAGAAGCTTAATTTGCTGTTAGTTCATTTAGGTGGGGGGATTACAGTAGGGGCACAGAAAGAAGGAAGAATGATCGATGTAAATAATGCCAATGATTCCGGCCCATTTTCACCGGAACGCGCCGGAGTATTGCCGATAACTGGATTAATACAATTATGTTATTCCGGTAAACTATCATATCAACAAACTAAAAAAAGAGCTATTGGTGGAGGCGGATTAATGGCTCATTTGGGTACAAGCGATGCCCGTGAAGTAGAAGCAAGAATAAACGCCGGTGATGAACAAGCTAAATTAATTTATCAAGCGATGGCTTATAATATTGCTAAGGAAATTGGAGCAATGGCCACGGTACTTGAGGGTGAAGTGGACGCAATTGTATTAACAGGTGGTTTGGCATATTCAAATATGCTGGTTAATTGGATACGCAACCGCGTTGCGTTTATTGCCCAGATTCTTGTCTTTCCTGGCGAAGATGAATTACGGTCCTTAGCTGAGGGTGCGTTGCGAGTATTGCGAGGCGAAGAAGCTGCTAAGGATTACCAATAATTATGGTGGAGGTTTATAAAAATTGGAAAGATTCACAGAAAAAGTATTAGATACAAAATTGGTATTTAGCGGGAAGTTTTTGCGGATAAGATATGATCATGTATTACTGCCGGATGGAAGGAAAGCTACGCGGGAGGTAGTAGATCACCCCGGTGCAGTGGCGATTGTGCCTGTATTATCGGATTCCAGAATAGTATTGGTAAAGCAATATCGGTATGCGGTAAGTGATCTGTTACTGGAAATTCCGGCCGGAAAGCTGGAAGGAGGAGAGGAACCGGTTGATTGTGCTATAAGAGAATTAAAAGAGGAGACTGGTTATTCTGCTGCAGCTATCAGCAAACTTGCTGGATTTTATACGACGCCGGGTTTTACCAATGAATTTTTACATTTATTTTTAGCAAATGATTTAACATTTGGGTTACAGCATCTGGATGAAGACGAATTTATTTGTACCGAATCTTATTATCCGGACCAAGTTCGTCAACTGGTTAAGAACGGCAGGATTTGTGATGCTAAAACTTTGCTGGGTTTATCATTGGCAGGTCTCCTATGATAAATTGTTTTGCCGATTTGCATATTCATGTTGGTATGACTGAGTCTGGTCAATGGATTAAAATTCCCACATCAAATAAATTAACACTGCGGAACATTCTGGCTGAAGCGAAGGGACGTAAAGGATTACAGATTGTTGGGGTAGTCGACGCTTTGTCGCCGGCAGTTCAACAAGATATAATCCGGTTACTCGATGAGCAAATAATATCTCCTTTAACGGGAGGTGGATACTGTTACGATAATGCGGTTACTTTGATATTGGGAGCGGAAGTTGAAACGTGCGAGGAAACCGGCGGCCTATGCCATACATTATTATATTTGCCGGACTTGCCATCAATGCAGGCTTTTACTAAGGAAATGAGTAACCATATCAAAAACATAAACATGAGTTCTCAAAATGCTCATATGCCTCTAAATAAGCTTGTCAAAATTGGAATACAGCATCAAGCTCAGATTATTCCGGCACATGTCTTTACCCCTTTCAAAAGCATATTTGGTGCAACTGCCCGTAGAATGAGCGATATTTTAACTGAAAACGAAATGAACAGTATTGGGGCAATTGAATTGGGCTTGAGCGCCGACAGTAATATGGCCGATCGAATTGGAGAATTATCTCAATTCTCATTTTTGACTAATTCTGATGCCCATTCTCTTGATAAAATTGCCCGAGAATATAATATTTTGAGGTTAAACAAGGCTGATTATTCGGAACTGGTTCTTGCTCTTAACCGAAAAAACGGACGAAGGTTAGATGGTAATTATGGATTAGACCCGCGTTTGGGCAAATATCACCGTACAATATGTCGAAAATGCGGGTGTTATTTACAAGAGGCAACTGGTACCGGAAGCAGATGCCCTTTCTGCAATAATAATACGGTGGTAATGGGTGTTGCTGAACGAATAAGCGAAATTGCCGATACTTCAAAACCTATACATCCCCTTCATCGTCCTAATTACAACTATCAAATTCCGTTAGAATATATACCTGGTCTCGGTAAAAAAACATTACTGAAGTTGTTGAATAAGTATCAAAATGAAATGAGTATTATACATCAAGCCAACTATGAGGATTTATCATCTATCATCGGCGCTAATTTGGCCAACATGATTCTTGCTTGTCGTACTGGTGAACTTATAATTACAGAAGGTGGAGGGGGACTTTACGGTAAGTTGAAAAAATAGGTAGACAAATAAGTCTAATTTTTATGTTGTGGGCATACATTGTAGCAGGTTACCTATTGGGAGGAACAATGTATGCTTATATTTTTGCGCCAAAATATTGTTGAGTATTTTAAAGCTAATATCGTTGCCTATTTTTTTATGATCCTTATCTTTATTATTGGTATTGTTATGGGGGCTCTAGCGGTTAAAGTTTTACCGGATTCTCAAAAAAATGAACTAACCGGATATTTGTATGGTTACTTTCAAAAACTTATTCAGGGCTCTTATTATGCAGTCGATTCAAAAGTTATGTTTGGTACAGTTTTTTTAAATTACATAAAAATAATAGGAATAATCTGGCTGCTTGGATTTACAATAATAGGTATACCTTTTGTCATTTTTATAATTTTTACCCGAGGTTTTGTGATTGGATTTACTGTAGGTTTTCTGATTAATGAGTATGTTTTTAAGGGATTAATGTTTGCATTAGCTTCGGTAATGCCACATAATTTTTTTGCTATTCCAGCTGTAATTACGTCTGGAGTTTTAGCAACGACCTTTTCATTAATGCTTTTACGCCGGAAGACTAAAATTAATCTCATCTCACAATCCATAGCATATACGGTACTTTGTTTTAGTATGTTGATCGTAACGCTGGTTGCCGCAATTACAGAGGTGTATATTGCCCCGGTATTCATGCGGTGGGTAGCCGTATGGTTCATTAGCAGTTAGACAGGCATAAAAATTTTCATAATAGAATATGTATGGTATTAAGTTAAGCCGGGGGTGGCGTTGGTGGTTGTTTCTTTTTCCTGGCGAAATATTTTTCGCCGTTGGCAGACTATTTTAAAACTTGTATTTATCGTATTTATAATTATTTATGTTTTACCCAAGATATGTTTGGTCTTATGGGATATTTATCATCCAATACCAAAGTTGCAACAACAAAAGTTATTTGAAACACCGTTGCGAGTATTGCGAATTTATATTCCAGTTAAATGTAGTTTACAAAATAAATAAAAATAAGTCGAAAGGACCAAGAAAAAAGAAAGGAATAATCAGTTTGTTTGTGGAATAAAAACCCATATACACAGAATATGTCACTGACCGGAAATTTGGAGACAAAAGGGTGGTATTGATGGATAGCTATGTGAGTGATTTTATTAATTATCTTGCGGTTGAACGAGGGCTGGCACAAAACACACTGGAATCCTATGGCAGAGACTTAAAACAATTTAAAGAATATCTTAATTGCCGCAAAAAGGATATAATCCATGATTCTAATAAAGACATAATCATGGATTATTTAGAAACACTCCAGGAAAAGGGCCGGGCTGTATCAACCATTTCTCGGAATTTGGCTGCAATAAAATCGTTTTATCAATATTTAGTCCGTGAACGATTTTTAGAAAAAGATCCTGCCATCCATTTGGAATCACCAAAGCTGGAAAAAAAGCTCCCCAGAATTTTGTCGATTTCAGAAGTAGAACAATTGCTTAAACAACCCAATTTGCAATTCCCGAATGGGATTAGAGATAAAGCTATGCTGGAATTGCTATATGCAACAGGAATCCGTGTTACTGAATTGATTTCGTTAAATATTTCTGATGTTAACCTGGAGATGGGATATATAAAATGTTATGGCAAAGGTTCGAAAGAAAGAATTGTACCTTTAGGTTCGATCGCAGCCAAATGTGTACAGGAATATATTTCAAAAGGGCGAAATAAATTAGTTCGAACTTATGAGGAACCGGCGCTTTTTGTTAATCATCACGGAAATCGTTTAACCCGGCAGGGATTTTGGAAGATAATTAAAAAGTATGCACATGAAGCATCTATCGTTAAAGAAATTACTCCTCATACTTTACGCCATTCTTTTGCTACTCACCTGTTGGAAAATGGTGCGGATCTTAGATCGGTTCAGGAAATGCTTGGGCATGCCGATATTTCAACAACGCAAATTTATACTCACATAACCCGAAATCATCTGAAAGAAGTTTATAATAAAACTCATCCTCGAGCATAATTAGCTGAATCGAAAACAAGGAGAATTTTATGTTTACCAGAATATTAATTATTGTTTTAGACAGTGTTGGTATCGGCGAATTGCCGGACGCTGCGCGATATGGCGATTCTGGTGCGAATACATTAAGTAACATTGCTCGCTCACAAGGCGGGCTTTTTTTACCAACACTAGAACGATTAGGACTCGGATGTATTTTCCCAATCCTAGGTGTACAGAATCATAATCATCCCCAAGCTAGTTATGGAAAAATGGCTGAAATTTCCGTTGGTAAAGATACAACTAGTGGTCACTGGGAATTGGCCGGCTGTCCGTTATTTAAGGAATTCCCTGTTTATCCAAACGGGTTTCCAAGGGATTTGATTGACAGTTTTGAAAAATATACTGGGAAAAAAGTTCTAGGAAATATTCCGGCATCCGGTACGGAAATTATCCAACAATTCGGTGACGAACATTGCCGGACAGGCTATCCTATTATTTATACATCTGCAGACAGTGTGTTTCAAATTGCCGCTCATGAACAAATTATACCTGTAAATGAGTTATATGATATATGTGAAATCACGCGTAGTAAAGTGTGTATTGGTCAGCATGCTGTCGGACGGATAATTGCCAGACCGTTTATAGGTAGTTCAGGAAAATTTTTCCGGACACCTAATAGACATGACTATAGCCTTAAACCGCCGGAGCATACTATGTTAGATATCTTGGGAAAATCAGGACTATCAGTGTATGGCATTGGTAAAATTGGTGATATTTATGCTCAACAAGGACTTACTAAAAGCATTTCTTCAAAGTCTAACGAGCATGGCATGTTATTAACTCAACAGGCATTAATTCAACAGCGGCAAGCTGGCGTTATTATGACGAATTTGGTGGAATTTGACAGCATGTATGGTCATCGCAATGACCCGTTGGGTTATAAGCATGCTTTAGAAAAATTCGATCTGCAATTGAATATTTTATTAAATTATTTGACCGATAATGACCTGTTAATAATTACGGCCGATCATGGCTGTGACCCTACCTTACCGGGTACTGATCATACTCGCGAATATGTTCCTTTGTTGGTTTATCATAAGAATACATTAGGCAGAAGCCTTGGTACGAGAAGCACTTTTGCCGATGTTTCAGCTACTGTTCTTGAAAATTTTAAACTGCCGAAGATGAAGTTTGGTACAAGCTTCATCAACGTTATTAGAGGTGAAAAAGGATGAATATGATCGATGTTATTTCCAAGAAGAAACAGAGGCAAGATTTGTCTGAACAAGAGATAACATATGTAATAAATGAATTTGTAAAAGACAAAGTTCCTGATTACCAGATGGCTGCTCTGTTAATGGCAATATACTTTAATGGTATGTCTGCTGCTGAAACGGCTATGTTAACAATGGCTATGGCACATAGTGGTAAAGTTGTTGATTTAAGCCCTTTAGCGGGGATTAAGGTTGATAAACACAGTACTGGTGGAGTGGCTGATACGACAACTCTAATATTAGCACCATTAGTTGCTGCAGCCGGCGTTCCTGTAGCAAAAATGTCCGGACGCGGCTTGGGTTTTACCGGAGGTACAATCGATAAATTAGAGTCTATTCCAGGGTTTAGAGTAAACTTATCCGAACAAGAATTCATTGATAATTTAAAACGTTTAAATATTGCCTTAACCGGTCAAACTCCGTCTATTGCACCGGCTGACGGCAAATTATATACATTGCGGGATGTTACAGCTACTGTGGATAGCATTCCTTTAATTGCGTCGTCTATTATGAGCAAAAAAATTGCTTCAGGTGCAGATAAAATTCTTTTAGATGTTAAAACCGGTCAAGGCGCTTTCATGAAAGATATTACCCAGGCCATTGAGTTGGCAACTTTGATGGTCGATATAGGTCATAAAGTTGGTAGAGAAACGTTAGCTGTAATAACTAACATGGATCAACCACTAGGTATGGCTATCGGTAATAGTTTGGAAGTAGCGGAGGCTATAGAGGTATTAAGGGGAAATGGTCCTCAAAATCTGCGAGAAATTTGTCTGCAATTAGGCTCACATATGTTGGTTATGGGCCAAGTAGCGCCAGATTTCCAGACAGGCTATAAAATATTGGAACATATATTAGATAGCGGAAAAGCATTGGCAAAGTTTCAAAATTTTATTACGGCTCAAGGTGGCGCAGACATTATCAACAATCAAGGGGTTTTGCCGCAGGCTTCAATTTTATGTGATATTTATTGCCAACAAGAGGGCTATATTCAACATATCGACCCAGCCGGACTGGGTTTGGCAGCGATGAAGTTGGGCGCTGGGCGGGAATTTAAGGGTCAGGCTATTGACTTATCGGCGGGAATAGTAATATATCATAAAGTTGGCGACCAAGTTTTTAAAGGTCAGAAATTATTAACTATGTTTAGTAATGACGAATCTAAGATCAATAATGTAAAAGAAAACATAGTTTTGAATTTTTCAATCGTGAGTAATATAAGTCAGGTTGTTAAGCCGCAGCTTATAATGGGTATTGTAGATCAAACCGGGTTTAAACCGTTTAGTTAAACAATTGCAATTAAATTTTTGGCAGTCTAAAATCACACCTTAGAGTGTGATTTTATTATTTTCCAAGATTAAGGGTAGTGTAAATGGGCATCCTAAATAAAAAAAGAAGGGAGATTTCTAAATGCTTTTTTTAAAGAATTTAATAAAATTATCTTTAATTGGGTTTCTTGTATTATTAATTAATATTGGACTAGCTTACGGGTCTGCCGTTCAATCAAATATTCCTACTCTTGAAACTTCGGCTGTTTCTGCAGTATTGATGGATGAAAACGGCCAAGTGCTGTTTGCTAAAGAGCCTCATAAAAGTCTTCCACCGGCAAGTGTGACCAAAATTATGACCTTGTTATTGGCAGTTGAAGCAGTTGAAAACGGACAAATCAAATTAACTGATGAAGTTACAGTCAGTACAGCTGCTTGGCGGCAAGGTGGATCCCAAATATGGCTGGAACCTGGTGAAAAAATGTCAGTTCGCGAAATGATGACAGCAGTTGCAGTTGTCAGCGCTAATGACGCGGCAGTTGCAATAATGGAACATTTATTTGGCGATAATGAGAACGCAGTTCAGGCAATGAATGACCGAGCTAAACAGTTAGGACTGCAGAATACTCATTATGCTAATGTAAATGGGTTGCCTGCTCCGGAACATTATATGAGTGCTTATGATACAGCGTTAATTGTGAAAGAAGCAGTAAAACATCCGTTGTATATGGAATTGTGCAACATAAAGGAATACTGGTTGCGCGGAGGTAAAAACTGGTTGGTTAATACTAATAAACTGCTTTGGTGGTATCCAGGAGCTGATGGTTTAAAAACCGGTTGGACGGAGGAAGCCAAATATTGTTTTGCAGGCACGGCAAAGCGCGACGGGCTTCGCTTAATATCTATTGTGTATGCTACTCCTGAGCCACGTTCTCACTTACGGGAGAGTATGAAAATATTAGATTGGGGATTCAAAAACTTTGCTGCGGTACCTATCGTTAAAAAGGGTGATAAAGTTGATAAGATAGTTGTTAATAAAGGAGTAAAAAAAGAAGTAAGTTTAATTGCCGGAGCGGACTTAACTTTAGTTATTTCTAAAGGAAAACAAAAAAATATACAAAAAAAGTATGAGATTGAACGCGAACGTATTGCACCGGTGCAAGCCGGAGAAAAATGCGGAGAATTAATTGTTTTACAAGAGGGAATAAAAGTTGGTTCAATTGATTTAGTTGCTGAGAGTACTGTTGAAAAAGCTAAGTTACTTCATATTTTTTCTCAAATGGTTGAACAGTTGTTTGGTTATTGAACAGCATAGATTAATTTGAATAAAATAACTTATTGTTCATATTTAATTAGTATGAACATTTTTTTTATTTTTAGAAGGAAAATATTTCCTATTGAACGAATGAACTAATATGTACGATAGGAGGGATTTGATTGAATATTAATACTCAAATGAAACAGGGCGTACTTATAGTAAGAATTGACGGTGAAATTGATATGCATACGGCATCTGTTTTTCGTCAAAATATTGATTATGCTTTAGATAAAAGTGGTGCGAAGAATATTTTGCTGAATTTAAAAGGTGTTACGTTTATTGACAGTTCAGGTTTAGGCGTAATCCTGGGAAGGTATAAAAGAATTAGTTTGCTGGGAGGAGTTATGATGGCTGCATATATACAGCCGCAAATAATGAGAATATTTGAGTTATCGGGCTTAGTTAAAATAATGAAAATTTTCAGTACTGAAACAGAAGCATTAGATAATTTCTAGGGAGGAAGCTATTAATTATGAAAAACCAAATTAAGATGTCATTTCGCAGTTTGAGTGAGAATGTCGCTATCGCCCGAGTCGCGGCAGCAGCTTTTGCAGCACAGACTGATTTAACTATTAATGATATTGAGGAAATCAAGGTTGCAATTTCAGAAGCAGTTACAAATGCCACTATTCATGGCTATGGCTGTGAATGTGGCGAAATTATAATGGCTATGACGTTATATGATGAAAAATTAGAGTTTACAATTACCGATTTTGGCCGAGGAATTGAGGATGTTCAATTAGCCTGCCAGCCATCATATTCAACTGATCCGGAACGAATGGGCCTAGGACTTGTTTTTATGGATTCATTTATGGATGAATTAGTGATCGATTCTACTGTAGGACAAGGTACGACCGTAACAATGATAAAGTATACGAACGATAGTAAGAAGCATTAGGTGGGATTACTATGCTAAGTGAGCAGGATTATAAAATTTTGATTGCCCGGGCTCAAGCCGGTGATGATCAGACTCGTGAATATCTAATTGAACAGAATCTTAATTTAGTACGAAGTATTATAAAGCGATTCTCATATCGTGGCTATGAATGGGATGATTTATTTCAAATTGGTTGTATTGGATTGGTTAAAGCTATTGATCGTTTTAACTTCAATTATAATGTCAAGTTTTCTACATACGCTGTTCCAATGATTATTGGTGAAATAAGAAGATTTATCCGTGATGATAACTCGGTAAAGGTTAGCCGATCAATTAAGGAATTAGGGTACAAGATTCATAGAACGCAGGAAAAATTACAAGGAGATTTAGGACGCGAACCAACGATTCAAGAAGTAGCTACTGAATTAAGTATAGTCCCCCAAGAAATTATATCAGCAATGGAGGCTTTACAAACACCGTCATCTTTGTATGACCAAGCATATCATGATGACGGAGATTCGACTTTGGTGCTTGATTATATTAAGTCAGACAGTGGAGGATTAGATAATCGTTATATTGAACATCTTGATCTTCAAGAAATTATTGCTAAGCTGCCCGAGAAAGAAAAAAAGGTTATTCAGTTAAGGTTTTACCAAGATAAAACTCAATCAGAGATTGCAGAGACTATTGGTTTGTCTCAGGTGCAAGTTTCGCGAATAGAAAAAAGCGCTTTAAAAATGATAAGGGAATTAATGCAAACCTCATAGCCTATGAGGTTTTTGTTTTTAGAATTATTTTTCGGGAATACTATTTTTGAGGTGAAGATTATGCGAAAAAAGATGTTGATATTCATTTTAGTTGCAGCTGTTACAATAGCGGGAAGCGGAATCGCTTGGTATATTTTTTCCGAAGGTTTTTTTAAGAAAAATCCAGTTAAGGCTAAACAGGTTTTTCTAAATACAGGAATTAGTTATTCAGTACAAATGGTTGAGAATAATTTTGGCTTTTTAGAACATAATAATTATAGCCATTGCACATAGCGATACTTTTTAAGGAGGTTGAGTAATTTGGTAGTAAAAGTAATTGAATTAGTAGGAACATCTCAACATAATTGGACCGACGCAGTTGATAAGGCTGTTGCTGAGGCATCCAAGACCATTGATGATATTTTAGGAGTTGAGGTCACAAATTTTACCGCAAACATTGATAAAGGAAAGATTCATGAATATAAGGCAGATGTGAAAATCGCTTTCGCTGTTCATTAATCATTCAACAAGGGGATTTGGAAGCAACAGGGTCATTACTCTGTTGCTTGTTTTTGCTTAAGAATAGGATTGTCTATAAACCAAAATGCATTAATTGATGGCTGTATGGTAAAAATAATGTTGAGGTGAAACCTTGGAAAATCAGAAAAAACAGTATCAGCAGAAATATGAGGAAAAATATAAAAAATATAAACCTTCCCCTCCTCTTATTAAAAACGCGTTGTGGGCATTTTTTGTTGGGGGAATAATCTGCATAATCGGTCAATTCGTACAGAACATTTTTATTGAACAAGGAATGACAATTAAAGAAGCCGGTGGACCAACAGCGGTTGTGATGGTATTCATAAGTGCATTTTTAACCGGTATCGGGGTATATGATGAAATCGGTCAAAGGGCTGGTGCCGGTTCAATTGTTCCAATTACCGGATTTGCCAATTCAATTGTAGCTCCGGCAATGGAATTCAAACGTGAAGGTTATGTGTTTGGCATTGGGGCTAAGATGTTTGTAATAGCGGGACCAGTATTGGTATATGGTATGGTTACAGCATTTATAATTGGACTGATTTATTGGCTTCGTATATAGGAGGGTGGCAGGTGAAAAATCAAGGACAATCCCTGTTTTTCAATAGTCAGCCGCAGATTACCAGTACTGCGAATATTGTTGGCCCTTTTGAGGGTATTGGGCAGCTAACCGGTTACTTTGACTATATAATGAAAGATTCTTTAGAAGGTCATACAAGTTGGGAAAAATGTGAATCATATATGTTGGAATGGTCGATTCGTAAGGCGATAGATAAAGCATCTTATCAATTATCAGATATTGATTTTGTGATGGCTGGAGATTTGTTGAATCAATTAACCAGTACCCATTTTGCAGTACGAAATTTAAATATTCCTTTTCTGGGTTTATATGGAGCTTGTTCAACTTTGGTAGAAGGTATGTTATTGGCTAGTGCACTTATTGATGGCCGTTTTGCTTCCAACATGATTGCAGCAGTTTCCAGCCATCATGACACTGCGGAAAGACAATACCGATTTCCTACCGAACAAGGTGTTCAACGCCCGCCGATTTCTCAGTGGACGGTAACAGGAGCAGGAGCTTTATTGATATCAGCAAACAATTCGAACTCGTCTAAACCAAAAGTTGTAGCGGGCACAGTTGGAAAAATTGTTGACATGGGAATTAAGGATACTAATGCAATGGGACCAGCAATGGCGCCGGCCGCAGCAGATACTTTAATTGCTCACTTCTCTAATTTGAATATTCAACCACGTTATTATGACATGATTTATACCGGAGATTTAGGCAAGGTAGGAAAGTTGTTATTGATAGAATTGTTAAAAGAAAGCGGATACAATCTTTCGACAAATTATGAAGATTGTGGTTGTATGATTTATACAAATGATCAGGATACCCATTCCGGTGCAAGTGGTTGTGCAAGTTCGGCAGTTGTTTTTTCAGGTTATATCTATCAACAACTCATGCAAAAGAACTTGCGACGTGTATTATTAGTAGGTACAGGCAGTTTACATAGTCCGACATCATATCAGCAAAAAGAGTCAATTCCTAGTATTGCTCATGCAGTTGCTATTGAAGCTTAAGCAGAAAAAAGGAGAGACCATATGGAAGTGCAGGGATATATATTTGCTTTTCTGATAGGCGGAGCAATATGTGTTGTCGGACAGTTACTTATGGATCTAACACCACTGACTCCAGCACATATACTTGTCTTATTTGTGGTGGGTGGGGCTATATTAAGCGGTTTGGGGTTATACCAGCCATTAGTTAATATTGCTGGGGCAGGTGCAACAATTCCATTACCAGGCTTTGGTCATTCGCTGGTTACTGGAACGATTGAAGATATAAATAAGATGGGGTTTGTCGGTATATTTAGTGGTGCGTTAAGGGCAACGGCAAGTGGTGTTATGGCCGCAGTAGTATTTGGATTTTTGGCCGCGGTAATTTTTAATCCTAAGGGGTAATTAATAATGCTTGCGATCGATGTTATCGGTATTATATTTACAATTATAATTACAGGGATTAGGTATCCGCATTATGTAATTTTAGCTATTGTTATTCATCATTTCGCCCAGCTGTTAACAGTATTTCTTTTGCATGGTACTTTAAACGGAGTTGTTGCGGCCGGGGCATTTAATTCGGTGATTGTCAGTGAACTATCTCATAAGTACTATAAGCTTTTTATTTTATTTAGCGGATCCTTGTCATCATATCTTACAAGCAGGATTATCGGCGGAGTTGAGTTTGAACCGACTCCATTGTTAGTTCGTCCTTGGGCCAAGTTAAGGTATCCTTTTGCAGTAATAAATCTGCGGCTTGCAATCGTTTCATTTTTATTAATATTAGCCAGTTTCATATATTGAGGGGGTAATAGTTTATGCAAAGACGCTCTGTCCGCAGGATTGAACAGGCTGATGCAAAACAGCAAGGGCGGAATGATGAATTTAATAATTTAAATCAAACCGAAACTAATTCCGAAAGTAATGGTTCGCTTGTTAATGATGATGTAATAAATTTACTGAAGAATATTAGTGCTAAGCTTGATAAGATATCATTGCCGGAAGAAACGTCAAATCCTTCATTGGCAGCAAATCCTCAACAAAATTCTACTAATGGCAATTTACAATCGCAACAATTTTCAACTGAACTCCGTGATCTATTTGCCAAAATATTAACTCAGCAGGAAGCTTCTAATCAAATACAGCAAGGTACTCAGCAATCGGTTTCTAATCCAACACAACAAGTTGTTCAGCAAAGTATACCTAATAAACTTACAGAGAGTCCACAGCAAAATACTCTTAATCAAGTACAACCTGGTGCTCAGCAGAATAGCTCTGTCAAAAATGATGCTAAAGCAGTGCAGACTGCTGCTCAAGTTTTATCTGAGGCTCAATTCGAGCTTTCCAATGAATTAGAAGCAAGTCTGGCTAAATTGCAAAAAGTAATCCGGGAAAGCGAAAAAGTCGCAAATAATATTAGTAGGTTGCTTGGAAAGCAACCTACTAATACATGAGGTGGCAAAATGCTTGCTAAAGTCCGCGTAATTCTTGTTACCGACGGTGATAGAGTTGCACAGCGGGTAATTGAAAAAATAGCTAGAGATTTAAACTTACGTTGCATTTCTGCTTCAGCCGGTAATCCAACTCCATTAAATGGCAAAAAGATAGTTGAGTTATCGAAGGAGGTCCCCTTTGATCCAGTCTTAATAATGTTTGATGATCGTGGATTAAGTGAACAGGGTGAAGGAGAGACAGCATTAAAATATGTAGCTACTCATCCGGATATTGAGGTTATTGGTGCATTAGCGGTAGCGTCCAATACAAGCGGTATTAACGGTGTGCATCCTGATCTTTCTGTAGATTCGCATGGAAAGATTGTCTATTATGCGGTTGATAAGTATGGTAAGCCCTCACGAAATTTAATTAATTCAGTTATTCTAGGAGATACAGTTGATATTTTAAATGAATTAAATATCCCGTTAATTGTAGGTATCGGCGATATCGGAAAAATGGACTTTGCTGATGATATTACAATAGGATCGCCGGTTACGCGGAAAGCAATTGAAGAGATACTGAAACGGAGTGAATTATAGTATGTCTGAGCGGAAAGCTGTCGATAAAAATATTGATAAGAACATAAATACATTAAAAGATATATTAGGCGTTGGTGAAACTTTTGACATCATTTTCCGGGAATATAAAATAGGCCGAAAAAGGGCGGCATCATTTTCCATAAATGGCATGACGAATGATGTTGTTTTTTCAAACGTATTACAAGATATATTGGTGTTAGCGCCTAATGACGTTACAATCAACGGATTGGATAAAGTTTTTTATACTCGGTCAACACATACTCAAGTAAAATTACTCGATGATTTAAATGATGCAGTTACCAGTTTATTGTCAGGGGAAATACTGTTTTTAATTGATGGAGAATCCCAGGTAATTGTATATGATATAAGAGCATATCCGGCTCGGTCGCCATCAGAATCAAATATAGAAAAGATTACCCGCGGTTCTAAGGATTCATTTGTTGAAACAATAGTATTTAATACAGCGTTAATTAGAAGAAGAGTACGCGATCCTAACCTTCGGTTTGAAATCGTTAAAGTAGGTACGCGTTCAAAGTGTGATATCGCTGTTGCCTATATTAAGGATGTAACAAATCCCGAATTAGTTGCGAAGATCAAAGAAAAATTAAATAAAATCAATATTGATGGTGTGCCAATGGCGGAAAAAGCAATCGAGGAATATTTGGTTGGCGGAAGTCAGTTTAATCCTTTTCCTAAGGTGCGTTATACCGAGCGGCCGGATGTTGCCAGCGTGCATTTATATGAAGGACATGTTTGCCTAATTGTCGATACATCACCAAACATAATGATTTTACCGACAACATTATGGCATCATGTTCAGCATGCGGAAGAATATCATCAGAATATGCTTATCGGATCATATCTGCGACTAATTCGTATGCTTGGTATCGTTTTATCGTTTTTATTACCGCCGTTATGGTTAGCTATGGTGTTACAAAGGCACTTATTGCCGGAAACATTGGCCTTTCTAGGTCCAAGAGATTCAGGTGTTATACCGTTAGGATTTCAGTTTATTGCTGCCGAGATTGGGGTAGAACTGGTAAGAATGGCTACTGTTCATGTTCCTTCGGCTCAATCGACGGCTTTGGGATTTATTGGAGCGTTTATGTTAGGTGACTTTGCAACAAAGGTTGGTCTGTTTGGAAATGAAGTGATTTTCTACACGGCAATAGCAGCTGTAGGTGCATTTGCTACACCAAGCATGGAATTTGCCATGGCTATCAGATTTTTTCGGGTAGTATTGCTACTATTGGTAATGTTATTTAGGGTTCCTGGATTAATTGGTGGGGTTTTATTAGTATTTTTATTATTATTAAGGACACGATCCTTCGGGATTCCTTATCTTTGGCCGCTGTTGCCGTTTAACCTCGCTGGGCTAAAAGACGTATTTTTCCGTTTGCCTATTCCGTATAAAGTTTTGCGGCCAGTAGTATTAAAACCTAAAGATATCGATCGTTTAGACCAAAAAAAGCAAAATAAGGAAGACGACAAAGAATGAAGGATATTTTGAGGCAAGTGGTGAAAATAATAGTTATCCCCAAAATAATTGACATAAACGGAGATAACCTATGAAAAAGAAAATTAAAAATTACAATTGGTTATTGCTAATGTTAATAGTAATGGCCATTGTTTTTTATTTTTGGCCTGCTCCTGAATCAAAACAAAAATTATATGATTTAGAAAAAACCGGCTCCGGGATAATTGTTGATTATTCAAGAACGGCCAACCAACTGCATAAAGCTGTTGACAGCGCGATTAAAAAGCATAATTTCCAAGTTCTTGATGTTAAAAACTTTGTTCGTCAAGTTCCTAGGCAGTCGGTTGAGGGTGTTATACGGTGGCATACGCGAAATTTGAATATACCTATCACTAATCAAGTCTCAGTAAGTCATTTTGAACAATCCTTGCGTCACGAATTGAAAAATGAGTATCCGGGAGAATTGCTGTCAATTAATCATGATTTTTATAACGGACAACCGGTAACAAGATTTGATATTGGCTTTAAAGATGTACTAGATAAGGATACAGTTACTATTATTACGGACCGAATTTATATTACTGCAAAAAAATCTTTAGCACCAGATTCTTCGGTATTGCCTAATGACCAACAGGGAATTAAGCGGGCGAAAATGGCAATTGTTATTGATGATTTTGGTTATAGCAAAGAGCCAATCGAATTGTTTGCGGCAATTGACCGGCCAGTCACGTTTTCGGTTTTACCGGCTCGGCCTTTTTCTCATATCGCAGCTATTGATGCTTTGCGTGCCGGTAAAGAAGTTATGTTGCATTTACCGATGGAACCCCTTGATCGGAAGGCTCAGTCAGAAAAGGTTACTATTGAAACTGATATGACAGCGGCTGAAATACGCAAAATAGTAACTCAACATATTAACGCAGTTCCAGGAATAAAAGGAATCAATAATCATCAGGGCTCACGTGCTACCGGTGATGAACGTGTTATGCGTGAAGTCCTGAAGATAATTAAAGAAAAAGACTACTTTTTTGTAGACAGTCATACTCATAGCAGTACAGTAGCATTTGATATCGCACAAATAATGAAAGTTAGAACAGGGATAAATGAAGTTTTTTTAGATAATCAGGCGGACGTAGAATATATAAAACGTAAAATTGAACAAGGAATTCAACTTGCCTTAGAACAACAGACGGTTATCGTAATTGGACATGCTCGGGCAACTACAGCTGAGGCAATTGTTCAAATGATACCCAGACTTGATGAAGCAGGGGTTGAGTTGGTTTATGCCTCAGAAATAGTTAAATAAGGGCTGTGGTTCTTATTTCCGGTAAAAATTTATTACGCGGCTGATGCTTTCATTTGTTTTATTTAGATGTTCATCAGCACCGGCTTTGTTTTCAGCATTAATTGCATCTTTAAGTTGTTTAATGGAAGAATGTATTTTGGTGATTTCGCCCATGATCCCAACCTGTTCAAGACCTGGTTTCATTTGTTCCCAAGAATCTTCTAGTTCCTTTACTTTAAGTGAGGCTTTCTGCCAGTCTTTTTCAGCAACAAAAAAACTGACATTTCTAAGTTTGCCACCGATAGCAATAATATCCGGCAGCGGGGAAAGCTTATATTCTTTGGCAATATCGTTCAGACCGCCCATGAATTGCTCCAAGCTTTTATGTGATTCAGATATCTGTTTATTATTAATTGCAGAATTTAATGCGGCTAAAGCTTTGTCGTTTTTGGAAATGCTTTCTTTGTCGACAATCGTTGTTTTTACCTTGTTCCAACGCTCGTGTAATAAGGGCAGATATGATTGAGCTTGAGACCATTCTTCGGTATTGATTCCAGCAAAGATGACACCGGCAATTTGTTCAAGGTCGAATAACTCCGGTGGCGGAGATTTTAGTTGTTCAAAAATATTCTTATGGATTTTTTCTTCTTTGATTTGTCCAATCGGTCCGACGTTTGGCTTTTTAGCCGGAGATACGAGTCCACAGCCAACGGTTATACAAATTATACATAATAGTGTTATTGGTGTTATCTTGGTATACAAAGTTAATACCTCCTTGACTTGCTGTTTTTATTGTGGGCAAATTAGTTTTATTTATTCTAGGCGGAACCTTGGGTACTGCTTAGGAAATAATGTACATTGATGGTGATATTCGGTATAATAATAGTATTATACTTCTATTGGAAAATTAGAGCTTTTTATTATTTTGTCTCGAGGAGGACCTATTATGTTTGATCCTGATATGTTATTTAGAATACCGGCATTGTTAGTAGCTTTGACAGTCCATGAGTATGCTCATGCCAGAGTCGCTGTAGCTATGGGCGATCCAACACCGAAGTTTTTAGGACGTTTAACATTAAATCCGATTGCTCATTTAGATCCAGTTGGACTTTTAATGCTGTGGATATTTAAGTTTGGCTGGGCAAAGCCGGTTCCGATTAATCCAAACAATTTTCGTGATGGGCGCAAAGCAATGGTATTTGTCTCCTTTGCCGGACCAGGGTCGAATATTGCCGTAGCTTTTATTACTGCGTTTATTTACGCTTTTGCCGTTAAATTTTTTGCAGTAAGCCCTGCCGTCAGACTAACTCTGCAAATGTTGTACAGTTATAATATATTGTTTGCTATATTTAATCTGGTTCCAATTCCTCCTCTCGATGGATCAAAAATCCTTATGAGTTTGTTACCAGGACCGCTTGCGTATTCTTATCAACGAATTGAGCCATATGGTACCTTTATTTTAATGGGTTTAGTTTATCTTGGGGTAATAGGTTCAATTATATATCCTATCCAAGCAGGCTTGTCCTACATTATTAATCAGATTGTTGCTGTTATTTTCTATTAATAAAGGAGATGTAGTAAATGGTTAAAGGACGTATTTTTAGCGGAATGCAGCCATCCGGTAAGTTTCACTTAGGAAATTATATGGGAGCATTAGAAAATTGGGTCAAGTTGCAAAATGAATATGAATGTATATTTTCAATAGTTGATTGGCATTCTCTTACTTCTTCGTTTGAAGATACAACTAAACTACCGGATAATATATTCCAAATGGCAGTTGATTGGTTAAGCGCCGGACTTGATCCCGAGAAAAATGTTATTTTTGTACAATCACAGGTAAAGCAGCATGCTGAATTACATTTGTTGCTTTCAATGATGACACCTTTGTCTTGGCTGGAACGTGTTCCTACATATAAGGACAAGCTGCAGCAACTTGGTAATCAAGGCAAAGATATTAATACATATGGATTTTTGGGTTATCCTGAATTGATGACGGCAGATATTATATTATATAAGGCTGACACGGTTCCCGTTGGTGAGGACCAAATTCCTCATCTCGAGTTATCGCGGGAAATTGTGAGACGTTTTAATAATTTGTACCGTCCAATATTTCCAGAACCACAAGTATATTTGAGCAAGGCTTCGTTATTACCCGGCATCGATGGCCGCAAAATGAGCAAATCGTATGGAAACGAAATTCCGTTTGGTGCAAGTCCCGAAGAGTTACATGCAAAAGTCAAACTAATGATTACAGACCCGCAGCGTATTAAAAAATCTATACCCGGTAATCCGGATGTGTGTACAGTGTTTACTTTTCAAAAATTATTTAATAATGATCAAACGCAGGCAATTTGTTCTTCTTGCCGTCAAGCGCAGATTGGTTGTGTAGAATGCAAGAAACAATTGGCAGAAAAAATGGTTACTTCTTTAGCTGATATATATAATCGTCGGTTAGAGTTGGAAGCAAAACCCGATTACGTAAGAGAAGTATTGGCACACGGTGCCGAAAAGGCGCGTAAAATCGCCGAACAAACGATGGCTGAAGTGCGCCAGGCGATGAACTTAGAGTAAAATGCAAGAGTATAGTATAAAGACTGATATCTTTGAAGGGCCTTTAGCATTATTAATGCATTTAATTAATAAAAATGAGATAGATATCTATGATATACCAATTGCAATAATAACCGAGCAGTATTTAAATTATCTGCAAGCAATGAAAGAGTTTAATATCGACATTGCCAGTGATTTTTTAGTAATGGCGGCTACTTTATTACAAATAAAATCGCGTATGTTATTGCCTAAAAGTAAACCAACCGAAGAAGAAATTGAGGAAGATCCGCGGCAAGAACTGGTTGATCAGTTGTTGGAATACCGACAGTATAAGGAAATTGCCGAAAAAATGAGAGTTCTGCAAGAACAACGTAATCGCTACTTTTTTCGCCAGCCGGTATTGTTACCTAAACGTAACCCTTTGCCGGAAGGATTGACTTTAAATGATCTCATCAATGCTTTTGCAGCGTTATGGGAGAGTACTGCCGATCAATATGCAGTTGTTACCAGGGAACAAATAAGCGTGCAGGATAAAATGGCCGATATTATGTATATTTTACATAAGTCTAATGGGAAAGTTGATTTTTCTAAGACTATATTTCGTTCTCGCAGCCGCTCCGAGGTGATTGCATGTTTTTTGGCATTATTGGAACTTATGCGCTTGCAAAGGATCAAAATTGAACAAGATTTTTTATATAGCCCAATCATGATTATTCTGAGGAAGGAAGAAGCATGATGTTTTATGATCATTTAAAAGGCCATCTTGAAGCATTATTGTTTGCCAGCGGTCAAGCAATATCATTAGGAAAATTGGCTGAAATTCTGGAAATACCAGAAGAACATGTCAATTCTTTATTGGCTAAACTACAATCTGATATGATCAATTCAGAACGTGGTTTGACAATAACTGAAGTAGCCGGAGGATTTCAGCTTTGTACTAAACCAGAACTTGCAGATGTTATAGAGAAGTTAGTAGATACCCATGAACCGAATCTTTCGGTAGCAGCTATGGAGACTCTTTCGATTATTGCTTTTAAACAGCCGATTACCAGACAGGAAATAGAAGTCATTAGAGGCGTTCGGGTGGATAGGGTGCTGAATACATTGTTGGAGCGCCGTTTAATAAAAGAAGTTGGCAGAAAAGAAGCAGTTGGCAGGCCGATATTATTCGCAACAACCTCCGAGTTTTTAAGCTGTTTTGGATTAAGAAGCTTATCAGAATTACCGCAACTTTCAGCTTCCATATCTCCCAATATTGATGAATAATTTTTGCTATCCCCTGAATCTCCGGTCAAAACGGTGATTAAGGGGGATTTTTTATATTTTGATCTTTTCCGTGCATACTATCTGTATTTTTGGTCATGAATATAAATACAGGGTAAAGGCGGGATCCCGTTGATGACTTTAATTGTTGCAATTATTCTTTTTCTTCTGATATGTTTGTTATGGCGAACTAATGTCTATGTTTATGTTGAATATCATCGAGACAGTGATAATGATTATTTAAAAATAAGGTGTGTTATTTTTAGACGAATTACACTATATGAAATTATATTGCCATCAATAGATGCTACTGAAAAACAAGGGTTTTTCCGATTTAAATCCAGAATGGCTGTGAAGAACAGACTCATGGTAAATGACAGTGAAAGTTTTAATTGTACTTCCGGCTTGAAAATTAATTTAAAGAAACCAAGACAAATTTTTGGGCTGTTAAAGCATTTCAAATTATTTATGAAAGCTTATCGGCGAACAATGATTCACCTGTTGAAAAATACTGACTGTGAATACTTTTCTTGGATAACCGCATATGGAGCAGACGATGCCGGAACTACGTGTGTTACCGTGGGATGGCTGTGGATGCTGAAGGGTATGTTTATTAATAGTTTGGCTAAGCATATAAAATTCCATAATCGGCCTGCGGTCAATGTAATACCTTTCTTTGACAAGAAAAGACTTAGTATTGATTTAGAATGTATATTCACTATACGACTTGGTCATGTTATAAAGGCAAGTATAGATTCCATGATTATAGCAAGTAGAGGAGTGAACTGGCGATGGCTGAGCACCCAATACAAGGTCTGATGAAAACAGCTATGGAAAGCATCAAAGAAATGGTTGATGTGAACACGATCGTCGGGGATGCAGTAGAAACGCCTGATGGTACTGTTATAATACCAATATCTCGAGTGACATTTGGCTTTGCTGCTGGCGGTGGCGATTATGAAGTCGAAAATTCAACTGTAACCCATGATTTGCATCCGTTTGGTGGTGGAAGTGGAGCTGGAGTAAGTGTAAAACCCGTAGGCTTTTTGATTTGTTCCGCTCATAATGGTGTGAGATTTATGCCGGTCGAAGGCAATGCAATTTATGACCGGATAATTGACAGCATACCCGGTTTAATTGAAAAAATTCAAGAATTCATGGCAAATCCCGATGAAATGGAAGAATTGGCAAAAACTGCGGAAACACAGTCTAATAACTAAGAGAGTATTAAAAAAACCGCGAATAATAGAGCGGTTTTTTTAATATATATAGATATTAAGTTAACTAAGTTTCTCTAAGGTTTGACGTATTTTGGTGGCATGTAGAGCCTCTGCTTCAGCAAAATCACGAAAAAGTTCGGAAATTTCATGTTGATTGATTTGTGAAGCGAAGGTTTGATAATCGCGGACTAATTCTTGCTTTTGAACCAGCGTTGTGCGCAAAGCAGTTTTGACATCTATTGTTTCCATGATATCACCTCCCTTGTGATGATAGTGTTTCCCAATCAGTTGTAAACATGTAAGTTTTTTGACGGCTTCTGAAAATACGGATATAATAGTACTTATGTAAATATCTTTTCCGGAAAGGAACGTACAATGCTCAAACTTTTAGTTTCTTTATTGCTCAATATGTTATTAATCATGCCAATTACTTTTGCTAGCTCAGCACCTGATATTACTGCACAATCGGCTGTTGTGATTGAAGCAAGTACTGGGAAAATATTATATGGCAAAAATGCGCGTGCTAAAAAATATCCTGCCAGTACAACCAAAATTATGACCTTAATAACTGCATTAGAGTATGGTAAACTTGATGAGTTAGTGACTGCAGATGAACGAGCAGTAAATACCGAGGGATCAACCTTGTGGCTTGCTCTGAATGAACAAATGAAGTTGCGGGATTTATTGTATGGAATTATGCTGGTTTCCGGTAACGATGCAACTGTTGCAGTTGCAAATCATATTGCCGGATCAGTTGAAAAATATGCACGTCTAATGACTGATAAGGCTCATGAAATAGGAGCAAAAAATACTAATTTTACCAATACCAGTGGTTTACCTGATGAAAATCATTACTCAACTGCGTATGATCTGGCTCTAATAACATCCTATGGATACAAGAACCCTCAATTTGTGGACATTGTAAGTACAAAACACAAAGTTATACCTTGGCCGGGCAAGAGTTTTGATCGCGAGTTATATAATGAAAATAAATTACTTTGGGAATATGAAGGTGCAAATGGAGTAAAGACAGGTTATACTGAATCAGCAGGTCGTTGTTTAGTTTCAGCTGCCGTAAGAAACGGAGTACAGATTATTGCAGTTGTTTTAGATAGTGAATACATGTGGGAAGACTCGATAAAATTACTAGACTATGGGTTTTCTAAAGTTGATTCCAGGACTATTCTAAAGAAAGGCGATGTGTTAAAAACAGTAAGAGTGTTTGAGGGGAAAAATGATTTAGTTAAAGCTGTCTCAGCTAATGATGTAAAGGTTCCGGTTTCTGATCAGGATAAAAATGATTTTTATTTTGTTCTTGATACTGTAAAGCAAGTTGAGGCGCCTGTTCTTTCTGGACAAAAGATTGGTACAATAAAAATATTTTATCGTGAAAAGATGATAAATACTTTAGACTTAGTAGCCGAAACAGATGTAAAACGAAAATCGTTATTTGAGTGGTTGTGGTTAAAAATCTGGGGAATGCTGACCTTTATGATTCGGTTTTTTGCGTAGTTTGGTTCTAGTTTACGATTTATTAACATACCCTCTTATTGGGTGATGGGCATGATAAATCTTATCTGGATGACAATGTTAGTCGGTGGTATTTTTGTTGCCGGAATTACCGGTAAAACCCAACTGATAACACAATGTGCTATCAGCGGAGCTCAACAAGCAGTAGAAGTATCTTTTAAACTCATCGGTGTAATGTGTTTATGGCTAGGTATTATGAAGATTGCGGAAGAAGCAGGAATAATTAGAATAATTTCTAGAATAATGGGTCCTTTTGTTAGGTTTTTTTTCCCTGACATACCGAGAAGTCACCCCGCGATGGGTGCTATTGTTATTACGATTAGTGCCAACATGCTGGGATTAGGAAACGCAGTTACACCCCTGGGAATAAAAGCTATGCAGGAATTGCAAGAGTTAAATCCGAATAAAGATACGGCGACACCGGCTATGTGTACCTTATTAGCGTTGTGTACGGCAGGGTTTACTTTGGTACCGGCTACTATTATTGCCATTCGCTATGCTGCCGGATCGTTAAATCCGGCCAGTATTATTGGTCCCACCCTCATAACAAGTTCAGTTACAACCATTAGTGTTTTGTGCGCTGATTTTCTTTGTAGAACAATATTCACCAGGAGGTAATAATATTGTTTGCAGAGTTAGGTGAACAACTTTCGGTGTGGGCTATACCGGTATTATTATGTTTGATACCGTTATATGGATTTATTAAAGGCATAAGCGTGTATGAAGTTTTTGTTAAAGGGGCTGAAGAAGGATTTTATACTGCAATTCGGATTATGCCTTTTTTAGTAGCAATGATGGTAGCTATCAATGTCTTTCGAACATCAGGAGCATTACAGTTAATTGTAAATTTAATTGATCCAATTATGAATAAATTGTTTCTGCCGTCAGAGCTTTTACCTTTGGCAATTATGAGATCTCTTTCTGGTTCCGGTTCATTGGGTATGACTACGGAAATACTAAATCATTATGGACCAGATTCAATTCTGGGGATAACTGCTTCGACAATTCTTGGCAGTACGGACACAACTTTTTATGTTTTGACAGTATATTTTGCTTCCATAGGGATAAGGAATCCCCGCTATTCCGTATATGTTGGACTACTGGGCGATATTGTTGGTTTTATATGTTCTGTTTATATATGTAATTTGTTTTTTGTTTAAACTAGTTTAACCAGTTATGACATATATAGTTACCAATTGACCAGAGATTAGATTCTCTGGTCAATCTTTTTTCAGTGCCACTTTTGGTCCTGCAGAATAGACTGTATTATGATTAAATCGAGAAGTGGGGGACTAAAAGAATGAAAGTGGTAGTGGTCGGTGGAGGTTGGTCGGGCTGCGCTGCTGCATTGGCAGCAAAAAAAGCAGGAGGCGATGTAGTCCTGTTGGAAAGAACCGATTTATTATTGGGTACCGGTCTGGTTGGCGGGATTTTTCGAAATAACGGCAGGTATACAGCAGCGCAGGAAGCAATTGAAATGGGAGGAGGCGATTTGTTTGATATTATGGACGAAGTAAGTAGGCATAAGTCATTAAATTTTCCAGGGCATAACCATGCTTCTTTGTATGATGTAAATAAGATTGAGCCGTATGTACGAACATTGTTGGAGCGCAATGGTATAGAAGTCAATTTAATGAATAGAATGGTGCGTGTAAAAAAATATGCTAAAACTATACTGGCCATCATAACCGACAAGGAAAATGAATTTGCCGGAGATGTATTTATTGATGCAACCGGAACAGCCGGTCCCATGGGCAATTGCTTAAAATATGGCAATGGTTGCTGTATGTGCGTACTGCGCTGTCCGTCTTTTGGACCACGTATCAGTCTTACGGCAAAAATGGATATAAAGGAAACGATGGGGCAAAGAGATGACGGTACGCCAGGTGCTATGAGCGGAGCATGTAAATTAAATAAAGCGACACTATCGCCTCAGATTTTAGAAAAACTTGAACGCGACGGAGTTGTAGTTGTTCCTCTTCCCGAAAAAATTGATAAAAGCAGTGTGTTGGGAAAGAAGGCTTGTACTCAATATGCTTTGGCGGATTATGCACGAAACATTATTTTACTTGATACCGGCCATGCCAAATTAATGACTCCTTATTTTTCATTAAACGATTTACGTAATATTCCCGGCTTTGAGAATGTCAGATACGAAGATCCTTATTCAGGCGGAAATGGTAATTCTATTCGCTATTTAGGTATTGCCCCAAGTGATGATAGTTTAAAGGTTTTAGGAGCTGATAACTTATTTTGTTGTGGGGAAAAAGCCGGCTTATTAGTTGGTCATACTGAAGCTATTATTTCGGGCTTATTAGCTGGTCATAACGCTGTGCGGCATGTATTAGATATGCAATACTTACAATTACCAACAAAATTAGCCTGTGGTGATTTTCTGGAATATATGCATGGTCAGATGATTAAACCAAATGGATTAAAAGTACGTTATTCATTCTCGGGATCAACATACTTTGAAAGAATGAAACAGTTGGGTTTATATACAACCCATAATGAAGAAATCAAATCGAGGGTTGCTGCCTGTAACTTATCAAATATATATAGTACGTGTTTGGTTTGAGGGGGGTTTAATATGAACGATATATTAACAGCTCGTTGCATCGATATAAATACTCCCTATTGTCCTTGTATCCTAGCCGATTTAAATAACTGCGTTCATTGCAGTCGATTAAGAGGAGAAGACATTTGCGACTGTGACTGGGCCGGCATTTGTATTTATTATGAAAAATATTGGCAGAAAAAAGAAGTTGGTGATACAAAAGCGAAAGCTAGAACTCAAATCGAAACTGAATTTGAAATTTGTGAACAAATCTCAGCAGATATATTTAAGATATCTATCCCTGTTACAAGTATATTTGCTTCAATGCTTAAAAAAATTGGTTCTTTTATATTTATTAAACTTATTGAAGATCCTGACTATTTTTTCTTTCCCGTTGGTATAATGAAGGTGGGGACAGAAAATTTGGAAGTGATTATTGAAAAAGTAGGACCAAAATCAAAACGCATTTTTGGGGAAAAACAAAAAATATGTGTAAAAGGACCATATTATAATGGGATATTAGGACAACCGTGGATTGAACATGTAAGTTATGGTAAAATAATATTGATTGCCGGTGGCATGGGTCAAGCACCAGCAATATCTATAGCTGAACATTTGCTAACAAACCATAATATTGTTACGGCAATTATTGCACCCGGCCAGTCCCAAGTATTTGCCAAAGAAGATTTAGAAAAAATGGGATGTGAAGTATTTTCGGTATGTTCAATACGCAGAGTGGGAATTCCTATGTTAAAAGATTTAATATTAACAGAGCCTAAGCCTGATTTAATAGTTAGTGCAGGACCGGATGAGCAGCATTACGGTATAATTGATGCAATGAAGAATGTTAATGTGAATTTACCGATGGCCGCTACAAACAATGCCACAATGTGCTGCGGTGAAGGGATCTGCGGATCTTGTAAAAAAGTTATGCATAATGGAGTAATGATCCCTACCTGTAAACTGCAAACCAGTTTTAATCAATTTAAAGACAATGTATAAATAAGGAGCAATTATGGAAGAAAGATTACAAAAAGTATTAAGCAAAGCAGGGATCGCATCGCGGCGTGAGGCTGAGAAACTTATTACCGGCGGTCATGTTAGAGTGAATGGTAATATTGTTACGACCCTGGGAACAAAGGTAAACAGTTATGACCGTGTTACCGTAGATGGGAAAAAAATATCTGCTGAAGAAAAAGTATATTTATTGTTCTATAAACCAAAAGGAGTTGTAACAACTTTGTCAGACCCCGAAGGGCGAAAGACTGTTTTTGATTATATTAAAATTTCTCAGCGCATAGTTCCTGTAGGCAGACTGGACTATAATACAGAAGGTTTATTGATACTTACAAATGATGGTGATTTAATTAATAAATTGACACATCCCCGTCATCATGTTGACAAAAAATATCAAGTTGTTGTTTTAGGTATAGCGCCGGAAGAAAAACTTGATTTACTGCGGGCAGGAATTAAATTAGAGGATGGCGTTACTGCGCCTGCTAAAGTAAATTTAATAGAATATGATCATGATAAGAATGTTAGCAAACTGGAAATTATAATTCATGAAGGTAAAAATCGTCAGATCAGGCGCATGTGTGAGGCCATCGGTCATCCTGTGCGGTCATTAAAGCGAACTCAGATTGCTTTTCTCAATTTACAAGGTCTTCGGCGGGGCCAGTACCGTATACTTACTCCTGCTGAAGTTACAGCGTTATACGAATCTAGTCAGGCTAAGGGTTAGGGTGAGGACATGGAGCAAATTATTGTTGTTGGCGGAGGGGCGGCTGGTTTAATGGCTGCATATAGCGCTGCTATCCATGGGGCAAAGGTTCTTATATTAGAAAAAATGCCTGCAGTCGGACGAAAGATATTAATTACAGGTAAAGGAAGATGCAATATCACAAATATATGCGACATTACCGGGTTTATTAACAATATTCCCGGTAATGGATCTTTTTTATATAGTGCTTTGAATGTATTTAATAATGAAGACATAATTGCGTTTCTTGGTCAATATGGTGTTAAAACAAAAATTGAACGCGGCGGGCGGGTGTTTCCAGAGACTGATAAGGCTAAAGATGTGGTTCAAGCTTTCTTATCGGCTTTAAAAAATCTGCCTGTAGACATTGTTGTTGGACAAGCTGTAAAAAAGATTGATGTCAGAAATGGTAAGGTTAACGGAGTAATTACTAAAGATGATTGCTTCCACAGTGCCCAACAGGTCATTGTAGCAACAGGCGGAGCTTCCTATCCGGGAACTGGTTCAACCGGCGATGGATATCGTTTAACAGCAGAGTTAGGTCATACCATTATACCTATTAGACCATCATTAGTTCCACTTGAAGTTGGTGAAGAATGGATAGGATTATTACAGGGATTATCGTTACGTAATATTTCGGCTGTTCTTAAAGCAGACGGTAAAGTATTAGGACATGATTTTGGTGAATTATTATTTACACATTATGGCTTATCCGGTCCGATAATTTTATCGCTTAGTCGTTTGGTATCCGAAATGTTGTATCATCATCCAAAACCTGATTTAACTGTTGAGATAAACTTGAAACCTGCTCTTAGCGATGAAATTCTTGATAAGAGAATCCAACGTGATTTTGCCAAGTTTTCGCGTAAAGCGTTAAAAAATTCTCTTGGTGAATTATTGCCAAATAAACTAATCAGTATTGTGATAGATTTGGCTTTTTTGGAGCCGGAAAAGCCGGTAAATCAAATATCTAAACAAGAACGGACCCGCTTGATGGATGTGATTCAGCATCTAACTTTTAGTGTTACCGGTGTGAGACCAATAAGTGAAGCTATCGTCACTTCCGGCGGAGTAAGTGTAAAGGAAATTAACCCTAAGTCAATGGAATCTAAGATTGTGCCAGGATTATTTTTGATTGGTGAGCTTATTGACGTCGACGGATTAACCGGTGGTTATAATCTTCAAGCAGCTTTTTCAACCGGGTATGTTGCCGGAAGGTATGCTGCATTAGGGGAGCTGGCTCGTGAGCATAAGGAATTTTAGACATTAGGTGGTAAAATTGTATAATTTGAAAATTTGGCGAAGTATTAAAAAACTTGACAGTTTTCTGTTAAAAATTATTTTGGTCTTTTTGGCACTACTGATAGCTTCTCAGTTCTTTTTATTATTTGATTTTTCCAGGCCATATTTTTCCCGCTTAGATAAATTAGAAGGTGATTCGATATTGATCGAGCAAGCAGTTACCGAAAACGTTGCAATTGTTAAGAAAAGCGCCAATATTAAAGTTACGATGAATGAACCGCAAACAAATCCACGGGTATTTCTGACAGTCAACGGACAAGTAGTAGGAAATTTTGCTTCAGGTTATGTCGCAACCATGGTTTTTGATGGAGATATTGTTGAGATTGATGCTCAGTTATATCCACATTCTTCAATATATATAGTTGAAATTACTGATAGCGCTTCTATGTTATCTAAGAAAGAGGTCATTGTTAATAAATCTAGTATCTGCTCATTAGGGGTCATTCAATTAAAAGGTGACTAGAAGGAATTTGGGTTATTATAGTGAATCATTAATATAATGCGTTTCCGGAGGGCAGTATGATTATTGTAATGGAGGACGTATCACAGCATAAAGACTATATGCTTGACAAACTGCACCAATACGGTCTGGAAGCACATGCCGTACCAGATCATGAAAAATTGGTTATTTCGGTTTGTGGAGAGCATGTAGATAGATATGCCAATTCAATATCTAGGATGCCTGGGGTTTTAAATGTTTTATTAATATCAACACCGTATAAACTTGTAAGTAAACAATACAAACCTGATTATTCCAGAATACATATCAACGACTTAGTTTTTGGCGACACGGCGATACCTGTTGTGGCAGGGCCTTGTGCGGTTGAGGGTTATACTGAGTTCTCCGAGGCAGCAAAAATTGTTAAACAGAGTGGAGCTGTTATGCTTCGCGGTGGGGCTTTCAAGCCGCGTACATCTCCATATAGTTTTCAGGGACTGGAAATTGAAGGCCTTAAAATTATGCGTAAAATAGCTGATAAGTTAAAAATGCCAATTGTAACAGAAATTACTGATCAGCGTAAAGTTGAAATTGTTGCGGAGTATGCAGATATGTTGCAAATTGGTGCCCGAAATATGCATAATTATGTTTTACTTAAAGAAGCTGCACAATCAAAGAAACCAATATTATTAAAAAGAGGGTTGGCTGCGACTATTGAAGAATGGTTGATGGCTGCAGAATATATAATGCTCGCCGGTAATGACCACCTTGTTTTATGTGAACGGGGGATTAGAACTTTTGAGACTTATACTAGAAATACATTAGATTTGAATGCGATACCGCTAATTAAACAACTTAGCCATTTGCCCGTTATTGTTGATCCAAGTCATGGAACCGGTGATTGGCGATTAGTTGGAGCGATGGCTGCAGCAAGTATTGCTGCCGGCGCTGATGGTCTAATGATTGAAGTTCATCCCGCCCCGGAGGAAGCAATGTCGGATGGTAAACAATCACTCACGCCAAAGAGCTTTTATGAACTAATGGATAAGTTAAAGCATATCGCCTTTGCAATCGGAAGGAGAATTTATAGTAATGGCTGACAAACTATTAAAAATTGCAATAGATGGACCGGCCGGAGCAGGCAAGAGTACGGTAGCGAAATTGGTTGCATTACGTTTGAACTATTTATATATTGATACCGGAGCCATGTACCGGGCTATCACTTATTTAGCCATCCAGTACGGATACAATAGTCTAGATTATGAAAATAACATTGCTGAATTAGCTGAAGCTGCTACAATTTCTTTAGAGAATAGGGAAAATAGATTGCATGTATTTGTTAATGAACAAGACGTTACGGATGTCATCCGCAGCCCGGAAATTAGTGCTTTGGTGCCGGTAATTTCACAAATCGCCTCTGTTCGTAACACGCTGGTAGTTAAGCAGAGAGAATTAGCTGTAAACGGCGGGGTCGTAATGGATGGACGTGATATCGGAACGAGAGTCCTGCCTAATGCCGAAGTGAAGATTTTTCTGACTGCGTCGGTCGAGGAAAGGGCTAAACGGCGTTGTTTGGAATTGCAGCAAAAAGGTTTTAAGGTAGATTTAAATGAATTGAAAGTTGAAATATCAGAGCGCGATAATATTGATTCCGAGCGAAAAATAGACCCATTAATAGCGGCTAAAGATGCTGTAATGCTCGATACAAGTTATATGACAATTCAAGAAGTAGTTGACAAGATTTTGGAGCTTTGTAAGGAGAGACTATGATTTTGTATTTGTTGGCTCGTGCTGTATTTGCCGTTATCTTTAGATTAATATTTCGTATTAAGATTAGCGGTATTGAGAATATACCTGAAAATGGCGCTGTGATCATTGCCAGCAATCACCTAAGTTTATGGGACCCGCCAATAGTCGGGTATGCCGTACCGCGACCGGTTAACTTTATGGCCAAAGAAGAACTTTTTACTATTCCTCTTTTTGGTTTATTAATACGCAGACTTAAGGCATTTCCGGTCAAGAGAGGGAGTGCTGACCGTACAGCTATTCGTCACGCTATAAATATTTTGGAATCAGGTCAGGTTGTAGGGTTATTTCCCGAAGGAACCCGAAGTAAAAAGGGGAGTCTGGGAGAATTTGAGCCCGGAATAGGCTTAATTGCTTTTAAAGCAAATGCTGTTGTTATACCTACCGCAATTATAAATAGTAATAAAATATTTAGCAGTGATAAATTTTTGCCCCAGCTAAAAGTAGTTTTTGGTAATCCGATATTTGTAAGTCCGGAACTTGGACGTGAGGCTATGGAAGTATTCAATACCAATTTGCGCAGCTCTATTGAGCAATTATTAAGTTCCGATCAAAAAGTATAGTTTGATATAATAATAATTGCAAAGGATAGGAGAATTTATGAAAATAATTATAGCCGAACACAGTGGATTTTGTTATGGCGTTAAACGAGCTATTGACATGGCATTATCCTGTACGAATAGCTCATCGCAGGTTTGTACGCTTGGTCCAATTATACATAATGACCAAATGGTTAATAAACTGAATGAAGTTGGAATTAAAAAAATATCCAGCTTGGACGATATTCAACAAGGTACAATTATATTAAGATCTCATGGTGTCGGACCTTCAGTTTATGACATTATCAAGCAAAAACAATTAGCCTTAGTTGATGCAACATGTCCGAACGTAAAACGCGCACAACAGTACGCCCAACAGCTTGCCGCAGACGGATATAAGGTTGTTATCATCGGTGACGGCGGACATCCTGAAGTTAAAAGTATTATGGAATGGTCCGGTAATGATCCATATGTAGTCGACTCTGCCGAAGCCGCCTACAATCTGCCGCATATTGATCGTATCGGTGTCGTTGCTCAGACGACTTTTAATGCGAGCGAGTTTGATACTATAGTTGATATTTTGCGTTCTAAATGTAATGAAATTAAAATTGCTCGTACGATCTGCCAAGCAACCGATGTGCGGCAAAATGCCGCAATAAAACTTGCCCGTCAGGTCGATGTAATGATTGTCATTGGTGGGCGTAACAGTGCTAATACTTGCCGGCTGGCCCACATATGCAGTCAATCAGATGCTAGTGTTTATCATATTGAAACAGCTCAAGAACTACAAAAAGAGTGGTTTTTTGGCGTAAAAACAGTGGGAATCACTGCCGGCGCTTCTACGCCGGATTGGTTGATAGAGGAGGTATATCAAAAAATGCAGGAATTTAATCAACAAAATGCTGCTGAAGAAATTGTAAGTGGCATGATGGTGCAAGGAAAGATTGTTAAGGTGGAAAAGGATGTGGTTTTCGTTGATATCGGTTATAAGTCTGATGGAATAATCGAACTGAACGATTTAGCATTTCCTATTCCCGCAAGTGCTGAAGAGGCCGTTAATGAGGGGGATTTGGTTGATGTTATAGTTTTGTCGTCAAACAATGACGATGGAAATGTTATGCTATCTAAGGTAAAGGCAGATGAAATTCTTTCTTGGAATAAGCTGCAAGATGCTTTGGATAAAGGGTTAACTCTAACCGGGCAAGTATTGAGCGTTGTCAAAGGTGGTTTAAGTATTGCAGTTTTAGGGATTCGTGGCTTTGTACCGGCTTCACAGGTATATTTGAAGTACACGGATGATTTTTCGCATTTAGTTGGTCAAGAATTGGCAGTGAAAATTATTGAAGTAAAACCTGACCAAAGAAAAGCAGTTTTTTCACACAAACAGGTATTACAACAAGAAATGGATGAACGTCAACAAAATATATTGAACTCCATTGCTGTCGGTCAGAAAATTAAAGGGACTGTAAGCAGAATCGCAACATTCGGGGTTTTTGTTGATATTGGCGGTATTGAAGGTTTAATACATATTTCAGATCTTTCTTGGCAACGGGTAGCAAAACCTGAGGATGTTGTTGCAGTTGGCGATGAAGTTGAAGTCAATGTGTTAAAAGTTGACAAAGAATCTAAGAGAATTGGACTAAGTCTGAAAGACATAAATAACGATCCTTGGTTTGCGGCGGTCAGCAAATTAAAAGAAGGCAGTACATTAAACGGAAAAGTTACAAAGATTATGTCATTTGGTGCTTTTGTTGAGTTAATGCCCGGAGTTGAGGGACTGGTGCATATTTCGGAAATTGCTGAGAACCGGGTAAATAAAGTCGAAGATGGTGTTAGTTTAGGACAACGAGTTGATGCTAAAGTATTAAGTATAGATAAAGGTTCGAAACGAATCAGCCTGAGCATTGCTCAAGCTCAACAAGATCAAGAACGAGCAGAGTTTAAACAATACTTAAATACTGCCGGAGGATTAAACTTGACAATTGGCGATAAACTGGGACATTTATTTAAGAAAGAGGATTAATGAAGTGTCTAGACAGTCACGAAAGCTTGATCATCTTAAGTATACGTTGTTATTAGAGGATGGTCCGAATGAACCAGGATTCGATGATCTTAACTTAGTGCATAACTGTTTGCCCAATGTTGATTTAGACTCTATTGATTTGACAACTTCGGTTGCCGGATTAAGGCTTAAGCACCCGATAATTGTTAATGCAATGACCGGAGGCGCACTTGACGTCTTGGATATACATTCACTGCTGGCTGAATTTGCCAAAAAGACAAATTCAGCCATGGCTGTTGGCTCACAATTTGCGGCAATTGAAAATCCAGAGCTGATTCCTACTTATTCTATTGTTCGTAAGATTTATCCGGATGGTATTATTTTTGCAAATATCGGTGCATATGCAACACCTGATCAAGCAGCACGAGCTGTAGAAATGATTGAGGCTAATGCTATTCAGATTCATTTTAATGCTGCCCAGGAAATTATGATGACTGAAGGAGATCGGAACTTTAAGGGGTATTTAGAAAATTTACAGAGAATCGTTGATAAGGTAAATGTTCCGGTAATTGCTAAAGAAGTTGGCTTTGGGATAGCACGCGAACAGGTTGCTCAATTAATTAATGCCGGAGTCGCGGCAATCGATATTGGCGGCAGCGGCGGAACAAATTTTTTGGCGATCGAAGCTGCTCGAATTAATAAAAATCTTAGCCAGGATGAATTGCGATGGGGTATTCCTACCGTGGTCAGTGCAATTGAAACAAAATCTGTTCTGGCACCTGGTGTTTCGATGATAGTATCCGGCGGGGTACGCCGGCCTCTTGATATTATTAAATCATTAGTTCTTGGTGGCTCCGCCGTAGGTATTGCCGGTATGTTCCTAAAAATGTTACAACGGAATGGATTAAATAATGCTATTCTAGAATTTAATCAGATGCTAGATACGATAAAAAAGTACATGCTGATTTTAGGCATCAATACAATCGACAAATCATCTTCGGTACCACTGGTAATCGGCGGACAGACCCGTCAGTGGATGCAAATTCGCAATTGCGATATAACAAAATATGCTGTAAAAAAACAAGACCTGGTCTAATTGGCCAGGTCTTGTTTTTGAATTGAATTAAATTACTAAGGATGGGGAAATATAGATGAAAAGATAGGAAATAAAATCAGAGGTGATAAGTTCATGAATTTGCCGTTTGGCATGATTGCTTTAATTGTAATCGGTGTACTTGTCTATTTTGGCATAGCTCAGCGTTTATTAGATCGCATGCGGCTAACAGATAAACAAGCAATTTTGTTTATTTTGGCGGTAATAGCCGGAAGTTTTATTAATATCCCAATTGCCCAAGACCCTGTAAATATTAGTCTGAATGTGGGAGGAGGATTACTGCCGCTATTGCTTTGTATTTATCTGTTTGCAAAAGCTGACGAAACAGTTGAACGTGTTCGGGCCGTTATCGCAGCGGGATTAGTTGCGGTAGCCATTGAACTTGGTTCAGTATATTTACCGCATGAGCCGGAAGAAATGTTTATGGATCCAAAATTGATATACGGTATTGCTGCCGGGTTAATTGCATATATTGCCGGCCGATCCCGCCGCAGTGCGTTTATTGGCGGCGTGGTCGGAATAATTATCAGTGATTTGATTCATGTATATAAGTTGATACAAGCAGGTACTCCCGGCAGTTCGAATATTGGCGGCGCAGGGGTGTTTGATGTTACGGTTATAGCTGGTTTAGTTGCTGTTTTAATAGCCGAAGTTGTTGGTGAGACTAGAGAAAAATTACAAGGTGGACCAGTACTAGGACCTAATCGGCCGGAGGGACTGTATGAATTTAGTAAAGAACTAAGTGACCAGCGAAAAGTCGGTAAGAATCGGTCTGATAGTAATCCTAATAATAAATCTTTAACAGATAATCACTTTGAAAAAGATCGAGGTGATAGTAATGAATAAACGGGTAGTTATTATATTGGTATTAACGGCATTATTGGTTGGCGGAATAGTTTCTCTAGCACATGCTCATGAAAGAAATGACGGAGGGTATTTTACAATTGTCGATGAACAAAATAACCCAGTATATTATACCGGCAGAAAAGTGCAAGTCGGAGATGAGTGTTTAACCGAAAAAAATGTTCGCTATCAAATAGTGAGGATTGAGGGGGATATTGCCTACGCTAAAAATATCGGTACCGTTGATCTGAAAAAGTATTCAGCTAACGAACCTTATTATCGTATGCCGCTCGTTTCAAGAATTTTTGGCTATAGGCTTGCGGAAGCCCAAGGCACTAAAGTAGCCATCTATCATACCCATACTGATGAGTCCTATGTACCGACAGATGGCACGGAAAGCATTAAAGGTAACGGCGGAATTTTTAAAGTTGGCAGTGCTTTTGCACAAGGTTTACAAAAAAACGGAATTGAAGCAGTTTTTTCAGAAGCTAAACATGATCCTCATGATGACATGGCGTACGAGCGTTCCAGACGAACAGCACTTGATTTAATTAAGAAAAACCAACCGGCGGCGATATTTGATATTCACCGTGATGCAGTCCCGCCAAAAGTCTATTCCGGAACCATAAATGGCCAGCAGATTTCAAAGGTGCAGTTGGTCGTTGGCAAATATGGACCGACGGCGAAACAAATCGAGGATTTTGCCCTAAAGATTAAATCAGCTTCTGATAGTAAATACCCGGGATTAGTAAAGGGAATTTTCTTTGCTAAAGGCGGTGATTATAATCAGGATTTACATCCAAGATCTATGTTGTTAGAAGTAGGAGCACATACTAATGATCGTACAAGCGCCGAAAAAGGAGTTGCATTGTTTGCTGATGTAATTCCGTCGGTTATTGGGGGCGGTGGTAAACCTGGCGGTACTGCAGCTGCGCCTACTCCAGCCGGAGATCCTACCGGTCTGGGCAATAAACAAACCGGGGCATCCGGTGCAACAAAATCTATCGGTTGGATAATTGGGCTATTAGTTGTTGGCGGCGGAGCATTCCTGTTTTTAAGTACGGGAAGTTTAAAAGAAGCCGGTGCAAAAATAAAGCAATTTACTACCCGCGAATTTGCTAGTTTTCTGGGGCCTAAACAGAAGAAATCGGAGAATGACAAAGATGAATCTAATGATCCAAACAAAACATGATAATCATATATTATAGTCCCTTTAAAAGAATTGCTTGGCTGGCTGCACAAACACATCTTGGTAAATTTTCGGCTGACGATATTTGTTTACTGCAGAAAAATTTTATATGTTGGGGAAAGGATCGTAATGGTAATAATGTTTGTAGTTTAACTTATCATCGCCAACATCAACAGCTATATAAATATGCGTTGCAAGGAATTGGAACATTATTTAATATCAACATTGTATGTATTGATGTTGATGAAGGGCTATACCGGAACAAGCAGTTAAAAATGTGGCATATTATAATAGTAGCATGGAACGTACCAATTTTTTATGATCGTTGTATTAAACTTGTAATGAACAATTTGCAAAGTATTATTGTTTAATATTGAGTTGGAGGATCGAGTTCTGGTCATTGTATATTATTGTTTTGCCGGTGCTCACGCATCAGTTGTTGCTTCCGCTATTCATTGCGGTATTTTGCCATCAACCCGAGTTCCTAATTGTGAGGAAATTATTAAAATTCCCTATTATGACAGCGCTGATCCGGACCATATTGGTATTCCTAGTTTAATGGGGATCGATGAGCGAGGTAATAAGGTATATTTTATGGGGATGTATAATCAAAGATCGGAAATTTCCTTTCTTATTAAAGAAATTATTCGCATTGAAGAAATTAACCAAAATGATTTTATATTTCAAGATACATTTCCAATTATTGGTTTAGCAACAAAAGTTGGCGGACTTTTATCTAAACGGTTTGGCATAACTATGCAAGGTCGGTTATTGTCGGCATGGGGAATTAAAAGAAAATATTATGATTTTTTAAACTTGGTATGTAATGTAAAAAAGAGTACGAGTGATGTATAATTCATCACTCTTTTGTTTATATGCAGGAAAAATTGTCGTCGAAAGGAATTAATATATAGAGGTGAATTAGTTGAAAGAATCAGGAATAATAACGAAAATAATAACGGGCAGTATTGCCGAGGAACTTGAAATAGCGCCAGGCGATCGATTGATTTCGGTTAATGGTCAGCCGATACAAGATATAATTGATCTGAGTTTTGCGTTAGCTGATGATTACATAGAAATTATCATTGAAAAAGAGAACGGCGAACAAGAATTACTAGAAATTGAAAAGGATATTGATGAAGATCTTGGGTTGGAATTTAGTAGCGCTGTTTTTAACGGAACTACACGCTGTGAAAATAATTGTATTTTTTGTTTTGTAGCACAAATGAAGCCGGGAATGCGACAAAGTTTGTATGTAAAAGATGATGATTACCGTTTATCATTTCTTTACGGAAATTTTATAACTTTGACTAATTTGTCTGACGATGATATATTGCGGATAAAACAACTACATTTATCACCTTTATATATTTCCATACATGCTACTGATGGGAAAATTCGCGAAAAAATGCTGCGAAATCCGGCAGCAGCTCACATATTGACGCAGCTTGCTGAACTAGCTTCCAGTGGGATACAATTCCACACTCAGATTGTGTTGTGTCCTGATATTAATGATGGCAAAATTTTGGATCAAACAATTAATGATTTATCCAAGCTTTTACCGAACGTATTATCTGTAGCTGTTGTCCCGGTTGGATTGACAGCAAATAGAGATAAGCTTTTTCCATTAAGGGTTTTCTCACCAATTGAGGCTGCGGGAGTTATTGAACAGGTTCATTATTGGCAGGAAATATTTCTGCAGAGACATCATTCGCGCTTCGTATATTTAGCAGACGAATTTTATCTATCGGCTAATGTGGATATTCCAGCTTATAGTAATTATGATGGGTTCCCACAATTGGAAAATGGAATTGGCATTGTGCGAAATTTTATCAGTGAGTGGGATGAAACCGAATGTTTAGCTCGTTCATCGAACAAGCGAATTGCTGTTTTGTGCGGAGTATCGGCCCAAAAGATATTAGCTCCGCTAATAAAAAGGTTTGATAGTAATATTGAAGTAATCGCAATAAAAAATAATTTTTTCGGTTCTAATATCACTGTATCTGGTCTATTGACTGCACAAGATATTATTAATCAAATGCAAAGGGTATCTATAAAATTTGATTTAATCATAGTTCCGGGAATTGCCTTACGAAAAGGGGAAAACGTGTTTTTAGATAACCAGACATTGGCCGTAATTGAAGATACTTTATCCACACCAGTCTGTGCTGCATACGGTGCAGCTGATTTGAAACAATTATTATTCGATTGGGGGAGTATGTAGTGAGTCAGTTTGGTTTAATTCAAGTATATACAGGTGATGGAAAAGGAAAAACTACAGCTAGTTTAGGATTGGCGTTTCGCGCTTGCGGTCAAGGCTTAAAAGTATGTATGATTCAATTCATGAAAGATGATCCGGAGTACGGAGAAGTAAAAGCAGCGAAATATTTGCCTGGGTTTACATTGATTGCAGTTGGTCGTAATGATTTTGTGAACTTAAGTTGTCCTGACCGGATTGATATTGAACTAGCACAACAAGGTTGGGAAAGAGCTAAGAATATAATTCTGTCACGCGAATTTTCTATAGTTATTCTGGACGAAATAAACGTCGCTATGGCTTGTGGCTTGTTGGATGTTAAAAGCGTAACTGATTTTATAAATCAGAAAAGTGTTCCGGTTGAAATAGTACTGACTGGCCGGTATGCACCGCCAGAGATACTGGAAATTGCTGATTTGATAACAGAAATGAATGATGTGCGTCATCCTTTTAGTAAAGGAATCAATATTCGAGATGGAATAGATCATTAAATATAGAAAGTAGGGAGATGCTTGAATGAGTAAACCTATAGTCGCTGTAGTTGGACGACCAAATGTAGGAAAGTCAACATTATTCAATCGCATAGCTAAAAAGAGTGTGTCAATCGTAGAGGATATTCCTGGAGTGACACGTGATAGATTATACATGGATGCAGAATGGTTGGGTCGAGAGTTTACATTAATTGATACTGGTGGCATTGAATTAGAAACAACTGATAAAATGCTTAGTTTGGTTCGGCATCAAGCACAACTTGCTATTGATGAAGCTGATGTTATTTTATTCATTGTGGATGGAAAAGCTGGCTTAACATCTGCCGATGAAGAAATTGCAACTGTTCTTCGTAATACTCGTAAGCCGGTCATACTTGCGGCCAATAAGATTGATTCCCAGAAAAATGTTCATGACGTATATGAGTTTTATAATTTGGGGTTAGGTGAACCTATTGCAATTTCGGCAGTTAACATGATGAATTTGGGTGATTTATTAGATCAGGTAATTGATAAACTGCCAAAATTCGATTCAGAAAGTAATAATGAAGATGAAATAAAAGTTGCGGTTATTGGCAGACCAAATGTGGGCAAGTCATCATTAGTGAATGCACTGATTGGCGAAGAACGATCCATTGTCAGCGATATTGCCGGAACTACCAGAGATGCTATTGATACTAAGATATTTAAAGACGGAATGTATTATATATTTATTGATACAGCCGGAATGAGACGTAAAGCAAAAATTGATCTTCCGGTTGAGAGATATAGTGTAATTAGGTCTTTGCGGGCAGTTGACCGGGCGGACATTGTGTTGCTGGTACTTGATGCGGTTGATGGTGTAACTGAACAAGATAAAAAGATTGCCGGTTATGCCCACGAAGCAGGTAAAGGCTGCATAATAATTGTGAATAAATGGGACTTAATTGATAAAGACAGCAAGACGACTTTGCGTTATACCGAGAATATTCGCGGTGAATTGGCATTTATGCAATACGCACCGGTTTTATACATATCTGCGCTCACCAAACAACGAGTACACCGTGTTACGGAATTGGTTAATTATGTTGCGGAGCAGCATGCGATGAGAATTGCAACTAATGTTTTAAACCAATTAGTGACCGATGCCGTAAATATTAATCCACCTCCGTCGGAAAAGGGGAAACGGTTGAAAGTGCTATATGTTACTCAAGCCAATATAAAACCTCCAACTTTTGTCTTTTTTGTCAATGACCCAGAGATAATGCATTTTTCATATCTTAGATATTTAGAGAATAAATTGCGGGAAGCTTTCGGCTTTGAAGGTACGCCATTACATTTAGTTCTTAGAGGAAGAAAAGAAGAAGAATAGGAGGCATTACATGAATTACGCGATCCTGATAGCAGGCTGCTACTTGATCGGTTCCTTACCTAACGGACTTGTTATCGGTAAGTATTTGAAGGGGATCGATATTAGGGAATTTGGCAGTAAGAATATTGGCGCTACTAATGTATTTCGGGTGCTTGGTCCTTGGCCGGCACTATTGGTCTTATTAACAGATATGGCAAAAGGGATTATAGCAGTTTATTTAGCCCAAGTTTTCTTTGTTGAACCAACAGCCCAGTTAATTGCCGGTATTGCTGCAATTGCAGGACATAATTGGTCAATTTTTCTAAATTTCAAGGGAGGCCGGGGAGTAGCAACCGGTTTAGGCGTTATATCAATTTTGGTTCCTAAGGTGACTTTAGTAATATTTGCTGTTTGGGCCTTTATTGTAGTGACGACGCGTTATGTTTCGTTAGGTTCAATTGTAGCGGCGGGATTGCTGCCAATAGTAATGTACATATTTAATGAACGCTTCGAGATATTATTATTTGGTTCATTTGCTGCTGCGTTTGTGATATTAAGACATCGCCCCAATATCGAGAGACTGCTTAAAGGGCAGGAATTAAAAATCAAACCAGGGAAACTTAGTTTATCAAATGAACAAAAGGAGAAGTGAAGGTTCGGTGAAAATTGCTGTAATTGGGGCCGGCAGTTGGGGAACGGCAATTGCCGGTATGCTGGGAGAAACCCATGAGGTCTGCTTATGGGTTCGTAATCAAGAATTATTGAAAAATTTACAAATGAACTATACTAATGATTGCTATCTGCCTGGTGTCAAGCTGCCTGAATCAGTTAAATTCACTCATGATTTGGGCGAATCAATTGAATCGGCTGCTATCATTTTATTAGTAACACCATCCCATACAGTTAGAGAAATGGCAGCTAATTTGTCGCAATATATCAAGTGTAGTAAGACAATTTTGGTATCTGCTGCTAAAGGTTTGGAATTTGGCAGTTATAAGCGAATGTCGGAAATAATTAAAGAAGAAATACCGATTATTGCTGAGCGCGTAGTTGTAATGTCTGGTCCAAATCATGCCGAAGAAGTTGGTAGAAGATATCCTACTGCAACTGTTGTAGCATCTCATAATGAGGATGTAGCTGCTTATGTCCAGGCCGCTTTAATGACATCATTTTTTAGAGCGTATACCAATTCAGATGTTATAGGTGTTGAACTTTGCGGGGCGCTTAAAAACATTATTGCTTTAGGTGCCGGTATAGCCGATGGACTTGGTTTTGGTGATAATACAAAAGCGGCTTTAATGACCAGAGGTTTAGCTGAAATTTGCCGGTTAGGTACAGCAATGAACGCTAATACTCATACATTTGCGGGACTGGCCGGTATTGGTGATCTAATTGCTACTTGTACAAGTAAACATAGTAGAAATCGTTGGGCCGGTATGTTGTTGGCGCAAGGTAAAACTGCTGAGGACATTCAAACCCAAACTCATATGGTGGTTGAAGGTTTTCGTTCAACATATGCCGGGTATCATTTGTCACAAATTATGAATGTTGAAATGCCTATTACCAGTGCAATATACCGTGTAGTATATAAAAATAGTTCACCACGGGATGAAGTTTTGGATCTTATGAATCGTTCCCGTACAGATGAAATAGGATATTAAATGCTAATTTACAAATATTTGGGTATACAGTATTAATCACACTAGATATTAGTTAAGAAAAGGTATGTTCGATATAGAGTAGGGAATACAATTGCAACCGATTATTATTGATTGCCAATCGACTTGGTGTAAGTGAGATTGGTCAATCTTTTTTTTGTGCATTTTTATAATAAAGTAAGTTTGGTTCGTTCAAGAATCTTTTATCTATCTATGTTCTAAATGCGCCGGATAGTTGTGGTTGTTTTTTTGTAATAATCTTTGCTGCATGTCATATATTTATAGTGATTCATGTACTTTTTTGAAGGTAGCGCAATTCCTTCTCAGCCGAATTATCTTAAAGGGAGGGATGATGAAAAGCAATAGGGCTGATAGCCCTAATTTTATATAATTTTTAATAGGGGGGGTAGAAGGAGGTTATGGAGAAATTCGATCTATTTCAAGATATTGCGGAACGTACCGGTGGCGATGTATATATAGGTGTTGTCGGTCCTGTGCGTACCGGTAAATCTACATTTATAAAAAGATTTATGGAAACGATGGTTTTACCAAATATTTTAAATCCATATGATAAAGAACGAGCCAAGGATGAATTACCTCAAAGTGCTGCTGGAAAAACGATTATGACAACAGAACCGAAATTTATTCCAAATGAAGCAGTAGAAATTGTGCTAAAGGATAATGTTTCAGTAAGAGTACGGGTGGTTGATTGTGTTGGATACACAGTTGAAGGAGCTTTAGGCTATGAAGAGCATGATGGTCCGCGAATGGTTCTTACACCTTGGTTTGATGAGGAAATACCATTTCAAGAAGCTGCTGAAGTTGGAACAAAAAAAGTTATAGCCGAACATTCAACTATTGGATTGGTGGTGACAACTGACGGTAGTGTTACGGATTTATCACGGGAAAGTTATGTTCCAGCTGAAGAGCGGGTTATTAATGAGTTAAAGGAAATTCAAAAACCATTTCTGGTTATTCTGAACACTAATATACCTACTTCTAAAGAAACTAGAGAACTGGTAGCCAAATTAGAAGGAAAATACGATGTACCGGTAATTGCTGTCGATTGTGCCCAACTTAACTACGATGACATATATGCAATTTTACAAGAAGTTCTGTATGAATTTCCAGTTAAAGAAGTCAATATATCCTTACCAAAATGGGTTGAAGAATTGGATACAGAACATTGGCTGCGCCAGAAATTTGACGGAGCTGTCCGTGATGTTCTTCAGTACATAAGAAGAATTAGGGATATTGACAGCGCAATAGATGACTTGTCGGGATTTGATTTTGTTGATGAAGCCATTTTACATGATATGGATCTGGGAAATGGAATCGTTATTATCGAACTTTCTGCGAAACCTGAGTTATTCTACCAAGTATTAGAAGAATTAACCGGATTTAATATTGAAGGTGAACATCATTTATTGCATTTAATGAAGGATTTGTCGGTTGCCAAACGTGAATATGATAAAATAGCAAAAGCCATGGAACAAGTGCGGTTAACTGGATACGGTATTGTTCCTCCTCAATTAGATGAAATGATTTTGGAAGAACCGGAGATAATGCGGTCCGGAAATAAATTCGGAGTAAAACTAAGAGCTACGGCCCCATCGCTACATATAATACGAACCGATGTTCAGGCGGAAATTTCGCCGATACTGGGTACGGAAAAGCAAAGCGAAGAATTGATTCAATATCTATTACGCGAATTTGAAGGTGAACCGGAGCGATTGTGGCGTACCAATTTGTTCGGTAAATCATTAAATGCTTTAGTTCGAGAAGGAATTCAAAACAAACTTACCGGAATGCCGGAAAATGCTCAAACCAAATTGCGTGAGACTTTGCAGAAGATCGTTAATGATGGTAGTGGAGGCTTGATTTGCATAATATTTTAGAAAGTAAAGTCAGTCATATACGACTGACTTTATTTTTGTGCATATATTGTAATTTTGCTATTATTAATGTTATAATGTCTACTATGAGAAGATAATTATCCATTTATGCCATACTAGGGGGGAATATACCGATGAAATCAAGTGATAAGTCAGTATTTTATCTGGTTAGGGAAGAAATATTGCCCGAAGCCATTAAAAAAACAATTAAGGTAAAGGAATTATTAAAAAGAGGCGAGGCACGTACGATAAATGAAGCAGTTGAGCAGATGGAATTAAGCCGTAGTGCTTATTATAAATATAAGGATTATGTCTTTCCTTTTTATGAGGCAAGTAAAGAAAAAATAGTTACATTAGCCATATTACTTGAGCATAAGCCGGGAGTATTATCACGTGTACTAAATACCATCGCTAATGATTCTGGCAGCATTTTAACTATAAATCAGGGTATTCCTCTCCAAGGTGTAGCTAACACAACAATCTCTATAGAAACGAGAGATTTGGCGATTGATCTGGAAGCATTGCTGGATAAGCTCCGGATGGTTGATGGTGTAAAACGATTAGAAGTATTAGGGCAAGCGTGAGGTGAATGATGAATAGTCCAGTGAAAATAGGTTTGTTGGGTTTTGGTACTGTCGGCAGTGGGGTCTGGCAGGTTATCGCTAATAATGCGGATGAAATTGCAATCAAGACTGGTTGCCCGGTCCAAATTAGTAAGGTATTAGTAAGGAACAAAAGCAAATATGAAACAGCAGACATTGATGTCGAATTAACAACGGATATACAAGATATATTAAATGATCCTGATATTCAAATAGTTGTTGAAGTAATCGGTGGCAAAGAACCGGCACTAACCTATATGTTGGCGGCCTTGGGCAATGGTAAACATGTTGTTACAGCTAATAAAGACGTTGTTGCCGAGTTTGGTAAAGAGTTATTTGATACTGCTGCCAAAAATAATGTGGACTTTATGTTTGAGGGAAGCGTTGGTGGCGGTATTCCCATCATCCGGCCCTTAAAGCAATGCTTAGCCGCTAATCGCATAAGTGAAGTGATGGGCATCGTTAACGGCACAACTAATTATATGCTCTCTAAAATGGCGAAAGAGCATATAGATTTTGCTACCGTGTTAGCTCAGGCACAGGCTCAGGGATATGCTGAGGCAGACCCGACAGCGGACGTTGGCGGCTGGGATGCAGCCAGAAAAATTGCAATTTTAGCTTCAATTGCTTTTGGCACCCGAATTAATCTGGATGATGTGTATGTTGAGGGAATTACAAATATTTCGCTTGAAGATATTGAATATGCTAAAGAGTTTGGTTATGCAATAAAACTGTTAGCAATAGCTAAAGAGTATCAGCAAAACGATGGATTAGCTGTAAATGTTCGGGTTCATCCGGCAATGTTGCCTTGTCATCATCCGCTAACTGCGGTTCAAGATGTTTTTAATGCTATTTATGTGAAAGGTGACGCAGTTGGCGAAACCATGTTCTATGGCCGGGGTGCCGGAAAATTACCAACTGCAAGTGCTGTGGTAGGTGATATCATCGATATTGCAAGAAATATTCAGCATCATGCTGCCAGCAGAATACTCTGTACTTGTTTTGCGCATAAACCGGTTTTCCCCATGGAGAAGACTGAATCGCCATATTATATGCGGCTTTTGGTTGCCGATCAGCCAGGTGTATTGGCTGCAATTGCATCAGCATTTGGTGCCCAACAAGTCAGCCTGCATACTGTTGTTCAAAAGCGTAAAGTTAATCAATTTGCCGAGCTGGTCTTAATTACCTATCGGGTATCTGAAGTAAACATGCAATTGGCAATCAATATTTTACGCAGTATGTCTATTGTTGCAGAAATTTGCAGTGTTATCCGCGTTGAAGAAGATATTAAGTGAGGTTATATATGTTGAGACATGTTAAGATTAAAGTCCCGGCTACGACGGCAAATTGCGGTCCGGGCTTCGATTGTATTGGTATTGCCTGTACATTATACAATACGCTTGAACTAATCTATATTCCCGGTTCAAGTGGTATTAAGCTGGATGTTTATGGTGAAGGCAGTGGGTTTTTACCGAAAAGTGATAAGAACCTAGCTGTAGCCGCAATGAAAAGAGTGCTTGATTTAACTGGAGTTTCTAATTATGGCCTACAAGTCATTATGCATAATGAAATCCCTTTATCAAGAGGCTTGGGTAGCAGTGCTGCCGCAGTAGTTGCTGGCTTAGCTGCCGGCAATGCTGTAACCGGGAATAAATTATCTAAGTCAGACTTGCTTAATTTAGCTGTAGAATTTGAAGGACATCCGGATAATGTAGCTCCGGCACTGTACGGCGGTATAACTATTAGTTATTCCGAAAAGGGAAAAGCTAGTTCGATGTGTATCGAAACTTCTAATTTGCTAAAATTAGTTGCTGTAATTCCGGAATTTACTATTGCGACCAAGAAAGCCCGTGAGGTAATGCCAAAATCTGTTTTAGTTGGTGATGCTGTTTATAATATCAGCAGGACTGCTTTACTTGTAGGCTGTTTATGTCAGAATAAATTTGAATTATTAGGTGAGGCATTGCGCGATAAACTTCATCAGCCTTATCGACAGACTTTAATTCCGGGAATGTATTCAGTTTTTGAAGCTGCCCGTGCTGCAGGTGCTATTGGAGCGGCCATTAGCGGCTCAGGTTCTACCTTAATGGCTTATACTTTGCAAGATGAAGACAGAATAGGTCAAGCTATGGTTGATTGTTTTAAAAAATTTGATATTGATTCCAGATATATTGTTCTTAATATCGATACTACCGGGGTGGAACTTATTTCTTGACAATTATTCTAAATAATTGTACAATAAACTTTGTCAGTCGGGGCGTAGCTCAGCTTGGTAGAGCGCTACCTTGGGGTGGTAGAGGCCGCACGTTCAAGTCGTGTCGCTCCGACCAAGTATTTTAATAATAATAGTTCGCCAAAATGCGGACTTTTTTTTATTTAAAGGGATAGACTAACTGGTCTGTCCTTTTTGTATGATCAAGTATTATGCTTAATTTTTTCAACATAGTAATAATAGCGATATGGTATAAGGGATGGTGTTAAAAGTGTGGGCAAAGGTGAAGAATTTTTTATTTGGATTGTTATATGAACAAAATGAGCCGAGTTTGACACGGTTAATTATTGCTTCTGCTTTTATGCTATTTATACTTGGGACTATCGTAGACATTATTCTGGCCATATATGGGATACGTTGGCCGAATTATGCCACTTTTTCAACAATCACCGGTGGCGGAGCTATGGCCGGCAAAGTTGGCGACAAAATGATCAATACCTTTACTGCGCAAAGATACGGGGGAGCTCCGTCTATAATAAAAAATCCTAAGAAGGACTAAGAAACTAGGAGCAAAATATATTTATTATTTTGTGGCCTAAAAATAAAGGATGATTAATTTTGATGTTGAATATATGATTTTGAGTTAATTTTTTTTACAAACTATGTGCATTTTTTCACTTACTTGTACGATTCGAATTTCGGAATATGTGGTTCTACATACTGGCGCTGGTGGTTTTATGGAAATTTAATATATTATTAAGAGGAGGTAAGTCTGGATTTGAAATATCAATTCTAGACAAGCGAAGATGATGTATAGCTATTATCCAGGGTGTACGTTAAAGACAAAAGCGCAAGACCTCGAAAGATTCGCCCTTATTTCAGCTCAAGTATTAGGTATTGAATTAGCAGAGCAGCAAGACTGGCAATGTTGTGGAGCGGTATATCCGCTTGCCGAAGACGAAATTGCCGGTAAATTATCAGCAGTAAGAAGTCTAGCTGCTGCCCATAGTAAAGGTGAAAAGCTAATTACGCTATGCGCAGCATGCCATCATGTAATAAAAAGAGTAAATGCTGATATGTATTCGAATGAATTTGTTCGTAAACGAGTTAATAATTATTTGCAGTTGCCAAAAAATTATAACGGTGAAGCAAAAGTTCTTCATTATTTAGAATTGCTGAGAGATGATGTTGGTTTTTCCAAACTTGCCGAACAAGTAAGAATGCCGCTAACCGGTCGCAAAATCGGAGCATATTACGGATGTTTACTACTTCGGCCAAGTAACGTCATGAATTTTGATGATGCGGAAAACCCGTCAATATTAGAAGATTTTATTACAGCATTAGGAGCAACCGCTGTAAAATATCCGTTTCGGACTGAATGTTGCGGAGGTTATCTAACTGTCAACGATCAGGAAGCTAACGAGATGGCAGCTAATATAATTAATTCGGCAATAGGGCTAGAAGTTGAAGAAATTTTAACTGCTTGTCCATTATGTAAATATAATCTGGAAAAAGAACTCGGAACAAACACCAAGGTGCGCATTGTATATTTTACCGAGTTATTGGCCGAAGCCCTGGCAATAAAATAATAAGTTGAAAGGGGTTAAGTAATGATAAGGGTCAAAATCACTCCCAACAATAAACAATCTCAATTGCAATATATTCGCGAAATAAGTGGTGTTAATATCAACAAATGTATACAATGTACAAAATGCTCAGCCGGTTGCCCAGCAAGTGCCAGAATGGATATTCTACCGCATGAAATTATAAGGTTGCTACAACTTGGCCAAGTGGAGAAAATCTTTCACAGCAAATCGATATGGAATTGTGCTTCTTGTTTCGTCTGCACAGAGCGGTGTCCAAGGAATATTGATATTGCTAGATTAATAGAAGCAATTAGACTAACGATAATTAGGCAACCAGGCAAGAGTAAATTTAAACCAGATGATGTGCCAGGAATAATTGATGACAAAATGCCGCAACAGGTTTTGGTGAGTGGGTTTCGTAAATATAATAGATAATTTAACGATAATCGTGACAATAATCATATCTACCAGAAGTTTAGTTAGGAGGAGGAGTAAAATTGCCTAGGATTGGAGCTTTTGTTTGTTGGTGCGGCACGAATATAGCCGGTACAGTTGATATAGAGCAAGTAGTACAAGCAGTTTCTGAAATGTCAGGGATAGTTTATGTTAAAGATTATCAATACATGTGTTCTGAAGTTGGTCAGAATTTAGTGAAAACTGCCATTAAAGAATGGCAATTGGAAAGAGTTATTATCGCTTCATGTTCACCGCGAATGCATGAAAATACTTTTCGTAAAGCTGCAAAGGCAGCTGGGCTTAATCCATATTTAGTAGAAGTCGCCAATATAAGGGAACACTGTTCCTGGGTACATAAAAATAAGGAAGAAGCAACTAAAAAGGCGATTGCTCTTATCCGCGCTGCGGTAGCTAAAGCCTCTTTAAACACTGAACTAATTGCAAAGGAAATTGATGTTGAAAATAGGGCATTGGTAATTGGTGGCGGCATAGCCGGAATCCAGACTGCACTCGACATTGCCGAAGCCGGATATCAGGTAGATGTTATTGAAAAATCACCAAGTATTGGCGGAAAAATGGCTCAGATCGATAAAACTTTCCCGACATTGGATTGCTCGGCTTGTATTTTAACGCCCAAGATGGTTGACGTTGCCTCACATCCCAATATAAATCTTTATACTTATAGTGAAATAGAATCGGTAAACGGTTTCGTCGGTAACTTTGAAGTTACAATTAAGCAAAAAGCGCGAAGTGTAAATTTGGAAAAGTGCACAGGCTGTGGTATATGTACGGAAAAGTGCCCTTCCAGAAAATCCAAAAGCGAATTTGACGAGGGATTAAGAACCAGAGGCGCAATTTATACTCCGTTTCCTCAAGCTGTTCCTAATGTTCCGGTTATCGATAGGGAGCATTGTCTAAAGTTTAATACCGGCAAATGCGGTATATGTGAAAAATTGTGTCCGGCGGGAGCAATTGAATTTGGACAAGAAGATGTACTCGTTACCAAAAAATATGGGGCCGTTGTCGTAGCTACTGGCTTTGATATTATTGATCTTGATAAATTTGGTGAATACCAGTATCAAAATCATCCTGATGTATTGACGTCACTGGAGTTTGAAAGATTAACCAATGCCGCAGGGCCAACTGCCGGAAAATTTATTCGGCCATCAAACAACAAACGTCCGGAAAAGGTCGTATTTATTCAATGCGTTGGGTCGAGAGATGTTTCCTCACGGGGTAAATCATATTGTTCAAAGATTTGTTGTATGTATACCGCCAAGCAGGCAATGTTGATTAAAGATAAATATCCTGATATTGAGGTATATGTCTTCTATATTGATGTTCGTACTCCCGGCAAAAACTTTGATGAATTTCAACGCCGGGCTGTTGAGGAATATGGCGTTAACTATATTAAAGGAATGGTCGGCAAGATATTTCCTGCTGGCGATAAACTGATAGTTCATGGAGTAGACAGCTTTACCGGAGATACACTTAAAATTGAAGCTGATATGGTGGTCTTAGCAGCAGCAGCCCAAGCAAAACCAGATGCAGAAGTACTTGGTAGAAAACTTGCTATAAGTACCGATACTAACAATTTTTTTACCGAAGCCCACCCTAAATTACGCCCGGTTGAAACTCATTCGGCCGGCATCTATTTAGCCGGTGCTTGTCAAGGACCGAAAGATATTCCAGAGACAGTTGCACAGGCCGGTGCAGCAGCAGCGAAAGTTATCGGCTTATTAAGCAAGCGCAAACTTGTCAGTAACCCTTGTGTTTCAGTTGTCAATGAAGATCTTTGCAATGGATGTTTATCCTGTTTAAAAATATGTCCTTATGATGCAATAGCAGCTAAAGAATTAGCTACTAATAATCACGGAATAACCAGCAAACGAATCGTTGCTAAGGTTAATGAAGCACTTTGTCAAGGTTGTGGTGGCTGTACAGTTGCTTGCCGTCCGGGTGCTATTGATCTTAAAGGATTTACTAACAAACAGATTACGGCGGAGGTAGATGCATTATGTCATTAAAGCTGGAGGAAAAGGCAATATCAAGTAAGCAACAATTTGAACCGCTTATTGTTGCCTTTTGCTGTAATTGGTGTAGTTATGCCGGAGCTGATCTAGCCGGTACAAGCAGGTTGAATTATCCAGCCAATATTAAGATTATTAAGGTGCCATGTTCTTGCCGAGTTAGTCCCAATTTTGTCTTACGCGCTTTTCAACGGGGTGCTGACGGAGTAATTATTGCCGGTTGCCATCCGGGAGACTGTCATTATTCAACAGGTAATTATTTTACCAGACGCCGGTTTACTTTGTTTGCAAATTTGCTTGAATATGTAGGTATCGAGCGTGAGAAGTTTAAAATTGAATGGATATCAGCAGCTGAAGGCAATAAGTTTGCTACGGTCATGAATGAAATGCTCGACAGTATTAATAAACTTGGTCCAAGCAGAAAGCTGAGGGATGGCAGATGGATAAGACAACAGTAAGAATGCAGCAAATAGCACTTCAAACTTTGGCTAATGGAGAAGTAGACGTAATATTGGGTTGGAAAAAAGGTGATGAATGGTATGATTCATATCCAGTTGTTATTAATGATATTAATGAGACTGCCGAATTGATATGGGACGCGTTTTGCGTTAATAATCTAAGCAAATATCTTATAACAGAATTAAAAAAGAACTTAAGAATTGGTGTATTTTTAAAAGGTTGTGATTCGCTGGCTTTTAATCAGCTTGTAATTGATAACCGAATAGATTCTGAGCGGGTTGTGATCTTTGGCTTGCCTTGCCCTGGAATGATTGACCCGCAAAAAGTTAAGCATGCGGGTCTGAATAAAGGATTGTTAAAAGTTGAGAGAACGGGGGACAAAATTGTTTTTATTACCAAGGAGGGGGTAAAAGAATATATAGGCCGTAGTTTTGATTATGATAAATGCCTAAACTGCCGTTGTCCTAATCCGGTTGTCAGTAAATATATGCTAAGTGATGCTGTAACACGGACTGATGAAGAACAGTATTTTCCCGATGTCACGGAAATAGAGAAAATGCCGTTGGAAGCAAGATATGATTATTGGACCAAACAATTTTCGAAATGTATAAAGTGTTATGCTTGTCGTAATATTTGTCCGCTGTGCAGTTGTGAAACTTGTGTTTTTGATAATATTGCTGCCGGGGTGTCGAGTAAGGCTGATGCAGACTGTGAACAGCAGTTTTTTCACATTATCCGGGCATATCATGTTGCCGGACGATGTGTAGATTGTGGGGAGTGCAGCCGAGTATGTCCGGTAGGCATACCATTGGAAAAACTAAACCGGAAGATTATTAAAGATATAAATCAATTATATGGAGATTATACAGCTGACACAGATATTGCTAAGTCGCCCCCTCTTGGGACTTATAAAGTAGATGATTTCGATCCTTTTGATGGGTCTAAACAGGGGGGAAAGAAATGAAACAGGTGTATAAACGCGATTTGGAACGATTGTGGCAGACCATAAGTGAACATTTTGAACTGTATTTGCCGTTGGAACAAGACGGAAAGGTTAACTTCATGCCCTGGAAACAGGGTGAGAATGTTAATATTGACCGGTTAAAAACAGATCTATCCCCCAAAAATATCATTTTCCCTCCGACGGAAACATATTTAAAGTTCCGTACAGTGAATAAGAGGTTGTGTTTTGAAAGTGTTGGCGGAAAGAATGATAAATATGTAGTTTTTGGTATGCGACCATGTGATGCAGCCAGTTATTCAATACTAGACAAGGTATTTCTGCAAGAACCGATCGATCGCTTTTATGAAGAAAGACGTACAAATGGAATCATCATTTCATTAGCATGTTCGGAACCGGAAGAAACCTGCTTCTGTAGTTCATTTGGCATAGCTGCAGATAATCCGGTACTCGGAACTGATATTGCTGCTTGGGATATTGGTGAGTCAATACTATGGCAGCCGAAATCAGAAAAAGGTAAGAAATTAACCGGTATTTTAGATAATATTTTGCAGGATACATCAGAACATGAAATAATTGCATTGGAACGGTTGCAACAGAGTATTCGTGAAAAATTGGCACAGTTGCCTTGGGTTGACCTAGACCTGGAAATAATTTCTAATAATATGAAGGAAATGTTTGAATCCAAAGTATGGGAAGAGCTAAGTAAGAGTTGTTTGGGGTGCGGAGTATGTACTTTTGTTTGCCCGACATGCCATTGCTTTGATATTCAGGATTTTGGTGCTGAGAGAAATGGCGAACGATTCCGGTGTTGGGATTCATGCATGTATTCTGATTTTACGAGAATGGCTCATGGTAATCCCCGTAAAACCCAAACTGAGAGGTTTAGACAGCGATTTATGCATAAGCTCGTTTATTTTTTAAATAATAATGGAGTTTATGCTTGTGTAGGGTGCGGCAGATGTGTTGAAAAATGTCCCGTTAATATGAATATTGTAAAAGTTATAAAAAAATTAGGCGGTGATTAAAAATGAGCTGCAACTGTCAAAAGAATGTAGATTCACTTATACCGCAAGTTGCGGTCATTGATAGTATAAGAAAAGAAACTGCGGATGTTGCTACTTTTCGAATTATAACACCGGCAGGAGGTAAGTCATTTGACTTCCTGCCTGGTCAATGTGCAATGATCTCTATTCCACCTATCGGCGAAGCAATTTTTTCTATTACTTCCTCCCCCACTGAACAAAGGTTCTTGGAGTTTAGTATTAAGAAGTGCGGTTCGGTCACTGAATGCTTACATAGTATGGAGATTGGCAGTGAAGTAGGAATAAGAGGACCATATGGTAATCATTTTCCGGTAAATGACGTGCTGCGTGGAAGAGATTTACTGTTTATTGCCGGTGGAATTGGATTAGCTCCGTTACGTTCCGTTATTAACTATATCATGGATAATCGCCGGGACTATGGAACGGTAGATATTATTTATGGGGCGCGAAGTCCGGAAGATCTCGTGCATCAAGAAGATATAATGAATTTCTGGCCTAAGCAGATTAACACTAAAGTTCATTTGACTGTCGACAGAGCAGTTGATGGCTGGAGCGGACACGTCGGTTTTGTTCCTTCCTATATCAAAGAACTAGGATTAGCTAACAACAAAGTTGCTTTAGTTTGCGGACCGCCGATTATGATCAAATTAGGGTTGCAAGCGTTAGAACAAGTTGGATTTAAGCGCGAACAAATTTATACTACACTGGAGCTTAAGATGAAATGTGGCGTGGGTAAATGCGGACGCTGTAATATTGGCGATAAATACGTTTGCAAAGACGGTCCGGTGTTTAGATGTGATGAATTGCAGCAATTACCTGATGAATACTGATTTAATTCAAATATGTAAAGCAGACATAAGGAGGAGGAAACGGAATGTCTCAGGATCAAATGGTCGATATATATATATTAGGAAAAAAGTATAGTGTACCGGAAAGTCTGACAATTATGGACTCAATGGAATATGCAGGGTACCAATTAGTTAGAGGCTGCGGTTGTCGGTCCGGTTTTTGCGGTGCCTGTGCAACAATCTATAGAATTAAAGGTGAGAAGGAATTAAAAGTGTGTTTGGCTTGTCAAACAAAAGTACAAGATGGCATGTATTTAACCCAATTACCTTTTTTCCCTGGTGATAAGAGACAGTACGACTTGGAAGAATTAGAACCGAATGCTGATACCATGATGCAACTTTATCCCGAAATTTATAGTTGTGTTGGCTGTAATTCATGTACTAAGGGATGCCCGCAAGGTCTTAATGTAATGCAATATATTGCTTATGCCCAACGGGGTGATTTAGAAAAATGTGCCCATGAGTCTTTTGATTGTGTGATGTGTGGAATCTGTGCTTCACGGTGTCCCGCTAATATAACCCATTATCAAGTAGGATTGCTAGCTCGCCGACTAACCGGTAAATATCTGGCACCTAAAACTGAACACTTGCAGACCAGAGTGAAAGAAATCAATGAACATAAGCATGATCTACCTCTACAAGAGCTAATGCAGAAAGATATAGATGAAATAAAAGAGTTGTACAATCTAAGAGATATTGAAAAATAAAAGAACAATTGTTTGGTGAAACGGTCAAGTTTTTAAGCTGGAGGTATGAATATGTATACAGCACAAATGCGTGAATTAATAAAAAAAGTTGAGGCCACTCGTACTAAACGGGTTGGTATCCAATTTCCCAGAATGAATCCTGATGAGCGGCAACAAGTACTGCAGGAATATCACCCGGATTACCGTGATAGTGGCTTCCGGTGCTTAGCATTAGGAGTAAATAAAGGTTGTAAAGTACCTATTGAACTAGCTGATCTTATTGAAGCAAAAAGCAGGTTGGAAAATATTGAACTGGATTTAAGTAAGATAGATTATGATGTTGATGTATTAATTATCGGTGGCGGTGGGGCAGGAGCTGCAGCTGCTTTAGAGGCTTTTGGCCAAGGAGTTAAAGTATTGATTGCCACTAAACTGCGATTTGGCGATGCTAATACGATGATGGCCGAAGGCGGCATTCAGGCTGCCGATAAGCCGAACGATTCACCGGCACAACATTATCTGGACGTAATGGGTGGAGGACATTACACGAACGTACCGGAATTAGCCGCCGCACTTGTTAAGGACGCTCCGGGTGTAATCAAATGGTTAAATGACTTAGGCGTATTGTTTGATAAAGATCAAGATGGTACTATGGTTACGACACATGGCGGCGGTACCTCTCGCAAAAGAATGCATGCGGCGGCTGATTATACCGGGGCAGAAATTATGCGGGTGTTAAGAGATGAAGTTCAGAATCAAGGTATTGATGTTGTGGAGTTTTCGCCAGCTGTAGATATTTTGCTAGATGAAGATAACAGGGCTGCCGGTGCTGTATTGTGTAATTTAGAAACACAGGAATATTTAATTGCCAGAGCAAAAACTGTTATTATTGCAACCGGTGGTGCCGGTAGACTTCATTATCAAGGATTTCCTACTTCCAATCATTATGGTGCAACAGCTGATGGACTGGTAATGGGCTATCGGGCTGGTGCCGAATTGGCCTTTGCCGATACAATTCAATATCATCCTACAGGAGTTGCCTATCCACCTCAGATTTTCGGCGCACTTGTTACGGAAAAGGTTCGTAGTTTAGGAGCAACTCCGTTAAATATTGACGGTGAACAATTTGTTTTTCATCTGGAAACAAGAGATGTAGAAGCATCAGCAATAATTAGAGAAATCCAGGGAAGGAATAAAGGTATTGAAACTCCTACCGGAGTAAAGGGCGTTTGGCTGGATACTCCGTTGATTGAAATTATTCATGGCGAAGGAACGATTGAAAAAAGGCTGCCCGGAATGTTGAGGATGTACGCAAAATTCGATATAGACATGAGAAAGGAGCCGATATTGGTATATCCGACTCTACATTATCAAAACGGTGGATTGTTAATTGATGAACACGGCCAAACAAAAGTCGAGAATCTCTATGTGGCTGGCGAAGCTGCCGGCGGTATACATGGGCGAAATAGATTAATGGGTAACTCACTGCTAGATATTCTTGTATTTGGGCGGCGCGCAGGCGAACATGCCGGAGCCAAGAGTAAAGGTATCAAAGTGAAAAAACTTAATCTGGATCATGTCAAAAAGTATAATAAATATCTGGAACTAAGCGGAATTATAACTAATCGAGTATCACCAATGGTATTACCGCACTATACGCATGGACGGGAGTAAGTAAACTTAATGATAAAATAACGACGATAAATCAAGATGATTTATCGTCGTTATTTTGATTTTCAATATACACGCTGGTAGAAGGTAATGCTATTGAAACATTTTCTTGGTTTAGAATATCAAGAATCTTAAAGTTTATATCTTGCTTAACGTTTAGAAATTCTTCCCAAATGGTTGTTCTGGTGAAACAGTAGATAAAGATATCAATACTGCTGGAATTAAATTTATCAAGTTTGACAAATATTGTGTCGGGGTGGATCTCCGGATGACCGGTCAACATTTGTCTAATTAAAGATACGCAGTTTTGTAATTGTTCTTTAGTAGTAGAATAAGTTACACCTAAACTAAACGTAAGACGTCGTTTACCCATTTTAGACCAGTTAGTTATTGACGTATTAGCTAATATTGAGTTTGGTATAATTACCATGCTTTGAGCGAATGTACGTATTTTAGTACTACGAAATGATACTTCTTCAACGACGCCTTCGCCATGGGCGGTTTCTATCCAATCACCAATTGTAAATGGTTTGTCTAGGATAATTACTATGCCGCCAAAAAAGTTTGCTAAAGAATCTTTGGCGGCCAGAGCAAAAGCTAATCCTCCTAATCCTAAGCCGGCAATAAATCCATCAATATCATATCTCCATTCCTGTGCTATAATTGTAATTGCTAACAAAACTGTAATAAGTTTAAGAGTTTTTGATAGTAACGGCGCGAGAATTTCATTGAATTGTATTCCCAATTTAGCTGTTAAAGATTCAAATGTTGAACATTCGCCTTCAATATTGTAAATGCCCCACGCTAATAACATTATAATTGCTGAGCGAAATAAGCGTGAAATAAAGATGTTTTCCGTCGAAAAGTATGGTAATGCTATTACGGATAGGTATATACCTAAGATAAGAATAAAATATTTCATTGGTTTTTCAAAAGCGTATAACAATCTATCATCAAAGGAAGACTTGGTTTTACCGGTGAGTTGATTGAGTAAGGACAATATATATCTTGCGAATATTTTATGCAGTAATAAGAAAGAGAGCATGATGGCAGATGAGACCAATATTCGATGGTCTACAGTTTTTAAAAAATTATTAAATGTTGGAATCATTGCAGTCACCTCGCTTAAAAAATTTTATTCTGAGACTGTTATTTGCTACTTATAATTGCAAATTCGATAACTTGTTCGGCTAACATAACTTTCTTAATCTGGTTGATCGGCATACGTACAATAGTAATTTTTTCCCAATAGTCGCTTGTCAAAGAATTCGCTCTTTGAATGAATGTTCCGTTGGCCGAATTTAAATCTTCTAATAATACACAGTCAAGTTCGGTATTATCAGGCATTATTCTCAAGTGAGCTCTTGAAATTTCGGGACTATTGACAATTAATCCAGCCTGTTGAGGGTCACGCCCGATGATCAAGCCATTTGCCGGTAATTCAATTTGATTTCCAACATATTCACCGGTTAAAAAAGATAATATGATATTTGAACTATTGGTGAGGTCGGGTGTAGCTTTATATACACCTTGATTTGTTTCCGGCAAGTAATTGGGAGGAGTTGGTGGAACCGCAATAACAGGATTATAATTTTGTGGTGGGTTTGGCGGCTGAGTTGCGGCTACAAACTCATAATTTGAATCATTAACCGGGATCGAACTATCAAATGCCAAAAATAGAAGCGGTATTCCACCAAATAATAAGGTTAGTATGCCATATAACCAAAAATCCTTACCAAGCCGCTGAGCAATATTGCCAAATAAATAAACTGTTAAGGCAATATTCACAAAGGGAATAAAAAACCCTAATACATACCATTCATTTGCTTTAATACAACGAAGAAGCAATACAATATTATAAATTGGTATTAGATAAAGACCGAAGGTTCCAACATTGAATTTTTTCCCAATACGATACAATACATAGCAGCCAAAAACATACAAGACAATCATAAACATAAAATAAAATAACATAGCGACACCAAAACCGATAATCATTGCTTGATCTGTCATAAAGTCACATCCTATTAATTATTCTGTACTATATTTTCCTTTTACAAGGAAAAAGTCCTGCAACAAAGACTTATTGTACATACAAAAATGATCAATTTTTATTCTAAAAGGTATTTAAATTAAATAAACCCAAATAATATTTCCAGGAAATGTAAATTAAATTAAAAATTACAGGAAAAAGACATATTAAGGAGAATAATTAAGTAAAATATAGAAAAAAGGAGATGAAATTATGGAAACAAAATTAATAATTGATGAAACCATTGAAAAATATGAAAAATATATTAATCCTGCAGTTGCAAAATTATTTCGGTTTATGGGTTTGTCAACGGTGGAATGGGCTGCCCAAGGAGCATTGATCACTGATATTGAAGGAAAAGATTATATTGACTGTTTAGGCGGATATGGCATATTTAGTTTAGGCCACCGTCATCCCAAGGTGGTTGATGCAGTAAAAATTCAATTAGATATGATGCCAATGTCTAGTAAAGTATTATTTGATAAGCCTATGGCCGACCTTGCGGAAATATTGGCTGAAATTACCCCAGGTGACTTACAATATAGTTTTTTTGTTAATAGTGGGACAGAAGCTGTTGAAGGTGCAATAAAGCTGGCGCGGTTGCACAGTGGAAAACATAACATAATTTCTATGAATAATTCATTTCATGGAAAAACATTAGGGGCATTAAGCGCTACGGGGCGTGATTTGTTCCGTGAACCATTTCAGCCGCTGCTGCAAGGATTTCAGCATGTTGAGTTCGGTAATATTGAATCGTTAAGCAATGCCATTAACAGCGATACTGCAGCGATTATCGTTGAACCGATCCAAGGTGAAGGCGGCATTATTGTTCCGCCTGATGATTATCTTCCACAAGTACGAAGTCTGTGTGATGAGAAGGACGTTTTACTTATTTGCGATGAAGTTCAGACCGGACTTGGCAGGACAGGTAAGATGTTTGCAATAGATCATTATAATGTAGTACCAGATATCATAACAACTGCTAAAGCATTAGGCGGCGGGGTCATGCCGATAGGCGCATTTACCGCCCGTCCAAAAGTTTGGAATAAATTAATTGAAAGTCCTTTTTTACATACTTCAACTTTTGGCGGCAATCCGTTAGCATGTGCGGCGGCGATTGCGGCAATAAACGTAATTAAATCTGAGTCACTGGTTGCTAATGCCGAGGTATTGGGGTTACGATTCATGAACGGCTTGAACCAACTGAAGGATAGATTCTCAGCAGTCGTAAGTAATGTAAGAGGAAAAGGTCTGATGATTGGGATAGAACTAAAGAAAGAAGGTATAGGCGGCTTTTTAATGTCGGAATTGATTGCTCAAGGGGTATTGGTTGCATATACTTTAAATAATCCCAAGGTAATTAGGATTGAGCCGCCGTTGGTAATTTCACCGGAGCAGGTTGATTATGTTTTGAATGCATTTGACAAAGCCTTATCAAATGCTAATCAAATTGTTGAAGATTTATAAGGAGGATTTAAAATGCCATATGTAGAGGTTGAAGAATTCATTAGAGCAGGACGAGAAGCTATTTACCCGATTTTAAAGGATATGGAAAAGTATCCGCAGTTTATGAATGATCTAGTTAGTGTTGAAGTAATAGAACGTAAAGAGAATATGACTATTACTAAATGGGAATCGAATGTTGATGGAAGAACAATAAAGTGGACAGAACAAGATGTTTTTGATGATGAAAATATGCATATTACATATAACCAAATTGATGGTGATCTAAAAAGATTCCAAGGAGAATGGATTTTGACTCCAGTTAATGATGGAACACAAATTAAATTAACTGTTGACTTTGAGTTTGGTATTCCGATGATTGCCGGATTATTAAACCCAATACTTAAGAAAAAGGTTCGGGAAAATAGTCAAAATATGCTGGCGGCAGTGAAAGACAGAGTGCAAAATGGTGAGAAATGTTAAGATAATAAAGCATTTAGACGGTTTTTACCTCGAAAATGAATGTTGTCTAATAGTGTGATTTCTAATATACTTAAATAAGTAGTCTGTCTACAGTTAATGGAAATTACACGGAGGTGTATTATGAATAGTCTTAAGACTACGTTGCTATTGGCATCAATGACCGGCTTACTGTTATTTGTTGGTCATTTGATTGGTGGTTCACAAGGTATGACGATTATGCTGTTTATATCGATTCTAATGAATTTCTTTAGTTATTGGTATAGCGATAAAATTGTACTTACTATGTATGGAGCTCAAGAAGTTTCACTACAACAAAATCCCGATTTAATTCGGACTGTGTCTCAATTGGCCCAAAAAGCAAAATTGCCGATGCCTAAGGTCTACATAATACCAACAGATGTTCCTAATGCTTTTGCTACCGGCAGGGATCCTGAACACTCGGCAATTGCAGTAACCAGTGGTATTATGCGAGCATTAAGTACGGAAGAATTAGAAGGAGTATTGGCTCACGAACTTTCGCATGTCAAAAATCGCGATACTTTAATAAGTACCATAGTTGCAACTCTTGCTGGTGTAATTACCATGATTGCGCATATAGCCCGTTGGGGGGCGATTTTTGGTGGTTTCGGCCGCAATGAGGATGACGATGGAGGCGGTATTGTTGGGCTGTTATTTTTGGTGATCTTAGCACCGGTCGCAGCCTTGCTGATCCAATTAGGCATTTCTCGATCCCGTGAATATTTAGCTGATGAAAGTGCTGCTAAAATATCCGGTAAACCATTGGCGTTGGCCTCGGCTTTAGAGAAAATAGAATATTACGCGCAAAATAGGGTATTGCCCGAAGCGACCCCAGCCACTTCACACTTATTTATTATTAATCCGTTTTCGAATGTTAGTGATTGGACAGTTAGTTTATTCAGCACACATCCGACAACATCACAACGTATTCAGCGCTTACGGGAGTTAGCTGGGTACAGAACGTAGATTTAAGGGCCTAACCGCTTATGAGAGGGTTAGGCCCTTATTTTGATTTCCTTAGTTTAGTACCTATGGGAAGATTATTCCCGTCTTGATGTTATTTAATTTGACAATTAATTGTATTTTGTTAAAATTATAACGACTATTTGCAATTATTGAAGTGTTAGTTCATAAGAAAGAATAATTTCAACGGATTTTTGCTCTATACCTTGGAATAATATATAATAATATTATGGCAAATGATCATTAGGAGGCATTGCTATGGAAAAAGAGTTATTATGGTTGAAAAACATCTCAGAGGTTGCCGGTGTGTCTGGATTCGAAACAAGAGTTAAAAAATTACTGGCAGATAGATTAGAGCAATTCGCAACTGTTTCACATGATAATCTAGGCAGTGTTATTTTTTCGAAACAAGGTCAGGCCGCAAATCCGAAGATAATGATCGCCAGTCACATGGATGAAATTGGGTTCCTTGTAAAACATATAACCAAGGAAGGCTTCCTAAAATTCGCGACTATCGGCGGTTGGTGGGAACATGTTATGTTGGGTCAAAGAGTTTTGGTGAATACCGCCAAAGGAGATCTACCAGGAGTTATCGGCAGTAAACCTCCCCATGTTCTTTCAGCGGAAGACCGCAAGAAGATGGTCATGAAACAGGAAATGTATATCGATATTGGTGCTGCCGATGAAAAAGAAGCAAAGGAAGTATTTGGAGTCCGTCCAGGAGATTCTATAACACCGGATTCTTCTTTTACAGTTATGGCCAATCCCAACTTGTTGTTAGCAAAGGCCTGGGATAACCGGATCGGTTGTGCAATTATGGCTGAAGTAATCGAACAACTTGCTGAAGGTGAACACCCCAATACGGTGTATGGAGTTGGAACTGTACAGGAAGAGGTGGGATTACGAGGTGCTCAGACCAGTGCTAGTGTTATTAATCCTGATATTGCGTTGATAATTGATACTTGTGTGGCTGGAGATACGCCGGGCATAACTGATGATATGGCTGCAAGTAAGCTGGGAAAAGGTGTTGCAATTTCAGTTTATGATTCTAGTATGATTCCATTTACCGCATTACGCAATTTTGTCATTGATATAGCTGAAAAGTTTCGTATTCCTTATCAATTGGAGTTTACTGAAGGTGGCGGCACGGATGCCGGCCGCATACATTTGCATAAGCATGGTGTTCCTAGTTTAGTTCTAAGCATACCAACCAGATATATCCATAGTCACAACAGTATTATTCATCGTAATGATTATCATGCAGCCATCAACTTACTTGTTAAAATTTGTGAAAACATAAATCATAATAAATATAAGGAGTTGATACAATCTTGATATAGTGCTGTTACTTAATTTATAAAAGTAATTTTGTATAAAATTTTAAATTAAAGGAGAAGAATAAAATATGCAGCAAACTTTAGTATTAGTTAAGCCAGATGGCGTAGCAAAAGGATTAACAGGAGAAATAATTTCAAGGTTTGAAAAAAGAGGATTAAAAATTTCCGCATTAAAGATGTTCAAAATGTCGGTTGAACAAGCTAAATCCCATTACGCTGAACATCAAGGTAAATCATTTTTTGATGAGTTGGTAAGTTTTATAACATCAGGGCCGATAGTTGCCATGGTCGTAAGTGGAGAAAACGCGGTAAAAGCTGTCAGGAGTATGATGGGGGCAACAGATCCTTTAAATTCTGCACCTGGTACGATTAGAGGCGATTATGCTCTGAATGTTGCTAATAACATTATTCATGGTTCAGACAGTGAAAACAGTGCTGAACGGGAAATTAATAATTTTTTTACAAAGAGTGAAATTGTTAATTAAATTGTGATGTGTTATTTAAAAGGGGTGAAAAGATGAAAATTTACACCAAAACCGGTGATAAAGGAACAACAGGATTATTAACCGGTCAAAGAGTTGACAAAGATAATTTACGTGTTGAGGCCTATGGTAATGTTGATGAAATTAATTCTGCATTAGGATTGGCACGATCCAGCGTTGTAAATGTTGAGGTAAAACAAACAATATTGGAATTGCAAAAATTATTAATGTCACTTATGGCCGAATTAGCAAGTGTTGATAGTCAGAATCATTACATAAATGATGAGCACGTTAAACTAATAGAGGAAACCATTGACAAGTATGATGCTAAATTACCGGCATTATTGCATTTTTTAATTCCAGGCGAAAGCCTTGGAGCTGCAGCATTGGATATTGCCCGTACGACCGCAAGGCGAGCCGAACGTCAAGTTATTCGTTTAGCTAAGGTTGAAACGGTAGATAATAATGTATTGTTATTATTAAATAGACTGTCAGATTTATGTTTTATATTGTCCCGTGCTGAAACTGAACTCTAAGGAGTAGACAATGCCGATATATGAGTTTAAATGTCAAGACTGTAATAATAGTTTTGAGCAACTAAGTCCGATTTCATGGCGAAATATAGTCAAATGCCCTAATTGCGGATCAGCAAATCTTGAAAAGGCATTTTCCTTGTTTAGCAGCAAAGGATTAAGCCATACAGTAAAGTGTAGTAGTTGTAACGGCGGAAATTGCGGAAGCTGCCATTGAAAAAATGCACATTTGCTACCGGCAGTACATATATTAATAGCAACTAGGATCTTTGCTGGGGGGGGCATTATATGTGAAAACGCTAAAGGTATATTTATTGTCTGTACCGAATCCGTTTAAAAGATTTATACGAATATTTTATCGGAATTAGACATTGTTAAGGCTGGCCTGTTATCAGGCCAGCCTTCATATCTGATTATCTGTCATTAGTGTGTTTATTCTATGGTGCAAATAGAGTCTGGCCGTCGAATAAGCAACGCTATTGTTTCCATGACTCTAAATAAATGATTCATATTAACAGGTCCTAAATAGCCGGTAATTAGATCCTGACCTATCGCTAAACTAGTATTCTGACCACCTGTTGCGAGAACGATGGCCTTATTTGGAGAAATTGCGGCAGTGTGATAAATTCCATCACCGATCAGGGCTTCGATTTGTTGTATTTCAAAATAACCGGTATGAGGATAGGCCCTAATCAAATATCCATAAAGGTTGGTGCTGGTAATAAGCGCATAAGGTCCGTTATAGCCTGCTTGTTGGAGAAGGTTTACCGCAGAACTAACATCGCTCAAGGCTTGGCCGGGATCTTCCCAGTTGCCGATTTTTGCAGTTTGGCGGCCACTGGCCGTCAATAATCCTTCTAAACCAAGCTCGGGATTTCCATTAAATATCAAGTTGTCTTCTTGGGCCGCGACCAGCCTGGCGGTTACCGCTGCTGCACTGGTATCAAATGGAAGACCTAGTTTCCGGTCAGACTCTATATTACGCCACATTAGTTTAAAGTCTTGATATAATATTGGGAGATCAATGGTTTTTCTTTTTGTTGCTTCAATAACAAATTTATCATCATCTCCGGTTAAATCGATACCAACTGGAATATTACCTGAAAAAACGGAATAAGGCAGGGAATAAATGCCGGAACCGAGCGGACCCAAAGCTTCAATGACTCGTCTGCCGACTAAAGTATCACGGGCTGAACTAATTACGGCACTATTAATTTGTTGCCATTCATGCTCACTCAACGGTGCTGCATCACGGTCTAATATATCCATACCTGAAACCTCCAGATTTATTTATTTGCGAAACATGTTACCGACTGTTGATTCAGAAGTGCTTTCATTTTCGTTAGAGCTTGTTATTCCTTCCATAAGTTCTTCTACTTCTTTTGCACCTTCCTGATAGAGTCTAGCTTCTTCGGGAGATAGTTCTTGCAATAAACGTAAAAACTCACCAGCGTGAACAACTTCTTCTTCAGCGATATCTTTTAATACGGTAATTGCCAGAGCATCATCGGTAGATTCGGCCAATTGAAGATACAATTGAACTGCTTCATATTCTGCAGCCACCATAAAACGAATAGCCCGTACTAATTCTTCGTGAGTTAGCTTACGACCAGCTTTAAGTACTGAAAATGGATGTCCGAAATCAGGCATTCTCGCCACCTCCAAAAAATTTATTTGCTAGTGTAGGTGTTTTGTCTGTGTTACCCTAAATATTATTATTCACCATTAAGAAAAAATTTCCTCGTAAAAAAATAAAAAAAATCACAGATTGGAATATGTTCTTTAAAAAAGCGGAAATATAAGTTTGTGGATATATTTGGATAAAAAGTGATGAAGGGAAGTCCATTTACAATTTCATATATTGATGGGTGGTGAATAAAATATACAGAAAAGAAGGAATATTTACAGTTAACAGAGAAATGCAAATTTACAGGCACACTAATATATATTCATATATTGTGTAACAACAAACACTGCTAGGAGGGACGTAATCTTGAAAGAGTACGTAAGTGACAAGCTAAGAAATGTCGGAATAGTTGCACATGGGAGTGCGGGTAAGACTTCAGTTGCGGAAGCTTTATTGTATAATTCAGGTGCTGTAAGTCGCTTGGGTAGGGTTGATGATGGTTCGGCAACAACTGATTTTGAACCTGAAGAAGTAAAACGCAAAGTTACAATTAGTTCAGGTTTAGCTCCTTGTGAGTGGAAAGATTATAAAATTAATTTTATCGATACACCCGGTTATGCGGATTTTGTTTCGGAAGTTAAATGTACTCTACGTGCTGTTGATTGCGCATTAGTTGTTCTTTGTGCAGCTTCGGGCGTTGAAGTTGAAACAGAAAAAGTTTGGCAATATGCTGCAGACCTAGCACTTCCACGTATTGCTTTGATAAATAAAATGGATCGTGAAAATGCCAATTTTAATAATGTTTTGCAACAAATGAAGGACGCTTTTGGCAATAATGTAATACCCTTGCAATTGCCGATAGGTTCTGAATCAGCGTTTAAGGGTGTTGTTGATTTAGTTGCCATGAAAGCTATTGTTCAGGAGGGAAACAAAGCTGTTGAGGTCGAGATTCCGCCTGATTTGCAAGATGAAGCAAAAATAGCCCGCCAGGATTTATTAGATGCAGCCGCAGAAGCTGATGATGATTTATTGGCAAAATATCTGGAGGGCGAAGAATTAACTGATGAAGAAATTAAATCAGGTTTGATTAAAGGGATTGCCCAAGCTCATATTTTCCCGGTATTATGTTGTTCGGCTTATAAGAATATCGGTATTGGGCAAATATTAGACAATGTTATTCACTATGTACCATCACCAACTGAAAAGAATATAACAGTATATGATAAAAATACTCAAGAACCAATGGAACGAAATTATAACGACCAATTATCGGCGCTTGTATTCAAAACTACAGCCGACCCATTTGTAGGTAAATTAAGTTACATTAGAGTGTTTTCGGGTAAATTGACAGCTGACAGCACGTTCTATAATTCGACCAAGGATAAGACAGAAAGAATCAGCAACTTGTTTACCATGCGTGGTAAGCAGCAAGTCCCAATGACTGCAGCCAATGCCGGTGATATTGTAGTTGTTGCTAAACTGCAAGATACTGCAACCGGAGACACCATATGTGATAAAGAATGTGCGGTAGTTTTTGCCCCGTTTGATTTACCTAAACCTATGTTTACTATGTGTATTGAAGCGAAGAATAAGGGCGATGAGGATAAAATCGGTAATGCTTTAAATCGTATAGTAGATGAAGATCTTACCTTTAAAATCGAAAAAAACACGGAGACAAAGCAATTATTAGCCAGCGGAATGGGAGAATTGCACCTTGACATCGTTGCAGAAAGAATAAAACGTAAATTTGGTGTTGAAGTAATGATGCAACCGCCGAGAATTCCTTACCGAGAGACGATCCGTACTTCAGTCAAAGTTGAAGGGAAACACAAAAAGCAAAGTGGCGGACATGGACAGTATGGCCATGTATGGTTGCAAATGGAGCCGCTTCAGGATGCTGAGTTTGAGTTTGTTGACGCAATTTTTGGCGGGGCCGTTCCGAGACAATATATTCCTGCAGTTGAAAAAGGTGTTCGCGAGGCGCTTGGTAATGGCGTTATTGCCGGTTATCCAATGGTCAATGTGAAAGTTACTTTAACTGACGGATCTTATCATACTGTAGACTCATCCGAGATGGCGTTTAAAATTGCCAGTACAATGGCTCTGAAAAAAGGAGCTTTGCAAGCAAAACCTGTATTATTAGAACCAATATATAATGTTGAAGTAACAGTACCGGAAGCTTCAATGGGTGATATTATCGGTGATTTCAATAGCAAACGTGGACGGATACAAGGAATGGAACCAATTGGAAGAGGACTGGGAGTAGTAAAAGCACAAGTTCCTATTGCCGAGTTATTGAATTATGCGGTTGAATTGCGTTCAATGACTCAAGGCCGGGGCTCGTTTGATTTTGGTTTTTCTCACTATGATGAAGTTCCACAACGGATTGCGGAAGGAATTATTGCTGATAGTGCTAAAAAAGAAGAAGAAAATTGATAATAATAAAACCTCAGGTATTGATTACCTGAGGTTTTAAGACATTTTTGGCTGGGGCGGCTGGACTCGAACCAACGCATGCGGGAGTCAAAGTCCCGTGCCTTACCGGCTTGGCTACGCCCCAATTGGTTTAAAAACAAAAAAAGCGGTTGTCCGTATATTTAAATGGTCGGGGCGGCGGGACTTGAACCCACGGCCTCTTGGTCCCGAACCAAGCGCGCTACCAAACTGCGCTACGCCCCGTTATCACAGTAATTAAGTATACAAGACAATTAGGTTCTTGTCAATATTATTTGTTATATGATGTAAATTTTATCAACCTTGAGTAAATTGTTGTTGTTATGGTGAATAGTTATAAATATACAGGAAAATTTAAAATATTGTAGAAATAGCATTACAAATTAAAAATTTTAAAGGAGAATATGATGAATAAGAAGGTTTATTATCTATTTTTGCGTATTTTTGTAGTATTTATGTGCTATTCTGCAATTTCGTTTGGAAATATAGATTTAGTTTTTGCCGCAGATGCATTAAAACAGGGCATGCAGGGAAGTGAAGTTAGCGAATTACAAGTTCGGCTTAAAGAATATGGATATTATACCGGTGAAATAGATGGTATTTTTGGTTATAAAACTCATATGGCGGTTATGGATTTTCAATTTGATAACGAGGTTGAACCAGACGGTATTGTTGGTGCAGATACGATTAATTGCCTTAAAAACTTTCGGCAGGCCAATGTTGTATCCAGATCAAAACCAGTAAATCGATTCGGTCAGCAAATCGTTCTGTATGCTAAGAAGTTTTTAGGAGTACCATATATATGGGGAGGAAGGGCTCCTACCGGTTTTGATTGTTCTGGTTTCATTTATTATATTTTCCTTAAACAAGGTTTAGAGCTGCCCCGTATGGCCGACGGACAATTTGAAGTAGGACAATGGGTGAAAAAGGTCGATTTACAGCAGGGGGATTTAGTGTTTTTTACAACTTATGAACAAGGAGCTTCACATGTAGGAATATATATAGGTAATAATTCTTTTATACATGCAAGTTCTGCAGCTGAAGAGGTAACGATTACATCTTTAAATAAACCATACTATCAGGACAGGTATTTGGGTGCACGACGGCTGACATACTAGATTTTCATGGTAGGTGAGCCGTTGCAGCAAACTTCGGTTTCAAATTAAGTTTTATTTCAAATGTTCTTTTCCATGGTAAGCGAGTATTTAGTTTAAGATCAGTTAAAATATATTTTGTTTCTGTTGGATCACCAGGTATTTGAAAGGGTTGATTTTTAATATTTCTTAGTAAGATTTTTGTTTGATCCTCCATTTTATTAGCGATCAACCGGTTGGCTGCTTCGTAGTATTGATTTAATAAATAAGGATTAACACTGTTCTGCTTGAGCATCATATTAATGCTGGGCTGAACTTTTTTTTGATAATACCAATCATCAATCATTCGTGATAGTGAAAAGATTACATTTTTATAAACTATCAAACGGTTTTGATTATAACTATTAGTTTTCTGAGAATAGGTAAATATTGCTCCTTGGGTGACAGCGGTGCCAATTGAATTACTGGTTGTATTCCAGCCGGCATATCCGGTAAGCTGCAATAAAGGAACTCGATTATTTAATAATGCTGGAAGCAAGGTGTTTTTATCTGTAAAATCCTCGGCTAAATCAACAATTACTATTCGCTGACCTGTCTGTATATAGGTTTTAATTTGTTCAGCAGCCTCAAGAACTGCAGTAATTGGTGCTTGGCTGGAAGCTATATGTATGAATAAAATGAAATCGGCAGTTGCAGGATCATCTACTTGAATTCCATGAACGATACTAATTTTTTCTTGAACTGTTGAATCAACAGAATGAGGCATAAAGGGCATTATTATATTAGCAGCCTGTGGATAAGAATATTGAACGTAAATACGAGGCCTAGATTTATTATTTTTCATTAAGATATGACCTAATTGAGTTAAAGCTACTTCGTCTGTTCCTCGTGTAATAAATACTTTGTCTTTTAGTTTCATATTTGTAGAAACGTAGTGTTTTAGTTTCTGTTTTTGTATGTTAGCGATACCAAACGGATGTCCATCATCTTGGCCAATAATAAGGCCTTTAAGAACTTCCTGTTCAACAAGACCTATTAAGTTTAAATTTACTTGATAATTAATTTGATATTTATACAGATATTGATTTATAATGTTTAATGGTATATTTTGCATAATTGATTGCATACGTTGGATGTCCAATGGGTTTTCAAATGTGTAAATTTCATCTTGTAGTATTGAAAATTCTTTCATAAGTGTCTGATAGGCTGTTTGATTGCTATTATCGGCAATTAGTAATCTGGGAATAATACTGAATGCATAAAAATCAGTTTTAGGGAATTGCTGATGTAAAGATTTGATTAAATTTATGGGCATTAAAATATCAGATGTACGACGATTACTCATACGAGAAGCCAGCAATCCACCGTCTGACAGCATATCTATTGATAGGATAACTGCATCGGCCTCACTAATATTATTTTTAAGCCATATTTGTAATTCTACTTTACGTGCAGGAGTAAGGTAATTGTCAAGAAGATCTTTGGGAGGCATAATTATAGTGATATTGGCGATTGAAGCTAATTGCTGAACAAACTGAGTACAGGGCGGTCGGCTATCAAGTGGTATTAATAATATTCGATAAGAAGTGTCGACATTATGATTATCTAATCGAACCGGATAGGCCCAATAAACATTAGATACAGCATGCTGGATTGTTAAATTAATAAAAATCAAGCAAAATATTAGTATTAAAGTCTTAATAGATTTTGTTAACATTTACCTGCCTCGATATTACAGTTTTTAATCTTAATTCTATTCAGTAGTCTATATTCCTTTATATGTGGTTAACAAAAAAAGCTTAGTAAATTTAAGGCAATTTGTTTGCCTAGGTAGGAAATAATAGGATATAATTGTAGAGGATTTATTATGAGGATAATTACCGGAACAGCCAAAGGAACCAAACTGCTTACCCCTAAAGGACTTAACGTACGACCAACAGCTGATAGAGTAAAGGAATCAGTATTTAATATTATTGGTGGATTTGTTATAGACATAAGTGTGCTAGATTTATTTGCCGGGACAGGCAATCTAGGACTCGAAGCCATTAGCCGTGGTGCAAAATCAGTTGTATTTGTTGATAATGATGAGACAAGCGTTAAAATAATCAAAAGGAATATTGAACTAACCAAATTTTCAGAGCAGGCAACGGTTAAAAAGATGGATGCTATTAAAATAATAGAAAAATTTTATAACCAAGGACAAACCTTTGATCTAATTTTTTGTGATCCTCCTTATAATTGTGGGTTGTATCCGGCGGTATTGCAGAAGCTCAGTATTTATAATTTGTTAACTCCAAATGGCTGTTTAGTGATTGAACATTCTAAGCATGAAGAAGTGGATTGTCCGGAAAATATGGATGTTTTTCGCGTTCAGCGATATGGTGAAACAATTGTAAAATTTATTCAAAAACATAAAATCTAGGAGGGTATACAGTGCGTATTGCAGTTTGTCCAGGAAGTTTTGATCCTGTTACTAATGGCCATTTGGATGTCTTTTACCGGGCTAGTAAAATGTTTGATGAATTGATTGTTGCTGTTTTTCATAATCCTGGGAAAAAGCCTATGTTTACTATGGAAGAACGAGTTGAGTTATTAAGAGAGTCAACTAAAAATATTTCAAATTTAAGAGTTGATAGTTTTTCAGGTTTGTTAAATGAATACGTTCGTAAACAAAATACCTTCATTATTGTTCGTGGTCTTAGAGCGCTTACGGATTTTGAATATGAATTTCAACGCGCGTTATTAATTAAAAAAGTCGATCCGGCTATGGAAACTGTATTTATGATGACTAATTCTGAATACTCATTTTTGAGTTCAAGTGGGATTAAGGAATTAGCTACTTTTGGCGGTTGTATTAAAGGACTTGTTCCTGAGTGTGTCGAAGTTGAAATCAATAAACGTATGCAGGTCAATAAATAGTTTGACATGGGAGAGGTAATATGGCAATTGAGGATATCTTAGAAGAGATGGAAAACTTAATATTAGAGTCTGCGCGGCTGCCGTTTACTAATAAACGTGTTATCGAAGAGGATGACCTGGCCTTGTTAATGGATCAGTTGCGCGAAGCAATGCCTGCGGAAATTAAAGAGGCGAAACGACTGCTGACTGATCGTACTAGAATTTTAGATGAAGCTAATAAAGAAGGTCAAAAGATTATCGAGCAGGCTAAAACTTATGGTATGAAATTAACCGATGAAAATATCATTACTCGTCAGGCTAAGGAGCACGCGAACGAGATTATTGGTCAGGCACAAAAATCAGCCCAAGAACTACGTCTCAGTGCTGTGCAATATGCCGATGATGTATTTAGGTATCTAGAAACCTCTGCTGAAAAAACACTTGAAACAATTAAACAGGGACATGTCAACTTAATGAAAAATAATAAACAAAATTGATAAGGAGAACTTCTCCTTATCTTTTTAAGTTTATCAAATTTTTGATAAGTTGATATAGGATGGATATACTTATTAATAACAATAACCAAATTATTATATGATATCCTGTATTTGTGAATCTTATCCACCAATAGCTTATACTGCTAGTATTACCAGGATTAAAAAATACTGGTAAGGATATAATATTTTGAATTGCTATGGTTTGACCGTTCATAAAAAATATTGTAAGTACTGCAGCGATTACGGCATGAAGAAGTCTGGCTATCATATATGGTCCCATTCGTATTCCGGATTCAATTACGATGCTGGCTACTTGCCCATGAACACACAAGCCGCTCCAAGCTATGATTGCGCTAGCGATTGCAACTTTTTGCGTTATGTCGGCATTGGCTTGACTAGCAGCCATGGTGCCTAAATCCATTTCAAACAGACCATTTACTAATGACGGTGCTAAGTTAGGGTTAAATCCGATTAGATTCATTAACCAGACAAAAAATGAATTAATATAAGTGGTTACTCCGATTATCGATATAATTCGCAAAAAAACGGAAAAAAGAATAATAAAGCCGCCAATTAATAAGATGGTATTCATCGAACTTTTCACAGCATCTCCCAATAGTTGACCAGTCGCACGGTTATCTTCTTTTCGACCCTTATATAGAGCTTTAATTGCCCGCAACAGGATGTTTTCACGTGAAGAATTATAGTCTGTGGTAATATTATCTCTGGTTTTGCCATGAAAACGGAAGATAATGCCGACAATAAAACTTGAAATATAATGAGCTATAGCAATAATCGGGCCTAGTTTTGGCATGCTAAACATACCAACGGCAACTGCTCCAAACATAAACAACGGGTCGGCGGTGTTGGTAAAGGATAATAATCGCTCAGCTTCTACCGCCGTGCAAAGATTACTTTTACGAAATTTACAAGTTATTACAGCATCCATCGGATAGCCGGATGCTAGACCCATCGAAAGAGCAAACGCACCAACACCAGGTACGTTAAAAATCGGACGCATGAGAGGTTCGAGTAGAACTCCAATGAAATGTACTACGCCAAATCCCATGAGAAGTTCAGATAAAATAAAAAAAGGCAGTAAAGCGGGGAAAACTACATTCCACCATAAATTCAATCCCATAACTGCCGAATCAAAAGCATCTTTGGGATAAATGACCATTGATATTGTGATAAGAACCGTACTAGAAGCCAATATGAATGTTATAAGTCGGGAACGTAATAGAATTCCTTTACCCCACATGCTAAATTTCCCCCTCTAATCCTTGTTGTTTGTTAATATATATTGATTGGGTAAAGGTAATATAACCTGTTTTGGTTTTGATGACTAGGAGGGACATAAATGAGTAAAAAGATAGGTTTGGCGTTAGGTTCAGGCGGTTTGCGCGGATTAGCTCATGTTGGAGTCTTGAATATATTTGAACAGCATAGGATACCGGTAGACTATGTTGCCGGCTGTAGTATTGGTAGTTTGATTGGTGCGTTGTTTTGTTCAGGATTAACGCCGGAAATGATTTTAAAATTAGCTAAGGGACTTAGCAGAAGTCATTGGTTAGATTTTGTTTTACCTAGAATGGGAATAGTCGGTGGAAATAAAATTTTAAATACCATTCAACTTCTAGTGCAGCAAAAAAAATTTGAAGAATTGAAAATACCTTTATCAATTGTTGCAACTGATTTAAAGCAGGGTAAAGAAGTAGTATTCTGTCAGGGAGATGTAGCCAGAGCTGTTAGGGCAAGCGTATCTGTCCCCGGAATCTTTGTTCCCTATGAATGGGATGGGAATTTATTAGTTGATGGTGCAGTTTTAAATCCGACTCCCATCGATGTTGTCCGCAGGATGGGTGCCGAAATTGTAATTGCAGTTGATTTAGCTCATGCTGATCATAGCAGTGAGGTAGATAACATGTTTGATGTTATCATACAATCTATCGATATAATGGAAAGGGAATTATTTAAGTATCGTGGGCACAATTGTGATATTCTAATATCACCGGATGTAGGTCATATTTCACCAAGTTCGTTTGATTCAATTGATGAGTGTGTGAGACTAGGCGAAGAAGCTGCGTTGGCCGCAATTGATTTAATTAAAGAAAAATCCGGTCTCTAATCATTTATAATAATAGGAGAATTTCTAAAATCTAAGCCACCGATACCTGTCGCCGAGGCATATCCGAGCGTATAAACATCTGTTGCTCTTGTATCAATCGTCAGCATTTCTTGTAATAGTGTCATATCTTTATTTTCCCGTTCAATACTATTCAAGTATTTCGTTGTTTTAGTGATAATGGGAACTGCGGCCTGGCTATTAATTTTTTGTAGCAGCTTTTGTCCCCGGTTGTTAAAAGCTAGTATGCGAATATATTGCGGTCCACAGTTGTCAAATTTACTCACTTGCTGTCGGGTAATCGCCAACAACGCATGGATTAGAATGCGTTGGATTCTGGTCCGAGTATATCTTTTTGATTTAATATTTATCAATAATGATTCGAGATCATAAGCTAAAAGTGAAGCCTTTTTTAACTTGTTGTGAAGACCTTCATTTATATCCGGTAAGTTGACCAAATGACTTTTAGGCTGTGTTCTCAAAATATGCAGGATTATATTACTGAAATTTTGTAAATAGACACCGGGAGTATGAGATAAAAATTCCGCTAATGTTGGAAATATTTCTGCTGGTATGGTCATGGCGATCGAATTAAGATTCTGCGCCTTAAAGTTCAGAGTATTGCGTATTGCCGTTGAACTGCATATTTCCGCTTTAATCAAAGTATCCCGAGTATTAGACATATATCTTGCTACTGGAATTGGAATGATATGCTGAGCATAATTGTCAATTGCCCGCAGATATTCAAATGCAAGTATATTATTTGGCGAAAAAATTATTGTGGGATCAATATTTGTGAATTGTGCAATTGCTTGTTCCAAAGCTTTAGCATAAGTTATTCCGGATTGCATAAATGTTTTTAGTTGCTGTCGGACTTGATAATTGTCGGTAGCTTTGGCGATAGCCATTAAAATAGCAAGATCGGGATTTTCAGCCCCAAAAGCAATATGAGTGATTATCCCTAAGCTGTTTAACAGTCTAACTCCGCCTATGGCAAAATACTGGGCGCTGCGGACAGCGTAAACAGTCGGCAGTTCTATAATCAAATCTACTCCGGCCTTAACTGCTAACTCAGCCCGTTGCCATTTGTTTAGGATCGTAGGTTCGCCTCGTTGTGAAAAATGTCCGCTTATTGCCGCAACTGTGTACTCGGCGCCCGTAATCTGCTTAGCTTGTTGAAGATGCCAGGCATGACCGTTGTGGAATGGATTATATTCGGCTATTATTCCGACTACTTTCATATGAACCTCCAAGCGTATAAAAAAATGACGATAAACAAATGTATACAATATTTTAATATGTGCAGGAACAATGGTTATGATGTCGAAGAAAACCAATCGAATGCAGGTGTTATGTACTTATTATAACAATGATTAGATTAAGGGGGTAGAAATTTTGAAAGTACTTGTAGTTAATTGCGGAAGCTCATCAATCAAGTATCAATTAATCAATATGGAAGATGAGTTGGTATTAGCAAAAGGGCTGGTAGAAAGAATAGGGCTTGACGGATCGGTATTAAAACATTCACCGATTGGTCAAGATAAAACGGTTCTTGAAGCAAAAATTGAAAATCATGCCCAGGGAATAAAAATGGTTCTAGATGCGCTCGTTGACAGTAATCATGGTGTAATTAAAAACCTGAACGAGATATCAGCTGTTGGTCATCGGGTAGCTCATGGTGGAGAAAATTTTACCGATTCTGTCTTGATTACACCTGATGTTATGAGTGGTATTGAAGAATGTGTTGAAATGGCTCCTTTACATAATCCCCCTAATATTTTAGGTATTGAGGCCTGTGCTAAACTTGTTCCCAGTGTTCCTCAAGTAGCAGTTTTTGATACTGCTTTTCATCAGACAATGCCTAAGATGGCTTTTCTATATGGTCTTCCGTATGAAGTTTATGAAAAATACGGACTTCGCAGGTATGGTTTTCATGGAACATCTCACAAGTATGTTGCTCAGCAAGCAGCAGATATGTTAGATGAACATATGACTAATCTGAGAATAATTACCTGCCATTTGGGTAATGGTGCCAGTATTGCCGCGATAAAATTCGGTAAATCTATAGATACCAGTATGGGATTTACTCCTTTAGAAGGATTAGTCATGGGTACGCGTTCAGGTGCAATTGATCCGGCAATTATTCCTTATCTTATGAAAAAAGAAAGTATGACCCCTGAGCAAATAGATGAATATTTGAATAAAAAATCGGGAGTGTTAGGTATATCGGGGATTTCCAGTGACTTTAGAGATATCGAGCAAGCAGCGGCGGACGGTAATGAACGTGCCGAATTAGCTTTAGAAATATTTACATATAAAGTTAAGACGTATATTGGTAGCTATGTTGCGGCAATGGGTGGAGTAGATGCAATTGTATTTACTGCAGGTTTAGGTGAAAACTCATCACTCGTAAGAGACAAAGTCTGTAATGGTCTTGAGTATTTGGGCACCCGTATTGACTCAGATAAGAATTCTGTACGGGGAGAAGCAAAGGAAATTAGTGTTGATGGGGCAAAAGTAAAAATATTTGTTATTCCGACTAATGAGGAATTAGTTATTGCCCGAGATACTGATTTGATCTGTCGCCCGTTGTTTCATTAAAGTCATAAGTAGGTTTTCTTGACAAAAGTATAGCTGTATAGTTATAATAAATCACGGTTGGTGAAAAATGATGAAAATTAATGTTTTTCACGTTAAAAGTCAATTAGGATCCAAACAGTCATTTCGTTTTGAAGTTACTCCAACTGAAATTGATTTAGATTCCCTTGATGTTGATGGAAACATATTAGTTGAAGGTGAAGTCGTTAACATCGGTAGTACTTTAGAGATTAATGGTGTAATTTCTACTAAGATAGTTAGAAATTGCAATCGTTGTCTAAAAGACTATACTGCGGTAGTTAAGATTCCGTTTATGGAGAAATTTCAATTAGTAAGTGCCAAGGTTGAACGAGATACTGAACAATCGTATTTTACCGGTGATGAAATTGATATTACTGGTATAATTCGGGAATCATTACTATTGTCTGAGCCAATGAAACCGATCTGTGATGAGTTTTGTAAAGGCTTATGCTCGAAATGCGGTACGAACTTAAACGAAAAAGTATGTTCTTGCATTAAAACAGACATGGATCCTCGACTGTCAGTATTGCAAAAGTTATTAAAAGAGTAGTGCCTGTTTGGGACATGGTATTAAGGAGGTGTATAGAAAATGGCAGTTCCAAAACGGAAAATGTCAAAAGCTCGTCGTGATAAACGTCGTGCAAACTGGAAGCTTACTGTTCCAGGCTTAGTTGAATGTCCACAATGCCATCAGATGAAAATGCCTCATCGCGTTTGTCCTGAATGTGGCTATTATAATGGTAAGCAAGTTGTAGCCGGTGAATAATTTGTAATATTAAAAGTAAGATATAAGTATTTCTCTTATATCTTACTTTTTTTCTTGCAATTTTACGAGTAGCTATTTATAATTAATAATAAGTATTAGTACCTACATATATAACAAGGTGATGCTATTGTGCGTATGCAAAAAAGTGCTCGTCAAAAATTACTTAAAGAAAAACTGCAAGCCAATCCGTTTTTAACTGATGAGGAACTGGCCGGTTTGTTGGATGTTAGTATCCAGACTATTCGGATTGACCGGCTGGGATTAGGTATTCCCGAACTAAGAGAGAGAACAAGGTTAATGGCCCAAGATGCTCAGGTTAAAGTTAAAGCAATAGCTAATCACGATATTGTCGGTGAACTAATTGATTTGGAATTAGGGAAATCAGGGATATCGATATTGACTATTACACCGGATATGGTCTTTGAGCGGACCCATATTGCCCGTGGACACTATATTTTTGCTCAGGCTAATTCTTTAGCATTGGCGGTTATTGATGCACCCGCTGCGGTAACCGGTATTGCAAATATTAAGTATAAAATTCCTGTTTGTGTAAACGATAAACTTATCTCAAAGGCTGAAGTAATTAGAATTCGTGGAAATAAATATTTTGTATGGGTTAAAACTAGGAATGAGCAGCAAGAAGTCTTTAGAGCAAAATTTATCATGGTATCATTGGCTAATTGAAGGGAGATACTGAATGAGGATTGCAGTAGATGCTATGGGTGGCGACCATGCACCTTATGAAATTGTGTTGGGAGCCGTTGAAGCAGTAAGCAAATATAAGTGTGAAGTGGTATTGGTTGGGGATGAAGTTCAAATCAAAGATGTTTTAAAGCAACATTCAGCTGAACATAATAGCAAAATCATCATTTATCATGCCTCTGAAGTAATTAGTATGGATGATCATCCCGGTGCTGCTGTACGGCGCAAAAAGGATGCATCGGTAGTCGTTGCTACAAGGCTGGTAAGGGAAGGCTATTGTGATGCTGTTGTTTCGGCTGGCAGTACCGGAGCTGCTGTAGCGGCTGCGTTATTTGGAATGGGACGGTTAAAAGGAATCGAACGACCAACTATTGCAACACCGATTCCTAATTTAACCGGTACAACTGTTTTGCTCGATTCAGGTGCAAATGTGGATAGCAAACCCAAACATTTAGTTCAAAGTGCTATTATGGGTGCTATATATGCTCAGCATGTAATCGGTGTGGAAAACCCACGGGTTGGACTATTAAATATTGGTGAAGAGGCCACTAAAGGGAATGAGCAAGTATTAGCAACATATCCTTTGTTGCAAAAGTTAAAAGCAATAAACTTTATTGGTAATATTGAAGGCCGGGATATCCCACGGGGTACGGTTGATGTTGTAGTTTGTGACGGATTCGTTGGTAATGTAGTATTAAAGCTCGGCGAAGGCATGGCCAATGTTATTCTCCAGTTGGTTAAAGAAGCTGTTAAACAAAGTAATTGGTTTACAAAGATAGCTTCATTTATGGTATTGCCGGCGTTACGAAGTCTGAAGAAAAAATTAGACTATGCTGAATATGGAGGTGCTCCCTTATTGGGAGTAAATGGTGGGTTTATAATTTGTCATGGAAGTTCTCACTCCAAAGCAATACAAAATGCAATTAGGGTTGCTATGGAATTTTGTGAGCATGATGTATTGGACCATATTCGTGAAACTATAGAAAGGGAGGGAATGGTAATTAATGAATAGATCTGTCGGAATTATCGGGTTAGGATATTATGTTCCGGATAGGATAATCACAAACAAAGAGCTTGAAAGTTTTGTTGATACTTCTGATTCCTGGATTATTGAGCGTACCGGAATTAAGGAACGCCGTATCTCAGCTGAAACAGAGGCAACATCTGATTTGGCGGAAAAAGCTGCTAGCGCTGCCCTCAAAGATGCAGGGATTTCTCCAGAGCAGATCGATTTGATTATAGTAGCAACTGCAACACCTGATATGGCTTTTCCATCAGTTGCTTGCATAGTACAGGATAAAATTAAAGCATATAATGCCGCGGCTTTTGATTTATCAGCCGGATGTTCAGGATTTGTATACGCAATGATTACCGCCGAACAGATGATTAAGTCCGGTCTTTATCGATATATTTTGGTAATCGGGGCTGAAAGTCTGTCCAAAATATTAGATTGGAAAGATCGCAATACTTGCGTATTGTTTGGTGATGGCGCAGGAGCTGCCGTGCTGGCTGTTACCAAAGAAGAATATGGCATTTTAGGCTCTCATATGGGTTCCGATGGTTCGGGTGCCGAATTATTAAAACTCCCAGCCGGTGGTTCGCGTATGCCGGCAAATGAAAAGACTGTTTCAGAGGGAATGCACTTCTTATCTATGAATGGCAATGAAGTATTTAAATTTGCCATAAAAGTTATGGGTGAAGCTGCTGTTAAGGCCTTAGAAGGGTCCGGGTTAACGGCAGATGATATTGATTTATTGATTCCGCACCAAGCTAATATTCGAATCATTCAATCAGCTGCCAAACGATTAAAGTTGCCGATGAACCGGGTTTTTGTAAATGTTGATAAATACGGAAATACATCAGCCGCTTCAATTCCAATTGCTTTATGTGAGGCTAAAGATGCCGGTTTGTTAAAAGAAGGTCATATAATCGCATTAGTTGGTTTTGGCGCCGGATTAACCTGGGCAGCTAGTGTTATTAGATGGTGTAAGGAGGACCGTACCTTTGCATAAGAATATAATATGCGATATGCTGAATATACAATATCCGATATTGCAGGGCGGTATGGCTTGGGTTGCAACGGCTGAATTAGCTGCAGCCGTGTCTAATGCCGGTGGTTTAGGAGTCATAGGAGCAGGACACATGCCGGCTGATGCATTGCAGCATGAAATAACTAAAGTAAAACAATGGACTAAGTCTCCTTTTGGCGTTAATGTTATGCTTAGATCTCCCTTTGTAAAAGAAGTAATAGAATTATTAATCAATGAACGTGTGCCTGTAGTCACAACAGGTGCCGGCAATCCGGGCGAATATATCGATAGATTTAAAGCAGTTAATACAAAAGTAATTCCCGTTGTTGCATCTGTGGCATTAGCCAAGAGATTAGCTCGTCTTGGTGTTGATGCTCTGATTGCTGAAGGGTTAGAAAGCGGCGGTCACGTTGGTGAAGTTACAACAATGTCATTGGTTCCCCAAGTTGTTGATGCTGTTAATATTCCCGTTATTGCAGCCGGAGGTATAGCTGATGCGCGTGGATTTGTTGCTGCGTTTGCTTTGGGCGCACAGGGAGTTCAGATTGGTACTCGTTTTGTTGCATCTTCCGAATGTATTGCGCACGAAAACTATAAATTAGCCGTACTACGAGCCAAAGAAAGATCTACTGTTCTAACTGGTTTATCAACAGGGCACCCAGTACGGGTTATTGAAAATCAATTATCTCGCCAGTTTGAATTATTAGAAAAAAGCGGAGCTGATTCTAACGAATTGGATCAGTTGGGTGCCGGCAAACTTCGTTTAGCGGCCAGGGATGGCGATATACGTAATGGATCGGTTATGATAGGGCAAATTGCCGGCATGGTAAACGATATTAAGCCGGTTAATCAAATTATGAACGATATAATAAAGGAAATTCCCAACATTTTAAAGAATGTAGGTTGTATTCAATAACTTGATGAAGGAGATGTAATATGGGCAAAATTGCTTTTGTTTTTCCTGGTCAAGGATCTCAAACAGTTGGAATGGGTAAACAATTATATGATAATTATCCAATTGCCAAATCTATCTTTGAACGTGCAGATGAAGCACTCGGATTTTCCATATCCGATTTATGTTTTCTAGGTCCAGAGGATGAACTGCGTAAAACTTTTAACACCCAGCCAGCAATATTGACAGTTAGCGTTGCCTGTTATGAAGTTTTAAAGCAACAAGGAATTAGACCTGATATTATGGCCGGGCATAGCCTGGGAGAGTATTCTGCATTGGTAGCTGCAGAAGCTATTGCTTTTGAAGACGCTGTGAAAATTGTGAGGCGCAGAGGACAATTTATGCAAGAAGCAGTGCCGCTTGGTGAAGGTAGTATGGCAGCGATTATGGGATTAGATAGTCAAACGGTGATTAATGTATGTGCAAGTGTGGAACAGGAAGCCGGCGCAGTGCAAGCAGTTAACTTTAATTGTCCTGGGCAGATTGTAATTGCCGGTAAAACTGATGCTGTTGCCTTGGCAAGCACCAAATTAAAAGAAGCTGGCGCTAAGAGGGCGATGGTTTTACCAGTTAGCGCTCCTTTTCATAGTTCATTGATGAAACCTGCAGCCGACAGATTAGCGATGGAATTGAATAAAATTACAATAAATAATGCAAATATTCCAGTTGTCGCTAATGTTAATGCCGAAATTGTAACTACTGCTGATACCATAAAAGATCTTTTGGTTAAGCAGGCTGCCAGTCCGGTATTATGGACCGACAGTATGAGCACAATGCTGAATTATGAGGCAAATGTTTTTGTTGAAGTTGGACCTGGTACAGTATTAAATGGGTTTACAAGAAAGATTGCCAAAGAAATGGTAACTTTAAATGTTGAGGATTTGAATTCTCTACAAAAAACCCTTGATTATTTTGGGGAGGTTCGTTAAAATGCTTTTAGACGCTAAAGTTGCGCTGGTAACAGGTGGATCTCGTGGAATAGGCCGGGCAGTAGCTATTTCACTGGCAAAAAACGGTGCCAAAGTAATTATTAATTTTGCCGGAAATGCAAATGCTGCGCAAGAGGTATTAGCTGAAATTAAGAGTATTGGAGGAGAGGCCATTGCAATTCAGGCCGATGTATCCTCTTTAGAATCTGTTGAACATATGGTACAGGAAATTATTGATACATATGGACGTATTGATATTTTGGTGAATAACGCCGGAATTACTCGGGATACATTATTGATGAGGATGAAAGAGCAGGATTGGGATGCTGTCATAAATACAAATTTAAAAGGTATATTTAATTGTACTAAAGCCGTATCTCGCTACATGTTAAAACAAAAAAGCGGTAAAATCGTAAATATGAGTTCAGTAGTAGGATTAATGGGTAATGCAGGGCAAGCTAATTATGCCGCAGCTAAAGCTGGCGTAATCGGTTTTACAAAAGCAACTGCCAAAGAATTTGCAGCCCGTGGGATTACTGTTAACGCTGTAGCCCCTGGTTTCATCAGTACCGACATGACAGCCATTTTGTCTGAACAAGTAAAAGCTGATTTAAATGGTAAAATACCCTTAGGACGGCTTGGAACCCCGGAAGATATAGCTGGTGTTGTTTTGTTTTTGGTGTCTGATGCTGCTAACTATATTACAGGTCAAACATTAAATGTTGATGGTGGTATGGTAATGTGATAATTTCTATTTTTGGAAGGAGGTGAATCGTATGACAACGTTTGATAAAGTTAAAGAGATTACAGTTGAGCAACTCAGCGTTGAAGAAGCTGATATAACTATGGATTCGACTTTTATTGATGATTTGGGTGCTGACTCTCTTGATATTGTGGAGTTAATTATGGCTTTTGAAGAGGAATTCAATATCGAAATTCCTGATGAAGTAGCTGAAAAGATTAAAACAGTTAAAGATGCTGTTGAGTACATTGAAAAAGAAAAGCAAGGTTAATTTATTTTCTTACCTTAAATTAGAGAAAGTCCCGTGGCAAAAATGTGACGGGACTTTCTTAAAGGTAATGTTCTTTGATTGGAGGAGTATTGGTTGAAACTTCCAGAGCTTAAAATTGGTGATTTAGTCGCTAGAGTCCCGATTATACAAGGTGGTATGGCAATTCGATTATCGACAGCCCGTTTGGCTGCGGCAGTAGCCTCTGAAGGCGGCATCGGTATTATTGCTGCTTCTGGCATGACCTTTGATGAACTTCGTCGCGAAATTAGATTGGCACGTAAACTTACGCAAGGTAATGGGATTATTGGCATTAATGCCATGGTTGCAGCACGGCAATTCGCTGGTTTAGTAAAGACTGCCATTGAAGAAGGCATTGATCTCATAATTGCAGGAGCTGGTTTTTCTCGGGACATGTTTGGATTGGGTAAAGCTTCCGGAACGCCAATTGTACCTATAGTGTCTTCTGTAAAATTAGCAAAAATCTCGGAAGGATTAGGAGCTTCTGCCATAGTAGTCGAAGGCAAAGAAGCCGGCGGGCATTTAGGTACTGACCAATCTATGCGGACATTGATACCAGACATTAAAAGAGCTGTCAATATTCCCGTTATCGGAGCCGGTGGAGTAATAACCGGTCGAGATATTGCGGAAGTAATTAAATTGGGAGCTGACGGTGTCCAAATGGGAACAAGATTCGCAGCAAGTGAAGAAGCAAATGGGGCACCTGCTCTCAAAGAGTATTATTTGAAGGCAAAACCTGAAGATGTAGTTTTAATAGATAGTCCAGTTGGATTGCCAGGTCGAGCCGTACGAAATCCTTTTGCGGAGAAAATTAATGAAGGTAATGCGCCAACCCCTGATGTGTGCGATGCTTGTCTCAAACATTGTAAACAAAACTTTTGTATTATTAAAGCATTAATTCGTGCTCAACAAGGAGATGTAGAAACTGGACTAGTTTTTACCGGCGAATACATTCATAAAATAGATGAGATTTTACCTGTTAAAGAAATATTTGCTCGTTTGTTGAAAGAAGTGGATGAAATTAATTAAGGCGAGGTGAACAATATGAAACAACGAGTAGTTATTACTGGATTGGGGGCAATTACGCCAATCGGTATTGGTAAAGAAGAATTTTGGTCATCGCTTATTTCAGGTAAATCTGGAATTGATAAAATTACCCGCTTTGATGCTGCTGCCTATTCTACGCAAATTGCTGGTGAAGTAAAAAATTTTGATCCAACACAAGTAATTGACAAAAAAGAAGCAAAACGGATGGATCGGTTTACGCAGTTTTCTATATGCGCATCTCATTTGGCTATTAAAGATGCTAACCTTGATTTAACAAAGGAAAATTTAGATCGAATTGGTTGTTATATAGGCACTGGTATTGGTGGTATTGAAACTTTACATGACCAATATAAAGTTCTGTTTGAAAAAGGACCAGGCCGGATTAGTCCTTTCTTTGTCCCGATGATGATTGCTAATATGGGAGCAGGACAGACTTCAATATTTTTCGGTTTAAAGGGTCCAAGCACCTGCATAGTTTCAGCTTGTGCAACCGGTACTAATTCCATCGGTGATGCTTTTAAGGTAATTCAACGGGGAGATGCCGATATCATGATAGCAGGTGGAAGTGAAGCCGCTATTTCACCAGCTGCTGTCGCCGGATTTTGTTCAATGAAGGCTCTATCTGTCCGTAATGACGAACCACAAAAAGCTTCTCGACCATTTGATCAAGATCGTGATGGTTTTGTTATGGGTGAAGGTGCGGGAGTAGTAGTTCTCGAAACGCTTGAACATGCTTTGGCACGCGGTGCTCATATTTATGCCGAAATGATCGGATATGGAACTAACGCTGATGCCTATCATATTACTGCGCCGGCTCCCGAAGGAGTTCAGGCAGCATTATGTATGTCGCTGGCAATACAAGATGCCGGTTTAACACCAAACGATGTTGATTATATAAATGCCCATGGCACTTCAACACCGTTAAATGATAAAAACGAGACATTGGCTATCAAGAGATTGTTTAATGATCATGCATACAAGTTAGCTATAAGTTCAATCAAATCTATGACAGGGCATTTATTAGGTGCAGCCGGCGGTATTGAGTGCATTGCTACTGCGCTGACCATTGAAAATAGTATTATCCCTCCTACAATAAATTATGAGAATGCGGAACCGGAATTAGATCTTGATTACGTTCCAAATCAAGCACGCACCAAAAGCGTAAACGTAGCAATATCGAATTCATTTGGTTTTGGTGGGCATAATGCAACAATTATGCTGAAAAAATATAAGTAATCTGCCAATGAAAGACTTTTATGATGAACGCCGGAAAAATGCTCTTATTTTGTTAAGTATGAAGTTAAAAATTGAATGGAATGATTTACGGTTATTGCACCAAGCTTTAACACATAAATCTTTTGCAAATGAAAGCAAGATTCTGTCACCGCATAATGAGCGCTTAGAGTTTTTGGGCGATGCTGTACTGGACTTAGTGATAAGTGAGTACTTGTTCAGCCATTATCCAGAAATGACCGAAGGGCAACTTACTAAAACGCGTGCCCGTCTGGTATGTGAGCAATCACTGGCAAATCTTGCCGGCAAGCTAAATATTGGTAAATATTTATTATTAGGCAGAGGTGAAATACATTCTGGTGGTCGTAACCGTATTTCAATATTAGCGGATGCATTAGAAGCAATAATTGGAGCAATATATATGGATAATGGTTTGCAGGAATCTGCAAGATTTGTATTATCCCAGATGACTGACGAATTATCACATGTAGAACATGGAGAATATGTCAAAGATTATAAGACGATGTTGCAAGAATATGTCCAAAAACAAAGTGGTGACGGAAAAGTTGCGTACACTGTTACTCAAGAGCATGGTCCTGATCACAATAAGACTTTTGAGGTAGCGGTGGTTATTGATGAAAAGGTGATGGGCCGTGGCAAAGGTCGGACTAAGAAGCAAGCTGAACAACAGGCAGCGTATGAAGCTCTTGTTGTGTATAATATAATAACTAATGAAAATCAGCGGCCTTAGTAAGGTCGCTGATTTTCATTAGAAATATTAAGAATGGAGGGGTGTAATGAAGAATTATATTATTCCAATATTTATCCCACATTACGGTTGTTCTCATCAGTGTGTATTTTGTAATCAGAAAAAAATAACTGGCATAACAACTCCGGTAACAGCCCTTGATGTAAATAATATAATTAATAGCCATGTAAGCAGGATAAATCAGCCGCGCTATGTTGAAGTGGCATTTTATGGTGGAAGTTTTACGGCACTACCGCTCAGTAAACAACAGGAATTGATTGCACCTGCTTATCAGGCAGTAAAAGATAGAAATGTACAGGCAATACGGTTATCGACCAGACCTGATTACATTAATAATGAGATTATTAATAATCTTGTAAAATTTGGCGTTACTACGATAGAACTAGGCGTACAGTCATTAGATAATTCAATTCTCCTTGCTTCTGAACGCGGACATACTGTTCAGGATGTAAAAAATGCTGTTAATATTATTCGACATTTTGATATAAAGATTGGTATTCAGTTAATGGTTGGACTGCCAACTGAAAACATGCCTAGCCTATACTTGACAGCTCAGGAGTCTATTTCTTTACGCCCGGATTTTGCGAGAATATATCCGACCCTTGTTATTGCCGAAACCGGCCTGGCTGAACAATATAGATCAGGTAAATACCAGCCGTTATCTTTAGATTCTGCTGTTAAACGATGCGCATATTTAAAATGCAAATTAGAACAAAATGGAATTCCAATTATTCGAACAGGACTTCAAGCTACAGCTGACTTGGATGATGCTTGTAATGTTCTGGCCGGACCATATCACCCGGCATTTGGCGAATTAGTTGATTCATTTATTATGTATTATTTAGTAATTCAATTATTAGAATCGATGAATATTAGTGAGAATAAATCAACAATTTTAAAATTACATTTTCACACTCGTGATACTTCAAAACTCCGCGGTAATAAAAATGTAAATATTATTAAACTGAAGAGCCGATTTTCTTCAGTTAATTTTGAATTTTATCCTGATCACTCTAAAATTGGAGAAATAGTTGTTGAATATGGTAATTTAATAAAAGGAGCAGATTTTAGTATAATCGATCCATATCATTTGGTAAAAGAAGGAATTAATTAGATTAGTGCAGAATAAGCTATTTAATCAGAAGGCCCTAAACAAAAGGAGGTTACATGATGGAAGTGCTTAAAGTTTCTGCACAGTCAAGTCCTAAATCTGTCGCTGGTGCATTAGCAGCTGTTTTACGGGAGAAAGGCTCTGCTGAAGTGCAAGCTGTTGGAGCAGGGGCCGTTAACCAAGCAATCAAGGCCATTGCTATTGCGCGTGGTTTTGTTGCTCCAAACGGTATTGATTTGGTGAGTATACCTGCATTTGCTGAGATTTCAATCGACGGGGAGGAGCGAACCGCGATAAGATTTATAGTTGAACCAAGGTAATGATATAATATGAAAAACCTGTTTGCATGCAAACAGGTTTTTCATATTATATCATTGTTGCATATTACTAACTTGTTTTAAATTTTAAGCCATGATAAAATTTGGGTTAGTAAATTATACATGCTAGGGTGATTATATTTGTTATTACGAAAATTTGAAGCTTATGGGTTTAAGTCATTCGCAGATAAAATAGAATTAGAATTTGAACCTGGCATTACTGCAATTGTTGGACCGAATGGAAGCGGTAAAAGCAATATAGCTGATGCTATACGTTGGGCCTTAGGTGAACAAAGCATCCGTGATTTACGGGGAACAAAGATGGAAGATGTCATTTTCTCGGGAAGTTTACAACGTCGATCGCTGGGGGTAGCAGAAGTCTCATTAACTATTGACAATACTAATGGACTGTTGCCCATCGATTATCGTGAAGTGGTGATTACCCGAAGAGCCTTTCGGTCCGGCGAAGGAGAGTACTTTATAAATAAATCTCCTTGTCGCTTAAAAGATATACAGAGTATGTTGGCTGATACCGGATTAGGTAAAAACTCTTTAGCTGTAATTGGTCAAAACAAGGTTGATGAAATTTTAAATAGTAAACCTGATGAAAGAAGGTTGCTGTTTGAGGAAACTGCCGGAATCACAAAATATAAAAACAAAAAGCGGGAAGCTTTGCGTAAACTGGAAGAAACCGATCGTAATTTATTGAGAATAAATGATATTACATCTGAAATTGAAACACAATTGCAGCCTTTAGCTGAAAGTGCAGAACGAACAACCCGTTACAACCAACTCGCAGATCATTACAAAAAACTGCAGATTACTTTACTACTTCAGAAGTGGGAAAATGCTAATGTTTTGGTTGATGATGCCCAAAATAAGCAACAGGCTCTGACCGATGAACAGGTAATATTAGATAGTAAATTGAACTTGCAAGAAGTAGAAAATGATAAATGTCGTGAAGAATTGGAACAGCATACTGATAGAATAACCAAACAGCAGCAGACAATTGCCCAGTATAATCTAGAATTAAAGGAACTTAATGGTCAAATCGAAGTACTAAAGGAAAGAGTATTAAATGTTTTTAATTCTCTAGAACGTAATACACTGGCAATCAATGAAATTCAACAGAAACAATCGAATTTTATAAACATATTTGCTGAACAAAAAAATCTTCTTAGTGTAAAACAACATGAAAAATCACAAATTGAAAAAGCTCTACAAGAGTTGATTGTTGAGAATCAACAAGTCTGTGCTGCTACTGAAATAATCACGCAAAAAATTTCCTCTGGTAAAGATATGACCTTTGATTATATGCAGAATTTGGTAGTGAAACGTAATGAATTACACAGTCTTGACAAAGAATTACTATTGTTGCAGCAACGGAAAGAAATACTTATTAAAGAGAAGCAAGAAGTTCTTAGCAGAGTAGAATCTGTTAAATCTAATCAGGCTGTCCTCAATAATGAAATCACAAAAATACATGAAAAAAAGAACAGTAATCGTAACAGCATCAAACAGTTGCAATCCCGCAGAGTGATTCTTGAACAACAGCTTAATTCAATTGTTAATAAAAAGAATTTATTAAGTAATCAATATCAGCAAGCGTTATCACGACGCAAGATATTAAAGGTAATGCAGAGCCAATATGACGGATTTTCACGCGAAATTAAAAGTATATTATTAAATAACTCTCAATGGCGAAAAAGTATAAACGGTGTTGTAGCGGAATTGATTACAGTACCACCAAAATATGTTACGGCCATCGAAGTTGCATTGGGAGGGGCCATTCAGAGCATAATTACAGAGGACGAACATACAGCTAAACAAGCTATCGAGTATCTAAAATCGCAGAATTTAGGGCGGGCGACTTTTTTACCGATAACTACGATCCAGCGTCCTACCTTGCGGGATTATGAACGCTCAGCAGCTGAACTCAATGGCGTAGATGGATTAGCTGTTGATTTAATTAATTTTACATCGAAATATAACAATATCTTTCACTTTTTACTGGGCCGTACAATTATAGTTGAAGATATTTCACGTGCGCTAGAGATTGCCAAACGGTATTCTTTTCGGTTACGGCTAGTAACGATGCAAGGTGAATTGGTTAGTCCGGGTGGGTCTTTGACAGGTGGCGGCAGAAGTCGGAAGGAATCAAGTTATATTAGCCGATCTAACGAGATTGAAGTCTGTGAACGGCAGATCCAAACAATTGAAAGCCAAATTCAAGAGTTAGATAAAGATATATCTATAATTTACGAAGAACTATCCGGCATTCAAAACGGTTTGGAGAATTTTGATAAAGAAATACAGTCAATGGAAGTAAAATTAGCTGAAAACACTATTCTGCTTAAAGACAGTGAGATTGAGTTTAAAAACCTTATCATGATGGACGAAACCATTAAAACTGAATTGAATTCAATTCAAGACGATATCCAAAGTAATGCCCAAAAAACGGAAGATGTAAAACTATTGATTTCAGAATTAGAAGTAAAAAATACTGTGCACAATCAAGATATCATATCTTTGCAACAACAACAAAAAGCTATTCAGACTAGGCAAGTTCAGTTGCAGGATATTATAGTAAATCAACGAGTAGAACTAAGTAAAACTGAAAAGGATATAGCCATACTTACTGAAAAAATAACGCAATTGACCGTAGAAAAAAACAAACAAGATCAATTAATGCAAAAATTAGAGCAAGAAAATATCACTTTAATAACAGCACGCGATGATATAAATCACTTGATCGAGCAATACACTGTTTCCCAACAAAATCTACAGACTCAAATACATAATTGCCAGCAGGAATGTGATCTTCTAATAACTAAAAAATTCGAATTAACAGCAAGAATACAGCAATTTGAAAAAATATTAAAAGATTTGCAACGAAAAATCAATATTAATCAGAATAGAATACATGATCTCCAATTAATTATTACCAAGTATTCTTATGAAGAAAATAATTGTACTGAGCAATTAGCTGAAAAATTTGAATTAACATTAGAAACTTCACAACCATATAAATTAGTTATTAAACATGACGAGTTAGTTAACGAAATAAATTATGTTAATCAAAAAATAACTGATCTAGGACCAGTAAATTTAACAGCTATTGACGATTACCAGAAGATAAAAAATCGTTATGATTTCTTATTGCAACAATATAATGATTTAATTTCAGCAAAACAGTATTTGCATTCAGTTATTCATGACATTGATAAAACAATGTCAAAACAATTTCAGATAGCTTTCAAAGAAATCGATGAACATTTTAAAAAAATATTTGAAAAATTATTTGGCGGGGGTAATGCCAGACTCTGCCTGGTAGAGCCGGATAATATTTTGGATACCGGTATCGACATTATTGTTCAGCCTCCTGGTAAAAAACAACAAAATTTGGGATTGCTTTCCGGTGGAGAACGGGCATTAACAGTAATTGCATTATTGTTTTCGTTATTGGCGTATAAACCAGCTCCATTTTGTGTATTAGATGAAGTGGATGCTGCATTAGATGAGGCTAATGTTGAAAGATTTGGTAATTTTTTGAGTGAATATGCCGGTCATACGCAATTTATCGTTGTAACGCACCGCAAAGGTACAATGGAAATTGCTAAAGTTCTACATGGAATAACGATGGAAGAATCTGGGGTATCAAAACTGGTATCTGTGAAGCTAGCAGACAAAGTTGGATGATCACAGCAGTAGGGAGATGATTTATTGAACTTGTTTAATGAATTAAAAAAGGGACTAGAAAAAACTCGCAAAGGGTTTACAGAAAAGATTGAACAATTAGTAAGCTTTTCGACAAAAATTGATGAAGAATTTTTAGAAGAACTGGAAGCGGTATTAATTTATGCGGATGTTGGCTTAAGAACAACCGAAAAAATTATGAATAATGTTCGTCAGGGAGTTAAAGATAAAAAAATTAATTCTCCTGCTGATATTAAACCATTTCTTAAATCTGAAATATCTTCACTTTTAGGTAGAGATCTGATTCGTACTAAAATTAGTGGACTTCCAACGGTAATTTTAGTTGTTGGAGTAAATGGAGTAGGTAAAACTACCACTATTGGTAAACTAGGACAATATTATCAGCGCTTCGGATATAAAATCATGTTTGCTGCGGCGGATACGTTTCGTGCAGCGGCAGGTGAGCAATTAGAAATATGGGCACAACGGGTCAACGCCGATATCATTCGACATGAAGAAGGGTCCGACCCGGCTGCGGTTGCTTATGATGCACTTCAAGCAGCAAAATCAAGAAATACCGATATTTTAATAATTGATACCGCCGGCCGATTGCATACAAAATCAAATCTCATGGAGGAACTTAAAAAGATTTATCGGATCATTTCACGCGAAATTTCCGAAGCTCCCCATGAAACTCTTTTAGTTCTTGATGCTACTACAGGCCAAAATGCAATGAATCAGGCCCAGCTTTTTTCTCAAGCAGCTAATGTATCCGGAGTAGTTTTAACAAAGTTAGACGGTACTGCCAAAGGCGGTGTCATTGTTGCAATTAAATCCGAACTAGAGATACCGGTAAAATGGATTGGCATCGGCGAAAAAGCAGATGACTTAAGACCGTTCCAGCCCAATGAATTTGTTGAAGCATTATTTGATGACAAGTAAATAACCTTGACAACTAATCGACAATAAATTATAATATGTGTAAAGTAAAATTACTTGTCATAGAGTATGGTGATTATATGCTAGAAAAATTTTTGAGAATTACTTTGCTATATGATTTTTATGGTGCTCTGTTAACTGAAAAACAGCGTCAGTGTATAGAAATGCACTATTTAAGCGATTTATCATTGGCAGAGATTGCCGAATATTTTCATGTATCTCGCCAAGCTATATATGATATTTTAAGACGTGCCGTTGATATTCTCGAAAATTATGAATTTAAGTTGTGTTTAGTCGAGAGATTTGAGAATAACCGAAAAATACTGCAACAAGTTTCAGACTTATTAGAAAGCTATAGTCGTAGTGAATCAACAAATTCAAATGAATTGCATGAGGCGCGTAACAAATTGAAACAATTGCTTGAATAAGAAGGAGGTGCCATGATGATTTTCGAAGGTTTAGCCGATAAATTACAACAAACTTTTAAAAAACTTCGCGGGAGAGGAAAACTTACTGAAAGCGATGTCAATGATGCGATGCGCGAAGTTCGAATGGCACTATTGGAAGCTGATGTTAACTTCAAGGTCGTAAAAGACTTTATTAATAGAGTGAAAGAGCGCGCTGTCGGGCAAGAGGTATTAGATAGCTTAACTCCCGGGCAGCATGTGATTAAAATAGTAAATGATGAATTAACAGCTTTGATGGGCGGTACGCAAAGTCGTATTATGATTTCTTCAAAGCCGCCAACAGTAGTAATGTTAGTAGGTTTACAAGGTGCCGGTAAAACTACTACTGCCGGAAAACTTGCCGGACTGTTATTAAAGCAAAATAAGCGTCCGCTGTTAGTTGCCGCTGACGTATATCGTCCGGCAGCAATAAAACAATTACAAGTTGTTGGCGAAAAAGTAGGTGTTCCTGTATTTACAATACCCGGCTCGCAGGATCCGGTTTTAATTGCCAAACAAGCAACTGACCAGGCACTGGCCATGGCTCGTGACGTTGTGATTATTGATACTGCTGGCCGTCTCCATATTAATGATGAACTTATGGATGAGTTAGTTGCAATAAAAATTCAAGCTAAACCACATGAGATTTTATTGGTAGTTGATGCAATGACCGGACAAGACGCAGTTACCGTAGCCGAAAGCTTCAACACTAAATTAGGTCTCGATGGTGTAATTTTGACCAAATTGGATGGCGATGCCCGCGGTGGTGCTGCCTTGTCAATAAAAGCGGTTACCGGTTGCCCAATAAAATTTGCCGGTATGGGAGAAAAGTTTGATGCTTTAGAACCTTTTCATCCTGATCGAATGGCTTCGCGCATTTTGGGAATGGGTGATATGTTAAGCCTGATTGAAAAAGCGCAGGCGACCATAGATTTTGAAAAAGCTAAAGAACTTGAACAAAAACTTCGTAAAGATGAGTTTACATTAGATCAATTTTTGGAACAACTTCAACAAGTTAAAAAGTTGGGTCCGCTTGAAGATATTTTAGGAATGATACCGGGCATGGGCAATTTAAAAAAGTTGCAGGATGCCAAAATCGATGAGAAAGAATTTAAAAAAGTTGAAGCTATTATTCAATCAATGACCAAGAAGGAACGACGTAATCCAAATTTAATTAACGGTAGCCGCCGCAAAAGAATAGCGGTAGGAAGTGGTACCAGAGTACAAGATGTAAATAGATTGTTAAAACAATTTTATGAAGCTAAAAAAATGATGAAACGATTAAATGAAATGCAAAAATCAGGTAAGAAATCTAATTTTAAATTGCCATTTATGAGATAATAATAATCTGTAAAGGAGGTGAATATAATGGCTGTTAAAATTCGTTTAAGAAGAATGGGAGCAAAGAAAAGCCCTTTTTATCGTGTTGTCGTGGCTGATTCTCGTTCGCCGCGTGACGGACGTTTTATAGAAATATTAGGACAATATAATTCTACGACTGAACCGGCGGTAATTAACATTGATGAAGAAAAAGCTATAGAATGGCTGCAAAAGGGTGCTCAACCTACAGATACTGTTAAAGCACTATTTGGAAGTATTGGAATCCTAAAGAAGTGGGATGAAGTGAAGCGTTCGAAGAGAGAGGCGTGATAACGATGAAAGAACTAATAGAAGTTATCGCTAAATCACTTGTTGACCATCCGGAAGAAGTATCTGTAATGGAAGAAACGGATAACCATACTATGGTATACAAATTACATGTTGCCACAGAGGATATGGGTAAAATTATTGGTAAACAGGGACGAATAGCTAAAGCCCTTCGAACTGTAGTAAAAGCTGCTGCAATCAGGGAAAATGTGAAAGTCATGGTTGAAATTGTATAAAAGGTGGGTTAACGATGGCTGAAGTCGATACTATTACCTTAAAAATTCCTGTGACCATTAAAGCAAAGGTTACCGAAGATCTGAAAAAAAAGTTAGCTTCTGAAATTCAGGATGGTATTAAAAAAGCTGATTTAGAATTGCAGCAAATTGATTTTCACGCGAAGCGTTTACTTGCAGAACAGGCTAAACAAGATGCTCAAGGTTTAGTTGCTCTTCGCCAGCAAATTGATGCAGAAAAGCAAAAACGTATTGAATTTAAAAATCATATGCTGGAAAAATTGAAAGAAACGGCTCAGTTGGAAATTGGTGCGGAAATTGTTCAAGGCACTATAGACCGTATGGTCACGGTTGCGATAGGGGACAACCTGCATACTATAATGGGGACTGAAATTTTGTTGGAAGACGGCAAAATTATGGCGTTTCGCAGTTAATATGGATAATTTGATTATCATCGGCAAAATTGTTGCCCCGCACGGTGTGCGGGGTGACGTTCGTGTAAGCATATTGACTGATTTTCCTGACCGTTTTCTGAATTTACATCATGTCTGGCTTGATGAGCATACTTCGCTTATTATTGAGAATGCAAGTTTTCATAAACAATTTGTTTTGCTTAAATTTAAAGGTTTGGATTGTCGAGATTCTGTTGAAAGTTTACGCGGCAGGCTGTTACAAGTTAAGCCATCCGAACTTGTGAAATTGCCCGAAAATCATTTTTTTGTGTTTGAAATTATCGGTTTGGATGTGTATACATTAACCGGTGAGAAGCTTGGGACAGTGACTGATATAATTCAGACCGGCAGTAATGATGTATATGTAATTGAGCAGGAAGGTAAAAAACCATTATTGATTCCTGCTATTAAAGATGTTGTAAAATGCATCAACATTGCTGATAAAAAAATTACAGTCCAATTACAGGAAGAGTGGGACTAGCCATGAAATTTACAATACTTTCATTGTTTCCCGAAATGTTTCACGATGTTTTTTCTCATAGTATATTAAAACGTGCTCAACAATCAGATTTAATTGAATTTGAAATTATTAATCCCCGTAATTATGCCGATAATAAACATATGACTGTTGACGATTATCCTTATGGTGGCGGCAATGGAATGGTAATTCGGGCTGATGTCATATTTAACGCAGTTCAAAGCGTATGCAATAAATGTTCTGCTAAACCGTATATTATATTGCTTAGTCCTAGTGGATCAGTATTTACTCAGCGAAAAGCAGAATTTTATGCTGGGTGTTATGATCATCTTTTATTGATATGCGGTCATTATGAGGGCATTGATGAACGCGTATTAGCAATAGTTGATGAATGTATTTCTATTGGCGATTATGTTTTGACAGGTGGCGAAATTCCGGCAATCGTTATTGTAGAGGCTGTAGCCCGTCTTATTCCTGGAGTATTGGGATGCAGCGAGAGTGCAGTAAATGAGTCTTTTTCTTTTCAGTTGTTAGAACATCCGCAATATACTAGACCAAGAGTATTTAACGGACTTGAAGTACCTGATGTCTTGTTATCCGGAAATCATGCAGAAATTAATCGCTGGCGACGCAAGGAATCGTTACGCAAAACGTTGCAAAACCGACCTGAATTGCTGCGAAATGCACGACTTGAAGCTAATGATGGTTTACTGCTTGCAGAGATATTAGATGAAATGAGTGAGTAGGGTGGGCAATGTTTATATTGGCTTAGTACATTATCCGGTTTATAATAAACGTGGTAAAGTCATTACTTCTGCAATTACAAACTATGATATCCATGATATTGCCCGAGCTGCTCGGACTTATGGAATCCATGGATATTACATAATTCACCCGTTAGCTGAACAAATTGATTTGGCTCAGGAGATAATTGCCTATTGGAAACAAGGTTACGGAGCCGAATATAATCCGGATCGAGCGGAAGCTCTAAGTATTCTAGATGTTTACACTGATATAAACAGTGCGGTTAAAAGTATCGAAACTGTAGAACATTGTTTACCAATCGTTATAACAACTGATGCCAGAGAATATTCCAATACTAGATCATATCTCCAGATACGTAATATGCTTGAAACTGACAATCGCCCGATTTTTTTGTTATTCGGCACGGCCTGGGGAATACAGCACGAAGTTATGCAACAGTTTGATTATATTCTTGAGCCGATTCATGGAGTCTCAGGTTATAATCATCTGTCGGTAAGAAGTGCTGTAGCAATTATATTAGATAGGTTGCTCGGGGAAAAATGGTGGTTAGAATAAATAATTATTTGAGTTTTTAATTTATTTGTGATATAATTTCAACGTATGTATAACGGATGGTCCTCTGCTGTAAAGCTATGAACATCTAGGTTAAGGAGGATATAAATGAATATTATTGAAATTTTGGAACAAGAACAGCTTCGTAACGACATTCCTGCATTCAGACCCGGCGATACGGTTAGAGTACACGTTAAAGTTGTAGAAGGCAATCGTGAACGTATCCAGGTATTTGAAGGTGTTGTTATAACTCGACAAAATGGTGGAGTTAGAGAAACCTTCACAGTTAGAAGAATTTCTTACGGTGTTGGAATTGAACGTACTTTTCCAGTACATTCGCCCCGGATTGAGAAAATAGAAGTTGTTCGTAGAGGTATTGTCCGTCGAGCAAAACTGTACTATCTGCGCAATCTTACTGGAAAGGCTGCTCGAATCAGAGAACGGCGTTAGTATTTTAGGGACTGATATCAGTCCCTTTTCGCTTTTTAGCTATCAAAGGAGGCATTATAGTGAACCATTCCAAATTAGGCGAGGAAATAAAGGATTGGATCGTTTCTATTTTAATTGCAATTGTTTTGGCGTTTTTCATTAGATACTTCATTGTTGAGCTGTATATGGTTGAAGGACCTTCAATGAGACCTACTTTGCAAAACAGCGAAAGGCTGGTTGTAAATAAATTTATTTATCGGTTTAAAGAGCCTCAAAAAGATGATATTGTTGTGTTCCGTTATCCGCGGGATCAACGCCGCGATTTTATTAAAAGGGTAATTGCGGTTGGCGGCGATAGCATCGAGATTAAAGATGGTCGAGTGTTTGTTAATGGTCAGCTCTTAAATGAGCCGTATATTTTAGATAAAACACGTGGTTCTTATCCATTAAGTAAAGTCCCTGTTAATCATGTTTTTGTAATGGGTGATAATAGAAATAATTCGGAAGATAGTAGATTCCGCGATGTAGGATTTGTCCCACATGAACTGATAAAAGGAAAAGCTATTGTTGTATTTTGGCCCGTTAGTCACATAAAGTCGTTGCCTTAGTACAAAATAATATCTAAGAATAATAATATAGGTGGATGAGATGGATATTAATTGGTTTCCAGGGCATATGGCTAAGGCCCAAAGAATGATTGTAAAGGATATTCATTTGGTTGATGTTATTGTTGAACTTTTAGATGCTAGGATTCCTGCCAGTAGTTCTAATCCGATGATATCTGATATGATTCAATCCAAACCAAAAGTTATTGCTTTAAACAAAAGTGATATGGCTGAAACAGAGATTACACAAAAGTGGCTTAAGTTCTATCGGCAACAAGGACAATTGGTAGTTGCTTTCGATGCTATCAGTGGGCGTGGAATCAAAGATTTAGTAAATCAAATTGAGGTTGCTGCCAGACCTAAAATTCAGGCTGCCCAAGCTAAAGGCATTAAAAACAGACCCATAAGGGTTATGATATTGGGAATTCCCAATGTAGGAAAGTCATCTTTGATTAATCGTCTTAAAGGATCAGCAACTGTACGAACAGCTGATAAACCTGGTGTCACTAGAGGAAAGCAATGGATAAAAATTGGTAAGAATTTAGAACTTCTTGATACACCGGGAGTCTTGTGGCCAAAATTGGATAGCGCTGAGGTTGCATTTAAGCTAGCTGTAACCGGAGCTATAAACGATGATGTATACGATGTGGAAAAAGTAGTGTTAACCTTATTAACGTTATTACGTGATAATTATCATGAGCGGCTTACCGTACGCTACGGATTAGAAAGCCCAATTCCAGAAGACAGTGAGGAATTATTAAAAAAAATTGCGCTAAAAAGAGGCTGTTTGCGTGCTGGCGGAATTATCGACAGTGAAAAGACTATTCGAATTGTATTGTCCGATTTCCGTTTAGGTAAATTAGGAAGATTTAGTTTGGACATTCCAGAACAAGATAGCTTAGTTTAAACATTAAACAGGCTCGGAGGTGGTAAGTTGCAAAAAATCTGCGGCTGTGATGAAGTTGGCAGAGGTTCAGGTGCTGCCGAAATTTATGCTTGTGCTGTTATTCTAGATCCTGCCAGACCGATTGAAGGATTGGCCGATTCAAAGAAATTATCAGCACATAAGCGAGAAATGCTTGCCGGTATAATTCAGGAGAAATCATTAGCTTGGTGTATTGCTAAAGCTAATCTTGAAGAAATTGAACAACTGAATGTACATTATGCTACATTAGTGGCCATGAAACGAGCAATTGAAGGATTACATATTAAACCTGACCAAGTATTGGTTGATGGAAAATATAAACCGGATATAGAATTACCATCGGAGGCAATTATAAAGGGCGATGAAAAAATATCTTCAATTAGTGCCGCGTCAATTTTAGCCAAAGTGTTACGTGATAAAGCAATGGACGAATTTCATGAATTATATCCTGTCTATGGATTTAATCATAATAAAGGTTATTTAACTCCCCAACACTTACAAGCATTGGTTGAATATGGTCCGTGTCCGCTTCATCGTAAAAATTATACTCCTATTAAAAATCTTTTAAATGCTAATAAAAAGTGAAGCATATTAACCTTATAGGGTATTATGCTTCACTTTTTATTAGCCGGAATAATTGTTAATTTTAAAAGGATAAAGCTTAATAAAGTAGAAATGAATATTTATTATTGATATATTTGCCGGTTATTAATTTTCTTAGGATGTGTTTTAATGAATTTAGGAAGAATATTGCAAATGTTTTTACCGTTGAACCTTTCTTCAGCAACGATCAAACAACAAGATAATCAGTCGAAGATTACATATGATGATACTTTGCATGATTCATTTGAGTTAAATAATTCAATACAGCAACTACTAAATAAGATCAGTACGATAGAGAGTAAATTATTTCAACAGTTACAGCAAATTCCAGATGGATTGCGTAGCGATATTGATAATATTCTTAATAATAGACTAATTAAGCCGGAAAATATTGCAAAGGGATTAACTTTTATTGTTCAAAATTTTAAAAAATCTTCTAATGATTTAAATGATATCATGCGATTAATTAAAGTCACTTTAGACCTAAAAAACGATGATATATCAATGAATTTAACTACTAGTCTTATGCTACAACAAGAAATTGAAAACTATTGTAGTAATAATGGTTATCAATATCTGAAAGCTTGTGAGCTTTTACTAAATGATCCTGATGTTCAAAACTCAGATTTTTTAATAAAAATGTTTAGTAAATTAGAAAGTAACTTTTCCCAACAACAGAGCACTGAATTAAACCTTTTATTGAATAAGATGGCTGAGAATTCTTATAATAAAAAGTTTGCATTTTTAAATCCATCACAGCAAATTATATTAAAAGCAAAATTATATTTTGGTTGTAAATATATTAACTGTTCTATTGATGATTTAAATAACGCAAAGAGCGTACTCCGCAAATTAAATGGAACTTTGCAGCAAGATAGTAGTAATAAAATATTGAATACTCCCGCGCAACCAGAAGCAGTTTTCTCACAGGCTTTTTTACTAAATTTTGATAATATAAATAAACCTTATCCAGTTTTTCTGCATGTATTTAGAGAAAAAGGAAATAGACCAACTTCGGACCAACCAGAACTAGAGGATATTTGGCTGCGTTTTACAATAATGACTTTTTATCTTGGCGATGTAAATGTAGTTTTCCGCTATTACCAAAATAATAACTTAGATATCCAGCTAACATTTTCTAATCGTGAGTTAAATTTGAATAACGATAAAATTATTTATGAAATGAAAGATATTTGTAAAGCTAACAATTTTACTTTACAAACTATTTTTGTTAAATAAATGAGGAGAAAATATGATTGAGAAAGATAATAAAGTCAAACAAGCAGTAGCGCTCTCATATAATGCCAAGCAAGATAACGCACCCAGGGTAATTGCTAAAGGGCAAGGATATATTGCCGATAAAATCCTTGAGACCGGGCAAGGACACCAGATACCTGTATATCAAAATCAAGGTTTAGCGAATATGTTGATGGCAGTTGAATTGGATAAAGAAATTCCTGCCGAATTATATCAAGCAGTTGCCCAAGTATTAGTTTATATTTACCAAATGGATCAGTCCAAAGCTAAAGCAAGGAATATTCCTTATTAAATGCGATTTTTAATCGAATTTGAAAAACTGTAGCAACTTTGTCACTAGTTGTAAGGATAAGATGTCTACGCTTCAATTATCTAAATTGGAACTATTACAAGAACTGATTCAAGACAGTTTACAGATTCAAACAGATATCGCAAAGTTCATAACTTTCTTGAATACGCATAACTGGAAATTACTATAGTATACTATAAAGACCAATAAGACAGTAACTTTTTAGCAAATATACAAGTATTCTTGCATCATATCGGTTGTTATAGCAATATTGGTATTATTCTAATAAAGTATATTTATAACAATTCTACGGTTTTTATAAATACCAATAAGATATCAAAATTAATATACATCGAGGTGGAGTAAGTGAATAATGTGCAAATTGGTCGCAAGGGAGAACAACTTGCCATGATTTACTTAAAACAAGCAGGTTATTCTATAGTTACCACAAATTATCGTAATAAGATCGGTGAAATTGATATTATCGCAAGAGATAAAGATATATACGTTTTTTTTGAGGTTAAAACTAGAACCAGTATGTTATATGGCCGGCCTGCCGAAGCAGTTAACGCTGATAAACAGCAAAAGATTATTCACACAGCGTTGTTTTATTTGCAGCAAACTCACAATTTAGAAGAAGACTGTAGGTTTGATGTAATAGAAGTATTGCTTTCTAATAATAAAGGAACTCAAATCAATCATATTAAAAGTGCTTTTTCTTTAAATTAGTGGCACTTAAACATAACTGCATGTTCGGAGGCTTTAAAAGTGTATTATGAATTATATGGCTCTTCAACATATGGTATAAATGGTGTAATGGTAACAGTTGAGGTAGATATCTCTACCGGGTTACCTTGTTTTGATATTGTGGGTCTGCCAAATGCTTCTGTTCGCGAAGCTCGTGAACGAGTAAGAGCTGCAATAAAGAATTCGGGATATAAATTCCCAGACCGCCGCATAACCGTTAATTTAGCCCCGGCAGATATAAAAAAGGATAGTTCAGGTTTGGATTTACCGATATCATTGGGAATATTGGCAGCCAGCAATCAAATTAATTTTTTAACTAATATAAGTCAATCCCTATTTATCGGAGAGCTTTCTTTGGAAGGTCAAATAAGGGGAGTACATGGAATTTTACCAATGATCATTTGTGCTTCAAAACAAAATATTAGCACGGTTTTTGTTGCGCCGGACAATAGTCAAGAGGCTGTTTTAGCTGAGAACATGACTATATTTTCTCCCCATACTTTAAGAGAATTAGTTGACCATTTAACTGGTGCAATAACTCTTTCTAGCACAACACCACAACACGCTGAAAATATAACTGAAATAAATGCTGATTTTGCTGATGTTCAAGGCCAGCATGCGGCGAAACGGGCATTGGAAATAGCTGCAGCTGGTGGTCATAATGTATTATTAATTGGATCTCCGGGCTCAGGTAAGACGATGTTAGCACGTCGTCTGCCGTCGATATTGCCGGAAATGAGTCAACAAGAAGCTCTAGAAGTTACAAAAATATATAGTATTGCCGGCTTATTACCAAAAGGAAAGGGATTAATATGGCAACGGCCATTTCGATCACCACATCATACAATATCAGATGCCGGTTTAATTGGCGGAGGCCAAATTCCAAAACCAGGAGAAATAACTTTAAGTCACAATGGAGTTTTGTTTTTAGATGAATTTCCTGAATTCTCTCGATCTAATATTGAAGCTTTACGACAACCGATTGAAGATGGGATGGTAACAATTGCTCGAGTAAATTCAACACTTACTTATCCTGCAAAATGTATGTTAATAGCGGCGATGAATCCCTGTCCGTGTGGATATAGTGGTGATTCTGTTCATGAATGCGTATGTTCATCTGCAGAAATTAAACGTTACCAAAAAAAAATATCTGGTCCGCTACTAGACCGGATCGACATTACCGTAAATGTTAAGCGAGTAAAATATCAGGATCTAACCAATTCACTTGCAAATGATTCCTCTGCAATTATTCGCAAGAGAGTAAATTCGGCCAGAAAAATACAGTATATTAGATTTGCCGAATATGGTATATATAATAATGCGCAAATGAGCCATAAGCACATTAGTGTTATATGTAAATTAGACCAAGAGGCAAAAGATTTATTAAAACTAGCCTTTGACAAGTTTGCGTTAAGTGCCAGAGGATATGACCGGGTAATTAAAGTTGCACAATCAATTGCAGATTTGGCAGGGGAAAAAATGATCAAATCGGCGCATATAGCTGAATCCATTCAATTACATAGTGGTATATTGAAGTTTAACGAATAGCTTTAGTTAGGATTTGTGAAGCAGCTTACTTAAATAAATTCCGGAAATAAATCCTCCAACATGAGCCCACCAGGCTACATTTGTACTATTCATTATTAAAGATGTTGTACCGTTATATAGTTGAATTAGAAACCAGAAACCAATATAAAGCAGTGCCGGTATTTCTATAATGGGAAATACAATGACTAAAGGAATAAGGGTTGCGATTTTGGACTTTGGAAAACAAATTATATACGACCCCAAAATTCCAGAAATGGCTCCGCTAGCCCCGATTATTGGTATACTTGAAACATGATTAACAATTATTTGTACGAAATTAGCTAATAGTCCGCATACTACATAAAAGAAAATATATTTAATTCTACCTAGACAAGCTTCACTGGTTCGTCCAAACAACCACAAAAACCACATATTACTTAAATAATGCATTATATTTCCATGCAAAAACATATTGGAAAATAGCGGATAATAGATAGTAAAATCAAGAGGAGTGGAAGTAAGAGAAGTAATAAATTTTTGTGGGATTAACCCAAAGTTTTCTATAATTATTTTTGTAACACTATTATCCAACATGATTTCTTGGTAGAATATAATAGTATTCAATAATATTAATGCTATTGTAATAAATGGTCTTTTTCTTATTCGAATATTATCGTACAACGGAATCATATATAATCCTCCTAATATATTGTGATTTCTAGCTTAATATAATAATATTCTAATTACAAGTGAATTAAAAGGTATAATAAAGCCATTATAATTATTCGCGGCTATAAGACTATAAGTAATGGGGGTTTGATTATGAGTAGCGTTAGAACAGGATTTCATGACGAATTACAGACAATTCGCCAAATGATAATTCATATGGGTGAATTAACTATTCAATTTATTAATGAAACCACACAAGTATTGATTAAGCAACAGTCTGACAGAGCTAAGACTATACGTATGACGGAAAAAATGATTGACGAGCTGTATGAAAAAATAGACGAACGCTGTATTAAATTAATTGCAACACAGCAACCGGCAGCAGGTGATTTGCGTTTTATTATTGTTAGTATAAAGGTCGCTAATGAATTAGAACGAATTGCCGATTACGCAAATAATATTGCCAAGAAAGTTCAGAAGCATAAATTAGATGAATTAAGTGTAATAGAAAGACCTGAGCTGGTTGATAAGATTGTGACGATGTGTAATAAAGCTGTTGGCATGCTCCAGGATGCCATAAATGCATTTGCTAATAATGATCCTGATTATATTGATTCAGTAATTCAACAGGAGAAAACAGTTAATGCTCTTAACAAAGAGCTATTCCGTCAATTAATTACACTCAGCAAAACGAATAGCGGAACCCAGGAATCTATTTTTGAGCTTCATTCTTGTATTCGTTACTTAGAAAGAGTAGCTGACCGTTCTACAAATATCTTAGAACTGATTTTTTATATGGCAAGAGGGTTTCGATATACCAAGCCGGATTAATTATGGAAAATATAGTGTGACTTTTACAAATTTATCATAAAAGAAGTCATAGACAAATTGTCTATGACTTCTTTTATTGGGGAGTATCATCACGAATTCCTTTATACTTAGTATTAGCAACGGTCGGCATTTGGTTAAGAGGAGTTGCCAATAAAAGCATATTTGGACTCGTAGATCCGAATAATGTATGTTCATGGTTGTCATCAAAACTAGTCTCGCCTGAAATATAGTGGATGTGCATACCATCAGGGGCTTCAACGGCTGGTGTTGTGCAAACATCAACCCAATGCCAGTGTCCTGCATTTCCTTCGAAGAAATAAGATGTTCTAATTCTGATTCTATGGATATGAGAAATACCTTCCCGCCGTGCAGGAGCAGTTGTTCCTAACAACATATGCTGATGTTCATCAGCAACGTTTGTGTTAGTTATATAAGTATGCACATGAACAAAATTACGGCATTCACGGTCATCTGTCGGCTTATTAACTTCATTAGTCATTTTGGCCATTCCACCGCCTCCACTAACTAGATTTTTAATATATTATATGGCGGTAAAATGCATATGGTGCAAATAGTAAAGCCCTTTTATCAATCGACAAGCTGTAACCGATTATTGGGTAAATATCGGCGTCCTACTTTCGCGCAATGTTCATCATTGATCATAACTATATCGGCAGTAAAATTAATATTATTTTCAAAAAAACTGCTGCCAATTGCATATACATCAACAGGAACTTGAGCTTGTTCAAATTCACAGATCTTATTCGCCGTAAAACCACCGGACACCATTATCTTAACATGCTCAAAACCTTCGTTATCCAATGCGCGCCGAACATTCCAAACCAGTTGCGGGCATACTCCGGTAGGTGAGAATGTTCCCATTTGTCCGACAACCGATTTATCGACCATAGTATTTGATGTATCTAAACGAACACCATATAATTTGTTCCCTAATTTACGAGCAATTTGTAAAGATGTATTAACACAGTCATTGTCAAAATCGACTAATGCAACACGGTTAATGGACGGATCAATATACTTATCAAATGCTTCAGTTGCAGCAAGTGTGTCTCCATTATAAGCGGCAATTAAGGCATGGGGAATAGTTCCAATACCTTGTCCATTCCAATACAGCCCATTGGCATTTGTCGATACTCCAATTGCACCGCCTAGGTGAGCTGCATAGCCATCGGCTGCTTGCACATGATAATCGTCATAACGTGAAGAAAAAAATAATACCGGTTTACCGTTGGCTGCTGCAACAGCTTGGCTAACATTAGTACACACCTTAGTTTGTCGAGCTAAGACTCCTAAATAAACCGTTTCTAAATGGGAAAAGTCGGCTAAACTTCCCTCAATAGTCATTACGGTTTCCCATGGTTCAATTCGGTCGCCGTCGTATAATGCTTTTATTAGTATTTTTTCAGGATTATAGGCACATTTTTTAATAATTGCAATAGCTTCATCAATGCCACACAAGACTGCGTGTTGTCTCTGAAAGATTTGCATCATTACTTTCGGATGACGGCCATCGCTTTCTAATATCTCTCGTGTACGCAAGAAATAAGCATCACTATACAAACCACTCTGAATTTTCTTAACCGGTATACTGAAAGAATCTGCTGATAAACGTTGTTTCATTTTATATCCTCCCAAAAAGGTTACTATTTAATTGGTATTAAAAATTTTATTGTACATATTATCTATGATACAATAAAAACAATAAAACTAGCAAGGAGGATACAATGAATTTTAATCCGCGAATAATTGAGATTAAAAATACGACAGAAGCTGAACGTGAATTAGCCCAAATCAATTGTGATCCTATGGGCGCTAAAATAATGTCGTCTAAATCAGTTTTTCGGATAATTAAATTAGAAAATGTAACAGCCAAAGCTGCTAACCTTTTAAAGCAGACTTTTCTGGCTAAAGGTGGAGAAGCTGCTATTGCGCGAGGCTGTGCTGATCTAAGTATTGATCAAACCAATGTATTGATTTGTGCTACACTTAAGCAATATAAACTGGCATTAAATCAACTTAAGTTGCAGCCGTGGGGTTTGCCGGTTTTAGCTAATGAAATTGAAAAAATACTTACAATAGATAATACTGATGTACAGCGAGAATATAAATGGTCGAACTGCAAACTTTCGTTAATTCCCGGAAGAACTATAATCATGGGTATTTTAAATGTTACTCCTGATTCTTTTTCTGATGGCGGTAAATTTAATACAATTGAAAAATCATTGCAACGCGTAGAGCAGATGATAGCTGAAGGTGTTGATATAATAGATATTGGTGCAGAATCAACACGACCTTATGGAAATTCTCGGAAAATATCTGCAGCTGAAGAAATTGAACGATTAATGCCTATTTTGGAACGGATACTATCTGTAGGTAGTATACCTATATCAATAGATACATATAAAGCTAGCGTAGCCGAAGCTGCATTAAGGGCTGGAGCGCATATAATTAACGATATTTGGGGGCTACAAGCCGATGCTGATATGGCTGCTGTTATTGCAAAGTACCGAGTACCTGTTGTCGTAATGCACAACAATAATAATAGCGAATATAACGAAGATGTAATGTCACACATATTGACTTTCTTGCAAAATAGTATAAAGATAGGATTAAAAGCCGGTATAGACCAACAAAATTTTATAGTTGATCCCGGCATTGGCTTTGGCAAAACAGCTATCCAAAATCTTCAAATTATGACCAAGTTGTATCAACTAAAAGCGCTTGGCTGTCCAATATTGTTAGGGTCATCGCGTAAAAGATTTTTAGGACAGGTTATGGATCTGGATGTGTCGGAGCGAGTTGAAGGAACAGCCGCAACTGTCACCATTGGCATACAACAGGGAGTTAATATTATCCGCGTACATGATGTTAAACAAATGGTTAGAGTTGCCAGGACTACGGAAGCTATTTTACGAGGTGATTATAATGACTGATAAAATTATATTAAAAAATATGATGTTCTATGGATTTCATGGTGTTCATAATTATGAGCGTCAGCATGGACAGCGTTTCTATCTCGATGTCGAAATTGATACAAATTTAGAACCAGCTGGTTTAACAGATGATCTGGATAATTCGATTGATTACACAAAAATTTATGCTGATATCCAGAATTTTATGGAAAAAGTCAGTGTGCAATTATTAGAAGCAGTTGCTGAAAATATTGCCAAGATTGTTTTAACATATGACCTTGTTCAAGCGGTAAAAGTAAATGTACGAAAACCATTAGTTCCAATTCCCGGACAATTAGATTATGTTGAAGTATCAATTTCGCGGGTTAAGCAGTCATGATATTATTAGGACTTGGATCAAATATCGGTGATCGGGAAAAAAATATAATTAATGCGCTTCATCTTCTGGAATTGAATTTTTCAATTAAAATTATATCCATATCCTCATTATATGAGACAGAACCGGTTGGACTAAAAGAACAACCGCCTTTTTTAAATATTGTATGTAAGATCAAAACCGAACTACAGCCTGATGAATTATTAAAAAGCTGTTTATCTGTCGAAAAAGATTTAGGTCGTGTGCGAATGGTTCACTGGGGCCCGCGTATTATTGATATTGATATTTTATTTTATAATGATGAGATTATAAATTCGGAAATATTAACTATCCCTCATCCGCGGATTACCGAAAGAAAATTCGTATTAATTCCCCTACTTGAAATTTGTCGAGATGAAAAAATATTTAAAGGTTGTACTGCAAGTGACTGGTTAAAAGAAGTTGAAGATGATAGCCAGGTAGTCTTGTATAAAAAGGTTAATTGGAGTGATTACGGTGACCAAACATAAAGTTCTATTTATGAGTGCTCCGTTCGGTGCTGGTCATATCCGGGCAGCCCAAGCCGTTATGGCTTTGTTGGAACAACAACCAAATATTGAAACAAGATTAGTAAATATATTTGATTTCGTCTATCCCCAGTTTAATAAATATATTTTAAAAATGTATATAAAAATTTTAGAGATTTTTCCCCAAGCTTACGGGTCTATGTATGGTTGGGGAAATTCCAGCAAGTTTGCGTTAAAGGTCAGACAGTTGATAAACAGCTTTTTTGCAACCAAATTGCACTATTTTATTAAAGAAATTAATCCTGATATTATAGTTTGCACACACGCAACTCCGGCCGGATTAATAGCAGCACTGGTAAAACAGAAAAAAATAAAGCAAACTACAATTGCCATTGTTACTGATTTTGTTGTTCATCGCTGGTGGGTTTATCCGGAGCTTCATTATTACTTTGTCGCTAACAATCAAATGAAAGAGTATCTAATGAAATTCAATATTCCTGCCGAAGCTGTTCAAATAACAGGAATTCCAGTATACAGCCACTTTATTGAACCGGTGAATAAACATGATATAGCTGCAAAATATCAATTATCACTTGATCATAAGACAGTTCTTATTATGGGCGGTGGAGCAGGGGTTTTGCCAATGGCCGATATATTTAATGTCTGTAATGAGATGAATTTTCCTATGCAAATTATAGTTGTTACCGGTCATAATAAGGCAGTATTAAAAAAATTAAAAAGTTTAGATTATAAATGTAATAATCAAAACGTAATTTTGGGGTTTGTTAACAATATCCATGAATTAATGTCGATATCAGATCTAATTATTTCAAAACCCGGAGGACTGACATCGTCAGAAGCACTGGTAAAATATTTACCTATGATCATCTATCGTCCTATTCCCGGACAAGAGATTGGTAATACTGAATATTTAGTGAATAAAAATATTGCAATAAAAGTAAATGATCTAAAAGAATTAAAATCTGTTTTAAACGACCTGTTTATTAATAATCCTAACTTATTATTAGAAATGAAAAATAACGCCCAATTTTATAGTCAGCCTGAAGCTGCAAAAAATATTACAGATTTTATTCTAAATATTTTAAATAAGGGAAAAATTGCTTGACCAATAGTATTGTGATGGTTATAATAATGGCGTTATTATGATTCCTTTTTTAGGAAAAGATGTTTACGTCCAGTGATATTATGCGGAGGTTGCTATGGATAAAATATATATGGCAGCATTGCAAATTGTACCTGGGTTAGGTAGCGGTAAAATTCAATTACTCATAAAACATTTTTGTAGCGCCAAGCAGGCCTGGCAAGCTGATCGGCGCGATTTATTTTTATCAAATATATTGAATGAGAATAATATTGATCAACTTATAGCTTTCAGATCTAATTTTGATATACATAAGTTTATTGTAAAACTGGAACAACTAGGAATATCTATTAGTACGTATCAGGATGATAATTATCCTTGTCTGCTAAAAAAAACATATCAACCACCGGCAGTTTTATACTATTGTGGTCAATTACCACAAACAGACCGTATTATTGCCATAGTTGGTTCCCGAAATGCTTCAGATTATGGTATTAATTGTGCTCGTTTTTTGGCACGCGAACTGGCTAAAAGAGGAATATGGGTAGTTAGTGGCGGAGCAAGAGGAATAGACTCAGCAGCACATCATGGAGCACTAGAAACCGGTAGTACAGTTTCAGTATTTGGCTGCGGAGTCGATATATTTTATCCTCCGGAAAATAAAAACTTATTTAAAAAAATTACAGATAGCGGTTCACTGATCTCTGAATATCCCCCAGGAATGACTCCTAAGCCGTACTCTTTTCCGGCACGAAACCGTATTATCAGTGGAATGTCCCAAGGAGTAATTATTGTTGAAGCAGCAGAAAAAAGTGGTGCCTTAATAACGGCAGACCAAGCCTTGGAAGAGGGACGGGATGTTTTTTGCGTGCCTGGCAGTATTTTTTCAAAAACAAGTAAAGGTACTAATCGTTTGATACAACAAGGTGCAAAATTAATAACATCTGTTGAAGATATCTGCCAAGATTACGGCTGGCAACCGCAGCAAGATGATATTAGCTTAAATTTAACTATTGAAGAGAAAAAAATATATGATAAATTAGAACTCGACCATTCTCTTCATCTAGAGGAAATTATTATTCAATCGAAGCTTCCTGCTGATAAAGTTTGTTACATATTACTACAGTTAGAACTTCGCGGTCTAATATTAAACCAAGGTGGAAATAACTACCTACGCATGGCAAGGGAGGAAATTAAGTGACTAAATCACTTGTTATAGTGGAATCACCGGCGAAAGCTAAGACAATCGAAAAATTCTTAGGCAAAAACTTCTCAGTAAAAGCGTCGATGGGACACCTTCGGGATCTTCCCAAAAGTCAATTTGGTGTAGACATTGAAAATGACTTTATGCCAAAGTACATCAACATAAGAGGTAAAGGCCCAATTATCAAATCACTAAAAGATGCTGCTAAAAAGGCCGATAGAATATATTTAGCTACTGACCCGGATCGCGAAGGAGAAGCTATAGCTTGGCATTTAGCACATATTTTAAATGTGCCTGAACACGAAAATACCAGGATTGAATTTAATGAAATTACAAAAAATGCTATTCAAACAGCAATTAAAAATCCCCGTGTTATCAATGCTCATAAAGTTGATGCCCAACAGACTCGAAGAATTTTAGACCGTATTGTCGGATATAAATTAAGCCCGTTGTTGTGGCGTAAAGTAAGAAAGGGACTAAGTGCCGGAAGGGTTCAGTCGGTTGCAGTAAGGCTAATATGTGACCGTGAAAATGAAATTAACAGTTTTGAGTCTGTAGAGTATTGGTCGGTAGAAGCCAAACTTCGTGACAAACCAAAAGGTCTATTATTTATTGCGGAATTAGCAAAGATCGACGGCAAAAAAGCAGTAATAGCTAATGAAGCTCAAGCAACATTGATTGAAAATGAATTAAAAAAAGCGAACTTTTCCGTAAAAGAAATCAGCGAAAAAAAACGGCGTCGTTATCCTCCGGCTCCGTTTATTACAAGTAGTTTACAGCAAGAAAGCGTACGCAAACTCGGGTTCACAACCAGAAAAACCATGATGTTAGCCCAGCAGATGTATGAAGGATTAGAAGTAGGCTCTGGCGGTCAAGTGGGATTGATTACATATATGCGTACTGATTCAACCAGAATAGCCCAATCAGCGCAAACGGAAGCTCGAGACTTTATTAAAAATAATTTTGGTTCAACGTATTTGCCGGAAAAACCGCCTGTATACAGTAATAAAAATTCACAAGATGCTCATGAAGCAATTAGACCAACAAGTATTGAGCTAACACCCGAAAAAATTCGTAAATATCTTACACAAGATCAATTAAAGTTATATACGTTGATTTGGACTCGCTTCATTGCCAGTCAGATGGAACCGGCAATTTATAATACCATGAGTGTATTGATACAAGCCGGCAAATATGAATTGCGTGCAACAGGATCAGTATTGGATTTTAACGGCTTTTTAGTAGTCTATAATAATGATAAAGCATATGATGATAAAGATACGATTTTGCCTGAACTAAAGGTAGACCAAAATTTGGTGTTGTATAAAATTTTACCAAAACAACACTTTACTGAACCACCGCCGAGATACACAGAAGCCTCCTTAGTGAAAATGCTGGAAGAACAAGGAATCGGGCGGCCAAGTACTTATTCGCCGATTATTCAAACTATATTGGAACGAGGATATGTTGAGAAAATCGATAAAAAATTTGCACCTACCGAATTAGGATTTGTTGTAGTTGATTTATTAAAAGAGTATTTCCCTGACATAGTAGATATGAAGTTTACGGCAAATTTAGAAAGTCGATTAGACGATATTGCTGATGGAGAAAGATCCTGGATACATGTTCTAAATGATTTTTTTAAGCCTTTTTCCCTAGTATTACAACATGCTGAAGCAGAAATTAGTCAAGTGGAGATACCAAATGAAGTAACTGATATACCTTGTGAAAAATGCGGTAAATTTATGGTTATTAAACATGGCAGATATGGGCGTTTTTTAGCATGCCCGGGGTTTCCGGAATGTAAAAATGCAAAGCCTATTCAAAAAGATATGGGTGTTAAATGCCCGCTTTGCAATGGAACGATTGTTGAAAAACGTTCTAAAAAGAAGAGAAAGTTTTATGGTTGCGAAAACTATCCAAATTGTAATTTTGTTACTTGGGATTTACCTTTAAATGAAAATTGTGAAATATGCGGATCATTTCTAGTAAGACATTCCTTTAACAAAGGTGGTTTTGTAAAATCCTGTTCAAATCCAAGTTGTGAAAAACATTATGCAGTAACCGAACCCAAAAAACGGAGGAAATCAAATGACTAAAGTTACAGTAATCGGAGCTGGACTAGCAGGATCGGAAGCGGCTTGGCAAATTGCCCAACGCGGCATTCAAGTCGATTTATTTGAAATGAGGCCACAACAAATGTCTCCTGCACACCATACAGGGTTATTTGCAGAACTGGTATGCAGCAATTCGTTACGCGCTGCAGCGGTAGAGAATGCTGTTGGATTACTAAAAGAAGAAATGCGCTGCTTTGATTCACTTATTATGATGGCGGCAGATCAAACCAAAATCCCTGCCGGCGGAGCTTTAGCCGTAGATAGAACTGCCTTCAGTGAATTTATTACGCAAAAGCTATCTTCCCATCCAAACATTCAAGTTATAAATAAAGAAGTTGTTGACTTAGCCGATTTTCAAATATTAATTATCGCCAGTGGTCCGCTTACTTCACCGCAGCTGTCAGTGGAGATTGGCAGACTGACCGGCCAACAATATTTGTATTTTTACGATGCCGCGGCCCCAATTGTAACAGCTGATTCATTAGATTTATCGATTATCTATCAAGCATCTCGTTACGGTAAAGGCGATGCTGATTATTTAAACTGTCCTATGACCAAAGAACAATACGAATTATTCTGGCATGAATTAGTATCGGCTGAGACGGCCCCAATTAAAAATTTTGAGCGTGAAGTTTTTTTTGAGGGTTGCATGCCTGTTGAAGTAATGGCTAAGCGTGGTGTTGATACGCTGCGTTTCGGTCCATTAAAACCAGTGGGTCTTGTTGATCCGCATACTGATAAAATTCCTTATGCGGTCGTACAACTGCGTCAGGATAACGCAGCAGGAACATTGTATAATTTAGTAGGATTCCAAACTCATCTTAAATGGCCGGAACAGCAGCGGGTTATACGCTTGATTCCCGGACTGCAAAATGCAGAGTTTGTCCGTTACGGAGTAATGCACCGCAATACGTATATTAATTCGCCAATTTTATTAAATACTACAATGCAAATGTCTAATAATGAAAAATTGTTTTTTGCCGGTCAAATCACCGGCGTAGAAGGTTATGTAGAATCTGCCGCCAGTGGATTGATTGCCGGTTTGAATGCTGCATTTATAGCGGGAAATAATTCGCCGGTATCCTTTCCGGAAGAGACAGCGCATGGAGCATTAATAAAATATATCACCAGCGCTAATCCTACCAACTTTCAGCCAATGAATGTAAATTTTGGCTTATTTCCTCCTTTGGAACAGAAAATCCGTGATAAAAAGCAAAAGAACCTACAAATCTCCCATCGATCATTGCAAATTTTACATAAATTTAAAGAAAAATGTGACAATATTCTTGCGCAAAAACTACCAGTATGCTAGTATAAATTAAATAAATATTCTAAAATTTAAAACAGCGTGCATACAAATGAGTAATATAAAAATATATATCTTTAAGTATTTACAAAATTTAGAATATGTTAAGAATGCTTCTATACATACTGTACATAATTATCGTATGGATTTTGAAGCTTTTTTCTCATTTATTCAATTGAATTACAATGAAGATATAAATCTTGATACTATTACAAATTTGCAGATCCGCAGCTATCTCGCGAAAATGAAAAACGATAAATATGCTCGACGCACAATTGCCAGAAGAATCTCTGCACTAAGATCGTTCTTTCAATATCTCGTCAAGGAAGAAATTTTAAAGCATAATCCATTTAATGATGTGCGTACTCCAAGACTTGAAAAGCGGTTACCTATATTTTTGGAAACGTATGAAATTGAAGATTTGTTGACTCTTCCCGATGATTCCAACCTCGGTCAACGTGACCTCGCTGTTTTAGAATTATTATACGCAACTGGAATTCGAGTAGGTGAATTGGTAAAAATCAAAATTCAAGACATTGATTTATTAAATCACTTTGTCATTGTTTTGGGAAAAGGTGCTAAAGAAAGATTAGTCCCCGTCGGCTCTAAGGCGATCGATGCTATAACAGCTTATTTACGGCAGAGTCGGCCGTATTTATTACATACCACAAAGCAAAATCACAATCTGTTATTTGTTAACAGTAAAGGTGGACCAATTACCGATCGAAGCATTCGACGCATCGTTGAAAAATATATCAATAAGCTAGCGCTAAATAAAAAAATTAGTCCCCATTCCCTAAGACATACATTTGCAACTCATTTATTAAATAATGGTGCGGATTTACGAACTGTTCAAGAATTATTAGGTCATGTCAGTCTATCAACAACCCAAATATATACCCATGTTACAAAAGAAAAATTAAGACATCTTTATTTGAAAACCCATCCACGCGCTTAAAGGGGGAACTGGCGTGTTTCACGCAACGACTATTGTTGCTGTAAGGCATAATGGCAGGACAGCAATAGCAGGTGACGGGCAAGTAACTTTTGGTGGCAATACAGTTATGAAGCATAACGCTAAAAAAATTCGCAAGCTTTGTCAAGGGAAGGTTTTGGCGGGTTTTGCCGGATCGGTAGCAGATGCTTTTACTTTATTTACTAAATTTGAGGAAAAACTAGGCGAATATAATGGAAACACTATGCGGGCAGCCGTTGAGTTAGCAAAGGAATGGCGTCTTGACCGTATTCTGCGCCGACTGGAAGCCTTACTCATTGTAACTGATTCAGAGCATTTATTGATAATATCAGGCAATGGGGAAGTCATCGAACCGGATGACGGAGTCACGGCAATAGGTTCCGGCGGAGCATATGCATTAGCTGCCGCTAGAGCCTTGATTCGTCACAGTAATTTATCTGCTGTTGATATTGCCCGTGAAGCATTATTAATTGCATCTGGAATATGTGTTTACACTAACGATAATATTAGTATCGAGGAGTTATAAAGCAGGAGGGATAAAATTGACAGAACTTACACCGCGGCAAATTGTTGCGGAATTAGATAAATATATTATAGGTCAAACTGCGGCTAAAAAATCAGTGGCTGTAGCACTTAGAAACCGTTGGCGAAGCAAGAAAATTACAGCAGGCTTGCAAGAAGAGATAATACCTAAAAATATATTGATGATTGGCCCAACCGGAGTAGGAAAAACGGAAATAGCTCGTAGATTAGCAAAGCTTGTAAATGCACCATTTATTAAAGTAGAAGCAACAAAATTTACTGAAGTTGGGTATGTTGGCCGCGATGTTGAATCAATGGTACGCGATTTGTTGGAAGTATCGATTCGCATGTTGAAAACGCAAAAAACCGAGCTGGTGGAACAGGAAGCTAAAAAGTTGGCTGATGAACGAATTATCGATATTTTAAAACCGATGAATAAAGGTGATTCCAGTCGCAACCCATTTGAATTGTTGTTTCCCGCGCAAAAAGTAAAGCCTGAAAATGACAAACCACCTGATAATATGTTAATTCTTCACGATAGAGAAATAATTGCTAATAAACTTAATAACGGCGAACTGGAAGAAGAAATGGTTGAAATTCAAGTTGACGATAATAGTCAGCCGATGGTTGGAATGTTTGCCGGAACCGGATTAGAAGAAATGAGTATGAACATCCAAGATATGTTAGGAAATTTGTTCCCTAAAAAACAAAAGACTAGAAAAGTTTCTGTTGCTAATGCAAGAAAAATTTTTATTCAAGAAGAAGCCCAGAAATTAATCGATATGGATGAAGTAATTAGCGAGGCTGTTTATTTAGCTGAAAATTATGGTATTATATTTTTGGATGAAATTGATAAAATTGCTGAAAGAGGAAGTAGTTCAGGACCTGATGTATCGCGCGAAGGTGTTCAAAGAGATATTTTGCCTATTGTAGAAGGATCAACAGTATTTACAAAATATGGAGCAGTTAAAACTGATCATATTCTGTTTATTGCTGCAGGCGCGTTCCATACATCAAAACCGTCAGATCTGATTCCAGAACTACAAGGTAGATTTCCAATAAGAGTTGAGCTTGTAAATCTGTCTAAAAATGATTTTAAACAAATATTAACTGAGCCGGCCAATGCTTTAATTAAGCAATATGTTTGTTTGCTTGAAACTGAAGGAGTACATATTGACTTTTCTGATGAAGCAATAGATGAAATTGCCGGAATAGCATGCACTGTTAATGATCAAACCGAAAATATTGGGGCTAGAAGATTACATACAATCTTAGAAAAATTAATAGAAGATCTGTCTTTTGAAGCTCCTGACCTAATAGATAAGAGAATAATAATTGATAAAAATTATGTGATCGAAAAACTTGGTAATATAATAAAAAATCAAGATTTAAGTCACTTTATTTTATAATTTTTATATATGAAAGGTAGGAATAATTGTGCCGTCATTATTAGAACGAACAAGAAAAATTAACAGATTACTTCAGAAATCGGAGAAGGTTGAATTTAGCGAAATTTCTGCTTTATTAAGTTCTGTTATGGGAGCAAATGTTTATATTGTTAACCGACAAGGTAAGGTATTAGGTTTCGCTTTATTAGACGAATTTGAATGTCAGATCATGATCGAATCAGTTCTGAAAAACAGCATGTTTCCTGAAAGGTATGTTGACTGGTTACTGCGAGTGACCGAGACTTCACCTAATCTAACATTGAAAAATCATATGTGTGCGTTTAAAGAAGAATGCGAATGCCTCTTTAATGATAAATTTACAACTATTGTTCCAATTCATGGCGGTGGTGAAAGAATCGGTACTTTAATCGTAGCTAAGTTTTCTACTGAATTCAATGATGATGATCTCATTTTGGCTGAGTACGGTGCAACTGTTGTAGGCATGGAAGTACTACGTGATCGAAGTGAAAAAATAGAAGATGAGGCACGCAAAAAAGCAACGGTTCAGGTTGCATTAGGAACGTTATCTTATTCTGAACTTGAAGCGGTACTGCACATATTGGGTGAGTTGGAAGGAAATGAAGGACTGCTTGTTGCCAGCAAAATAGCCGACAGAGTAGGAATAACTAGGTCTGTCATTGTAAATGCATTAAGGAAATTTGAAAGCGCAGGAGTTATTGAGTCTAAATCACTAGGAATGAAAGGTACTTATATCAAAATATTAAATGAACGATTACTTGATGAACTAAAAAAAATCCGTTAGACTTGGCTTTACTAGCCAAGTCTTTTTTTGTATAGTATTATAGATAATTAATATTAATGAAAAAGTCCTATTTACCCCTAAAATTGCACTATCGTATACTAAATATGATAATCTACATAAAATGATAAAATAGAAAATAGTTTGCTGTTTTAAGAGTTAATAATACCTATAAAAAAATATTTTAAAGGGATTTTGCATAATTTTGTAGAATACAAGATTTTGATATAATTACTGCTTACATAATTTTATGTTAACTGGAGGGTTGCATATGCAAAGCATTTTTTCAGCACCCCATTTAAAACTTCTTGAAGCTTCTTTAAAAACAACATCGCTGCGGCATAAAGTAATTAGCGATAATATTGCAAATGTTAATACTCCCAATTATAAGAGTAAGCAAGTTGCATTTGAAGAACAACTAATAACTGCAATTTCTCGTTCAAATAATCAGTACTCACTATCGTTAACAACCACAAACCAAAATCATATCTCTTCATCTACGACTCAAGACGTTTTAAATCCTATGCTGCAAATGAATTCTACCACAACACTTCGCAAGGATGGGAACAATGTTGATATCGATGCCGAAATGGCTAATTTGGCAAAAAACAGTATTAAATACCAAGCTGTCGCTCAACAAATCAGTCGTTATTTCACACAATTGAAATCAGCTATTGATGAGGGGAGAAAATAATTATGGGTTTATTTGATTCCATTGACATAGCTGCATCAGGTATGTCAGCAGAAAGATTAAGGATGGATGTCATTTCAAATAATATAGCAAATGTTAACACGACCAGAACCCAACAGGGCGGTCCTTACAAACGTCAAGTAGTGATTTTTGAGCCTCGGTATCAACGTAATACCCTATCTTTTTCGGAAAACTTAAATCGGGAACAAAATTTAGGACAGGGTGTTCGAGTAGTAGAAATACGTCAAGATAATTCGCCGCATCGTTTAGTTTTTAATCCTAACCATCCTGACGCTAATAAAGAAGGTTATGTTTATATGCCGAATGTAAATATTGTTTCCGAAATGGTAGATATGATGACTGCCAGCCGGGCATATGAAGCAAATGTTACCGCAGTTAACGCCGCCAAAAGTATGGCGTTAAAAGCTTTAGATATTGGCAGATAGGGGGAATACATATGCAAATAAATAAACTGTCGACTTTTCTTCCCGTTAAAAGAGAGTTTAATGATAATCCTGCCAACAATAATCTTTCCTTTCAAGATTTGTTGAAAAATGCAATTGCTAACGTGAATCAGCTACAGGTAGATGCTCATACAGCTTCAATTAATCTGGCTGCTGGAAAAGTAAATGATATATCTGATGTTGTAATTGCTACAGAAAAAGCTGCAATCGCTTTACAATTAACCATGCAAATACGAAATAAGGCAGTGGATGCTTATCAAGAAATTATGAGGATGCAGGTATAGATTTTAACTGTTGGAAAGGTGGAGACTATGGCTGACTGGAAAGAGCAGTCTCTGCGTTTATGGCGCAATATAGGTAAACGAGACAAATATATAATTTCTGCATCTGCGCTGGCCTTGTTTTTTGCAATTATTTTATGGAGTTATTGGTGGGGAGGCCGCTCAGAGTATGTGCCATTGTTTACTAATATGGAGGTCAAAGACGCCGGCGATGTTGCTGCAAAACTTAAAGAATTAAAAATTCCATACGAAATCAGCGAAAAAGGTGCCACCATTCTGGTTTCCGCAAAGGATGTATATCGTATTCGCTTGGAATTGGCAACCCAAGGTTTACCGAGGGGAAAAAAAGGGTTTGAGATATTTGAACAAAACAAATTTGGTTCTACCGATTTTCAGAATAAGGTTAACTTGCTGCAAGCTCTACAAGGTGAGTTGTCGCGAACAATAGAACAGTTGGAAGAGGTTGAAACAGCGCGAGTTCACATCGTTCTTCCTGAAGATAGTTTGTATAAAAATAAAGAAAAACCGGCCAGCGCTTCTATAATGCTTAAGCTCCGCCCGAGTATTCAGTTATCACAAGGACAAATTAACGGAATAGTTAACCTGGTTGCACATAGTATACCAGGGTTAAGGGCAGAAAATATTACTGTGGTTGATAATTACGCAAAGGTATTAAATGAAACTAATTCAGTCCAAAAATTAGGACTTAATACAGGCGATGCTTTAGCTCAATTGCAGCTTACAAAAAAAATCAGTGATGAACTTCAACATAATGTGGAATCAATGCTCGAACAAGTATTAGGACCCGGCAAAGCTGCAGCACGGGTGAGTGTTGAGTTAAACTTTGATCAGCATTCTATTGATCGCCAAATCTTTGAGCCAGTTATAGATGAGCGAGGAATTATTCGAAGTTCGCAGGAAAAAAATGAATCATACAAAGGAGTAGGACAAAAACCTTCAGGTCCGGCAGGCACTGCTTCTAATATTCCCGGGTATGTTGCGAATAACGATACAAGTTCTTCGTATGACAAAAAAGAAGTTACTAAAAATTATGAAATCAGTGAAGTGAAGGAAAAAACAGTAAGTGCGCCTGGTTCAATAAAGAGACTTTCAATTGCGGTATTTATTGATGCAGAGCTAACCGCAGAACAACAAAGTAGCATAACTAAGGTTGTATCCTCTGCGGTTGGCTTTAATGCTTCGCGAGGAGACACTATTTCTGTAGAAAGAATACGTTTTTCTAAAGATCTTCCCGATAAAATGCAACGAGACCGTCAAATGCAATCCGCGAATCAAGAAAAAACTATTTATTGGCTTAAAATTAGTGTTGCTGTGATTGCTGTTTTAGCTTTACTTTTCGTTCTTTGGATTGTAATACGTCGCATTTTACAGACGCATGAAGAAGATTTGGAAGTTGTAACTTATCCAACAGTCAATGGTACTGTTCAATCAAAAGTCAATGAGAGTGACGATAGTGCAACAATGGATATAGATAAGAAATCGATAGTTTCTCCAGAAGAAAAAGAACGTCAAAGACAGAAAGATACGATTGAGAATTTAGCGCGTACTAAACCTGAAACTGTTGCTCAACTTTTGAAAACATGGTTATCTGAAGACTAAATACCTTATTTTTGGCAGGGAGGTGAGTAAATGTTTCAAGCAAGTGAATTATCCGGAAAACAAAAAGCTGCAATATTATTGATTTCACTTGGTCCGGATTTATCTGCACAAGTATTAAGACATTTGCGTGAGGAAGACATTGAAAAACTCACCTTAGAAATCGCTAATCAGCGCAAGATTTCTCAAGAACAAAAAGATCGCATAATTGCGGATTTTCATCAATTGTGTGTCGCCCAAGAATTTATATCTTCCGGTGGCATTGATTATGCAAGAGAAGTACTGGAAAAGGCGCTTGGGACTGAAAAAGCTGTTGGTATTATTAATCGACTAACTTCAAGTCTGCAAATTCGACCATTCGATTTCGTCCGGCATACTGACCCTACTCAATTATTTAACTTTATTCAAAATGAGCATCCGCAAACAATTGCACTAATTATGGCCTATCTTCAACCTGAACAAGCTGCTGCAATCTTATCAGCACTACCCTCAGACTTGCAAGTCGATGTCGCCAGGCGTATAGCGACTATGGATAGAACATCACCGGATGTTATAAGAGATATCGAAAGAATATTAGAACGTAAACTTTCTTCACTTGTAACGCAAGACTTTACAACTGCCGGAGGTGTAGAATCAATCGTCGAATTGCTTAATCGATCTGATCGTACAACCGAACGAACCATAATCGAAAGTTTAGAAATCCAAGATCCAGAACTTGCTGAAGATATCAAAAAGAGAATGTTCGTATTTGAAGATATCATTTTACTGGATGATCGCTCCTTGCAATTAGTATTACGTGAGATTGATTCTAAGGATCTGGCTTTGGCACTTAAGGCGGTATCTACGGAAGTTTCAAATAAAGTATTTAAAAATATGTCAAAACGTGCAGCAGAAATGTTGCGTGAAGAAATCGAATATATGGGACCCGTTCGAATCCGTGATGTGGAAGAATCACAACAAAAAATTGTCAATGTAATTCGCAGGCTCGAAGAATCCGGTGAAATAATTGTTTCAAGAGGTAAAGGAGACGAGGTTATTGCTTAAAGTAATTAAGGATGTGTCTCTAGAAGAAACACCGTTTATTATTAAAAATCAGTTTATGGCGCCTCTTGGCAATTCTCAAAGTGTCATTTCTGTGCTGCCTAAATGTTCTTCAGGTCAAAAAAATGAAGCTGAACTTATTGATATTACTCCAAAACCAACAACCATTAGCCTTTCGGAAGAGAGCAGTAAAATAATAGATAATGCAAAAAAACAAGCCGAACAAATTCTTGCCGCCGCAAATATGAAAGCCGAACAACTTATTAAGTCAGCAGAAATTCAAGGTTTTAATCAAGGAACCGAAAATGGACGTAAGCAAGGATATGAAGAAGGCTATCGTCAAGGTAAAGTTCAGGCAAAAGCTGATATTGAAAAGCAGCTTGCCGCTGCAATCGATTCTGCACATAATGAATCAGAACAACTAAAAAACAATGCACAGAATGAGGCGAAAAGAATTATTTCATCAGCAGAAACTCAGATTGTTCAAATTTCCTTTTCTATTGCTGAGAAAATTCTGGAAATAGAGTTAGAACATAATTCTGATGCCGTTATTTCTATAGTGAAGTCCGCTGTTGCCAAAGTACTAAATCAAGACAATATTTCAATAAAAATCCATCCACAGCATTATGATACTATTCTTCAAAATAAAGATACGCTACAGTCAATTGTAGGATATGATTGTAATATTTCCATTAATCCTGATCATTCTCTAGGTTTAGGAGATTGTATCATTGATACTGCCAGCGGAACCGTAGATGCAAAAATGTCAACCAGGTTAACTGCTCTTCGAACCTCATTATTGGACATATTGCCATGATGTTTGATCATAATAAATATATTTCTAAAATTATAAACACCGATACTATTGTATTAAAAGGTAGAATCACTCAAGTAATTGGTTTGGTAGCTGAATCACAAGGACCATTTGTTGCTCTGGGTGAGCTTTGCTATATATATCCTAAAAATAATAAGCAGCCTATTATGGCTGAAGTTGTCGGATTTAAAGAAAATCGAAACTTACTCATGCCAATAGGCGAATTGGATGGTATCGGACCAGGTTGCGATGTTATTGCTGCCCAAAGTTCTTTGACCGTACCGGTTTCTCCTGAATTATTAGGCCGAATTCTCGATGGCATAGGTAATCCAATTGACGAATTAGGCCCATTAAATACTACAATAAAATACCCATTGCATAATTTACCGCCACCGCCATTGACACGAAAGCGTATTACAACACCTATATCAGTAGGTGTAAGAGCTATTGACGGTTTATTGACATTAGGATGTGGACAGCGGGTTGGAATTATGGCCGGAAGTGGCGTAGGAAAAAGTACATTATTAGGAATGATTGCCCGGAATACTCAGGCTGATGTTAATGTAATTGCTTTAATTGGGGAACGTGGGCGGGAAGTAAGAGAATTTATTGAACGAGATCTGGGCGAAACTGGCTTAAAACGCTCGGTCGTTGTAATCGCAACCTCTGACCAGCCAGCATTGGTACGAGTTAAAGGAGCTATGACTGCAACTGCAATTGCCGAATATTACCGAGATCAGGGCGCTAATGTCCTACTTATGATGGATTCAGTGACCAGGTTTGCGATGGCTCAGCGTGAAATTGGCTTAACGGTCGGCGAACCGCCGGCAACAAGAGGGTATACTCCATCCGTATTTGCCATGCTGCCAAAATTGCTTGAACGTTCTGGAATGGGTGATAAGGGTTCTATTACCGGTATCTATACAGTCTTGGTAGAGGGTGATGATATGAATGAGCCTATTGCCGACTCAGTACGAAGTATTCTAGATGGACATATAGTATTATCACGAAATATTGCTGCCAAAAATCATTATCCGTCTATAGATATTTTAAATAGCGTAAGTCGAGTAATGTATGATATTGTCGACAAACAACATTGGCAATCCGGTCAAAAATTACGCTCGCTGATGGCAACTTATCGTGAGGCAGAAGATCTTATCAATATAGGGGCTTATGTTACTGGTAGTAATCCTGCTATTGATGAGTCTATCAGCAGAATCCAAGATATTAATTCATTTTTATGCCAGGAAGTATTTGAACAATCTGATTTGGTAAGTTCAGTACAACAATTAATAGCACTCTTTCAAAATGATCGAGGATGATTTAAATGTACAAGTTTAATTTCAAGTTGCAATCCTTACTAAAAGTAAGAATTATGCAGCAGGAGGAAGCTCAGCAACAATTTTCCCAAGCCCTTTTCGAATACCTTCAGCAGAAAAAAATATTAACTGAATTGAATTCTAAGTTGAATGATTCGATCAAGTTGCAGCAATGCGAACAAGAGCTTGCTAAACTTGATGTGCCGTTGTTAATGTCATATTCAAATTACATTAGAGTGCTAAAAAACAATATTTCTATTCAACAGGATAGGCTTTTACTTGCAAAAGATAAAAAAGATAAATGTTTAAAACTATTGGAAACAGCTATGAAGAAGAAAAAGGCAGTAGAAAAATTGAAAGAAAAAAAATATGAAAAATATGTACATGATTGCTTTATAGAAGAGCAAAATTTGTTAGATGAAATAGCGGGACGATAATGATGTTTAAGGTGAAATAATGAAAAACTTTAGCTCAGTTAATGTAGATAAAAAAATAACAATAAAACATCTTTTTAGAAAACTAATAAGTTTGTTAGCCTTTTTATCATTGATATTTTTTTTCCTGTTGCTTTTATTATCCGCTATTTTTTACACAAAAATACTATCAGCTGAAGCATTATCCGAAACATTAAGTCTTAATAAAATTTCTATTGTCGATAATGGATTAAAAAAATTTGAAAAATTTATTAACAACTCTGGTACAAAAGAAGAACCTGTTGTAAGTATACCTGTCTTACCCTCTACAAAACCGTTAATTAATGACTCAAATACTATTGCAACTAATAATTCAAAACCTACAATTAATTCGCAAAATCCAATTCTTGAGAATTCAAATAATAAACCTGTTAATACCGTAAAATTAAAAGGAAAAACTGACAATGTTAATACAAAAACTATAGCCAAATTATCACGTCTATATTCTTCAATGAAACCGGAAGAGGCTGTAGCAATAATGAAACATTTAGATGATCAAACTATAATCTTAATTCTCTCTAAAATGGAAGAGGATCAAGCGGCAAAAATACTTGCAAGTTTTAATACCGACCAGGCCGCCCGTTTAACTCAAAAAATGATAAAAGGAAATTAATTACCTTTTATTATAGAATTTTTATGAAAGGAGGTGAGCTTATGCAAATGCTATTGAATAACAACATACAAACTCCTGATATATTGAGGTCTTTGCCATTTCCGACTGATTCTGACGCTAGTTCACAATCAGCAAAAGGTAACCGATCGTTCTTCAATAATTTATTAGAACGGCTTACTGCTTCAACTAAACAATCTGGTAACAAGTTATTAGCCTTAGCAAATTTAGAAATTAATAACCAGGTGAATTTTGAAAGCTTACACAAACTTAATAGTATAGATGAATGTTTGTCATATCAAGACGTTGCACAGTTAATCAACCTACTAACTGCAAATAACGGCTTGTTACCTGGCATTAATTCACAGTTGCTTACTATAGAAGACAGTAACAATTTTGGCAGTATACCAGCAGCAGACAACAATACTGCGATAACTAATGCTTTTGCTCCACAAAAATTTACAAATAACATAACAATATCTTTTTTAAATAATCAAGACATCTCCCCAAATGTACCATTAACAACAATTCAAAGTAGTTTTGCCGAGAATTCAACCAGTATACCGGGAGAAATAATCCAATCTCCCTTAGCGACTGTAAATCAGGTGTCGTTTGATCAAGACCTTAGTAACGTTGCGAAAAATAACGTAAAACCATTCAATGCAGCTTCAACTGAAAGCGTCCAACCCCAAAATAATGATTTTTCCGAAACAGATACAATCAATATGGTGTTAAACTTAGCAAAACAGCAACAGGATCATTCTAGAATAACAATGTCCAATAAGATCAAACTGCCAGATGGTCAGCCCTTATTGCCTCCCGAACAGAACGACCTATCGCAATATACGGCCAATATACCTGTTAGTAGTGATTCGAACGAAAATCAGGACGATTTGCGCATAACCCCAGAAACTAATAATAGTTTCAGTAATTTCAGCGAATTTGAAAACGATACACCCAGCTCAAGTGATTTCACTAACGCCGATATTGAACCATCATTATTTGCTGAACCTAATCGTCACATTTTGGCTGAACGTAATTTTACTTTAGACTCTTCTTCAATTGATAATACTAGACCAGATTACAATTTGCACGAACAAATAATTGATAAAGTCCGCTTACTGACTACATCTGGTAACTCCGAAATTGTGATCAAGCTAAAACCAGAACACTTAGGAGAACTTACATTAAAAGTGGCCATAGAAAACGGTCAAGTCAATGCAACATTTCATACTAATAATCAAGAAGTGAGAAGTATTATTGAAACATCTTTGCCCCAATTGCGACAGGATTTACAAAACAACGGGTTAAAGGTCAGTTATGTTAACGTCGAATCCGGACTAAGTCAATTTCAGCCTAATGATCAACACAGTAATGCCAGACCAGACTTGTTTAAACTTAATCACAAGAAAAATATAAGCCAATTTGAGGAAGTAAATGTTGTTGAAACCATTCAACTTAGTAAGAAAATAACAGCTGGGGTTGATTACCGCGTATAAAGGGGGAAATGATCAATGAGTGTTACAAATGTAAATCAGACACAGTCAACGACCGATTCTAACACTAGTACAACCAAGAACACCAATCAAGATTTAGGCAAAGATGATTTTCTAAAGTTACTAGTAACTCAATTACGATATCAAGATCCGCTAAATCCTATGGAGGACAAAGAATTTATTGCACAAATGGCTCAGTTTTCCAGTCTCGAGCAAATGCAAAACATAAACCTGGCTGTTACTACTACTCAAGCAACTACGATGATTGGTAAAAACGTTGCTTACTATGATGAAAACGGTAATGAAATGGCCGGTATCGTAGAAGCAGTCAAAATTTCGTCGGGACAGCCTAAATTAGTGATCAATAACATGCTGGTTGATTTAGCCAAAATTATGTCTGTTCAAGAACCGGTACTTGCCGAATAAGGTGGTGATACGATGACCGATTCTCGTGTTTTCTTACCGCAGCAGCCGCTTATTATTCCGAATCAAAAACCGGCCCAGAATACACAAAATGATAGGGCGGTTAATACAAGTGGCCCAAGTTTTCAACAAATTTTACAACAACAATCGGGAAATGTTAAGTTTTCACAACATGCTGTATCACGATTACAAAGCCGTAATATTCAATTGAGTAAAAACCAGCTAAATCAAATTGATAATGCGGTTAACAAAGCGGCACAAAAAGGCTCTAAAGAATCGCTTATACTTATTGATAATAACTTGGCACTGGTTGTAAGTATCAAAAATCGCACTGTAATAACAGCAGTGGATGGTGCCAGCATGAAGGAAAATGTTTTTACAAATATTGATAGCGCTGTTATTATCTAAGCTGGACCTCTCGAGGAAGCTTACAAAAATGCTGACTGATAGAAGCATTTTACAGCGCAAATTTATTACATCAGGGAGGTTAATTAATTATGATGCGTTCACTTTTTGCAGGCGTATCTGGTTTGAAAAATCATCAAACCAGACTGGATGTACTGGGAAATAATATTGCTAATGTTAATACAGTCGGTTTTAAGGCTAGTCGTGTCAATTTTCAAGATGTATTAAGTCAAACATTGCAGGGAGCTTCCTCCGGACAAGGATCAAAAGGAGGAACGAATCCATTACAAGTTGGACTTGGAATGGGACTGGCCAGCATCGATACATTATTTACCGATGGTAGTTTTCAACCTACCGGCAAACAAACAGACCTTTCTATTCAAGGCCAAGGTTTTTTCATCTTATCAGATGGTTTAAGTCAAGTATATACTCGTGCCGGAAACTTTGACTTTGACCAGCAAGGTAATTTCTTAGTTCCTGGCACTGGCTATAAAGTTATGGGCTGGCTGGCTGATTCAAATGGAGAACTTGATACCAGTGCTGCTATCACCGGAATTACAATACCTGTTGGTGCTTCAATGCCGGCTAAATACTCGGAAAATCTAACTATTGGCAATAACTTATCAGCTAATTCCGCCATCGGAGCACAAATTCAAACTTCAATTGATGTTTATGACTCGATGGGTAACAGTCATGAAGTCGAAACTACCTTTATAAAAGTAGATGATAAAACATGGTTAAGTTACAGTTCAGTAAGCGATATTGAAGCGAGCCCGGCTATAGCTAATTATTTAAGTGAAATTGAATTTGATGATTACGGTACTTTTAAATCAATAACAACCCAAAACGATCCTACGACTACATCCAGTCTTGATTTTTCTACTCTCCAATTAGACAGTACGATTGGTGCCGTACAAAATAAATCAGTAACAGTATTTGATGCTGTCGGCAAACCTCACGTTTTCAATATGAAATTTACGACAACCAGTGCAACGACTTGGGATGTAGAATATCTTGAACAAGGTGTTACTAATGCAACGGCTCAAACGAGTACTGCAACCTGGGATGGTACTAACTATTCGTTACCAAATCTAGTTGTTAACTCGTCTCAGGTCCTGCCGGTAAATATTACCACCCATAACGCTCCTGCTGCTGGTGCCTTCTTATCATCGGTAGTACCGACTTATTCTGCTGCCACAACTTCATCGCCATTGACCTTTCAACCAAAGGCCGGCGCTTCAAGTATGGCTATAAATCTAAATTTATCAAGTATGACTCAATTTGGCGGCGAGTCTACCGCCCAAGCACTTGATCAGGATGGTTATGCCGCCGGCAACCTCGAGTCGACATCAATAGACCCAAGTGGCATCATTGTTGGTCGTTTTACTAATGGCAAGACCAGAAATATGGGGCAGGTAGCATTAGCAACTTTTAATAATCCTGGAGGTTTAAATAAGGTTGGCAGCAATTTATATTCAAAATCGACAAATTCAGGTGAGGCCCAGGTTGGTGCATCGGGCACAGGCGGACGTGGCAGCTTTAATCCAGGCACATTAGAAATGTCCAATGTCGACCTAGCCCAAGAATTTAGTAATATGATTATTACCCAACGTGGCTTTCAAGCTAATTCGAAAATAATTTCAATCACTGATGAAATGCTGCAGGAATTAGCTAATTTAAAACGTTAATTTTTTTATGGATAATGAGGGGGGATAAAATCCCCTCATTACCATAAAGCTGTGAGGTGTACTATGATAAAATTGACGAAACTCAAGTCACAGGAACATGAATTTGTCTTAAACGCGGAGCTAATTGAGACGATTGAAGAAACTCCGGACACAGTAATTACTCTTATAAATAGTAAGAAGTTTATTGTAGAAGAATCAATGAACGAAGTTGTCAGACGAGTCATGGAATATCGCCGTGGTTTGAATAGAAATTTTCGATAACTGAGGTGTTTTAATTGGACCGCGTATCGATATTTGGTGTGATTTGTGGCATAAGTGTTGTATTTGCTTCAGTACTTTTAGAAGGCGGTGAATTATCTAGTTTATTCAGTTTTCCTGCTTTCTTAATTGTATTTGGCGGAACAATTGGCGCAACTTCTATTGGATTTACTTGGGAAGAACTAAGAAAAATCCCATTATTACTAAAAATTGTTTTTCATAATCAAGAACATAATTCCCAACAGGTTATTGATTTATTAGTAGGCTTTGCCGAAAAAGCCAGGCGGGATGGGTTATTGGTATTAGAAGATGAAGTCTCAGCTATAAAAGATCCTTATTTACGAAAAGGACTTCAACTAGTAATTGACGGTACGGATTCAGATATACTTCGTAGTATCATGGAAACCGAACTGAATTTTATGATTGATCGGCATACCCGAGCTGCTTCAATATTTGAAACTGCTGGAGGCTATGCTCCTACAATGGGGATTATCGGAACAGTATTGGGGCTTGTTAATGTATTAGGCAACTTAAATAATACTGATCTATTAGGGTCAGCCATCGCGACGGCTTTTATTGCGACGTTCTATGGAGTTGCCAGTGCTAATTTGATTTTTTTGCCAATTGCGGCAAAATTAAAATCACGCAGCTCAGTACAATTGTTAATTTATGAAATTGCTTTAGAAGGAATCCTATCTGTGCAGGCGGGCGATAATCCCAGGATTGTTAAGGAAAAACTTCATTCTTTTCTAGCTCCGGAAAAGAGGAATAGATAAATCTATAACACATTGTACAGGAGGTAATACCGTGTCTGAGCCTGAAAGAAAAAAAAATTCAATGATTGTAATTGTTATATTTGTAGTCATAGGACTTTTGCTAGCAGGAGCTATTTCTTATTTCATTGCAAATAAAATTGTTGCTGATCGTTCTTCGACAAGTAAAGCAGTAAAAGAACCGGGTGTATTAATGAAATTAGGTGATCCCAAAGATGGACTTATTGTTAATATTGGCGGTTTGAATAGCGGAAGATATCTTAAAATTGGTATCGTACTGGATATTATCCCGAATTCAAAAGAAAGTAAGGAAAATAAAAATATTTCATCTGATGAGGTAATAATTCTCGATACGGTTATTCATATTTTGCGGTCACAAAAAATTGAAGATTTTGATCCTGCAAAACAAGATAAATTGAAATCTTTGCTTATGGATGAATTAAACAAGGTTTTGGGAGCCGACAGAATAAACCAAGTATTTATTACTAATTTTGTTCTTCAATAGTTTAATTAAATTGTGGAGGGGGGGTCAGTTTGGCTGGTTCAGACATTTTATCTCAATCCGAAATTGACGATTTGTTATCGGCATTATCTACAGGTACTGTATCTGCTGAAGATATTAAAAGTGAACAAAAACAACGAAAAATTAAAGTATATGATTTTAAGCGTCCTGATAAATTTTCTAAAGATCAAATTCGAACGCTATATATGTTGCATGAAAATTTCGCCAGACTGCTAAATACTTATCTCTCTACCCATTTGAGAACAATAGTTCATATTAACGTGGTTTCAGTTGATCAGCTGACTTACGAAGAATTTATTCGATCCGTACCAAATCCAAGTGTTATCAGCATCTTACAAATGCAACCATTAAAAGGAAACGCGATTTTAGAGATTAATCCCAATATTGTCTTTGCAATCATTGACCGGCTGTTTGGCGGAGTTGGTGAACCTACTACCAAGCCACGCCCTTTAACAGATATCGAAGAGGTAATCATTAGCCGAGTATTAAATAAAACACTAGATAATTTTCAAGAAGCATGGAAACAAGTAATTAAACTGCAAACAAAATTAGAAGTCATAGAAACAAACCCTCAGTTTACGCAAATTGTTCCACCTAGCGACATGGTCGTAATAATCACTTTACAAGCTAAAATTATGCATGCCGAAGGACTAATTAATATTTGCATACCTTATCTTGTCCTTGAACCGGTTATGTCAAAATTAACAACTACATTTTGGGTTTCCTCTTCCGTTATGAAGCAATCTTCGGATGAAACAATCAATTTAATGCAAAGAAAATTAGCCAAATCTTCAATACCGGTAAAAGTTGAATTAGGCCATGTTAGTTTAAATATACAAGAGCTATTAGCATTATCAGTTGGCGATGTCTTGCAATTAGAAACTAAACATACTGACCTATTAAGTGTAATAATTGGACAACGGGAAAAATTTAAATGTAAACCTGGATTGTCAGGAAACAGACTTGCAGTGCAAATTGCTCAAATAATTAACGAAGGAGATGAAAACGATGACTGATGGTTTCTTGTCGCAGGAGGAGATTGATGCTTTATTGCGGGGCGATACCAATACATCTCCGGAATTACCTAGCTTATCAGATATTGAATTAGACGCTCTTGGAGAAATCGGCAATATATCTATGGGCAGTGCAGCAACAACTTTGTCCATATTACTTAATCGCCGGGTATCAATAACTACTCCGCGGGTTGAAGTAACGAATCTAAATATGATCAAGTCTAAATACCCGTTGCCTTATTTAGTTATTGAGGTCGGCTATACTCATGGGTTGATCGGAACAAATATTCTCGCAATAAAACAGCAAGATGCACTTATAATTGCTGACTTGATGATGGGTGGCGATGGGTCGGCTCCGCCACAGGAAATGAATGATTTATATATGAGTGCAGTTAGTGAAGCAATGAATCAAATGATGGGATCAAATGCAACATCAATGTCTACGATCTTTAAAAAGCGTATCGATATTGCTCCTCCAGCCGTATCGCTTTCAGATTTTTCCAGCGACACCCAAGTAACATCAATAGTAAAATTAGAAGACCCGATCGTTAGAGTTGCTTTCCATATGGAAGTAGAAGGATTAATTGACACTGAAATCATGCAAATTATGTCCATTGACGTAGCCCAAGAGCTAGTTAGCAGTTTGATGGAAGTAATGAATCAAAAATCACAACAGCAAGTTACAAACAATTCTAAAACTCTTACAAATTTAACCAACGAAACAGCGAAGCCGGCACATGTAAATCCTGGAAAGCCGGTAAAACAAGAAATAACTTCAACCAGTGCCGGAAATTATGAAAAACCTGTTACTAACGTTGCTGTACAACCTGTTCAGTTTGCTCCTTTGCAAGTCATGAATACTGATACTTCCGAAAATAATATCGGGCTGATAATGGATGTTCCTTTGCAAGTCACAGTAGAACTTGGTAGAACGAGGAAAATGATTAAAGATATTTTAGAATTAGGTCCTGGGTCTGTTATTGAATTGGACAAGTTAGCTGGAGAGCCTGTTGATATATTAATAAATGGAAAATTGATTGCCAAAGGTGAAGTTGTTGTCATTGATGAAAATTTTGGCGTACGAATAACTCAAATTATCAGCCAAATGGAAAGACTAAACAATCTTCAATGACAATTTTAAATTCAAATAAATTATTTTTGTGGAGGAGATAGAATGGCACCTAAAGTATTGATTGTTGATGATGCTGCTTTTATGCGAATGATGATCAAAGATATTTTGACAAAAAACGGCTATGAAATTGTTGGGGAAGCGGAAAATGGCATTAAAGCGGTTGAAAAATTCCAAGAATTGCGTCCCGATTTAACAACAATGGATATTACCATGCCTGAAATGGATGGAATTTCTGCTGTTAAAGAAATCAAAAAAATTGACGAGAATGCTAAAGTAATAATGTGCAGCGCGATGGGCCAGCAAGCGATGGTAATCGAAGCTATTCAATCAGGAGCACGTGATTTTATTGTTAAACCGTTTCAGCCGGATCGAGTATTAGAAGCTGTCCGTAAAGTCTTAAGTTAATTATGTTAAAGGTCAAAATCACTTCTCAATTGTTTCTTCTCTTGTTAAATCCTGCCATAGCTATGGCTATGGAAAATAAAATGACTAATTCTAAATATCCTGATAGTCAATCAATTTCTGCTCTCAGCAACCTTTCATCCTTAACTTATATTCTAACTTTAATTTTCGTATTTGCGTTAACGATTGGAATGGCATACTTAGTTTCACGGCTGATTGGAGCACGGTTCGGTAAAATGCAAATTCAAGGAATTAATAGGATTTTAAATATTATTCCACTTGCTCCGAACCGTAGCATCTATTTTGTAAAAATAAATCGCAGTATCTTAATCCTTGGTGTCACGGATCATTCAATAAATGTTCTCAAAGAAATCAGCGATATTGAAGAAGTTAGCGAAATAGAGGAACAATCTTCTAATTTTACGGCCAATATATTTACAAAACAGCTAAATTCACTACAGCAATTAAAAAAAATGGTATCATCAGATAATCTACCACTTGAGCGTGACAAAAATTAATTGATGGGAGAAAGAGGTAGCGGTAAATTGCTTACGCGAATAAAACAAACATTAGGTATCTTGACGATATTAATGTTGATAACAAAAATTGCTTATGCGGCTCCCATCATTCCAATTCCCAATGTGAGTATTGGAGTAGATACAGCCAACAATCCACAAGATACTGTGTTAAGTCTACAAATATTATTTATGTTGACTGTGCTGACACTAGCACCGTCAATTTTAATAATGATGACATCATTCACGAGGATAGTCGTAGTATTATCATTTGTCAGGAGTGCTCTGGCGACCCAGCAAATGCCGCCTAATCAAGTAATTGTCGGCTTAGCCATGTTTCTTACTTTCTTTACCATGTCACCTTATTTTACACAAATTAATCAGAATTCGTTGCAACCTTATCTCGCCGGCAGCATTAATCAAGAACAAGCACTTACACTGGCCGTTAGACCACTTCGTGATTTTATGTTTAAACAAACCAGAGAAAATGACTTAGCACTATTTATTAATATGACCGACCAGCCGCAACCGAATTCACAAGATGATATTTCTACATTTACCTTGATTCCGGCCTTTATAATTAGCGAATTAAAAACAGCTTTTCAAATTGGATTTATAATATATATACCTTTTATTGTGATTGATATGGTAGTAGCCAGTACATTAATGTCTATGGGAATGATGATGGTTCCACCAGTTATGATTTCATTGCCGTTTAAAATTTTGTTATTCGTGTTGGTTGATGGCTGGCACTTGGTGATAAAATCTTTAATGATTAGTTTTTCATAGGAGATTGATAATATGTCAAATGATTTGGCCATTCAGATTGGGCGCGAGGCTTTAATACTTGTTATGATGGTCGCAGCTCCTATGTTAGGATTAGGGCTTTTAGTAGGAGTTCTAGTAAGTATTTTTCAAGCTACAACTCAAATCCAAGAACAAACATTGGCATTTATCCCAAAAATTATTGCAGTATTTTTGGCTGTAATGTTCTTTGGACCGTGGATGCTTAGTATGTTGGTAGATTATACCCGCCAATTGTTTGTTAATTTACCAAATATTATACGCTAGCAACGGGTGATATATATTGTTAGATACATTAATCTTCAATAATCTTGGCTATTTTCTGATAATCATGTCCAGGATCAGTGGTATTTTTATTAGTTCTCCATTCTTTAACAGTCGTAATATCCCGAATTATATAAAAGCTGGGTTTTGTTTTATTTTATCACTGGTATTAGCTCCCATCCTTCTTCAAAACGCTGCACCTATACCATCATCACTTTACCGTTACGCAACGATAATCTTAAGTGAATTATTATTGGGAATAATTTTAGGATTTGTGGTATCACTTATCTTCTCAGCAATGCAAATGGCCGGACAACTTATTGATATGCAAATCGGCTTTGGGATAGTAAACGTTTTTGACCCGCAGTCAGGCCAACAAATTCCTTTGATTGGAAATTTTAAATATATTTTAGCTCTATTGGTGTTTATTACCATAAATGGCCATCATGTGTTAATTGATACGTTATTTTATTCATTTAAGGTTATTCCGATCATGCAGGTTGTCATACCCTATCAAATCACTGCTTTTATTATCGACTTAGTTGGTGAAATGATAATAATTGCCTTGAAAATCAGCTTACCAGTACTTATCGCCATTATTATAACAGATGTTGCTCTCGGTATTTTGGCGCGAACCATGCCGCAAATGAATATTTTCGTCGTTGGTATCCCTGCCAAAATATTCATTGGTCTATTTGTTTTAACTTTAGCGTTACCGATTTTTATTTATGCCTTGGGGGTATGGTTCAATGCCATGTTTCAAGACGTATATCGAGTATTATATATATTGCAATAATGATAGCAGATTAAATACTTTTGATCTACAGCGGTTTAACCAGGAAAAAACAGAAGAAGCAACTCCCAAGAAAAAAGAAGAAGCTCGTAAACATGGGCAGGTTGCCAAAAGCGTTGAAATAAATTCAGCATTTGCCATTCTAAGTGCATTTTTAGCCTTAAATACCTTAGGACCATTTATTTACTTAGAGTTAACTGATTTTATGAAATATATGTTTACAAATTTTATAATTCAAGATATTTCCTTGAATACAGTTTCTATACTTTTTATATTATTTGCTTCGGTACTGCTAAAAACGGCATTGCCAGTAATGTTAGTGATTGGGTTAGTATCATTAATAACCAATACTTTACAAGTAGGCATTTATTTTTCATTGGAACCAATAGCTCCGCAATTAAATCGACTAAACCCTATTTCTGGGTTTCAGAGGCTGTTTTCTAAGCGATCTTTAGTTGAATTAATAAAATCGCTGTTTAAAGTGACAATTATCGGTTATTTCGTGTATACCTATATTGCCAAGGAAATTCACGGTTTACCGAATTTAATAAAGGTATCATTAACTGAATCATTTATTCAGGCTGCTAATTTAGTAGTCAATTTAGTATTTCAAATATGTATGGTTATGCTGGTACTTGCCGCATTAGATTATTTTTATCAATGGTGGGAACATAACCAAAATATTAAGATGTCCAAGCAAGAAGTTAAAGAGGAATTTAAACAAATAGAAGGTAATCCACAAATCAAAGGTAAAATTAAAGAAAAACAGCGGATGATTGCTATGCAGCGAATGATGCAGGAAGTTCCCAAGGCAGATGTAATTATTACAAATCCGACGCATTTAGCTATTGCTTTAAAATACGATTCAAAAATGACAGCACCTATCGTAATTGCTAAAGGGAAAGACTTAATTGCCGAGAAGATTAAATCAATAGCCAAAGATAACAATATTATTTTAGTTGAAAATAAACCGTTGGCCCAAGTTTTGTTCAAGTCAACTGAGATTGGGGAATTGATACCGCCGGAATTATATCAGGCGGTCGCCGAAGTATTGGCATATGTTTTCAGAATTAAAAAAAGGCTTACCTAAATTGAAGGAGAGTACTTGTAGTGTCAGTTAATGCAACGTTCAGCAAAATCGAAAAATACAGCGATATAATGGTTGCAATTGCTATCATTACCATTGTTGTAATGATGATAATTCCTTTACCGACAATCCTGCTGGATTTATTTCTCACATTTAATATAACGGTAGCATTAATTATTGTTATGGTTGCTGTTTATAATGTTGAGCCACTTCAATTTTCAGTCTTTCCATCGTTATTGCTTATTACCACTTTATTTCGATTAGCACTAAACGTTTCTTCCACCAGACTTATTTTGCTGCATGGTTATGCTGGTGAAGTAATCCGGTCTTTTGGTGAATTTGTTGTCGGCGGTAATCCTGTTGTTGGATTTATTGTTTTCGTTATCTTAATTATTATTCAATTTATCGTCATAACCAAAGGCGCTGAGCGCGTTGCAGAAGTTGCAGCAAGGTTTACATTAGATGCTATGCCGGGAAAGCAGATGAGTATTGATGCTGATCTGAATGCCGGATTAATCTCAGATGCCGAGGCCAGACAAAGACGAAGAAAGATTCAAAGAGAAGCTGATTTTTACGGATCTATGGACGGTGCTAGTAAATTTGTAAAAGGGGACGCAATTGCTGCAATCATAATAATCATTATAAATATTGTTGGCGGCTTTATCATCGGTATAGTTCAACAAAATCTGTCTGCTTTACAGGCATTGCAAACATATACTCTGTTAACTGTCGGTGAAGGTCTGGTTAATCAAATACCGGCATTGCTCATCTCGACCGCAACCGGTATTGTTGTTACCAGAGCAGCTTCTGAGACTGACTTAGGCCATGATATTACCGGACAACTATTGACAAATTCTCGCGTTTATTATATTGCCGGTGGAGTACTGTTTATAATGGGCCTAGTTCCCGGTTTACCAAAAATACCGTTCTTTATTCTAAGTATTTTTATGTTAGTAATTGCTTATGCCTTAACTCAAACAGCACAGTCTGAACAACAGCAGGAAATAACGCAGCAGGAACAAAAAGAAAGCGAGGATATTCGTAAACCGGAAAGCGTAATTTCTTTACTGCAAGTCGATTTACTTGAGTTAGAAATTGGGTACAGCTTAATCCCAATGGTAGATACTAATCAAGGCGGCGATTTATTGGATAGGATCGTCATGATACGACGTCAATGTGCTGTCGAATTAGGTCTTGTTGTTCCAACAATTCGCATACGCGATAATATTCAGCTTAAGCCGAATACTTATATAATAAAATTAAAAGGAAATGACATTGCCAAAGGTGAATTATTACTTGATCACTTTTTAGCAATGAATCCTGGAATTGCTGCCGAAGAAATTGAGGGTATCACAACAATTGAGCCGGCCTTTGGCTTACCGGCCACTTGGATCCAAGAATCTAAGCGGGAACATGCCGAAATGTCTGGTTATACTGTCGTAGATCCTATCTCAGTGCTGGCAACTCATTTAACAGAAGTTATAAAATCCCATGCTTACGAAATTCTTGGTCGGCAGGATGTACAAACATTAGTAGATGCAGTAAAAAGCAATTATCCTGCTATAGTTGACGAATTAATACCTAATCTTCTAACACTGGGTGATTTACAAAAAGTTTTAGCAAATTTACTTCGTGAAAGAATATCTATTCGTGATTTGATTACTATTATGGAAACTTTAGGTGATTATGCATCATTAACAAAGGACACTGAAATACTAACGGAATACGTTAGACAAGCTTTATCCCGCCAATTATCAAGACAATATGCGCAGAATGGGGTCTTATCCTGTATTACCATCGACCCGCAGTCTGAAAACCAAATCAGTTCTTCAGTACAAAGAACTGAACAAGGATCATATGTAGCATTAGATCCACACTCAATGCAATTACTAATTACGAGTCTTAATAATGAATTGGCAAAATTAACTGCCATGGGATTCCAGCCCATAGTTTTAGCTAGTCCAGGTGTAAGATTATATTTTCGTAAATTAACTGAACGAATAGCTCCAAATCTTATCGTACTTTCATTTGCTGAAATTGAACCAAAAATAGAAGTACAAGCATTAGGGATGGTGAAGATATAATTGAAAGTCAAAATATTTACCGCAAGCACAATGCAAGAGGCTATGGCGCAAGTAAAAAATGGCTTAGGACGTGATGCTGTCATATTGCACACTCGCCGCTATCGGAAAGGTGGAATTGCCGGTTTTTTTGGTAAAGAAATGGTTGAAGTGATGGCCGCAGTCGACAGCTCTCCTTTACATTCTATTCCGAATATTAATAATGCCAATCTTTCGCAAGTTATTAAAGCTGTTTCTGGAGATCAAACAAATCAAGCATCACCAACAGTACAAGCTGATTCGAAAGTTTCGATCATGCACAACGAATTGACTAATATGAAACAGATGTTAGAACAATTGTTAGTTCGTTCGACTTCAGAAAAACCGACTACCTATTGGCACCAATTGTTGCTAAACAATGAAATAGAGCCAGCGGTTGTTGAGCATATCTTACAAGGCTTGCCGCTTGATAATTCTACAATAAATTCGAACCCTGAAATTATAAAGCAGATGATTTTTGATAGATTTTGTAATCATTTTCGTAATGTTGATGGTATAAACGTACAACCAGTAGGTTGTAAAAAGGTTGCCTTTATTGGTCCAACGGGTGTTGGTAAAACAACTACAATTGCAAAATTAGCAGCACAATTCACCCTTAGCCAAGGATATAAAGCCGCTTTAATTGCCTCGGACACATATCGAATAGCAGCTGTTGAACAACTCAAGACTTATGCTGATATTCTCAATATACCAATAGAGATCGTCTATGTTCCTGAAGATTTAAAGAATGCTTTGATCAAACATAAGGATAAAAACATAATTTTGATCGATACTGCCGGTCGAAGCCCTAGTAACGAAGAACAAATGAAAGAATTGCAAACACTGTTGACAGTTGATTCAACAATTGAAACCCACTTGGTATTAAGTGCAACAACAAAATATAAAGATGCTTTAGAAATTATTCAGAAATTTTCGGTATGTTCTCCGGAAAAACTCATCTTTACAAAGCTTGATGAAACTAGTAATGTCGGAACGATTTTCAACGTGCTTTATCAATATCCCGGAGTAACTTTGTCATACCTTACAACTGGTCAAAATGTCCCAGAAGATATCGAGCTTGCAAATTCCCATAAATTAGTACAACGATTATTGAGGGAAGAACCATGAATGACCAAGCTAATAAATTGAGATTATTATCAAAAAATGCTTATCAGTATGAAGATAAACCAAAAATTGTTACTAATTCGCCTATTGCCCGAGTTATTAGTATTACCAGCGGAAAGGGCGGAGTAGGCAAAACAAACTTGACTGTTAATTTAGCATTAGCGTTGGCTAATTTCGGTCAAAAAGTACTAATAATCGATGCTGATTTGGGTATGGCCAATGTTGATGTTATTCTAGGCTGTACCACAAAATTTAACATTATGCATTTGCTTGACGGCGAACATGAACTTGCTGATGTCGTTGTAACCGGACCACGGAATATAATTATTATGCCAGGTGGGTCTGGTATTACCCAATTAGCTAATTTAACTGAACTGCAATTACAAAAAATCATTAATGAAATAACCCGTTTTGATCAGTTGGTTGACTTTATATTAATTGACACCGGTGCCGGACTCAGTCGCAATGTATTAAACTTCATGTTAGCTTCTGATGAAGTTATAATTGTTACTACTCCAGAGCCTACAGCAATTACCGATGCATACGCTATTATGAAGGCATATGCTACTTCAAATGGTTCAGGGATCTTAAAATTAGTTGTTAACCGTGTTGTAAATCAAGAAGAAGCTGATAGCGTGATTGATAAATTAAAAAAAGTTGTCTCAAAATTTTTGAAGTTAAATATTGCAAATTTAGGATATATACCTGAAGATCTTAATCTAATTAAAGCTGTAAAAATACAACAACCTGTCATGCTTTCTTACCCTGATACTGGTTGTTCACGATCAATTGAGGAAATTGCGTATAAATTAATTTATGGAGAAGGCAGAAATAATACCGGTAATCAAACCGGATTAAAAGGATTTTTTAATAAATTTTTCAATATCTTATCATAAACGGCAAAGGGGGAATTACGTATTTCTGCTCAAGTTATGTTCCACATCAATGATCGAATCGAAATATCTTTGCTCGACTCCAATGAATATTTTACAAGCAGAATAGAAGATATAACTGACAGTTATATGATAATTGCCATGCCTATGAGTCGGGGGATACCTGTATACCTAAGTAATAATGAAACCTTTCTCGCGAAATGCGTTTCCCAGAATCAAATGTATCGGTTTTCATGTATTTTGGTAGATAAAAAACTCCAACCTATTCCTATTTGGAAAGTAAGCTTACCGTTCAATATTACCAGAATCCAACAACGGGAATTTGTTCGGATTCATGTTATGTTATCAGTTGTTGTCAATGTTATTGATCCGGAATTAGATTCACCCGAAATAATCAAAGTCTATACCAAAGATATAAGTGCAGGCGGATTGCAATTTGCTGATCGTGAAAAATATCAGATTGGTCAAAAATTGCAATTGACTATTCATTTCCCTAATTTAGATACTATTGAGGTCATCGGAGAAGTAGTTAGAGTTGACGAAAGCCCGGATGAACCTAATTTATATTTTATATCTGTTCGTTATGCTGAACTTGATGAAGTACGGAGATGTAAAATAATACAATTCGTATATAAAAAACAATTAGAAAGTAGAAATAGAGATCTTTAAAAGTTGGGAGGTTACATTATGATTAAAGTATTAGTTGTAGATGATTCCGCATTTATGCGTAAAGTAATCTCCGATTTATTTGCAGATCAACCAGATTTTTCAGTAATTGGTCTTGCCAGAAACGGACTCGATGCTGTAGAAAAAACCCGCAAATTAAAACCTGATCTTATTACGATGGATGTTGAAATGCCTGTTATGGATGGCTTAGCAGCTTTGCAAATAATCATGACCGAGTTTCCTACCCCTGTTATTATGGTCAGTAGTTTAACACACCAAGGTGCTGTGACTACTTTGCGTGCTTTGGAACTTGGCGCAATTGATTTTGTGGCGAAAGCCGGCGGCCCTATTTCTGATATAAAGAATATCAAAAATCAGATATTAGAAAAATCACGCTCTGCTGTTCAAGCAAACATTAAATGCTTGACCGAAAAACAAAATACTGATCCTAAGCCTGTTGCAATTAAGTCATCATTAATCTTAGATAAAATAGTAGCCATTGGGACATCTACCGGAGGCCCAAGAGCATTACAAGAAATTATTACCAGGTTACCTTATAATTTGCCGGCAGGTGTTGTAATCGTACAACATATGCCGGCTGGATTTACCCATTCATTGGCTGAACGACTTAACACAATTTCTTCTCTTACAGTAAAAGAAGCTCAACATGATGATATTGTAAAACCTGGTCTGGTATTAATCGCTCCTGGCGATTATCATATGGTTATCAAAAAAGAAAACAAAGATTGTGTGGTGAAGCTCAATCAAGATCCCCAAATCAACGGACACAGACCTTCAGTCAATCCATTAATGGATTCTGTCGCCCAAGTTTATGGTTCAAAAGCTGTTGGCGTGCTTTTGACCGGAATGGGACAAGATGGTGCAAAAGGAATACAAAGTATAAAAAAACATGGTGGTTATACGATTGCTGAAGATAAATCAACCTCTGTTGTGTTTGGTATGCCAAGAGCAGCAATTGAGTTAGGTGTAGTGGATTCTGTTGTACCTTTATATGATATGCCGGCAGCAATTGTTAATTCTATTGATCGGTAATAACGGAGATGGAGGTGTATTACATTGGAAGTTAGTCAATATATGGAAATGTTTATTGAAGAGTCACAAGAACATCTGCAAGTTTTAAACAAATGCTTGTTAGATCTCGAAAACGATCCGAGTAATATCCATTTACTTGATGAAATTTTTAGGAGTGCTCATACTATAAAAGGTATGTCAGCTACGATGGGGTTTAGTTCGATAGCGGAACTTACTCATGAAATGGAAAACATATTGGATTTGTTACGTAATGAAAAACTTAAAGCAACCAGCAATATTATTGATATTTTATTTCAATGTGTTGATATGTTAGGACAATTAATTGAAAATACAGATTCTGATGGTGATAATCATAGCATTATTCTTCCGTTATTAAATGAATTAAAAAATATTGCTGTCAATAATTCACCGGTACAACAGTCAGCTGAGGACGATATCCCTAAATCGAATAATCTTGTTATGATTAACAAAATTCCGTTTAATGAACCGGAAAAAAATTTGGTTTTTTCAGCATTAAACCAAGGAATTAATGTTTTTTATGTACAAATTTCTTTGAGTGAAGGTTGCTTGTTAAAAGCCGTTAGAGTGTATATGGTATTGAAATCTTTAGATGATATTGGTGAAGTCATTAAGTGTATCCCCACTACTGAAGAATTAGAAAAAGAAAACTTTGGATCTTCATTTGAAATAGTATTAATTACCGATTCTACTGCCGACTCAATTATGAGAGAAATATTATCGATTTCTGAAATTAGCAATGTTGATGTACAAACCATATCGCTGAATAATTTAAATACTGATTCTAATGACGATAATGAACACCTGTCTGCAACACCCACAAACGTATCAACAACAAAAATCAATTCATTGGACAACGAAAAAAAACATAAAGGCGGACAATCTGTACGGGTTGATATTGAACGACTAGATGCATTATTAAATTTAGTTGGCGAACTCGTAATTAACAAGACTCGGCTTGAACAACTTGGACTAACGCATCGGTTAAATGATTTAACCGAAACAATCGAACAAATGGACCGAGTAACAACAGATCTACAAAATGTCGTAATGAAGGTACGGATGGTTCCGGTAGGGCAAGTTTTTAATAGATTCCCACGGATGGTTAGAGACTTATCACATGAATTACATAAAGAGATTAATCTGATTATTGAAGGTGAAGACACCGAACTAGATCGTACTGTTATTGATGAAATTGGCGACCCAATTGTTCATCTTTTGAGAAACTCTATCGACCACGGCATCGAACATGCCCAAGAACGTCAAGCGATGGGCAAAAATCCAACTGGCCATATATATTTGATTGCCAAACATGAAGGAAATAACGTCGTAATTGAGGTAAAAGATGATGGACGTGGTATTATTCCTTCTAATATCAGAAAAGCAGCCGTTGATAAAGAGTTAATGACTCAACAAGATGTAGACAAACTAGATGATAATGAAGCTGTAAGATTAATATTTCTTCCCGGGTTTTCTACTGCCAATACTGTAACTGATGTTTCGGGACGCGGAGTAGGTATGGATGCCGTAAAAACTAAGATTGAGTCATTAGGTGGTACTATTGACGTTGATACAACTCCGGGAAATGGCAGTAAATTCATTATTCGCTTACCGCTTACTTTAGCCATAATTCAAGCCTTACTAATTAGAATAGCTAATGAAATATATGCTATTCCTTTAGCTTCTATTGATAGTACCATCAATGTTAATATTTCTGATATTAAGACTATCCAAGGTCAAGAAGTTATATTGTTAAGAGGACAAATTATTCCGATTATTCGCCTCAATAAAGTATTAGGAACTGAGCAACAGTCTGTAGAACAATTAAACGACATATTCATTGTAATCGTACATATAGGAGATCAGCGTGCCGGAATTATTGTAGATACCTTGATTGGACAGCAAGAAATTGTAATTAAATCGCTAGGAAAACTTTTGTCAGGAATTAAAACGATTGCCGGTGCTACAATTTTGGGTAATGGTCAAGTTGCATTAATTTTAGATGTAAGTTATTTGATGCAACTGAAAAGTGAGGTGTAATTATGGCTCAGGAAGATTTGTATTCTTCAAATATGGATCAACTTGTTGTGTTTAAATTAGGTAGTGAAGAATATGCTCTTAGTATATTACAGGTACAAGAGATTAAAAAAATGACAGATATTACTCGAGTTCCAAACACACCAAGTTACATTACCGGAGTAATTAACTTGCGTGGAAGTGTTTTACCGGTTATAGATTTAAAGAATCGGTTAGGTTTGCCTGCCGCTGAGTATGATGATGATACTCGAATTATTATTGTAAAAACAGATGACATTGTGGTGGGCTTAATAGTCGATTTTGTTACAGAGGTAATGATGATCGATAAAACGCAGATTGATGCTGCCCAAACAGTTGTTACAGGTGAAACCGGCAAATATGTAAGTGGTATTGGTAAATACAATGGAAGATTAATTATCTTATTAAATCTGACCGCTATTGTCGGGGTAAACATATGATTATTAATACCAAATGAGGTGGAGTAATTGTCAGAAGACATTTTAAGTCTTACCGCGTTACAGCTTGATGCGTTACGTGAAATTGGAAATGTTGGTGCGGGAAATGCTGCTACAGCATTATCACAAATTCTAAATAAAAAAATTGACATGTCCGTTCCGAAAGTTGCCATTTTACCTTTAGGTGAAGTCCCAGAAGTGGTCGGTGGTCCTGATTCAATGGTTGCAGGAGTATATTTACGTGTATTTGGACCAGCTCCAGGCAGCATATTATTTCTATTGCCGCGTGAAAGCGCATTTTGCTTAGTAGATATGTTAATGGGAAAAGAACATGGAACTACCCAATTACTTAATTCGATGGATGAATCCGCCCTAATGGAAATTGGAAATATCTTGGCAGGCGCATACTTAAATGCGTTATCCTTTTTCACGAAACTAACGTTGTTGCCTTCCATTCCTGCACTTGCTTTAGATATGGCCGGAGCCATATTAAGTGTCATACTTATTCAACTTGGACAAATGGGTGACCACGCCTTAGTAATTGAGACAGAATTTTCAACAGAATCTAAAGGTGTCAGCGGGCATTTCTTTCTTATTCCAGACCCTGGCTCATTAAGCACAATCTTATCAGCAATAGGGGTGACGGAATAATGCCACAACTCATTAAAGTAGGCATGGCTGATTACAAAATCGCCTGTCATCCAAACAGCCTAATAAGCTACGGCTTAGGTTCATGCGTTGGTATTGCCTTGTACGATTCTGTTACTAAAATAGGCGGATTAGCTCATATCATGCTTCCGGATAGTTCTCAAGCCAGAAATGTTGAAAATCCGGCAAAATTTGCGGATACGGCAATACCGCTATTATTAAATGATATGCTTAAGGCCGGTGCACAAAAGCAGCGTATTATTGCTAAAATTGCGGGTGGCGCTCAAATGTTTTCATTTGCAAACATTACGGAAATTATGCGTATTGGCGAAAGAAATACAGAGTCGGTAAAAAATATATTAAGACAAGCTTCAATACAATTAATTGCCAACGACACAGGAGGTAATTTCGGTAGAACTATAGAATTAAGACTTGATACCGGAATACTGTTTATAAAGACCATCGATAAAGGTGAGAAGTTTTTGTAATAGAGGCGATTATATGACCAAACTATTTTTTTCTATTTGGTTAGGTTTTTTTGCTGGCTGTCTTACCATTTTAATTGGATTAATCAAATTTCTACGGGCTGAAACTCTTATGTTTCGCGCTTGTGTATCATTTTTATTATTTTTAGGAATTGGTGCAGCAGCAAGCTATATCATTTATTATCGCTATAATGAACCATTAGACGAATCTAGTGGCAATTGCCATAAAACACCGGAGACTGACAATAGCGCTTCAAACTAAAAAATCGTCATGAGGGTCAGGAAAATGACAGAATATAACAAGGAATATGACTTAAATTATTTGTGGTCAGAATATTTGACTAATCGATCACAAAATACACGATCAAAATTAATTGAGACATATCTACCTTTAGTAAAACTAGTTGCTCACAGAATGGCCATCGGACTGCCCCAACATGTAGATACTGACGACTTTATCAGTGAAGGTTTCTTAGGATTGTTACAGGCCTTGGAACGGTTTGATCCTAGCCGGGAAATCAAATTTGAAACATATGCTATCTCACGTATTCGTGGCGCTATCATTGATGCTTTACGAGCAAAGGATTGGGTTCCTACTAGCGTAAGACAGAAAGCAAAATTATATGAACAGGCAGTAAGTGAACTGGAACATCAATTCGGTCGTGCCGCCACAGACAATGAAATAGCACAAAAGCTGTCGATATCATTAAAACAACTTTCTGATTGGATATCTCAGTTAAATTCTACCACGCTCATATCATTAGATGATTTCGCTTCAGAATATATAGACTCTGAAAATTCTACACCTTTGCAGATTGTAGAAGAATATGATTTAAAAAACACAATCGCTGAAGCTATTGAACGTTTACCAGAAAAAGAGCGAATTGTTGTTTCGTTGTATTATTATGAAGGTTTAACTTTAAAAGAAATAAGCTATATTCTAAAATTATCAGAGCCCAGAATATCACAACTACATACAAAAGCGATTTTCCGCTTGCGCGGTTCACTTTCCAGAATTAAAACAAGCCTAATATAAGTCCAGGGAGATGAATTATGCCTGATAAAAAATTCGTTAACCAAAATAATGAACAAGAACCCTTTATTATTACTTTTGATGATGATGGTATTTATCTGGCTGTATTTCCTTTGCAAAAACTAGAAACACAAGTAAATTATGGGCAAGTTGTAGATGAATTAAAGAAAAGAAATGTGCAGAATTTTGATGTTACCGTGATTAATAAAGTAATTAAAGAATGTTCAGGTGAAAAAGTTAAAATCGCTAATATTCAAATTGCTGCAGAACCACCTGATATAAATATAATCGTATCGCGTGACAGAATGGAAGCAATACTAGAAATACATCATCATAAAGGTGGAAGAAAATTAACATTACCAGAAGCTTTAAATAAAATTAACGAATATGGGATTATTTTTGGTATAGATGTTAAATCAATTGAAAAAGCTTTAACTTTAACAACGAGTAATAGCGTATGTGCTCGCGGTCAAAAGCCGATCAATGGATCAGATGCATATTTAAATTATTACTTTGATTTTGACACTATCGGCCGACCGGCAAATAGCGAAAATGGCAAAGTTAACTTTAAAGATATTAATAAATTTATTTGTGTTACGGAAAATCAGTTGCTGGCAGAAAAAATACCGGCAACGGCTGGTATAGACGGTATCGATGTTTTTGGGAATCCAATTCCAGCTAAACCAGGCAAAGATTTGCCTTTACTGATCGGTAAAAATACGCGTTATGAAAATGAAACTATAATCGCCACCGCCTCCGGACACTTAGAATTTATAAATAAGCGCTTAACGGTAGTACCTGTTATTAATATTGATGGAGATGTGGATTTATCAGTCGGTAATATTGATTTTGTTGGGAATATAATCATAAAAGGTTCTGTTAAGCCAGGCTTTTGCGTTAAATCTAATGGCAATATAGAAGTACACGGTAGTGTCAATGGTGGAACCTTAGAAGCAGAAAATATCGTGGTTAGAATGGGTATTCAAGGAATGAATACTGGTTTGATTAATGCTAGAAAAGACGTAACAGCTAAATTTTTGGAAAATTCCACTGTCTTCGCTGGAAATAATGTTACTATCAATTCGTATATTTTACACAGTACTGTGAATGCTGGTAAACGAATAATAATTTCCGACCGTCAAGGATTGGTCGCCGGCGGAAAATTATCTGCCGGTGAAGAAATCTCTTTAGCAACTGTCGGAACCCAACTATCGCCTAGTACTATACTGGAAGTAGGTGTGAATCCACTATTACGCGACGAATACCGTCAGCTCCGACGAGATATAAAGTCAGTAGAATATGACTTAGCCCAAACAACAAAAGCTTTGGATTTGCTTAATTCTATTGATGCTAACTCCTTGTCACAAGAAAAAAAAGAATTATTACTCCGCTTAACAAAAACTCATTTTCACATATTGGGAAAATTAGAACCAATGAAAAAACGCTTGAGCACGTTAGAAGTTGATATTGAAGAAATGCGCTCTGGCAAAATATCTGTCGCAAATTTCATCTATCCAGGTACAACAGTTATTGTCGGATCAATTGTAAAACCAATACGAGAAATTCTCCAATATGTTCAGTTAACAGAACAAGATGGTGAAATTAAAATTACGCCGTTCAAGTAATAAATAGGATGGTGGATTAAATGAATATTCGTTCAATTGATCTGCAAGTATTGATTCCACATGCTACCGATGTTAGCAAAAGTCAAGCATTAGCAAATAACCAAAATTCAATCCAACAGCAGCTCTTTTCCGAACAGTTGCAACAAATTACTGCTGAAAAAAGGCAGCAAGTACAAAGTACAAAAAAAGCTGAAAATTATAAAATTCAGCGTGATAATCAATCAGCTAATGGGCAATCTAGCCAGCAAAATGAAACTTCCGAAGGAAATCAGAATAGGCAATCTCACGACAAACAGTCTATAAAAACGACAAATAATCAAGATCCATTACTAGGACATAATGTTGATATTAAGTTATAATGGGGTGCTTACATGAATTCCGGTATAGCTCTTTTTTTTACGGTTATTTTATTTTTTTTATTTTTCATTATATATAAACGAAATATGTTGTCTAAAATGTTTTCTTTAAATTACAGATCTTCATCTGAGCATTTACAAGATGAGTTACAACAAACTGCCGACCTAATTATACAGCGATTGGAAAAACGTACTTTAGAATTAGAATCTTTATTGCGTGAAGCGGACGAAAAAATTTCGGTTCTTCAACAATATCTAGCAGTTGCAGACAAAGCATCTTTCGCCTCAGTTGATAATAAATTATTAAAACCGGATCATCAAAATAAACAAAAGACCCAATTCTCAGACTTTGCCCGTGAATTATCTCTAGTACAAAAACAAATGAACAATAACATTGAATCTTTGCCTACTTCAACATCTAATATTGAAGATAATGATATTAAAACAATTATATTAGCTATGGCCTCTGATGGATATTCCGATGTTGACATCGCCCGGGCAACTAAAATGGGCTTAAGCGAAGTCAAATTATTTCTACAACTGAATAAATAAATTTTTATGACATACACTAAATTAACATGTTGTTATGTTCCCAAAATTATGATATACTTTTTGATGGTCCTATTTCACACGCAATTTGATTTTGTCATTGTGCCAAATGGTGTTGGCAAAATATGAGAATGTGCGGAGGATTAAACAATTAGGAGGTAGAAAGATGTCAGTTATTTCAATGAAACAGCTATTAGAAGCTGGAGTACACTTTGGTCATCAAACCAGACGATGGAATCCAAAAATGTCAACCTATATTTTTACTGAGCGCAACGGGATATATATTATCGACTTGCAAAAAACAGTAAAAAAAGTTGAAGAAGCCTACAATTTTATTCGTGAAGTAGCCGGTCAAGGCGACACTATTTTATTTGTAGGAACCAAAAAACAAGCACAAGAAGCAGTAAAAGAAGAAGCAAGCCGTTGCGACATGTTTTTCGTTAATGAAAGATGGTTAGGCGGAATGCTAACAAACTTCCAAACTATTCAAAAGCGAATAAACCGTTTAATTGAGTTGGAAAAGATGGAAGCCGAAGGTACTTTTGATGTTTTACCTAAAAAAGAAGTTATTCAATTACGCCATGAAATGAACAAATTACAAAAGTTCCTTGGCGGTATTAAAAGTATGAAAAAGTTGCCAGGAGCCTTATTCGTCATAGATCCGAGAAAAGAACATATTGCTGTTCAAGAAGCCCGCAAATTAGGAATTCCTATTGTTGGCATTGTTGATACAAATTGTGATCCAGATGAAATTGATTATGTAATTCCCGGCAACGATGATGCTATTCGTGCTGTTAAATTACTTACAGGCAAAATGGCCGATGCTGTATTAGAAGGCCGCCAAGGTGAACAACTGTCTGTGGTCGAATAAGTATTTTAAATTAAAGATAGGGAGGCAATTTCAATTGCGTCCCTTATCTTTAATCGAAACGGAGGAATATATATGATTACATCGGCAATGGTAAAAGAATTGCGTGAACGAACAGGTGCCGGTATGATGGATTGTAAAAAGGCACTAACTGAAACAGATGGCAATATGGAAAAAGCGATTGATTTTTTGCGTGAAAAAGGTTTAGCAGCAGCCGCAAAAAAAGCTGGACGAGTTGCTGCTGAAGGCTTAGTAGAAGCATACATACATGGAGCCGGCAAGATCGGAGTTTTATTAGAATTAAATTGTGAAACTGACTTTGTAGCCAAAAATGAGGCCTTCAAGACTCTGGCCAAAGACATTGCAATGCAAATAGCTGCAGCAAATCCCAGCTATGTTTCACGCGACGAAGTACCCGAGGAAACACTTGAGCACGAAAGGGAAATTTTGCGCGTTCAGGCGTTAAATGAGGGAAAACCAGCCCAGATTGTGGAGAAAATGATTGAAGGACGCTTGACTAAGTACTATAAAGAAGTATGCCTATTAGAACAACCATTCATTAAAGATCCGGACAAAACTATAACTCAATTAATTACTGAAAATATTGCTAAAATAGGTGAAAATATTTCTATACGTAGATTTACCAGGTATCAACTTGGTGAAGGCATTGAGAAAAAATCATGTGATTTTGCTGCAGAAGTAATGTCTTTTGTTAACAAATAATTTACAGAGAGAACACCTTTGTGTTCTCTTTTTTATAGACATATCCACCACCAATAAAGGAAATCATTTGAATGTGTAGAATACAAAGAGCAGAGAACGGGGGTTCTTATTCATGGTTGCCACAAAAAAATACAAACGAGTAATATTAAAATTAAGTGGTGAAGCTTTAGCTGGATCAAAAGGATACGGAATCGACCCTATTACGGTAGATTCTATAGCCCGTCAAATCAAAGAAATCCAATCAACAGGTATTGAAACTGCAATCGTTGTTGGCGGTGGAAATATTTGGCGTGGTTTAGCCGGTAGTTCAAAAGGAATGGACCGAGCAACTGCAGATTATATGGGTATGCTTGCTACTGTAATCAATTCTTTGGCAATGCAAGATGCTTTAGAAAGCTGTGGAGTAGACACAAGAGTACAAACCGCGATTGAAATGAGACAAGTTGCTGAACCATATATACGTAGACGTGCTATTCGTCATTTAGAAAAAAATCGTGTCGTTATTTTTGCAGCCGGAACCGGTAACCCCTATTTTTCTACTGATACGACCGCTGCTTTACGAGCTGCCGAAATTGAAGCAGATGTTATCTTAATGGCTAAAAAGAATACTGACGGTGTGTATGACCGCGATCCACGTAACAACCCAGATGCTGTTAAATTCAAAGAATTAGAGTATATTGAAGTTATTAAACGAGGTCTAGGTGTAATGGATTCGACTGCAACTAGCTTATGTATGGACAATGAAATCCCAATAATTGTATTTAGTATCGATGAACCGGGTAATATATTAAAAGCGGCGTTAGGTGATGATATTGGTACTGTCGTGGGAGGGATAAAGAAATGACAAGTGTAAAAGAAATTCAGGATACCCATCAAGAAAAAATGCACAAAGCTATTGAAGTACTTCGCAAAGATTACGGAACATTACGCGCAGGACGGGCAACTCCAGCTTTACTGGAAAAAGTATCTGTCGATTATTATGGTGCAGCGACACCGGTTAATCAAGTAGCTAATGTATCAGTTCCTGAACCAAGAATGATTGTCATTCAGCCTTGGGAAAAAAATCTGTTGCCAACTATTGAAAAAGCAATTTTAAAATCTGATCTTGGCCTTACACCTACAAATGATGGAACGGTTATTCGTCTATCTATTCCTCAATTAACTGAACAACGACGGAGTGAACTTGTAAAAGTAGTACATAAGAAAGCCGAAGAAAGCAGAGTGGCTGTACGTAATCTTCGCCGTGATGCTAATGATTCTGTTAAGAAATTGGAAAAAGACAAAACAATATCCGAAGATGAGGCTAAAAAAGCACAAGATAATATACAGAAAATGACAGATAAATTCATAAAAGAAATAGATCATGTCATGGCACTTAAAGAAAAAGAAATTATGGAAGTATAATATGCAACAGTTAGATTCTGAATTTGTTGGTCTTCCATGGTACGTTGTTCATAAAGAGCTTCAAAATTCAAATATAAAATATATTCACTGTCATACAAAACCACCCAAAGATAATAAAAATTTGAATGAGAAGACTTCCTATGTCATACGGCAAACCTATGATAATATTGGTAATTGTATAATAGTTACCGCATACAAAATGGATAGATCCACTGCAGCTATGACGAATAAACGCAATGTACTTGATTCTGAATAAATTAAGAATTGTGTAAAAAGGTGCCTGTGCGACGGTTTGCCCGGTTGGTGCTAAAATGGCTCCATAATTCGAACCCCTCGCAAGAGGGGTTCTTTTTTTGCACAATATATTGCTTGGAGGATTCAATGTGTGGAAAAAATTATTTAATCGTCCCCAATCCAATTTGCGTAATACAATAAACACTAATCATATCAATAAAGACGCAATGCCCAAACACATCGCTATTATTATGGATGGCAATGGACGCTGGGCAAAAAAGCAGGGGTTGCCGCGAACATTTGGTCATCAGGCAGGTGCTGAGACCTTAAGAACAATTGTAAAATTATGTTCCCAATTAGGAGTTCAAGTATTAACAGCATACGCATTTTCAACAGAAAACTGGAAAAGGCCGGACGAAGAAGTTAATTTTCTTATGCGTTTACTTTCTGATTATCTAGATAATGAAATTGATGAATTAAATGAAAATCAAGTCCGAATTCGATTCATTGGTAATGTTAGCGAACTTGCAGATCAATTACAGCAAAAAATTATCCATGCGCAAACTGTTACCAATGATAATAGTGGATTAATATTAAATTTAGCCGTAAATTATGGTGGAAGACTGGAAATTACCAAAGCCGTCCAACAAATCAGTGATAAAGTTCGCTGCGGGGAAATTGATTCATCGGTGATTACTGAAGAAATTATTAGTCAACACTTATATACAACAGGACTGCCGGATCCGGATATTTTAATTAGACCTGGTGGCGATTATCGAATTAGTAATTTTTTATTATGGCAACTAGCTTATACAGAGTTATGGTTTACTGATATCTGCTGGCCTGATTTTAAAGCTGAACATCTAATGCAAGCAATTCAGAATTATCAACAAAGAGATCGTCGGTTTGGTGGACTAAAACATACAAAGTAGGTGATGACAAGTTGCTATTAAAGCGGTTTTTAACAGCAGCAGTGGGAATTCCTGTTGCATTTTTCATAATACACTACGGAAATATGTTATATTCGCTTGCGGTAATTCTGCTTTCGCTTCTTGCCTGGAACGAGTATTACCAAATGCTAAAAATGAACGAATCTACAGTTTCCTTTTTTGCCGGACTATTTGGAATTATTCTTATTGAATGTACTGCATGGCTGGGAAATTCAAGAGAAATATTGTTTATTATTGTTTTATTTACAATTATATCCTTAGCGAAAACATTTGCTGGAAATACAGATTATAATATGAAAAGTGCTGCTTTTACACTGTTGGGAATCTTATATATCGGATTATTATTTTCACATTTAATCCTTCTCCGAATGTTGGATGCCTCTATTATAATTCATACAATATTTGGCGATATCCCGACAGGCGCGGCCTACATTTGGCTGGCATTTATCGGAACGTGGGCCAGTGATACCTTTGCTTACTTTGTTGGTTGTAAGCTTGGCAAAAATCAACTATGTGCGATAAGTCCGAGTAAAACCCGCGAGGGAGCAATCGGTGGGTTCTTGGGCTGTATCGCAACGCTTGTCTTACTGGGGTATTATTTTAACATTTCAATTATGCATAGTATATTATTGGGGATAATTATCGGAATAGCTGCTCCGTGTGGTGACTTAGTTGAATCCGCAATAAAAAGATATGTCGGAGTTAAAGATTCCGGCAAACTCCTGCCCGGACATGGAGGAGTTTTAGATCGCTTTGACAGCATCATCTTTGCTGTACCTGCAGCCTATTATTATATTATTGGATTTGTTATCAAGTAGAAAGGAGCATTTCATGAAGAAAATATCAATATTAGGCAGTACGGGCTCTATCGGAACCCAAACACTGCAAGTGATTGCAGAACACAGCGATGATTTTCAAATAATAGCACTTGGCGCATATCAAAATGATAGATTATTAGAACAACAAATTGAGCAATTTCATCCTCAGATTGCAGTACTCGTTGATGAAAAAGCTGCCACCAGATTACGTGCTCGCTATAAGGGCAATACTAAAATCCTGTCAGGAGAAACAAGTTTGCTGAATGCAGCCGATCACCCTGAAGTCGATATCGTAGTAACATCAATGGTAGGCTTTGCCGGTCTAAAACCTACAATTGCAGCAATTAAAGCAGGAAAAATAATTGCTTTAGCCAACAAAGAAACCCTGGTAGCAGCCGGGGAAATCATTATGCCGTTGGCAAAGCAGTATAATTCAACTATAATTCCAGTCGATAGCGAACATTGTGCATTATTGCAGTGTTTACAAGGTGAAAAACATAATCAAATTAAACAGCTGATTTTAACCGCTTCCGGTGGACCTTTCCGTCAATATACTAAACAGCAAATGAATAACATATCGGTTGGCGATTGTTTGAAGCATCCTAACTGGTCAATGGGACAGAAAATTACGATTGATTCCGCTACACTTGCGAATAAAGGATTAGAAGTCATTGAAGCTCACTGGTTGTTTGATATAGATTATGACCAAATTCAAGTGGTTGTTCATCCCCAAAGCATCATCCATTCAATGGTTGAATTCATCGACGGATCAATTATGGCTCAATTAGCAGCTCCGGATATGCGTATACCAATTCAATATGCACTAACTTATCCAAATCGTGCTGAAAATTCGTTTAAACGAATAGATTTTACAAAGCTATCAGACTTGTCATTTCATGAGCCCAATTATTTAAATTTTCCCGCCTTAGCACTGGCATATCAAGCTGGAAAGCTTGGCGGGACAATGCCTTGCGTATTTAATGCTGCTAATGAAACTGCCGTACATGCATTTATGCAAGCAAGAATTGCTTTTCTATCTATTTCCGCTATAATAGAGGCTGTAATGAATAAGCATGATGTAATAACCACTCCAACACTAGATGATATTTTTAAAACAGATACTTGGGCCAGAACCGAAGCCACTGCTCTGATAGACTCCATTAGCCAGGAGAAAGGCCGGTGATGTAATTGTCAATAACAATAATAGCTACTATTTTTGTGTTTGGTTTATTGGTGTTTTTTCATGAATTTGGCCATTTTATTACAGCTAAATTAGTCGGAATGAGAGTTGATGAATTTGCAATTGGGTTTGGACCCAAACTCTTCAGCAAAAAACATGGTGAAACACTATATTCATTAAGAGTGATTCCCTTAGGTGGATTTAACAAAATCGCCGGCATGGATCCTGATGATGAACAAGATGTTGATTCCTTCAATGCTAAACCAATCTGGCAACGAATAGTTGTTATAATTGCCGGTTCATTTATGAATTTTATTTTACCAATAATTTTATTCTTTATCGTGTTTGTAACTTCCGGAATAGATAAACCAGCTCCGCAACCATATATTGGCACAGTAATAGCCGAAAAACCTGCTGCAGCTGCAGGTTTACAAAGCGGAGATCTCGTCGTGAAAATTAATGAAACTCCAATAAATAATTGGCAGCAATTTGTTGCGATTATTCAAAAAAATCCCGGAAATAAACTTCTAGTTACTGTTAAACGAGATATGAAATTACAGTCCCTGCAAATCACACCGGAATTTGATAAAGAAGCCGGTCGAGGCATTATCGGAGTGATTCCACGTATTATCAATTATAAACCCGGCGTGTTTGAAGCAATCGGATTGTCAATAAAGCAAACATATTCGATAACAGTTAATATGATTGTGGGATTAATACAAATGATTACCGGAAGGATCGCCGCTGAAGTAGCTGGACCAATAGGGGTTGCCCAAATGGCCGGACAAGTCGCTCAATTAGGATTAATTCCGCTTCTTCAATTTGCTGCGTTCTTAAGTATAAATCTTGGTTTGATTAATTTACTGCCAGTTCCTGTTTTAGATGGTGGTCATGTTGTTACTCTTGCTGTGGAAGCTGTACGAGGTAAACCACTAAGCAGGGAAAAAATTCAATTTATCCAAATGATTGGGTTTACACTATTGATTCTTTTAATGCTTGCCGCTACGTTTAAAGATATTATTAGACTAAATTTATTTTAATAGGTGGAAGTGATTCAGTTTGTTTAGAAAAATTACCAGAAAAATTCACATCGGCACAATTCCAGTTGGCGGCAATTCGCCTGTATCAGTACAATCCATGACAAATACAAAAACTAAAGATGTTCAATCAACTGTGCAGCAAATTCAGCAATTAGTATCCGCCGGCTGCGATATCGTCCGTGTTGCAGTACCTGATATGGAATCGGCCCAAGCTATTAATGCAATAAAAAACCATCTAAATGTACCATTAGTTGCCGATATACATTTCGATTATCGTCTGGCAATTGCAGCCATACAAAACGGTGCAGACAGTCTTAGATTAAATCCAGGCAATATAGGTGACTTAGAACACGTTACTCTAGTCGTCAAAGAAGCTAAACAATACAATACCCCAATTCGGATTGGCGTAAATGCCGGCTCATTGTCCCAGCAAATTCTAACCGCCCATGATGGTTATTCAGTGGAAGCAATGGTTGAAAGTGCATTAGAACATATCCGATTATTAGAGAAGCTAGAATTTTACGATATAAAAATATCATTAAAAGCACATGATGTTCCATTAACTATAGCAGCATATCAGCGAATGTCGGAACTGGTAGATTATCCATTACATCTTGGAATTACCGAAGCAGGTACAGTCACTAGTGGAGTAATAAAATCGGCTGTTGGCATTGGCGCGCTTCTTGCACAAGGGATTGGTGATACAATTCGAGTATCATTAACCGGAGACCCGGTAGAAGAAGTAAAAGTAGCTAATGAAATTTTAAAGTCATTAGGAATGAAAAAATACGGCCCAACGTTGATTTCTTGTCCCACGTGCGGAAGAACAAATATTGATCTGGCCAAAATAGCTCAACAAGTTGAACAAAGATTATCTACTATCAAAAAGCCGATCATGGTAGCTGTCATGGGCTGTGTTGTAAACGGACCGGGTGAAGCTAGGCAAGCAGATATCGGTATTGCCGGTGGTACTGGTGAAGGTTTAATATTCCGTAAAGGTAAAATAATAAAAAAGGTCCTGGAAGACCAATTAATTGACGAGTTGTTTTATGAAATTGATCGTCTTGTCGAGGAGGATGAACATTAATGAAGTTTTCACAGATATATGCACCGACATTACGCGAAACTCCGGCTGAAGCAGAAGTAGTCAGTCATCAATTGATGTTGAGAGCCGGAATGATTCGCAAAGCTGCTGGCGGCATCTATACATACTTACCGTTAGCATGGCGGGTTCTAAAAAAAATCGAGCATATTGTTCGCGAAGAAATGGATGCACAAGGCGGCCAGGAGTTATTAATGCCAATCGTTCAGCCGGCTGAAATGTGGCAAGAAAGCGGACGTTGGGCCGTATATGGCGATGAGATGTTCCGCTTAACCGATCGACATGACCGAAACTTTTGTTTAGGACCTACGCATGAGGAAATGATAACGACCTTAGTCCGTTCCGATGTCAGGTCTTATCGCCAATTACCAATATTACTTTATCAAATCCAGAATAAATACCGCGACGAAATACGCCCCAGATTCGGCTTAATGCGCGGGCGTGAGTTTATAATGAAAGATCTTTATTCCTTTGATAAAGATGAAGATGGATTGAATATCAGTTATAAGAAAATGTATGACGCCTACACTAACGTCTTTTCAAGATGTAAGTTGAAATTCCGTCCGGTTGAAGCAGATTCCGGTGCTATTGGCGGCAGCGGATCGCATGAATTCATGGTCTTAGCCGAGTCAGGTGAAGCTGAGATTGTGTATTGTACTTCATGCGATTATGCCGCAAATGTGGAAAAAGCGGAGTTGCTTCCTTTAGATGAAATTTCGACTGGCGAAAAATTACCGCTCACGCAAGTACATACACCCAATTGTAAATCAATTGCCGATGTTGCTAAATTATTACATATCGACAAACAACAAACTATAAAATCTATTGCATTCGAAACCGATCAAGGGCCAGTACTTGCTTTGGTTCGCGGCGACCATGAAGTAAATGAAATAAAAGTATTAAATAAACTTAATCTTATTAATATTACTATGGCTTCTGAAAAAAGCATCATTGATGACTATCAAAGTGTACCTGGGTTCATTGGTCCCTGTGGACTTCCTAAAAAAATAAAAATAATTGCAGATGTTAACGTAATGAAAATGATAAATGCTGCCGCCGGTGCCAATATTGCCGATTATCACCTGCAAAATGTAAATCCGGGCCGGGATTTTGCAGCAGATATCATCGCTGATATTAGGCTTATCCAAGAGAATGATCCGTGTCCCCATTGTGCTATGCCGGTAAAAAAAGCGCGAGGAATTGAAGTTGGACAAGTATTCAAATTATTTACAAAATATAGTTCAGCTTTAAAGGCAACGTACTTAGATGAGAATGGCAAAGAAAAACCAATGGTTATGGGCTGTTATGGAATTGGTGTCAGTCGTACAATGGCTGCCGCAATTGAGCAAAATTATGATGAACATGGTATCATTTGGCCGGTTCCTATTGCCCCTTACCAAGTAGTAGTTATTCCTGTTAATAGTAAAGATACCAATCAAGTTCAATTAGCGGAATTAGTATGCCGGCAACTAAATTTGCATGGCATTGACAGTGTTTGGGATGATCGTAATGAACGTGCCGGTGTTAAATTCAAAGATGCCGATTTGATAGGCTATCCTCTAAAGATAACCATAGGACCCAAAAGCATTAGCGAGCAAACAGTTGAAGTAAAAGAAAGAAAAACGGGTCAAATTCATTTCTTTTCAACTTCAGACTACCTAGAAAATATCATCGAGCTACTGCAAAAATTATAATAGTTATATAGTTTATATTGGATACAATACCAATGATAAGAATTGGCACTGTTTGGGTATATTAAACTGCCAATTCTTTTACATTTCGAATTACTAAAGTTTCTTGTATTTTAAAATTTATTCATTCATAATTATATATATCTTAAATTCTTTACGGGAGAGAATATTTCTTGTGGAAAAATATTGTATAATTCCAAATAGTAATCAAGCTCTGGCAGAGCTTGCCGAAAGTTTGCCACTAAATATTGATTGCAAAAACAGTTTAAAAAAAGCCAAGATAATTAAAATAGTTGTTACCACCCAACCTGCAGCCTGGCATATGACATTGCAAATCCAAGATGAAGTTAAAAATGAAGATTTACAAATAATAAGAAATTATTTATGTAAAAAATGTGATTTAGAGGATGTCACCATTACAAAAGTAGATAAAAACCTTTCCCTTGTTCTCAAGGAAAATTGGACTAATATCATCCAGCAAATATTTCCTGATTCTCCGTCATTACGCCTGCTGTTAAGTCAAAGTGAGTGGATTTTAGATGGAACAACTTTATCATTAAAACTGATAGGCCAGTTATCCTGTGAATTGCTTGAAAAGCAAAATTTCGACCAGAAATTAGCAAAATATACTCAAATGCATTTTGATACAACACTAGATATAAGATATATTATTGAAGAAGCACCACAATCTTGCGAAGATGAGCAGGATCTAATGACCCCCGAATATATTACGGCTTTGAATGAGGCTGAGTCAGTCAATCAAATTGAGAGACCAAAAGAACCAGTAATCTTCGGCAAAACCATCAAAGCTACTCCACAACCGATGAATTTAGTGCAGGAAGAAGCCAAAAATATTGTCTGTGAAGGTAAAATATTATGTTTTGAAGGACGTGAACTGCGTTCGGGACGGTTCTTACTGACCTACGATATTGTTGACGCTACAGATGGAATAAGCGGTAAAACTTTTTTTGAAACAAAGGAGCAATTTGATAAAGTAATCAAAAATATGCACGAAGGTATGAACGTACGTGTTAAGGGGACAGTCAAAACAGATAAATTTAGTAATGATTTAATAATGTTTACAGATAGTATGTGTGTAATTGAACAAATCCAAAGAATTGATTCTGCCGCTGCGAAGCGAATAGAATTGCACCTGCATACCAGGATGAGTACTTTGGACTCTGTTGTTTCAACTAAGGAGATCATTAAAACCGCTGCCAAGTGGGGTCATTCGGCACTTGCCATTACTGATCATGGCGTTGTACAAGCATTTCCTGAAGCTTATGAGGTTGCAGAAAAGGCTGGTATAAAGGTAATATTCGGCATGGAAGGTTACCTGTTCGATACTGATATTAACCAATCATATCATATATTGATCTTAGCACAAAATCCTACTGGTTTGAGAAATTTATATCGATTGGTTTCTATATCGCATTTGAAATATATGCACAGAAAACCGCGCATACCCCGTAAAGTCCTACTTGAACATCGTGAAGGATTATTACTTGGAACCGCCTGTGAAGCAGGAGAATTGTACCAAGCTTTATTACGAGGGGAAGATTCGGACACTCTGCAAACTATTGCCAGCATGTACGATTTTTTAGAAATACAGCCGATCGGCAACAACCATTTTTTATTGCGTGAAGGTAAAGTAAACAGCGAAGTACAACTTCAAGAAATGAACCGTCAAATTTGTGAACTTGGTGAAAAAATAGAAAAACCGGTAATTGCCACATGTGATGTTCACTTTATCAATCCCGAAGATGAGATTTACCGGCGAATCTTACTTAGCGGCCAGGGTTATCAAGATGCTGAGCTTCAGCCGCCGCTATATTTTAGGACAACTGACGAAATGTTAACTGAATTTCAATATTTAGGCACTAACAAAGCTTTTGAAGTGGTCGTTTCTAATACTCATAAAATAAACGATATTATTGGTAGTTTTAAACCTATTCCAGACGAATTATATTCACCACAAATTCCCGGCGCCGAAGAAATGATTAAGAACATGGCTTATGAACGCGCAACGCAACTGTATGGAAATTCACTTCCTACTATTGTCGAAGAGCGCCTGCAATATGAGTTAAATTCGATTATCAATAACGGTTTTGCCGTATTATACCTAATAGCACATAAATTAGTTAAGAAATCTTTAGATGACGGCTACTTAGTAGGATCAAGAGGTTCAGTAGGTTCATCGTTTGTAGCGACTATGACCGGAATAACTGAAGTAAATCCTCTGCCGCCGCACTGGGTCTGCAGCAAGTGTAAGCATACTGAATTTGTTAATAATGGCAGTTTTGGATCGGGCTTTGATTTACCTGATAAATATTGCCCAAGTTGCGATTCCAAGATGAAAAAAGATGGTCATGATATTCCCTTTGCTGTATTTATGGGCTTTCATGGTGATAAAGTTCCTGATATTGATTTAAATTTTTCCGGTGAGTACCAGCCAACAGCCCATAAATATACCGAAGAATTATTCGGTAGAGACAATGTTTTTCGAGCCGGAACAATCGCAACGATAGCTGAAAAAACAGCATATGGTTTTGTTAAGAATTATTTTAACGACCAAAATTTATTTCCGCGAAAAGCCCGCATAGACAGTCTGATTTCCGGATGCACCGGAGTAAAAAGAACTACCGGTCAACATCCAGGCGGTATCATGGTTGTACCCCGGGACTTAGATATACACTTTTTTACACCTATTCAGTATCCGGCAGATGATAAACAGTCCGCCACAATAACTACGCACTTTGATTACCATTCGATCAGCAGCCGACTTGTAAAACTTGATATTTTAGGACATGATGATCCTACGGTTATCAAAATGCTTGAAGATCTAACCGGTCTTAATGCCAAAACAATACCAATGGACGATACTGATACAATGAGTCTATTTCATTCAACCGATATACTAGGTATAACGCCGGATCAATTGGGCAGTAATGTCGGCACACTAGGTATTCCTGAATTCGGAACCAAGTTTGTCCGCCAAATGCTCGAAGATACTCAACCGAAAAATTTCAGTGAGCTTGTCCGCATAAGCGGATTCTCACATGGAACTGACGTTTGGATCAATAATGCTCAAGATCTTATTAAATCAGGAACCGCCAAATTATCTGAAGCTATTTCAGCCCGAGATGATATAATGACGTATTTGATCCATAAAGGTTTAGAACCAGGCAATGCTTTTAAAATTATGGAAGGTGTGCGCAAAGGAAAAGGAGTTAAGCCGGAAGATTCCGTAGTAATGCAACAACATAATGTTCCTAACTGGTATATAGAATCATGCCAAAAAATAAAATATATGTTTCCTAAAGCACATGCAGCAGCATATGTAATGATGGCATTTCGTATTGCCTACTATAAAGTTCATTATCCGCTTGCATTTTATGCGGCATATTTTTCAGTTCGAGCCACAGACTTTGATGCTGACTTGATCGCACAAGGACAACATGCCATAAAAAGAAAACTATCTGAACTTGAACAAAAAAACGGAGTTCTAACGGCAAAAGAGAAAGGGTTACTGACGGTCTTGGAACTAGCTTTAGAAATGAACTTACGAGGATTTAAGATTGTAAAAGTAGATCTAGATACTTCTTGTGCAACTCAATTTCTCATATCTGGTGATTCACTTATACCGCCATTCGCCTCATTGGAAGGAATAGGTGATAATGCCGCCAAAAATATAGTTGAAGCAAGAAAGCAGAAGCCATTTTCGTCTATTGAAGATTTAAAAGTCAGGGCTAAGGTTTCGAAGTCAATAGTTGAAATTCTTTGTAAGCACGGCTGCCTGAACAACTTGCCCGCTACCGATCAAACCCAATTATTTGCCTAATTTTTCATTTTTTTCTATCTAATTGTTGTGTTTTATTATTTGCAATGTTATAATAAATGAAGTAGAATGTATTTTTGCAACAAGAGTGGGTGTACTTACCCACTCTTTCATCTTATTCGTAAGGACATATCATAGTATTAGTTTTTATAATATTAGGTAAAACTAAGATAAGAAATGAATGGAGGTGTAATCATGGCAAATAAAATTGAGACACTCGTAGAAAAAATTGTTTCCGATATAATCCAAGGAACTGAATTAGAATTGATTGATGTTGAATTTGTCAAGGAACAAAACTGGTATTTACGAGTTTTTATAAATAAGGAAACTGGATTAGAATTAGAAGACTGTCAGTTCGTTAGTGAAAAATTGGAACAACAATTGGATCAATTAGATCCAATTAAAGAAAGCTATTTCTTAGAAGTCTCATCTCCAGGCTTAGACCGACCGTTAAAACGAATAGAAGACTATCAACGCCACCTAGGTGATGTTGTTGAGGTACATACTTATGCACCAATTGACGGAAACAAGTTATTTATTGGTAAACTGCTAGGATTCCAAGATGATACTATTTCTATCGAAACTGATAAACAAAATTTGTCTTTACCCAGTAATCAAGTATCACAAGTCAGGTTACATATAGATTTCTAATTAAAATTTAATAGGGAGGATTTTCTGGTGAATGTTGAATTTATGCAAGCGTTCGAACAATTGGGAAAGGAAAAAGGAATAGCTCCGGAAATATTATTTGATGCAATAGAAGCGGCACTAATTTCAGCCTACAAACGTAATTTTGGTGGAACAGCCCAAAACGTTAGAGTAATGTTAGATCGTCAAACGGGAGAAATCCACGTTTACACACGAAAAGAAGTAGTTACAGCGGTGGACGATCACCGCTTACAAATGGATCTGGAAGAAGCCCGACAATTCGATGTTCGTTATGAAGTCGGCGATATTGTTGAAATTGAGGTAACTCCTAAAAATTTCGGTCGTATAGCTGCTCAGACGGCCAAGCAAGTAGTTGTACAAAGAATAAGGGAAGCCGAAAGAGGTATTATTTTTGAGGAATTCTCAAGCAGAGAAAGCGACATAGTAACAGGTATTGTACAAAGAATAGAACAAAAAAATGTATATATCGACTTAGGCAAAGCTGAAGCAATTCTATCGCCATCAGAACAAATTCCCGGTGAAATTTATAAACATGGTGATAGATTAAAAACATACATAATCGAAGTCAAAAAAACTACCAAGGGACCGCAAATTATTGTCTCTCGTACACATCCGGGACTTTTAAAACGGCTATTTGAATTAGAGGTACCCGAGATTCATGACGGTATTGTAGAAATTAAGTCTGTAGCCCGTGAACCTGGCTTAAGGTCGAAAATTGCTGTTTATACCAAAGATGAAAATGTTGATCCTGTTGGTGCATGTGTTGGTCATAAAGGAATGAGAGTACAAACAATCGTTAACGAACTTAAAGGCGAAAAGATTGATATTGTGAAATGGAATTCTGATGTTGCTAAATACGTTGCCAATGCCCTTAGTCCTGCCAAAGTTGTATCAGTTGAAGTAAATGAGATCGATAAAATCACCGAAGTTATCGTACCTGATTATCAATTATCACTGGCTATTGGTAAAGAAGGCCAAAATGCTCGTTTAGCTGCTAAACTTACCGGTTGGAAAATCGACATAAAAAGTGAGTCCCAAGTAACACCTGAGGAGGAATAAAATGAAACAAAAAAAACTTCCTCAAAGGATGTGTGTAGGTTGTCAAGAAATAAAAAATAAAAAAGAGATGGTTCGTATTGTTAGAACACCAACCGGTGAAGTAGTAATTGATCTCACCGGAAAAAAGTCCGGTCGTGGAGCTTACATCTGCCATAATGAAATATGTTTTAGTAAAGCCTATAAAGAAAAACGTCTTGAAAAAGCTTTAAAGCAGCCTATTGGTGGAGAACTATACGAACAATTGCGTTTAGGAGTTATTCAAGATGACAAATCAAAGGTTACTGAATCTGCTAGGATTGGCACAAAAAGCCGGTAAAGTTGTTTCAGGCGAAATTGCAGTCGAAAAATCAATTAAATATGGCCAAGCCAAATTAATGATTCTTGCCGAAGATGTTTCGTTCTCCTCGAAAAAAAACTATCTTCATTTAGCTGAACTATATAAGCTGCCTTATTTCGTCAAGCTTTCCAAACAGGAGCTCGGAACAAGTATTGGTAAACATGCCAGATCAGCGATTGTACTTACAGATGACGGTTTTGCGCAATCGGTACTAAATATCATAAATGACATTTAAAAAGTGAATTGGGGGTGGATTAATGTCCAAATATAGGATATATGAATTAGCAAAAAACTATAATACAACCAGTAAGGTTATCATAGACATATTATCCCGACATAATATTTCGGCAAAAAACCATATGAGTAGTGTTGATGAAGAAGTTAAAGCAATAATTGACCGTACATTTGCGCCGAAGGATAAACCAGTAGAAAATCAAACACCTAGACCAGAATCAAATTCTACCAAAAGCAAACCATTTTATAAAGAACAACCTAAGATGAAGCAGACACCGGCAAGCAACAGGCAAAATACAAATTCTCCAAATAGACAACAATCGTATAGTCAAAACAGACCAAATCGTAATAACCAACAACCGCACAGCATGCTAAATAATTCGACAACTGGAGCCAATAGACCGGCTCAAACAACTCACTCTAATACGCCAGGAAACCAAAGATTTAATAATCGGCCGCCGGTAAATAATATTAATTCAAATACGTCTAATCAACGGCAAGATAAAAAAGCCTCCCAGCCAGCAACGGAAACAAGACCAGGCACAAGAGCTTTTAGTTCCAAGAAAAATGACCATAAACCAACAACAAGAGGTTCCGACACCCGGCATCAAATCAATAAACATAAACAGAGAAATCCTCTGCCAAAGATTAAGGAACATATCATGCCAAAATCAATCCAAATGGGTGAAACTATTTCCGTAAAAGAATTTGCTGAAAAAATTGGCCGCGAAGTAGCTGAAGTAATTAAAAAACTAATGCTATTAGGAGTAATGGCTACCATTAATCAAGAAATTGATTATGATACTGCCACCTTGATAGCTGAAGACTTTAATGTTAAGGTTGAACCTTTACCACCTGAACTTGATCCGACCGAAATTCCGGATATCGAAGATGACCCCAAAACTCTGCAAGCCCGTCCTCCGGTAGTAACTGTTATGGGCCACGTTGATCACGGTAAAACTTCATTATTGGATGCAATTAGACGTACAAATGTTACTGCTCATGAAGCAGGAGGAATCACTCAGCATATTGGTGCCTATCAAGTAATCTGCCAAGGTAAAAAAATCGTATTTCTTGATACACCAGGGCATGAAGCATTCACCGCAATGCGTGCCCGTGGCGCTCAAGTAACTGATATTTCTATTTTAGTAGTTGCCGCCGATGACGGTGTAATGCCGCAAACTATCGAAGCCATTAACCACTCTAAATCTGCCAAAGTTCCAATTATCGTGGCTATTAATAAAATTGACCGACCAAATGCAAACCCCGATAAGGTCAAGCAACAATTAGCAGAATACAATCTAATTCCCGAAGACTGGGGAGGAGATACTATTATGGTTGAAGTATCTGCTCACCAAAAAACCGGTATTAACGATTTGTTGGAAATGATTTTATTAGTTGCTGAAATGCAAGAACTAAAAGCTAATCCTAACCGCCAAGCTCAAGGCACGATTGTTGAAGCACAACTAGATAAAGGCAGAGGACCTGTTGCAACAGTACTTGTACAAAAGGGCTCATTACATATCGGTGATACTATTATTGCCGGCACAGCCTTTGGTAAAGTCAGAGCTATGGTCAATGACCGCGGCGAAAAGATCAAGAAAGCTCTGCCGTCTACTCCGGTCGAAGTTTTGGGATTATCCGATGTTCCTAAAGCCGGGGACATATTGTATGTAACCGATGAAAAAATTGCTCGTGCTGTATCCGAAAAACGTGTTGCCAAAAAACGTACCGATGAAATGGAACAATCGCAAAAAGTTTCTTTAGATGATCTGTTTAAACAGATTCAACAGGGCAATATCAAAGATTTAAATATTGTTGTAAAGGCAGACGTCCAGGGATCAATTGAAGCTATGCGCCAATCATTACTAAATATTAAAAATGAAGAAGTCAAAGTCAATGTTGTTCATTCAGGTGTTGGGGCAATCAACGAATCAGATGTTATGTTGGCTTCTGCTTCAAATGCGTTGATAATCGGATTTAATGTTCGTCCTGATAATAATGCCCGTAAAGCCGCTGAAAATGAAAAAATAGATATCCGGACCTATCGTGTTATTTATGAAGCTTTGAATGACGTAGAAGCAGCGATTAAGGGAATGTTGGCTCCAACGTATCGTGAAGTTATCCAGGGACGGGTAGAAGTACGTAAAATATTCACAATTTCTAAAGTGAATATTGCCGGATGTTATGTCTTGGAAGGAAAAATAACTAATTCTTCCCAAATAAGAGTTATTCGTGATGGAATTGTCATCCATGAAGGAGTATTAGATACTTTGCGTCGGTTTAAAGATGATGTTAAAGAAGTTTCAACCGGATATGAATGCGGTATCACGCTAGAGAAATTTCGTGATATTAAAGAAGGAGATATTCTTGAAGCGTTCACAATGGAAGAAGTAAAATAGAAAGTCAGTTGGGGACGGAGGGGCAACTATGAGCCAATTACGTGCTGAAAAAGTTCAAGAATTTATCAAACAGGAAGTTAGTAAGATCATTCTAACCGAATTAAAAGATCCCCGAATTGGTTTTGCGACAGTAACCGATGTCCAGATTACCGGCGACTTACGCAATGCAAAGATTTTTGTCAGTTTATTTGGAAACCAGGAACAAAAAGAAAGCACCTGGCTTGGACTTCAAAGTTCATTAGGTCATATTCGTACGGAAATTGGCAAGAGAATCCGTCTCAAATTCATTCCTGAACTGTCACTACATATCGATGAATCTTTAGATTATAGTACTAAGATACAGGAATTACTGATTAAAATTAAGGATGAGAAGGAGCAATAGTAATTACAATGCAATGCTCATTCAAAGATATTTCAAAATTAATTAATAAAAGCAATCATATTATAATCACTGGACATCTTCAACCGGATGGTGACTGTTTGGGTTCAATGCTGGCGTTGTATTTATATCTTCAGGATATAGGGAAAAAGGTTCAAGTGGTACTTGATGATGAGATTCCCTTGTCATTTCGATTTTTACCATCGATTCAGGAAATCATAAGACCGTCCCAAACATTATGCAGTCAGGCAGATTTAATAATTGTACTGGATGCCAGCGACATTGAGAGGATTGGGAATTTAAGTACGCAGACTTCATGTCCGATACTTAATATTGATCATCATAAATCCAATACAAACTTTGCTGAGTTTACCTATCTGGATCTATCGGCAGCAGCAACTGGTGAAATTATTTGTGATCTGTTTGACTATTTGCATTATGATCCAACTCAGGCAATAGCAAACTGCCTTTATACGGCAATAGCTACTGATTGTGGGTTCTTTCGTTATGCGAACACTACTTCCGCTACATTACGAAAAGCAGCATTTTTAGTTGATTTTGGAGCGCAGCCTAATTTAATTTCGGAATCACTACAAATGAGAGCTCCCGAGTATATTGCCATCCTGACCGGCGTCTTACAAACATTAGAATTCTTCCATAATCAACAGATTGCTGCAATTACTGTTGATTTAACCAAAAATCCCTTACTTGATTCGGAAGGGTTTATTGATTATCCCCGCTATATTGAAGGAATAAGAGTAGCAATCATGTTTAAAATAGTTGACGAAAATACTATTAGGGTAAGTATGCGTTCTACGGATATTGATGTCAGCCAAATAGCCTTATCTTTTGGTGGTGGCGGACATTTAAGAGCAGCCGGTTGTACATTGACTGATAACTATTTGAATGCGAAAGATAAAATTCTTGCCGCAATTGAAAATATGCTTAGGGATGACTGATATGTATAATGGTGCAATAAATGTTCTTAAGCCCCCCGGCATGACTTCACATGACGTTGTTTCATTTATAAGAAAAACATATTCTATTAAAAAAGTCGGACATGCCGGTACTTTGGACCCAGCGGCTGCAGGCGTCCTGCCGATATATATCGGTTCAGCAACAAGACTTATCGAATATCTGTCTGTTTGTGATAAAACTTATCGTGTTGAGCTCACATTTGGCTATCAGACAGATACTGGCGACGATACAGGGTCGGTAATTAATCGAACATCTTTTACAATGCCGTCGGCAGCACAAATCAATAATGCGTTATCTTCTTTCCTTGGGCTTTCTACACAAATTCCACCAATGTATTCGGCAATTAAAATTGCAGGCAAAAAATTATATGAATATGCCCGCCGTGGACTAGAAATTGAGAGACAACCACGGGGAATTTATATATCCGCGATTAACTTACTGAAAATCAATTCAGATTCAATACTGTTTGATGTTTCTTGTTCCAAAGGCACTTATATCCGAACACTCTGTGCTGATTTAGGGGAAAAACTAGCTATTCCATCGGTTATGAGCTTTCTGATTCGGACTCAAGTTGGGTCTTTTAAATTAGCTGATTCATATACATTAGAAGAAATTGCGTGTAATAAAGATATGTGCATAATACCACCAGATCATACGATTTCACATATTCCACATTTAGTTTTATCACCTAACCATTCGACAGCTTTTATAAATGGACAGCGAATTGCATATGATAATACTGGTAATGATTTATACAGAATTTATGATACCAACGGCATTTTTTTAGGAATTGCAACAACCAATAAACACTTAGGCTATCTTAATCCTTTAAAAGTAATACAATTAAATGACTGATGTACATGGAGGGAATGGAGATTGCAGATATTTACTCATGTACCCCATATTACAGATCAAGCAAAAAACGTATCTATTGCACTTGGTACTTTTGACGGTATCCATATCGGACACCAAAAAATAATAAAAAAAGTTGTACAACTTGCCAAAATTAATAACGGCAAAAGTATTGTATTTACTTTTAGCAATCATCCCCTGGAGATAATCGATCCGGCAAATTGTCCGCAACAAATTATATCCCAAGAGGAAAAAGCAGACCTCATTCAATCACTAGGTGTTGATATTTTAATAAACATCCCTTTTACCAAGGATTTATTAACATTATCGCCTTTGCAGTTCAGTCAATTGCTAAAAGATAAACTTACACCAAAGCATATCGTAGTTGGCTCAAACTTTGGCTATGGATATAAAAGCGCAGGCACTCCGCAAACATTAAAGCAAGACGGAAAATATTATGGTTTTGATGTTGAAATTGTTGATACTGTTTATGTTGATAAGATGATCGCGAGTAGCACTTTAATTAGAAAATTCATTTCCGACGGAGAAATTTCTTTAGCAAACAAGATTCTAGCGAGACACTTTTCTGTCAAAGGCACTATTATCAAAGGTGATGGTAGAGGAAGACTATTAGGTTTTCCCACTGCAAACCTTGCCGTGCCGAAGAAACAACTCATTCCTGCTAATGGCGTATATGCGGTGTTCTTTTCACTGAGAAACAAATATAATGCAGTTGCCAATATTGGTACAAATCCAACGTTTCAAGTTAATGATAAAAGATTTGAGGTACATGTTCTTAATTATAGCGGCGATCTCTATGAACAACATGCCACAGTAAGCTTTCTCGAACGCTTACGTGATGAAATCCAATTTGCTCATACCGAAGAACTCATACAGCAGATCAATTCCGACATACAACATGCTCAGAATTATTATGTTGTATAATAATTAATTTTGTGATAAAATACCATTTGTCTAATAGATTTTAACTTGTGAACCATGGCGCAGATTATCGATTCTCCAACGTTTTCTTGGCCACGGGGATAGAGATATTAAAGGAGGTGACATCTACATGCTAACGAATGACAAAAAACAACAACTGATTGAAACTTATCGTATACATGAAAACGATACTGGATCACCGGAAGTACAAATTGCCATTTTAACCGAGCGTATTATTTATTTAACTGAGCATCTTAAAGAACATAAAAAAGATCACCATTCACGCCGCGGACTTTTAAAAATGGTCGGTCAGCGGAGAGGTTTGTTAAATTATCTTCACGATAAAGATATTGAACGTTATCGTCAAATTATTGCCAAACTAAATATTAGAAAATAAAAAAGCGGTTAATCCGCTTTTTTATTATTTTTCCAGGGATAATTTAGGATAAAAAAGGGAATAGTAAAAAAAATGTCGAAGATATAATTTTACGAAAAATATAAGGGATACAAAAGAGGAGGAAAACTTGATGGAAAGTTTTCAAATGGAATTCGGAGGCCGGCAACTGTGTATCGAATCAGGCAAGCTGGCAAAACAAGCCAACGGAGCAGTTCTAGTTCGCTATGGCGATACTGCTGTTTTAGTTACAGCAACAGCTTCTGCCGAACCCCGGCAAGGGATTGATTTTTTTCCGCTTACGGTGGACTATGAGGAAAAGCTTTATTCAGTTGGTAAAATTCCCGGCGGCTTTATAAAAAGAGAAGGCCGTCCCAGCGAATCGGCAATATTGGCCGGACGACTTATCGATCGTCCTATTCGGCCGTTATTTGCCGAGGGATTTCGGAATGACGTTCAAATTGTTGCGACCGTATTATCAGTAGACCAAAATAATCCCCCAGATATTCCAGCCATGATTGGAGCATCTTGCGCTTTAAGCATCTCAGATATTCCATTTCAAGGCCCAATAGCGGGTGTTCGAATTGGTCGAATTGACGGGCAATTTATTGTAAACCCAACAGTTGAACAACAAGAACACAGTGAACTTAATCTAGCAATAGCCGGAACTAAAGATGCTGTACTTATGGTCGAAGCCGGCGCAAATGAATTACCCGAAGAAACAGTTCTCGAAGCAATATTATTCGGCCACAATATCGTAAAAGAAATCGTAATATTTCAAGAATCAATCGTAAGTAAAATTGGCAAGCTCAAACGCAATATACCTTTATATAAGGTACCGGAAGATATTGAAAGAGAAGTACGTGATTATGTAACAGATAAAATTAAGAGTGCTGTACAAACGCATGAAAAACTAGCCAGAGAAGAAAAAATCAAAGCCGTAAAAGATCAAACTGCAGCTTACTTTGCCGAAAAATATCCCGATAACGGTAAAGAAATTGACTATATGATGCAAAAAATACTTAAAGAAATCGTTCGCAAGATGATTACTATTGATAAAATCCGTCCTGATGGTCGACGCTTAGACGAAGTTAGACCTATTACTTGCGAAGTTGGTCTGCTGGCCCGAACCCATGGTTCAGGATTATTTACCAGAGGACAAACTCAAGTATTAACAATTACTACTTTAGGTGCAATTGGTGATGAACAAATTCTAGACGGTTTAGGTGTAGAAGAATCTAAGCGCTATATGCACCATTATAATTTCCCGTCGTTTAGCGTTGGTGAAACACGTCCTTCACGCGGACCGGGACGTAGGGAAATAGGACATGGGGCTTTGGCTGAACGGGCTTTAGTTCCGGTAATACCGTCAGAAGTAGAATTTCCGTACACAATTCGGTTAGTTTCCGAAGTACTGGAATCAAATGGTTCATCATCCATGGGCAGTGTCTGTGGAAGCACGCTCTCTTTAATGGATGCCGGCGTTCCGATTAAAGCACCGGTCTCAGGAGTAGCTATGGGGCTGGTCAAAGATGGCGACCACTTTACTATTTTAACTGACATCCAAGGAATGGAAGACGCCCTAGGAGATATGGATTTTAAAGTGGCCGGTACAGCTCAAGGTGTAACAGCAATACAAATGGATATTAAAATTGCCGGAATAACCAAAGATATCTTAGTAGAAGCCCTGGAACAAGCCAAACGCGGCCGGATGTTTATTATGGAAAAAATGTTAGCGACAATTGACCAACCACGCGCCGATTTATCACCATACGCTCCGCGGATAATAACCATGGAAATCGATCCGGACAAAATTCGAGATGTTATCGGACCTGGCGGAAAAACTATTAAAAAGATTATTGAAGATACCGGTGTAAGCATCGATATTGAAGATGACGGTAAAGTATTTATCGCTGCAGTTGATGTATCTGCAGGTCAGAAAGCAGTTAAAATAATTGAAGGTCTAGTTAAAGATGTGGAAGTGGGCGGAACTTATATGGGCAAAGTGACCAGAATTATGAATTTTGGTGCTTTCGTTGAAATTTTACCCGGCAAAGAAGGTTTAGTGCATATTTCACAATTGGCCCGCGAAAGAGTAAATAAGGTTGAAGATGTCGTAAAAATCGGCGATGAAATTCTGGTAAAAGTCACCGAAATAGACCGGCAGGGCAGAATAAATTTATCAAGAAAAGAACTTCTTAAAACAGAACAAAAAGAAGAACAATAAATTGAGGAAACATAAACCAAATTCGGTTTATGTTTTTTATTTTCTCAGGCATTAAAGATTAACCATGATAATAGTAATTAATATATTTTATTTTTAGGAGTGATACGATGAGCCGGCGGATCACTTCCCCCCCAAGTAATATGTATTTTTATAGCATTATCGGATGTATATTGGCACTAGCCATGATAAATGGTATTATACCCTCCAACTACATTCCGGTTACCACCGAAAAAAATTCTCCATATTATCAAGGGAGCAATAGTAGTCCTAAAGTTGCTTTAACCTGTAATGTTTTTTGGGGAGAAGAGCATATTCCATCTATGCTGCAAACATTTGATAATAAAAATATTCATATCACATTCTTTATCGGCGGAAGCTGGGCTAAACGCTACCCACATATATTAAAAGACATTGCTGATCATAAACATGAAATAGCCAATCATAGTTATAGCCATCCACATCCCAACAGCATAACTAAAACAAAAAACCAAGATGAGATTTTAAAAACGCAGGAATTAATTCAAACTATCACAGATATTAAAACAAATCTATATGCACCTCCATACGGTGAATTTAATGAAACCGTACTAATCGCCGCCAGTGAATTAGGCTATAAAACAATCATGTGGAGCATCGACACTGTGGATTGGAAACGTCCGCCTAGCGAAATTATCAAAAAACGAGTACTAAACAAACTGCATAATGGAGCAATTATTCTCATGCATCCAACTGAACCAACAGCAAAAGCTCTACCGGAATTGATACAGGAAATACATAAAAGAGGATATTCAATAGTAACTGTGTCCGAACTTTTACAAGACTTAAATCCAAACTAAACTACAAATTTAAATAAGTGCAGAGGTAAATGCTTTCTTTAAAGGCAGACTACTGCCTTTTTTTTGTTATTGCTCATCACTGCAATATTATGATATTATAGTTTACATAATGTGTGTTTTGTATACTTTGCCGAAAGGAGATTAGATTATGCGCTATATTAAGCCTGTTTCTATTTTGCTTATTTTCGTTTTTACAATGACTGCCGCACTTTCCTTTTCACCAGCATTTGCGGCATCGCCTAATACTTTCCAAAATGATAAATCTAATTCATCCGAATCCGGCTCTAAGGGCTTCTTGGATATTATCTTAGGTCTGCTGCTAGGAAATTTTCTCGGGAAAATATTGAATATAACTCCTGATAAATCAGCTGAAAAGCCTGCTGACTCACTGCTGGGAATTACTAATACAAAGGAAAACAATAAAGAAATTATCGGCTTCTATGCCGAATGGTGGGAATCTGACACAGCTTCTTATCAATCCTATATTAAAAATGCTTCCCAAGTTAATACTATTGCTCCTTTTTGGGCTACTTTGAATCAGGATGCCAGTTTAACTGATCGTGGTGGGAGTGACCATGCTAAAATTGTCCAAACAGCTCATAACAACAATTCAAAAGTGTTGTTGTTAGTCAATAATGCTAAACAAACATCAACTTCTAATCCGATTCACACCGTTCTCAGTAATCCGGCCTTAAGAACTAAAGCCATTGCCAATTTAGAAAACTATATCAAAAAATACAATATGGATGGCGTTAATATTGACTTTGAAGTAGTCCCAAGTTCCGACCGGGATAATCTGACAGCTTTCATGCGCGAACTATCGTCTCGCTTACGACCACAGGGATATATTGTTACAATCGATGTATTTCCAAAGCAAAATGAGTTAGAAGATATTGCTAAAGCTTATGATTATGCTGAACTTGCTAAATACAGCGACAAAATCATCATCATGGCCTATGATAATCACGGTACTTGGAGTGGTGCCGGGCCGATCGCCGCAATAAATTGGGTTGAAAACAACTTAAAATATGCGTTAAGCTTAATCCCTAAAAACAAATTATATCTGGGAGTTGCCGCCTATGGATATGATTGGACTGCGAATGGTGTTGAACCATTGGACCATCAAGCAGTTAATAATCTAATTTCCAAATATAATGTTAAAGTTCAATGGGACGAGCTCTCCAAGTCACCCTACTTTAAATACGCTGATTCAGCTGGCATAACCCACGAGGTTTGGTTTGAGAGCGCTGATAGTCTAAGCTTTAAACTTGGACTGGTTCAAAAGTATGACATTGGTGGAATTGCTATTTGGAAACTTGGCAATGAAGACCCTAAATACTGGCAAACAATTCAACAAAAGCTACCTTAGGAGGTCATAAGTGAATACAAATAAGTTTATTATTTCGCTATTTCTGGTTTGTACTATGATTGCAGCGTTTTTGCCGCTAACTACTTCACACGCAGCTTCTTTGGAACAAATAGTCCAAAGTGTTTCGAATGACACAAGCAGCAATCACGCTGCAAACCAATCAAAAAGTTTATTAGATAGATTGTTTGATTTAATTTTTAATAAAATTTTAGGCCCTGTCTTTAATATCATGGATAAAAAAGACAACGGTAACTCTGCTGTAGTTGTTAAGCCGGTACCTTCGTCCCCAAATTACGCTACCTCGGATAGTAGTGTATTACGGGGCAAAGTAATAGTGTTGGATCCGGGTCATGGCGGAAGTAACCCAGGAGCTGTTGCCAATAATTCTAAAGAAGCCGAAAATAATTTGTCAGTTAGTTTGAAGCTACGTTCACTATTAACTCAAGCAGGTGCTAAAGTTATTATGACTCGTGATCGCGACCGGACTGTAGCAGCCGAAGGAAGTTCCCTAGGGCAAGAACTACAAGCAAGAGTATCTATTGCAGAAAAAAACCATGCCAATATTTTTGTAAGTATTCACTCTAATTCAAATCCAAATCCAAAAATAGCAGGTGTAATGACATTCTTCCCTAGTGGAAAAGCAAATTTACTTGCTCAAGAAGTTCAAACTCAAATACTTCGCCAAACTAAGGCAACTGATAAAGGTATTGCCCCGGCAACTTTTTATGTACTGCGTAATACTTCAATGCCAAGTATATTAGTTGAGATGGGCTTTGTTACTAACTACCAAGAAGCAGCATTATTACGGTCAAATGCTTATCGTGATAAGATTGCAATTGGAATCTATGACGGTATAGTTCAATATTTCAACAAGTCCTGATTCCAAATTTTTTCTATTGAAAACTATTTAGCTTAGTCAAAGAGTCGGAAATGAACTGCATTTCCGACTCTTTATATTTCTCAGAACTATAAATCATGATATACTTATTACAACATTTTTTTCAGAATATGATTTTAAATTCAGTTCTGTGCAAATTCGTTTGGGTATACTAAGTTTAAATTTAATGTTCTTTGTAAAGGAGATCAATAAATGTACAAAAAATCTGTTTTAGCAAACGGCATCCGCATTGTAACCGATGAATTGCCCTATGTAAAATCAATAACTCTGGGAATATGGGTTAGTACGGGATCACGCCACGAACAGGACCATAATCAGGGAATATCACACTTTATCGAGCATTTATTATTTAAAGGAACAAAAAATCGATCAGCAAAAGATATTGCCGAACAAATTGATGAGGTAGGCGGTCAATTAAATGCATTTACCAGCAAAGAATATACCTGCTATTATATAAAGCTACTTGATACCCATCTGCAATTAGGAATGGAAATATTAACAGATATGCTGTTGAATTCCAAATTTGATGCGCAAGATATTTTACGTGAAAAAGAAGTTGTTGTAGAAGAATACAATATGTATGAAGATACACCTGACGAATTAGTTCACGATCTGTACTTAAGTCATGTTTTTCCAAATCATCCGATTGGCCGAAATATATTAGGTACCCGCAATTCAATAACAAACTTCTCAACTAAGCTTGTTAATGAATATTATCAAGCTAACTATACCCCGGGTAAAATAGTAGTTGCCGCTGCTGGTAATCTTAAGCATCAAGATATTATGAGGTTAACTGAACAGTTATTGGGAAATATCTCCGGGGAAAACCTCAATCATAAACTACAACGGCCTATATACAATCCTTCAATGCAAATTATCAGTAAAAAGACGGAACAAGTGCATATTTGTTTAGGAACACAGGGAGTAACCCAAAGTTCACCTGATTTGTATGCAATTCACGTATTAAATAATATTATCGGTGGCAGTGCAAGTTCAAGATTATTCCAAGCAATACGCGAAGAAAGAGGGCTTGCCTATTCAATCTTTTCTTACCAGTCAAACTATACCGATTGTGGACTGTTTTCTATCTATGCCGGAACACGACCTGACAATACAAAACAAGTTATTCACTTAATTATGGATACAATCTATAATATTGCCGAACAAGGAGTTACAGAAAAAGAATTATATAAAGCTAAAGAACAACTGAAAGGTAGTCTTTTATTGGGCTTAGAGAGTTCAAGCAGTCGCATGAGCCGTATTGGTAAACAAGAAGTAATGCTGGAAAAATATATAACGCCCGAAGAAATTGTTCAAGAAATTGATGCTGTCACAATGGAAAAATTAGAACAACTATGCGTTAATGTATTCGCCCAACAAAAATTCAGTTGTGTCACACTTGGTCCTATCTCTGAAAAAGAGATACCTGAGAACTATTTTGGCTAACAATTCATTAATAGAGAAGGTGTAACAATTGAAGATTAGAGGCTTCGAAATTGTAAATGAATATAAGGGAAAAGATATTCACTTACCTGTACGCAAAACTTCTTTAAGCGCTGGTTATGACCTTGAATCAGCTGATGACGTTTTGATTCTTCCCCATACAGTTGGATTAATTCCAACAGGTTTAAAGGCCTATATGCAGCCGGATGAATATCTTGGTGTCCATATCAGATCGGGACTTTCGATTAAATATAATTTATCATTACCAAATAGTCAAGGCATTATTGATGCCGATTATTATGATAATCCGGCAAATGAAGGTCATATATTGATTGCAATAGCAAACCATAGTAATCAGCCTTTTGCAGTAACCAAAGGGATGCGTATAGCACAGGCGATTTTTTATAAGTACTTAGTTACAGATTCCGATGCTACTGAACTTCACGAACCAAGAGCCGGCGGTCTAGGTAGCACCGGATATTAAAAAATTAAACTAATTGAGTATATTTATTTTTTCTGTCGCATATTCATTGGCAAAGCCAATTGTGGAGGATTTGTTCAATGAAAATATTGTGTTGCCTAACTGCAATTATTATTTTGATTATTTGGTCATTATGGGCCAGGGTAGCACTTTATCGCATCAATAGCAGCAACTTAGAACAAATCAATATAAAACCTTCGCCGTTATCGCAAGCCGTACAAGACCTAATCGCTACTGCAGGCGGAGTGTACTTATCAATTATCATGCTTGTCTCTTTTTTGCGTATCGATACTCCCGAACGCATTAACTTCTTTATGATTTCAGTTGACCCGATTGCCCTGCTGGCTTTAACGTTAGCGGTAATACAACCGATAATATTAAAATTTTATAAAGGACAGTAGGTGAGTATTGTGCGCCTTAGCGATTTAACCGGGAAAGAAGTTATTAATCTAGCCGATGGTTCAAAATTAGGAACAATGGATGAATGTGAGTTGATTTTTGATCTAAAGACAGGAAAAATTGAATCAATAGTAGTCCCTAACCGCGGTTTTTTTAATTTTTTAAATGATCATAACGTAAATATCATTCCTTGGGAGACATTAAGACGAATTGGTGAAGAAGTTGTTATCGTTGATTTATCAGACAATCTTACAACTCACTCTGATTTTGAATACTTACGTGATCCGCATGATTAACTGTACATAGTTACTCATTGGCAGGGTATACTAACAATATGCCAATATTGTTAGGAGGTAACTGTTATGAGTAAAAAGACAAATAAAGAATATGGGATCTTGTCATCGGTAGATGCTCAAGACAACTTTTCCAGTTTGACAAACGGCAGTGCTCAAACCAATAATACTTCTATGTCTAGTGCCAACATGAATGTTAATAATCAAAACGTATCAACAACGGGCAATGAACAATTCACTAATGCTAACACCGTCAACAGCACAGCCGGCTTATCAGATTCCGCCCTAATGTTTTCACAAGTCAATAATAATCCAAGAAAAACAGATACTTCTCAAAAAAATATGCAAACCAACAACAATAAAAATCAACAAACTGTTGTTGCATTATTTGGCTCGGTTAATAGTGCTGAAAACGCCATTCGGCAACTACGGGACCAAGGATTTTCCCAGGAAGAAATTAGCATTATTTCCAAGCGAGATCAAAAAGAAAATGACAGAATGTATAATGATGACGTAACCGACGGGACACTAACCGGCGGTACTATCGGCGGTGTTGGCGGATTATTGCTTGGAGCCGGGGCTCTGGCAATTCCAGGAATTGGTCCGATAGTTGCAGCGGGTCCAATTGCAGCAGCTTTAGGGGGAGCGGTCGCCGGAGGTATTGCCGGTGGCTTGGTTGACTGGGGAATTCCATCCGAAGATAGTCAACGCTATGAAGAAAACATTGCTCAAGGCGATGTTTTGGCGATGATCCGAACCACCGCTAATAAGGCACAGCAAGTAATCCAGATTCTGCGTTCATCGGGAGCAAATGAAGTTAAAGCTCATTAAATAAATAAAAATAGATAAATATCATATATAAAACGGTTGACACAAAGACACTCATATAATAAAATAAGCATAAATTAAATAGAATAAGTACGATGAAGTAGAGGTGCGGGTAACAATAGTACTCCAGGGAGAGTGGTGTCCATGATCTGAAGGAAAGGGTTGACCGCCGAAGTTTAGTGACTACCAAAGTCATCTATACTGGTTTTGTATTGAATAAATACAAGACTGTCATCAAGTTTAACTTGATGGAGAGCTAGCTCATCTTAAGACTGAGGTATTTTGTGTAAACTGGTATTAATAATTTTGTTGCCGTACAGTCGATGAGATAATGAGTTCTCATCGACTGTTTTAATTTTAAGGGAGGTGTTAATTTGGTACGCGTATTAGTTTGTGGTGCTTTAGGTAAAATGGGAAAGGAAGTCATAAAAGCTGTATATAAAGATAGTGATTTAAATTTAGTTGGTGCAGTTGATGTTAATTCCAAATTTTCCGATATAAACGAGATAATTGGAAGTGAAAAAACAGGTATACTAATTGGTAACGATTTAGAAGCCGAAATTAAAAAAACAACTCCACAAGTTGTAGTTGATTTTACTAATCCCGATGCCGTCATGCAAAATATTGAAATTACTATCCGAAACAAAGTTAGCCCAGTAGTAGGAACAACCGGCATCACGCAAAGTAATTTACAAGTCATTGAAAATCTCTGTAATGAATATGCCGTATCTGCATTGATTTCGCCTAATTTTTCCGTTGGCGCAATATTAATGATGAAACTGGCACAACAAGCAGTAAAATATTTCCCCGTAGCTGAAATTATCGAATTACATCACGATCAAAAACTTGATGCCCCATCTGGAACCGCGTTACTTACCGCAGACTTATTAGCTGCAGCTCGCGGAGGGTATCTGCAACAAGGTCATCCTAATGAAGTCGAAAAAGTAAAAGGTGCCCGTGGTTCAGATATATCCGGTATCCATGTTCACAGCGTTAGACTTCCCGGCTATGTTGCTCATCAAGAAGTGATTTTTGGCGGACTGGGGCAAACATTAACGATCCGCCATGACTCGATATCACGCGAATCGTTCATGCCCGGCGTGGTCTTAGCCTGTAAAAAAATAATAAACGCTAAAGGGTTGGTTTATGGATTGGAAAACTTTATGGATTAACTGTTTTTAGAGTAACCAAACGATTATTTTTGCATAAGGTACACAATATAGAGATGGAGAGTGTGTAATATGAGAAAATATAATGTTGCAATATTAGGGGCTACAGGCGCCGTTGGCCATGAATTCTTGCGTTTGATTGAGGAAAGAAACTTCCCCTTTAACAACCTCAAATTACTTGCATCATACCGTTCGGCAGGAAAAGAAATTACATTCATGGGCAAAAACTATGTGGTTGAAGAGGCAACTGAGACATCATTTAAAGATATTGATATTGCGTTATTTGCCGGCGGTTCAGCCAGTAAAACTTTTGCTCCGGCTGCCGTAAAACAAGGCGCAGTTGTCATCGATAATTCCAGTACGTTCAGAATGGACCCCAATGTACCATTAGTAATTCCCGAAGTAAATCCAGACGCAGTAAACAATCATAATGGAATTATCGCCAACCCAAATTGCTCAACTATAATTATGCTGATGGCCCTAAAACCAATCTACGACAAAGCTAAAATTAAACGGGTAGTTGTCTCTACTTATCAAGCAGTATCCGGTGCAGGCAAAGAAGCTATTGACGAACTTACTGACCAAGTTAAGGCGGTAATGAACGAACAACAACCGGTTGCCAATATATTGCCGAGCGCAAGTCTGGCCAAACACTATCCTATTGCCTTTAATCTAATCCCACAAATTGATGTATTTCTGGAAGACGGTTACACGAAAGAAGAAATGAAAATGGTTCACGAAACTCATAAAATTATGGGCGATAATACTATTGCGATTTCTCCAACTACGGTGCGCGTTCCGGTATATCGCAGTCATTCCGAATCAATAAACATAGAACTATACAGCCCGTTGTCTGAAGATGAGACCAAAAATGCATTGGCAAACTTCCCAGGTGTAATCGTACAGGATGATCCAAAAGAAATGATATATCCAATGCCGTATTACACATCAAATCTCGATGAAGTCTTTGTCGGAAGAATACGCAAAGACCCATCAGTTGCACACGGATTAAACCTTTGGGTTGTCGGCGACCAAATACGCAAAGGAGCCGCATTAAATGCTCTGCAAATAGCAGAACTAATGATTAATCGTAATTTAATTTGAGGTGTAAAAGAATGCAAATTATCGTTCAAAAGTTTGGCGGAACTTCTGTTGCATCCGCTGAAGTCCGCAGCTTAGTAGTCAAAAAAATTCAAGGTGCCCTAAGCAATGGCTATTGTCCGGTAGTTGTTGTGTCAGCGATGGGACGTAAAGGAGATACATATGCCACAGATACTTTGATAGATCTGGCACTATCAACTTACCCTAATACTTCGTTGCGCGACCTTGATATTGTGATGTGTTGCGGAGAAATTATTTCCGCAGGAGTAATGTCCGCTACCCTGCAAGCCGCCGGTATAGATTCCATTGTACTAACCGGTGGGCAGGCGGGAATAGTAACGGATGACAATTATTCGAATTCAAGAATTTTAAAAATTGATACATCAAACTTGCTAAAAATAATTAAAAATTCCAAAGTTCCTATTGTTTGCGGATTCCAAGGAATAACGCGAAATGGCGATTTTACAACTTTAGGAAGGGGAGGAAGTGATACTACTGCTGCAGCACTTGGGGCAGCTTTAAATGCCGAAATGGTAGAAATATATACTGATGTAGAAGGAATAATGACTGCAGATCCACGAATAGTATCAGAAGCGAAAATACTAGACTGTATATCTTATGGAGAAGTCTGCCAGTTGGCTCATCAAGGTGCCAAAGTAATTCACCCGCGAGCAGTAGAAATTGCAATGCAAAAGAATATTCCATTAGTTGTTAAATCCACTTTTAGTGACGCTCCGGGAACTTTAATTACCAATACTACAACCGAAAGTACACAAGAGCCTACAGCAATTACAGACCGGATTGCAACCGGAGTTACTTATTTGCCAAATATTGCTCAAATAAAAATAAAACTGCCTGAAAAAGAGTTAGAAATTGAATATAAGGTTTTCCAAACCTTAGCCGCTAAAAATATCAGTGTCGATCTTATAAATGTTCATCCTGGTCAAATCATGTTTACAATAAACAATAATGAAGTAAATAAAGCTGCAGAAGAACTTGCTAAAGCCGGGTATAGTTATGAAATAATAACCGGCTGTGCCAAGATTTCAGTGGTTGGCGGCGGAATGCGTGAAGTTCCCGGTGTTATGGCTAGTTTTATTGAAGCTTTAGCCAATAATAATATTAGAATTCTTCAAACAGTTGATTCACACAATACAATCTCAGCGTTAGTAAATGAGAACGATGTCCACCTAGCTGTTTGCGCTTTGCACGAAAAATTCGGTTTATGTCATTGAGGAGGAGAATTATATGAAAAGAGATTTCGGTAAGATTTTGACTGCGATGGTTACTCCTATGAAACAAGACTTCAGTGTTGACTATGATGCTGCAGCGGAATTAGCTAAATATTTAATAGATAATGGCTCAGACGGGCTTGTCGTTGCCGGTAGTACCGGTGAAGCCGCAACATTAAGCAAAGAAGAGAAATTGCAATTATTTAAAGTTGTATTTGATGCCGTAGGTAATAAAGCAACTGTTATCGCTGGCACCGGTTCCAATGATACCCGTGCTTCCATATCACTTACTGAAGAAGCAGAAAAATTAGGTGTTCATGGTGTAATGCTGGTTGGTCCGTATTATAATAAACCTACGCAAGAGGGATTCTATCAACACTTTAAGGCAATTGCCCAATGCACTAAACTACCGGTAATATTATACAACGTACCTGGTAGAACAGCCTCTAATATTTTGCCGGCAACGATTCTTAAACTCTCCGAAATAGACAATATCGTTGCTGTCAAGGAAGCCAGTGGCAATCTTGACCAAGTATCGGAAATTATTCGCTCGAAACCAGCTGATTTTATGGTTTACAGTGGTGATGACAGCTTAACTTTCCCGATAATGGCCTTAGGCGGATCAGGTGTAATCAGTGTAGCAGCCCACGTCATTGGTAATGAAATGCAATGCATGGCAACTGCATTGGTCAATGGTGACATAAAAACTGCTCAAGAAATGCATTTAAAACTGTTCCCATTCTTTAAAGTTATTTTTGTTACCACCAATCCAATACCGATCAAACTCGCTGTAAACTTAATTGGTCAAAATGCCGGCCCGGCTCGATTACCACTAACTGCAGCTTCACCTGCAGAAATTGATAAATTAAAAGCTGTTATGAGGCAATTAGATATTAAATTTATCGAATAATACTAAATACCAAAGAGCACTAAAGAGGATATGGCGAGGTCGCCGTATCCTCTTTAGTGCTCTTAATAGGTTCCACAATTAAGTTTGATGAACTTATAAATTGGTTATAATATAGGAAGATACTTTGTTGCGATAACCTTTTCTTGCAAACTTTGGCATAGCCTATTATAATATAAGCTACAAGTAGATAAGAGCGGAAAAAGTTTCTTCTTGTATTATGATCGGCTATTTATTTTTTAAATTGGAGGTGTCTCTTTTTTTGACCAAACAACATAAATTACAAATAATTCCTTTAGGTGGAATTGGTGAAATAGGAAAAAATATGACCGTTATTCGCTATGGTGATGATATCATCGTAATAGACTCCGGTTTAATGTTTCCTGAAGATGATATGCTGGGTATTGACTTAGTAATACCTGATATTACTTATTTGCTTGAAAATAGCAGCCAAGTAAAAGCAATTGTTTTGACCCATGGACACGAGGATCATATCGGAGCCTTGCCATATGTCCTCAAACAATTAAACGTACCCGTTTACGGTACAAAATTAACGCTGGGAATTCTGCAAGGAAGATTAAAGGAAAATAATGTTTCTGCTGATAGCCTAGTTTCCGTTAAACCAGGAGATTCAGTTGAAATCGGACCGTTCAAAGTTGGATTTATTCGCGTAAGCCACAGTATTGCCGATGCAGTAGCTTTATCGATCAAAACTCCGATTGGTACAATTGTCCATACCGGTGATTTCAAACTTGATCAAACTCCTGTCGACGGCAAAGTGACAGACTTTCATAAATTTGCGGAACTGGGAGATCAGGGAGTTTTAGTACTACTAGCCGATAGTACTAACGCCGAGCGTCCAGGATATACCATGAGTGAAAGGTCAGTAGGACAAACGTTCGATGAAACTTTTCATTACGCAACAAGCCGTATCATTATTGCTACTTTTTCATCTAACGTACATCGCATCCAACAAGCGATTGATACTGCCTGCAAATACAATCGAAAGGTTGCCGTGCTGGGAAGAAGCATGGTCAATGTTGTAAATATTGCTTTGGAACTAGGATATTTGACGGTTCCCGACGGAGTAATCATCGACATCGATGAAATTAATAACTATCCTGCTTCCAAAATTGTGATCATGACGACAGGTAGCCAAGGAGAACCGATGTCCGCTCTAACTCGAATGGCAATGTCTGACCACAAGAAAGTTGAAATAGTACCAGGGGATACCGTGATAATTTCCGCTACACCTATCCCCGGGAATGAAAAACTCGTATCGAGAACAATTGACTATTTGTTCAGACAAGGTGCTGAGGTTGTATATGAAGCTACTTCCGGTATTCATGTTTCAGGTCATGCCAGTCAAGAAGAGTTAAAACTCATGCATAACTTAATTCGTCCTAAGTTTTTCATACCGGTACACGGCGAATACCGTCATTTGATCAAACATGCCAAACTTGCCCAAGAACTTGGACTACCAAAGCAAAATGTGTTCGTAACTGAAAATGGGCAAATTCTGGAATTTAATTCAGAAAAAGGCTGTGTAGCTGGAAAAGTTACTTCAGGTAAAATTTTAGTTGATGGTCTAGGTGTCGGCGATGTCGGTAATATCGTTTTAAGGGACAGACGCCAGCTTTCCCAAGATGGTATTTTAATTATTGTCGTTACTATCGATAAACAGCGTGCTTGTGTTGTGGCTGGTCCGGATATTGTATCCCGAGGATTCGTTTATGTCCGCGAATCGGAACAATTAATGGAGGAAGCCAAAGATAAGGTCCAACAAGCTTTGGATAAATGTGAACAAAACGGTATCACCGAATGGGCAGCAATTAAATCAACGGTACGAGATCATGTGAGCAAATTATTATATGAAAAAACTCGCCGTCGTCCCATGATTTTACCGATAATTATGGAGATTTAATTCGAAAAATGCACTCACTTTGAGTGCATTTTTGTATTAATTGTATATATACGCTAATAATAATAAGGATCAGCAACAATATATAAAAATACAACAACAGGGGGAGCAAAATGTTATATAACGATAATACTACTGTTGAACCAACAAAAAAACAAAAAAAAGAAAAAAAGTCTTCACCGCCAATAGAAGCAATCCAAGAATTAGGAACAACTAACGTACCTGTCGCCAAATCCAATATTCATGTAATTACTATAATCGGTCAAATTGAGGGGCATATGGTTCTGCCACCGCAAAACAAAACAACAAAATATGAACATATCTTGCCGCAATTAGTTGCAATCGAGCAAAATGCGGAAATAGAAGGACTTTTATTACTTCTAAATACTGTCGGTGGGGATGTCGAAGCCGGGTTAGCAATAGCCGAAATGATCGCTAGTATGTCTAAACCTACTGTTTCAATTGTACTTGGCGGGGGACATAGCATTGGCGTTCCTATTGCTGTATCAGCAACTCAGAGTTTTATTGTAGAAAGCGCCAGTATGACTATCCATCCCATAAGGCTGACCGGCTTAGTAATCGGTGCTCCTTCGTCATTTGATTATTTGGAAAAAATGCAAGAAAGAGTTAATAGATTTGTTGTAAGTCATTCCAAAGTGAATGAACAAAAATGGAAAGAACTGCTATTCAAAACTGGCGAGCTTTCCCGCGACATTGGAACTTCAGTAGTTGGTCATGATGCAGTTAAATATGGTTTAATCGATCAAGTAGGGGGAGTATCAGAAGCACTGCAAAGCTTAAACCAGCTAATTGAGAATCAAAAACAATCGAAAGGTTTTAAACAATAATGATTATATGGAGTATAATACCTACTGATACAATTCTTCAGGATCTGGACAAGATCCCACCTCCTACCGAAATCAACTACGCGGGAAGTATAATAGAGGTACTATCGATATCTCCAACCGAATGTCAAATAGTTCGCGTAATCAACTCCAACCCAAATGCGTTTTTAATGCCTGAATTGCAACCTGGTAAAGTTCTTACCTATAAACAAATTACTTGTCAATAATACTAACTCCAAAATCTATAAGTTTTCGCTGAACATACAATTAAGCTGACACATATTATAGCGGAACGAAAGTAATTTTTTCTACTTTTGTTCCGCTAATTGTGTTAGAATAGTAAAATTGCCTTCATTTATAATCCATAAAGGATTTTTTTTACTTTATGTAGAATTTCGAAGATAAGAGGTGATATGTCTTGTCGAAAAAGAATCCCGCAGATTCGGCTAAATTAAAACATGAACTTATCGGTATTAGTTTCATAACAATAGGCATATTTTCTTTGATAAGCTTAATAGGTCTTAGCACCGGTGTTACCGGAGATTTAATAAAAAAAGTATTGTCATTTTCTTTTGGCATCGGAGCATTTATGATACCGCTTTTCATTATCGGCTTAGGCTATTACTGTTTTTCCCAAAGAATGCAACTAATTTTTAACCGTCGTAATTTAGGTTCATTACTGCTATTAATTTTATCTTTGGCTATCTATCACCATTTTAAGGTGCCAATCAATCAAGAAATATTGCCGGAGCGACTATCATCCGGCGGTGGTATAGTCGGAGGAATTTTGTTATTTAGTTTCCGTAAATTATTTGGCATAGATGGTACTTTGATTATTCTATTTGGACTGTTTATTGCCTCATTGTTATTAGTACTTTCCAGCGGAATACGCCAAAAAATCAACTCAATTCAGCAAATGGCCGCAGAGAGTATCGCCACAGCAGCTGATTCTTTATCGAAAGATACTAACGGGCCAAAAACGGACAGAAACGATGATAATTTTTTAATCCGTTTCTATGATCAAGAAAAAGACTTATCGCTAACAAATATCGTTCCTATAAATTCCGATAACGATATTAATACCCGAATAGATGAATATTCTGAACCTACGCAGGCACTGGTAGCCGAACTTCAGGCGATGACACCCGCGAATAAGTCTGAATATACAATACCTTCACTTAATCTACTACAAAAATCTAAAAAATATCTGCAGAATAAATTTTCAAAAGAAATCGCCGATAATGCCCGTTTACTGGAACAAACTTTGGAAAATTTCGGCGTAAATGCCAAAATAGTTAATACCTGTCAAGGTCCGTCAGTTACTCGTTATGAACTTGAACCTGCAGCCGGAGTAAAAGTAAGCAAAATTGTCAATCTTTCAGATGACCTTGCTTTAAAACTAGCTGCCCCGGGAATTCGAATCGAAGCTCCAATACCTGGAAAAGCTGCTATTGGGATAGAAGTTCCTAATAAAATAATAGAACCGGTTAATCTGCGCGATGTATTAGAAAGTGATGAATTCCGCCATAATTCATCACGCCTCTCGGTTGCACTTGGCAAAGATATTGCCGGTCAGAGTATTATTGCTGACCTTGGGAAAATGCCCCATCTATTAGTAGCTGGTGCAACAGGATCTGGTAAAAGTGTCTGTATTAATACTATTATCGTAAGCATTCTGTTTAACGCTACCCCCGCTGAAGTAAAATTAGTACTCATCGACCCCAAGGTTGTTGAGTTGTCGAATTATAATGGTATCCCACATTTATTAACGCCTGTCGTAACTGATTCTAAAAAAGCTGCTTCAGCCCTTAATTGGGCAGTTCTAGAAATGGAGCGACGTTATGAATTATTTGCACAGCAAGGAGTTAGAGAGGTAATACGATATAATCAAAGTACTTTAGAACAGAAGTTACCTTGGATTGTAATAATAATTGATGAGTTAGCCGATTTAATGATGGTAGCTCCAGTCGACGTTGAAGATGCAATTTGTCGGCTGGCTCAAAAAGCAAGGGCGGCAGGAATTCATTTAGTTTTAGCTACACAGAGACCATCAGTAGATGTTATAACAGGTACAATTAAAGCAAATATCCCTTCGCGAATTTCATTCGCCGTTTCTTCTCAGATCGACTCCCGCACAATATTAGATATGGCCGGCGCAGAAAAACTTTTAGGAAAAGGTGACATGCTGTTTTATCCGGTGGGTGCAAGCAAGCCTATAAGAATTCAAGGAGCATTTATTGGCGAAAGCGAAATTGAAAAAACAGTATCATTTATAAAGCAACAAGCTCAGCCTGAATATTCTAATGAAATAACATCACAAGAATTGCACATTAATAAATCTTCAGAAGAAAACAAAGACGTAATTCAAGACGAATTATTGGAAGATGCTGTTCGTATCATCCTTGAAACTGGCCAAGCTTCTGTTTCAATGTTGCAGCGTAAATTTCGGATAGGTTATACCCGAGCTGCAAGATTAATAGATACCATTGAAGAAATGAAAATTATTGGTCCCAATATTGGTAGCAAGCCGAGGGAAATTACGATGACATCGGATCAAGTATACTCTCGATATTTTAAAAAGGCATGATATGGTTATCCTATTACTAATAATATTTTAAGTAAGTAAGGAGGTTTCACCCATTGCCAACCATTGGAGAAATACTGAGAACTGAGCGTGAAAAATTAGGTTTGTCAATCAAAGACATCGAAAAAGAGACTTGTATCCGTTCCTTGTATCTAACAGCGATTGAAGAGGGCAATTATACAATACTTCCGGGCGAAGTCTACCTCAAAGGCTTTATTCGCAATTATGCAAACTTTATCGGTCTTGATGGACAAGCGATGGTTGAATTGTACAGAGAACAACAAACAGAACATGGCGAAAACCCACCTGAATCCTTAGCCAGCACCAACGATCAGAAAATTGAGCCTTCACTTCCGCCAAAATCAAAAACATCTTTGAACTGGGTACTAATATTTACAGTGTTAGTAGGAATCGGCGGGGCAGGTTTTTGGTATATCAGTGGTAATCCCCAACCTGCTCAACCAAAATCGCCATCATCAATAGGTAATACATCTAAAACCCCCTCGTTACCGCCTGCAGATTCGACCAAACCAGCGCCCAAAAACCAACAGCAGACTAAAACTAAACCTCAAGCACCCGTAAATGTAACAGTAAAATTTTTAGAGTTATGTTGGACCTCGGTGCAAGTTGACGGAAAGGAAGTTTTTGAAGACACTCCCAAAATTGGCGATTCATTGACTTGGCAGGCTCAACGAGAAATTATTATTAAATTTGGCGATGCTGATGCAATAGAAGTGACACATAACGGTAAAACATTAGGGAAGTTAGGAAAAGACGGAGAAGTAATACAAAAAACTTTTACTTCAACCCCTTAAATTTTTCAACTATAAGGAGCTTATTATGCAGCAAGCATTTTTACCAATTTCTAAACAAGATATGGAAAACAGAGGATGGAATCAACTTGACTTTCTCCTTATTAGTGGAGATGCCTATGTTGACCATCCATCTTTTGCTCCGGCAATTATTGGACGAATTCTTGAAAGTCAAGGCTTCAAAGTTGGCATAATTGCCCAACCTGATTGGCGAAATCTTACCGATTTCAAAAAGATGGGGAAACCTAGACTGGCTGTTTTAGTCACAGCCGGTAATCTTGATTCGATGCTAAATAAATATACTGCGGCTAAAAAAATCCGCAGTACTGATAATTATTCTCCGGGAGGACAGCCGGGATTGCGTCCGGATAGAGCTACGATTGTTTATGCTAACCGCGTCCGCGAAGTATTTAAGAAAACACCGATTATTATCGGTGGAATTGAAGCAAGTCTGCGACGCTTTGCTCATTATGATTATTGGTCCAATGAAGTAAGAAGGTCAATACTGATCGACAGTAAAGCCGACTTGTTAATATATGGTATGGGTGAGAAACAAATAGTTGAAATTGCTCAATTATTAGCAAATAAAGTTCCGATCTCCGAAATACATAGTGTACGGGGAACATGTTATGTCTGTAAATATATGCCTGATTCAGCACGATATATTGAAATCCCCTCATATGAGGCAGTATCAACAAACAAATTAGATTTTGCTGCAGCCTTTAAAGTCCAATATGAGGAACAAGATCCAATCAGAGGTAGTATTATCGTCCAACAGCACTTACATGATTATTTTGTACAAAACCCGCCGGCACTTCCACTGACAACAGTTGAGATGGATGCAATCTATGACTTGCCTTATCAACGAAACTATCACCCCTGCTATGAAGAAGACGGCGGTGTTCCTGCTATTCAAGAAGTAAAATTCAGTTTAGTGAGTCACCGAGGTTGTTACGGCGGCTGTTCTTTTTGCGCCATCGTTTCTCACCAAGGACGTATTATTCAGACCCGCAGTCAAGAATCAATCATTAAAGAAGCTAAGTTGCTGACAGAATCAGAAGATTTCAAAGGATACATCCATGACGTAGGCGGGCCAACGGCGAACTTTCGCATGCCGGCTTGTAAACAACAGCAGCAGATTGGAACCTGTAAAAATAGACAATGCTTATTTCCAAAACCATGTAGAAACTTAAACACTGACCATAGTGATTATTTACAATTGTTAAGAGCACTACGCAATTTACCCAAAGTTAAAAAAGTGTTTATTCGTTCTGGAATTCGCTTTGACTATTTGATGAGTGCAAATGATAAAGAATTTTTAATCGAATTATGTCGTTATCATGTCAGCGGCCAATTAAAAGTCGCCCCTGAACATGTTTCTAAAAATGTACTGCGATTAATGGGAAAATCGTCTAAAGAAGTATATATAAAGTTCATGGAAGCTTTTGAACAATGCAATAAAAAACTCGGTAAAGAACAATATTTAGTTCCTTATTTCATATCCAGTCATCCGGGGGCCACTCTTAAAGAAGCCATTGAACTTGCTGAATTTTTGCGCGATATTCACTATACACCGGAACAAGTACAAGATTTTATTCCGACACCAGGAAGTTTATCCACCTGTATGTACTATACCGAAATTAATCCTCTTACCGGTGAAAATGTTTACGTTGCCAAAACAGCTTATGAGAAAAAAATGCAAAGAGCACTATTACAATACAAAAACCCGAAGAACTATGAGTTAGTTTATAAAGCTCTTGTTACTGCCAACCGTAAAGACCTTATTGGCTTTAATGAAAAGTGCTTAATTCGTCCACCCAGAACTTTGCAAAAGCCTTGGCTTGCAAATGATACTTCGAAAAGAAATAGAAATAATTCAGTACGGAAAAAATAACCAGAAGTTAAGCAGTGAACTCGTTTCAGCAAAGCTGAAACATCAGGGGCTCAGGTGGAGAGTCCACTCCACCTGAGCTGACGCCGCCTATAGAGGCGGGAGTCTTAACTCGCTGAATAAGATTAAACATGTTAAGGATTCTTATTGCTTTTGCAAACAACAGCATATATAGTATGTATGTTCACATTTTCCGCATCGGAGGTTATTATGCGGCGTTTTTTACCATTATTACTAATTTCTTTTTTCTTATTAAGTGCATTATTAATAGTTACTATATTTTCATCAGGATATGCTGATCAGAAAAATCCAAAAAATGCACCGGTTATTAAAATTTATACAACTTTACCTCTCGATGAAATCACCCCCCTGACAGAACACTATCAGCGTATTAACAATGTAAATATAATTATTTCTCCTATAAAAGAACAGGATTTATTAAAATTATCTGAACAGACAACCCAACAAGCCGATCTGATTATTGCTGCTAACCAAACATTACAAAAACTAGCAATAGCTAACGTACTTACCCCTTATACATCTGAAACTATTGATATTATTCCTAACCGCTTTAAACATTCGCAATTGCTTTGGACCGGTATATGGTATGATCCGGTAGTTTTTGCCTTCAATTCTGACTTTTATCGCGCCAATCAGCCTGCAATCACCAAATGGTCTGAACTTTTCCTTTATAAAGACAGCCGTATCGCTATTACAGATTTTATGGCTGATGCTGCTTCAGCCAATATGTTGTTTTCACTAGCCTCTAATTCTCACGAGGTAGATATCCTTTCATTCTTAACACAATTACATAAACAAACTGTTCAATATGCAAAATTCATGTCCACACCTGTGCGCATGGCAGTAATGGGTGAATGTGACATTGCAATTACTGTACAAAGCACAGCGATTCGTTACGCTGAAGAAAAATTTCCAATTAAAATCGTTATCCCAACGGATGGAACTCCTTATTCACTTACCGCGATTGGCATAATAGCTAAACCAACTATAAATCCTGAATGTGGTCAGTTTATCAACTGGTTACTCCAATCAACTGCTCACAAAGTAATGCAGGAAAACAAATTATTCTTTGTCTCGACAAATCCTGCAGTAAAATTTAACTATAATTCAGCAAATGATATTGTCTTTATAAATAACACAAAATACCTGTCAGCCGAGCAACAAAACAAACTCCTTGATATGTGGCTAAAGAATGTGAGACTTGTTAAGTGAACTTGTTTCAGCAAGCTGAAACATCGAGGGGTCAGGTGGAGAATCAACTTGAGCTGACGCCGCCTATAGAGGCGGGAATCTTAACTCGCTGAATAAGATAAAATATATATAACGATTAGGAGGAACCTACTATGCTTAAAGCCGGGTTTATCAGCCTTGGCTGTCCAAAGAACTTAGTTGATACCGAAATCATGCTGGGAATCATTCAGGATAATCAAATAGAAGTTACTAACAATCCAAGTGAAGCAGACCTGCTGTTTGTAAATACCTGCGGATTTATTGAATCAGCAAAAGAAGAATCTATTTCTACCATTCTTCAATTGTCGCAATATAAGCTTGACGGAAAATGCAAGGGATTAATTGTTACGGGCTGTTTAGGCCAGCGTTATGCTCACCAACTAATTAATGAAATTCCTGAAATTGATGCAATAGTTGGCACCGGAGCAATTCACCGGATTTTAGAAGCTATTAACTGTGTATTATCAGGCCAAAAGACCGTAATTATAGACAAATTAGATAGTTGTTACCCGGAACAGCAGTCAAGATTAATTACAACCCCACTATATAGTGCTTATGTAAAAATTGCTGAGGGATGTAATAACCGCTGCAGTTATTGTATAATTCCCACTATTCGCGGACCGTATCGCAGTCGCAGCATAGAGTCGATTACTGCCGAGGTTCAAAGCCTGACAGATAATGGTGTCAAGGAAGTAATTTTAATTGCCCAAGATACAACTAATTATGGCCGCGATTTGTATGATAGTCCAAAATTGCTACAATTGCTGCAAGAGCTAGTTAAGAATGAACAACTCACCTGGATCAGGCTATTGTATTGTTATCCTGCAAATCTATCGACTGAATTGTTATCTTTTATCGCTTCTCAACCCCAAATTTGTAACTATATTGATTTGCCGCTTCAACATGCCGATAATGCTATTCTGCAAAAAATGTGCCGCCGAGATACAAAAAAAGAAGTTGAAAAATTGCTTGACAATATTCGACAGCAAATTCCTAATGTTGCCGTGCGAACCTCTTTTATTGTTGGATTTCCGGGCGAGACGGATGAACATTTTCAGACTTTAAAGAAGTTCATTTTAGCACAGCGATTTGATCGGGTTGGCATTTTTCCCTACTCACAAGAAGAAGGAACAGCTGCAGCCGAACTGGATGATCAAATACCTGAGACTGTAAAACAAGAAAGATATCATGAATTAATGTCTTTACAGTCTAAGATTTCAGAAGAAATTAATATAACGTTGGAAGGAAAAATAATTGACGTTTTAATCGAAGGATTTCTGCCTGACCAGCCTAACATCGCTTTCGGCCGTTCTTACCGTGAGGCTCCGAATATTGATGGAACAATTTATGTGGAAAATGTAAAAGCCGCAATTGGGACATTTGTCAAAGCAAAAGTATTACAAGGTTTTACTTATGATTTATTAACTGAACAAATTGAAGATTAATATTCAACAGCACCATTTGTAGTATGGGTGCAGGGAGAATTTTGTGAGGAGGCTCACTAGAGATGATTGTTGAAATAATCAGCACGGGAACTGAATTATTATTGGGAGAAATTGTGAATACTAATTGCGCATTTTTGGCAAAAAGGTTAAATGATAATGGGTTTGATGTCTTATTTCAGTCTACGGTAGGAGACAACAAAGAACGTATGCTGCAAGTTTTTGAGACTGCGCTTAAACGCTCAGATATCGTAATTACAACCGGCGGACTAGGGCCAACTTTAGGTGATATTACTAAAGAAGTAAGTGCAACACTACTAAAACGAAAGCTTGAACTTCATCAGCCTAGTTTAGATAGAATTCGCCACTTTTTCACGTTAAGAAATATTGATATGCCGGAGAATAACATACGGCAAGCTATGATACCAGAACATGGAATAGTACTTAATAACTACTGTGGTACGGCACCGGGGATTATTATCGAAGACAATAAAAAGATTATTATTCATCTTCCCGGACCGCCGTTTGAGGTAGAAGATATGTTTGAGCGCTCAGTTTTGCCATTTCTGCAAACCAAGTTCGGAAATCAAGGTTTAATTTTCTCGAAAATTTTGCGTACCTTTGGACTTGGTGAATCTTCATTAGAAGAGCATATCCATGATCTTTTACTAAAACAATCAAATCCAACTTTAGCTCTGTTGGCACGTCAAGGTGAAGTAATTATCCGTATAACTGCAAAAGCTTCCGACAAAAACATGGCTGATCAATTGATTGATGCTGTAGAAAAACTAATTAGAAGCCGTATTGGTAATTATATCTATGGGGCAGATAATGACTCATTGTCGTCAGTTGTCGGTAGTTTGTTAAGTCAAAAAAACATGACAATAGCTTGCGCTGAATCATGTACCGGTGGCTTACTAAGCAATTTAATAACTGATGTCCCTGGTAGTTCAGATTATCTGCTTGGTTCAGTAGTTGCTTACAGTAACCAAATTAAAAAATCGGTCTTATATGTCAGTGAAGAAACTTTGGATACATTTGGTGCGGTTAGTGAACAAACGGCAATAGAAATGGCTGAAGGTATTCAAACTGCATTTTCTGCCAGCCTTGGCTTAAGTATAACCGGAATTGCCGGCCCTGCCGGCGCAACTCCTCAGAAGCCTGTTGGACTGGTATATATTGCAATTACCGGACCTACCGGGTTAAAGGTATATAAACACAACTTTACCGGCAATCGGCAAAATATCAAACTGCGCACAGCATTCACTGCATTAAATCATTTACGGCAATATCTTCAATCAATGTAAGTAAGGAGGGGATATGATTATGGAAATTGGTTTTTTTGGTTCAATTCAATTAAATAAAAAAATATTATCTGCTCTTACCCAAATGGGATTTGAGGAACCTTCACCTATACAAAGCAAAACAATTCCACTAGTCTTGGCAGGCAAAGATGTAATTGGACAAGCACAAACGGGAACAGGAAAAACAGCTGCTTTTGGCATCCCTATTATTCAAAACATAACAGATAATCGTCATATACAGGCGCTAGTGATGACGCCAACCAGAGAACTTGCTATTCAGGTTTCAGATGAATTATCTAAGATCGGTAAGATGAAACGTGTTAAAACACTACCAATTTACGGCGGACAACCAATTGACAGACAAATCCGGGCTTTAAAACAAGGCGCACACATTATCATTGGCACACCAGGCCGGCTGTTAGATCATATACGACGAAATACCATCAAACTTAACCATGTAAAGTTTTTAGTACTTGATGAAGCTGACGAAATGCTTGACATGGGCTTTATCGAAGATATAGAAACCATTATGCAGTACATTCCAGAGCAAGAGCGGCAAACCTTATTGTTTTCGGCTACAATGCCTAAACCAATTTTATTACTTTCAGAAAAATATATGAAACAACCTTTGGTTGTAACTATCAATAAGGAACAAATTACAGTTCCACTGATTGATCAGTTCTATTATGAAACATATGATAAACTCGAAGGCCTATGCAGAGTTCTTGACATTGAAACAACCGGTAAACTTATTATCTTTTGCCGAACTAAAAAAGGTGTTGATGAATTAGTTGCATCATTAGGCAGCAGAGCCTATTTGGCCGAAGGATTACACGGTGACTTAAGCCAAGCACAACGAGACCGAGTCATGAAAAAATTCCGGGAAGGAAAAATCGACATTCTTATTGCAACCGATGTAGCTGCGCGAGGTCTGGATATTGAACACATAACTCATGTTATCAACTACGACATACCCCAAGATCCGGAAAGCTATGTTCACCGGATAGGTCGTACCGGTCGTGCCGGGAAAAAAGGAATTGCTGTAACATTTATTACCCCGCGTGAATATCGTCAATTAAAACTAATTGAACGGATAATAAAAACAAAAATTATTCGCAAAGTACTGCCTTCAACTGCAGATATCTTGGAACGGCAGAAACAAGCAATTCAATCAAAATTAATTAACACTTTAGAACAGGAAAGATATGGCGATTATCATTCCATTGTCGCTAATCTTACAGTCAACTATGATCCGGTCGATATTGCTGCAGCTGCTTTAAAACTTTTTCAGGAAGGCTATAAGGATGCAGAATCCGATGATCTAAAACCAAATGGATTTTCTAATACAGGGGCACAACCTGGTATGGTCAGGCTATTTATGAACATCGGCCGTAACCAAAAAATCCGCCCCGAAGATGTTGTTCGCACAATAGCCGAAGAAGCGGATATTTCTGGCAGTGTCATCGGCCTTATTAATATTTATGACAAATTTACTTTTGTAGAAGTTCCTGAAGATGTTGCTGAAAAGGTCTTGTCGGTCATGAATAAAAATACAATAAAAGGGTATCGGATCAATGTTGAACCAGCAAAAATCAAGTAAATGCTAAGACCCTAGATAAAAAAGAGGGCCTAATCCTCTTTTTTTGTGTGTATAAAACCATTGACTTATCGAACTTATGTTTGGTATTATATAACTATAAAATGGGAGGCGAAATTATGGATAAATCAAAAGCATTAGAAAGTGCGTTGCGTCAGATAGAAAAAGATTTCGGCAAAGGTTCGATAATGAAGCTTGGTGAAGCAGAGGCTAAAATGAATGTAGAAGTAATCGCAACCGGTGCCTTAGCCTTGGATTTAGCACTAGGAGTAGGCGGAGTACCGCGTGGTAGAGTTGTTGAAATTTACGGCCCCGAATCCTCCGGAAAAACTACTGTTGCTTTACATATTATTGCCGAGGCGCAAAAAAACGGTGGTTTTGCCGCATTTATTGATGCTGAACATGCTTTAGATCCCGTCTATGCCAAAAAATTAGGCGTTGATATTGAAAATCTGCTTATTTCGCAACCGGATAATGGTGAACAAGCCTTAGAAATTGCTGATGCTTTGGTGCGTAGCGGTGCCATCGATGTAATTGTAATTGATTCGGTGGCGGCACTAGTCCCTAAAGCCGAGATAGAAGGCGAAATGGGTGATTCACATGTCGGCCTGCAAGCACGTTTGATGTCGCAAGCATTAAGAAAACTTACCGGTATCATAAGCAAATCAAGAACTACTGCGATATTCATCAATCAAATCCGCGAAAAAGTAGGGGTAATGTTTGGTAATCCTGAAACTACGACCGGAGGCCGTGCTTTAAAATTTTACTCAACGGTTAGACTTGAAGTTCGCCGTGTAGAAAATATTAAACAAGGCAACGATATTGTTGGTAGCAGAACAAGAGTTAAAGTTGTAAAAAATAAAATTGCACCGCCGTTTAAACAGGCGGAATTTGATATTATGTACGGAGAAGGAATTTCCCGCGAAGGCTGTATAGTAGATATTGGCACTGACCTCGATATTATTAATAAAAGTGGTGCTTGGTATTCCTACGGAGATTATCGTTTGGGACAAGGCCGGGAAAATGTTAAAGAATTTCTAAAAAACAATCCCACGGTTTCCACTGAAATCGAGACCAAAATTAGAGAATCGATTCCAATAAAAAAAATTGATAACAAAACCGCCTTGGATACAAATGATTACGATTTGACAGATGAATAAGCCGGATTGTATTAACTTTGCTCTAAAAATTTTGGCTAATAAGTCATATAGTATATATCAAATCAAACAGAAGTTGTTAAATAAACAGTACTCAGTTAATGAAATCGATAGTGCAATAGGATATTTAACTCAGCGCGGCTATATATCCGATCATAAATTTGCCAAAAACCTATTTAATAAATATTACAATTCACCTAAATATGGCTATTATAAAATAAGGGCTAAATTATTAGAATGCGGATTGGAACCGGACATCGTAAATAATACTTTAGCAGACTACAACTTTCAGGATGATTATAAGCGCGCCCTAATACTACTGCAAAAAAACGGTATGCTTGCAGCAGATCAACAAAAAATTGCTCGTATGTTATATAGTAAAGGTTTTAATTCTTCGACGATATATCAAGTTTTTGAGCATATTTTAAAGAAAATTTAGAATAAATATGCTCAATTACCACCTGTAACTTGACACTAATTTTAAAAACAATTACAATAAAATTATCCAGTCGTGTATAAATGTGTTTTACGCCAATCTCCGGTGTATACTGTTTTAAAAGCCGAGTGTATACTCGGCTTACTCTAATATAGCCCTAATAAAAGGAGGTGAAAACAATTATCATAGAAATTCTCTTTATAGCAGTTATTACAGGATTACTTGGAGCAGGTATAGGTTATTGGCTTCGTAAAAATATAGCAGAAGCAAAGATTGCTTCCGCTGAAGATGCAGCTAAACGAATTGTTGAAGATGCACATCGTATGTCCGAAGCTAAAAAGAAAGAATTATTAATTGAAGCAAAAGAAGACATTCATAAACTTCGAAATGAGTTAGATCGTGAAAATAAAGAGCGCCGGTCTGAACTTCAACGCCTAGAACGCAGGTTATTACAAAAAGAAGAAAATCTTGACCGAAAAATGGATTCCTTAGAAAAAAAGGAAGAAATCCTTAGTCGAAAAGAATCTGAACTTGATAAGAGTCAAGACAAAATCAATGATCTATATGCGAAACAATTAGCAGAGCTTGAACGTTTGTCGGGCCTAACATCAGAAGAAGCAAGAAAACTATTGCTGACAAATGTTGAAGAAGAAATCAAACATGAGACTGCCATATTAATTAAAGATTTAGAACAGCAAGCCAAAGAAGAAGCTGACAAAAAAGCTCGCGAAATTATATCATTGGCAATACAGCGAGTCGCAGCTGATCATGTAGCAGAAACAACTGTGTCGGTTGTTGCTCTGCCTAATGATGAAATGAAAGGCCGGATAATTGGACGAGAGGGCCGTAATATTCGAACACTGGAAACTTTGACCGGCATTGATTTAATTATTGATGACACACCCGAAGCAGTAATATTATCAGGGTTTGATCCGGTTAGACGCGAAGTTGCTAGAATTGCTCTTGAGAAGTTGATTACTGACGGGCGCATTCATCCGGCAAGAATCGAAGAAATGGTTGAAAAAGCCCAAAAAGAAGTAGAACAGAAAATTAAAGAAGCTGGTGAACAAGCTACTTTTGAAACAGGTGTGCATGGACTTCATCCTGAATTAATAAAATTGTTAGGTAGATTAAAATACCGGACAAGTTATGGTCAAAATGTCTTAAAACATTCAGTTGAAGTTGCACATTTAGCAGGTGTTATGGCTGCCGAATTAGGTATTGATGTCATGTTAGCCAAACGGGCAGGCTTGCTTCATGATCTCGGAAAAGCAGTTGATCATGAAGTTGAAGGCCCCCATGTTACAATTGGTGCAGATTTAGCCAAAAAATATCGGGAATCAGCCGAAGTAGTCAATGCAATCGCCGCTCATCATGGTGATGAAGAAGCAAAGACTATACAAGCAGTTCTTGTGGCTGCAGCCGATGCAGTTTCAGCTGCCAGACCTGGTGCACGTCGTGAAACACTTGAAAGTTATCTTAAACGATTGACACGATTGGAAGAAATTGCAGAATCTTTCGATGGAGTAGAAAAGTCATATGCCATTCAGGCAGGACGTGAAATACGCATAATTGTAAAACCTGAAAGAATTGACGACCTTGCTGCAGTTAGATTGGCACGAGATATTGTTAAACAAATTGAAAATGAATTGGAATATCCCGGACAGATAAAAATTACTGTCATACGTGAAACTCGCGCGGTTGATTATGCTAAATAGAAGCAGAAATACAAAACGGCCTATATGGGCCGTTTTTATTTAATTGTTATCAAGTTCCACTATTTATATCGCTGGCAAATATTAATAGCAGGAATCATGTTAAATTCGGAGAACTATTATGAATAAATTAAATAAATGTAATAATATTAGGTGGTGAAATCGTGCCCAAGTACTATCAGGAAGATCTAGAAATATCTGACGAAGTTAATTTATTAATATCTATTTTGGTACGCTACCCCGAGATTGCGTCAATTTCCATCGATCCGAATACGGAGACCATTTCGATGTCATTTATGCTGTCCTCAGTCATATCAGAACAATCTAATAATAACATTAAATTGCTTTTTGTCGACAGTATAGCCGCCTTGCATAAATTAAAAAACATAAAATCTTCTACAACTGATTTCACAATAACGAATATTGAAAAAATGTCTATTATTTCCGTAATAAGAGATGTTGCAACCATGACAAAAAACGAAATTAACTTAATTATCTCCTTATTAAGAGATAACTTCACAGATATCCTAATAATCGATAATAATGGCTCTATGCTTGAAGAGGATTTGTTAGTACAAGATGAATTAATTGAAGATATATTGACCAATATGCAGCAAGAACACCCAATTAATCGATTGATTGGGATTCGCGAAGACGGTAGAGTTCTTGTATTCAATAAATGAAGCCAGATATTATAAAATCTGGCTTCATTTATTATAATTATTTGAATTTTTGCATAGAAAAAAAGGAATTTTTTGGAGTGCAACGAATAAGTATATATTGGCTGAAGGAAGCATTTAAAGGAGGGTACTAACAATCATGGAAGTATTGAAAGTGTCAGCAAAATCTAATCCTAATTCTGTCGCAGGCGCTTTGGCAGGAGTGCTAAGAGAGCGAGGCGGCGCAGAAATGCAAGCCATTGGCGCAGGAGCACTCAACCAAGCGGTTAAAGCAGTAGCAATCGCAAGAGGCTTTGTCGCTCCTCATGGTGTTGATTTAATCTGCATACCTGCTTTTACAGACATTATGATTGATGGTGAAGAACGTACGGCAATAAAACTAATAATTGAGCCCCGGTAAATTCATATTATCCTTAAAACCTGTTCAACTTGAACAGGTTTTACTGTTTTATTTTGCCGAATTATGGCATAATAGATATATAATGTTACACTATTTGAGGTGAGAAATTTGATTCAATTTGAGATCAAAAATTCAACTAGTTTAAAAGATATATGTGATGGAATAATCTTATGGAAATTTAGTAACGAAGATATTAAATTCGATTATTTCGATTATCAAGAGATTTTAAAACAAACGAATCCCGATTTGTCTAATTACGGTAAAATTACAACAATACTACACAGCCATGAAGCTTTAAAACCTATAATCATTATTGGAAGCGGTGATATCAATGATTTTTCAAGTAATAAGCTCCGTTTCCTCACAGCTAAAGCAATCCAATCCTGTCAAACACTAGATATATCATCGATTGCAATTCCTTTGCCTAATATTGATTTATCCGAAGAACAAGTCGCTCAAGCTATTGTCGAAGGTATTATTCTAGGAACGTACTCTTTTTCATACTATAAGCAACATAAAACTAAGAATAATATAAAAAGCGTTTTATTAATTACGAAAAATGCTCATCTAGATAAACTATTATCAATTATCAATACTGCCGAAATCGTAGCACAGAATGTCAATCTGGCCCGTGATATGGTAAACCATCCTTCCAATCATATGACACCTACGCAAATGTCTTTACAGGCCCAACAACTTGAAACCTTGGATAATCTTACAGTTACAATATTTGACGAATCGGCCATCCGTGAACATAATATGCAGGCATTATTGGCAGTTGCGAAAGGGAGTAATGAACCGGCTAAATTTATAATCCTAAACTACAATGGAAACCCTGAAAGTGATGAAAAAATTGCCTTAGTTGGTAAAGGAATTACTTTTGACAGTGGCGGGATATCTATTAAGCCCTCACAAGGAATGGAAGACATGAAAGACGACATGGCCGGAGCAGCTGCTGTAATAAGCGCCCTTAAATCAATCGCTGAATTAAAATTGAAGATTAATGTTATGGGGTTAGTTCCTTGTACTGAGAATATGCCATCAGGCAATGCCCTTAAGCCCGGTGACATAATATCTTCACTTAATGGTAAATCGATTGAGATAATATCTACTGATGCTGAAGGAAGATTAATATTAGCCGACGCAATAGCATATGCCGTAAATTGTGGGGCTGCATGTATTATCGATATTGCAACACTCACCGGCGCCTGTGTAGTAGCATTAGGAAATATTGCTTCAGGAGTTATTAGCAACAATCAAGAATGGTGCAACAAGCTCCTTGACGCAGCAAACCGTACAGGTGAAAAGATGTGGCAATTGCCGGCATATGATGAATATAAAGAATTAATAAAAAGCAGCACTGCAGATTTGAAAAATTCCGGTGGCCGTTATGCCGGAGCCATTACGGCCGGAATGTTCCTAGCAGAGTTCACTAATAATGTTCCCTGGATTCATATCGACATTGCCGGCACTGCTAATCTTGAAAAAGAAGATGGTTATAATCTAAAAGGTGCTACCGGTATTGGCGTAAGAACTCTAGTTCAGTTTTGCAAGGATCTGGCTTCATGTTAGCTGATTTACACATTCATACAACGGCTTCAGATGGATTATTATCCATAGACCAAGTAATAAGTCAAGCAATTTCGAAAGGACTGCATTATATTTCAATAACAGACCATGATACTGTTGATTCAATATTAAACCTTAATAACGTAATCGAAGATCTAGTTGTCATTCCCGGAATTGAATTCAGTATCGATTACCCTCAAAATGAAATTCACATTCTTGGCTATCGAATAGATTACACCTATCCGCAATTTCAGGATGAATTACAGAAACTCAAGACAAGCCGACTCACTAGAATTGCTAAGATGGTTGAAAAAGTGCGGGAGTTAGGTTACGATATTGATTATAATAACGTATTAGAAATTGCCGGTGAAAGTAAATCAATTGGACGACCTCATGTGGCGCGTGCATTATTGGAAAAAGGATATTTTAGAAATATTCAACAAGTATTTCATGAGCTTTTAAATCCAAATGCTCCTGCTTATGTGCCTCACTATAAGTTAACAATTAATAACGCAATAAACTTAATCTTGTCGGTTCAGGGAATACCCGTCTTAGCCCATCCGGGCTTAGTAGGTGATAATCAACTCGTAGAAAACATCATTAAGGCTGGTATTAAAGGAATTGAGGTTTATCATCCTGTTCATTCCTTGCAACAGATTGCACAATATGAAGAGCTTGCGCAGAAATATAACTTGTTGCTAACGGGTGGTTCCGACTTTCATGGGATGGTGGGAAGATATCCTGAGCATATTGGTGATTATACAATTCCGTCTGAACACGCTGTTAAATTACTTAATTATGAACTTTAATTCTTTATTTACATCTATCCCTCATAAAAATTTATGGAGGACACTGTAGATGGATACAATTGCTTTATTCGGTCCCAGCGGAACCGGTAAAAGTCACCGTGCATTAATTATTGCCCATGAATATCAAGCAGATACGATAATTGATGATGGGCTGCTTATTCAAAACAGCAAAATAATTGCCGGATATTCAGCCAAAAAAGAACATAGTAAGATTAGCGCTGTAAAGCGGGCAATTTTTATGGACCCGCAACATGCAAAAGAAGTTCAGGAAGCTATTGCTAAATTAAACCCCAACCGTATTCTTATATTAGGAACTTCGGTAAACATGATTAAAAAAATAACTGATGCGCTAAATTTACCGGATGTATCCAAATTTATTGATATAAGTGAAGTAGCTAGTAAAACCGAAATTGCCAAAGCACGCAAAAGCCGGTTAGTTGAAGGAAAACACATTATTCCTGTTCCAACAATTGAGTTAAAACCTCATTTTTCCGGTTATTTAATTGATCCATTAGATATCTTTTTCAAAAAATCGCGTTCCAAGCAACGCAGACTTGGGGAAAAATCTATTGTACGCCCAACATTTAGTTATTATGGTAAGTTATTAATATCTGATGCTGCTATTTCTGCGATCGTGAACCATGTTGCAACACACCAATCAGCAATTTCGCGTACCGGTCAGATTACGATAAAAAATTATTATGATAAGGAAAAAGGGATATCGATTCATTTAGATGTTACTGTCAAGTATGGCCATCCAATCTGGGATGTTGTTCGCGACTCTCAACAAAACATCAAAGTAATGGTTGAATATATGACTGGAATGACTGTAAAGGAAGTTAATGTGGAAGTCAAATTATTAAGTATTGATTAATATCTGGAGGAGGAGAACATGATTCACAATCAAGATCTCGTATTGTTTTCAGGTTATGCCAAGTTACCGACAGGAATTACAGCCAGTGAAATGTATAAAGTCATTGGAATTGTAGTAGTAGTCGACATGAATACAGGAATAATTGTAGATGCAGATTGCACTTTAGCCACGCAACTAGCACGAAAGCACGTATCTAAAGCATTGGTAGGATATAATTTAAATAACGGAGCAGAGCCAATCCAACCAATTATCGACCATATTTATCAAGGCAGCGCCAAAAAAGCTGTATCAACGGCCATTAGAATAATCGCTGATAAATATCGAAACTACAAAATGGGTGAGCCTTATGGTAATCTCGATTAAAATTCCATTACTTACTGGTTTTAAGGCATATTATCCTTAAAACCAGTTTTCATTACAAGAAGTGAACTCGTTTCAGCAAAGCTGAAACATCGGGGGGCTCAGGTGGAGAGTCAACTCCACCTGAGCTGACGCCGCCTATAGAGGCGGGAGTCTTAACTCGCTGAATAAGATAAAAGGAGAACTTTTATGACTGCATTTTTACTATTCATATTAGGATTATCCGTCGGCGCTTTTGGTACTCTGATCGGAGTAGGAGGTGGATTCATACTTGTACCTATATTTTTATTAGTTCTTAATTATACCCCACAACATACGATAGGTACGTCACTGGCAATTGTATTTCTTAATGCGGTTTCCGGTACAACTGCTTATATACGGCAAAAAAAAGTTTATTATGATGCCGGCATCAAATTTGCTCTAGCAACAATTCCGGGTGCATTCTTTGGTTCTTATTTAGCAAAATATTTTTCCTCGCGTGGCTTTAATATTACCTTCGGAATATTGCTGGTCTTTATTGCTATACTCATGTATCAGCGCACCAAGCAGCAACAGCAAGACCCTAAATCATTTGATCCTGCAAATTTTCACTATAATCAAAAGGTTGGTATTCTCATTAGCTTTGTGGTTGGCTTCCTGTCCAGCATCCTTGGGATCGGCGGAGGAATAATTCATGTACCGGCGATGGTATATCTTTTAGGATTCCCAACTCATGTTGCTACTGCAACCTCTCATTTTGTGTTGTCTATTTCGAGTATTACTGGTGTAATATCCCATTTTATTATTGGAAATGTTTTAATCGGTCCCGCCTTAATTATTGGGTTTGGAGCCATAATAGGAGCACAGCTTGGAGCAAAGCTATCACAGCAAGTCAAATCAAAACCAATCCTCATGGCACTTGCCGGAACCTTACTGGTAATCGGGCTAAGATTAATCTTAAGATAGAAGTCACACCCTTTATTGTGCAACAAAACAGGGTAAGCTATAATGAAAGAAAGGAGTGAAACAATGTCACAATCAAGCAGATATTACCACATCATTAATTACGGCTGTCAAATGAACGAGAGTGATTCCGAGCATTTTGCCGGTCAGTTACAAAAAATAAATTATGTTCCGACACAAGAATTACCCCAAGCAGATGTAATTATCATTAATACATGCTGCGTACGGGAAAGCGCTGAAAAAAAAATATACGGAAAAATCGGTGAATTAAAAAGATTAAAAACCAACCGTCCGGAAATTGTAATTTGTATTGCCGGTTGTTTAGCGCAAAAAGAGGGAGCTAAACTTATCCAAAAATATCCACATATCGACTTAATACTAGGAACTCATAATATCACCAGACTTACGGAATTAATTCAAGCAGTACAGACTCAACACCAAAGGCAAATTGCCATTGAAGAAGATACTGCTGTTATTTTTGACAATCAGGTAGCAAGAAATAATTCAATATCAGCTTGGATTCCTATAATGTACGGCTGTAATAATTACTGTTCTTATTGTATTGTACCCTATGTCCGCGGTCGCGAGAGAAGCAGGCCGCTCCAAGAAATTATCAGCGAAATAAAACAACTGTCGCAACTAGGGTATAAAGAGGTCACACTGCTTGGGCAAAATGTTAATTCTTATGGTAAAGACCTTCCGACACCTATCGACTTTGCCGACTTGCTAACGGCAATTGATTTCGAAGCAATCGAACGTATTCGTTATATGACAAGCCATCCCCGCGACATGAATGAAAAAATAATCCAAACTATCGCTCAGGGCCGAAAAATATGTGAACACTTTCATTTGCCGATACAAGCAGGCAGTGACGAAATATTACAAAAAATGAACCGCGGATATTCCGTCCAGTACTATAAAGAGCTGATCTCAATGGTAAGACAATATGTTCCCCAAACCAGCATAACTACCGATATAATCGTTGGCTTTCCGGGCGAGACCGACGAAATGTTCAACGATACTCTGGCATTAGTTGAACATATACGTTTTGATGCCGCTTATACTTTTCTTTACTCACCCAGGTCAGGAACACCCGCAGCAATGTTACCAGACCAAGTTCCACTATTAACCAAAAAAAATCGACTGCAACAATTAATGGACGTACAAAATTCTATTAGCCTGGAAATTAACAAAACGTTAGTAGGACAAACATTAGAGGTATTAGTAGAAGGTTCAAGCAAAAATGATGATTCAAAACTTACTGGCCGTACCAGAACTAACAAAATTGTCATCTGGGATAATCCCCACCCCGATAAAATAAATTCAGGGCAGTTAGTAAATGTAGAAATCAATTCAGCACAAACATGGCTATTAAAAGGGAGAGAAATAGAATCGATATGACAGTCAGCTATACCCCTATGATAGAACAATATCGTGACATCAAAAGCCAACACCCGAATGAAATACTCTTTTTCCGGCTAGGTGACTTCTATGAAATGTTTTTTGAAGATGCTGAAATTGCTTCCAAGGAATTACAAATTACGCTTACTTCACGTGATGCCGGTGGGGGCAACCGTGTTCCGATGTGCGGAATTCCTTACCATGCAGCTGATAATTATATTGCTAAGCTAATTCGTAAAGGTTTTAAAATAGCAATTTGTGAACAAGTTGAAGATCCCAAAGCAGCAAAAGGCATTGTTAAACGGGAAGTGATCAAAATCATCACGCCCGGAACGATCTTATCCGATTCATTTTTGCAAGAACAAGCTAACCAGTACCTTGCTTTGCTGTATGAAGAAGAAGATCAATTGAACCTGGCTGCTGCTGATCTTTCAACAGGTGAATGTTCTTGGGCCTTCTCCACAGGTCCCCAGCGAATCGCCGGTACCTGTGACCAGTTATTCCATTTACAACCTGCCGAAATTGTTATTGCCGGCAAGATCGACAATTTCGATATTATTGCGGAATTTGTTGTTGCCAAGATACCGCAAACTGTTATTACAAATTATCTTGCCGATGATTATGGCCATGCTAATGATCTGCTTGTACAACATTTTCCCCAACAACAAATTCCTTCTATTCATAGCGCTAAAATTGCTGTTGCCTCATTATTGACTTATCTACATCAAACTCAAAAGACAACTCTTGCTCATATAAATTATTTGACACATATTGATTCATCCGAAAGCCTGGTGTTAGATTCAACAACGTTACGAAATCTTGAAATTAGCCGCAATATGCGTGATAATACCAAGAAAGACACCTTGTTGGCAACACTGGATTTCACCAAAACCGCTATGGGCAGTCGTCAATTACGAAAATGGCTCGAATATCCTTTAATAAATCCGCTATTAATTTCCGAACGATATGAAGCGGTAGACGAATTTATTGCTGCACCTACCTTACGCAATAAGCTACAAGACACCTTAAAAGACATCTATGATTTAGAACGAATAATTACGAAAATTGAAGTAGGATCAGTAAATGCTCGAGACATGATTTCTTTAAAGAGTTCGCTGCTGTCTCTGTCGGCGGTTAAACAAAATTTACAAGGTGTTTCCGCCAAACTTCTTAAAAATATTGCTATATCACTTCAGACCCATAATGATATATATAATATAATACACAATGCTGTTATCGATGAACCGCCTTTTTCCATACGAGAAGGCGGAATTATTAAAGACGGCTATGATTTGGAACTTGATGAATTAAAAACAATAGCACTTGATAGCAAAAAATGGCTGCATAAATTAGAATGTCAAGAAAAAGAAACAACTGGTATTAAAAATTTGAAAATTAGCTATAATAAAGTTTTCGGATATTATATTGAAGTAACAAAATCAAATATTGCTGCCGTACCGGACACATATATCCGTAAGCAAACTTTAGTAAACGCGGAACGATACATTACCCCGGAACTTAAGGAATTTGAAACGAAGATTTTGGGGGCTCATGAAAAGATCGTTAGTATTGAGTACCATTTATTCATAAAAGTTCGGGAATATATTCAAACCAAAGTAAAAGATATTCAGCAAACCGCCCGGCAAATTGCCCAGCTTGATGTTTTGTTATCCTTTGCTGCAGCTGCAGTTCGCTTTAATTACATTAAACCCACCCTAGCTTTTGATAAAGAAATAATTATCAAAGATGGTCGTCATCCTGTGGTTGAACGGCTTTTAAAATCCGAGATGTTCGTACCTAACGATACATTACTAAAACCAGCCAAAGAAGAACTTATCATACTTACAGGTCCTAATATGGCCGGCAAATCCACCTATATGCGACAAGTTGCGTTACTCGTTTTAATGGCCCAAGCCGGCAGCTTTATTCCAGCCCGGGAAGCAAAAATCAGTCCGGTTGACAGAATCTTTACCAGAGTAGGAGCAAGTGATGATTTGGCAACAGGTCAAAGTACATTTATGGTAGAGATGAATGAAGTTGCCCATATTTTACGCCATGCAACGGCAGACAGCCTTATCATCCTGGATGAAATCGGCAGAGGAACGAGTACATATGACGGTATAAGTATTGCCAGAGCTGTAGTCGAATATCTTATTTCTAAGATTAAAGCTAAAACATTATTTGCTACCCATTACCACGAGCTTACAGATTTAGCCGATTTATACCCACAAATCAAAAACTATTCGGTTGCCGTAAAAGAGAAAGGTAATAAAGTAGTTTTCCTGCGCAGAATTGTACCGGGGAGTGCAGATAAAAGCTACGGTATTCACGTCGCCCAATTAGCGGGCTTGCCTCACACAATTCTTCAGCGAGCCCAGGAGTTTCTTCGTGATTTAGAAATTCACAATAATAACACTTCCTTGCCGGCAAAATCAACTAATATACCTAAACAAGAACCCCAATCATTATTTGATTCCGCTTTTAACGATGAACTTATTAAGCTTGATATAATGAGCATGACGCCTATCGAAGCCTTAAATACTCTTTTTAAACTTCAGCAGCAAGCTAAAAGAGAGGCGGGAAGACTTTGACCAAAAACATAATCCATATTCTAGATGAAAACACTGCAAATAAAATCTCAGCCGGCGAAGTAGTTGAACGTCCGGCTTCGGTTATTAAAGAGTTAGTTGAAAATTCATTGGATGCCCAAGCAACAACTATAGAAATTGAAATCCGTGACGGCGGTACCAGCTTTATCCGTGTTACAGATAATGGTATAGGTATGTCCAGTCAAGATGCTCAGCTTGCAATACTCCGCCATGCTACATCCAAGATTAAATCAGTTGATGACCTAACACACATCCAATCGCTTGGATTTCGCGGGGAAGCTTTGCCGAGTATTGCGGCAGTCTCCAAATTCTGTCTAATATCACGAGACAAATTTAGTAATTTTGCCGCAATGATAAAAGTAGAAGGCGGAATAATCATCGAAAAAGAAGAAAGTGGGTCCCAAATCGGAACTACAATTACCGTAGAAGATATATTTTATAATACACCGGCCAGGCGCAAATTCTTAAAATCTGTAGCTACAGAAAGCAGTAACATTCATAATATAACAACTAAACTTGCCTTATCACACCCTGAAGTAAGTTTTAAGCTCATTAACAATCAACGATTAGTATTATCGACGCCTGGAAACAAATCACTATCTGATACTATTACAGCTCTGTACGGGCATCAATTCGAAAACGACATCCTAAATATCTCCTTTGAACTTGATAATATTTTTATATCAGGATTTGTAGGAAAACCAACATCACTTAAAAGTAGCCGTGCTTGGCAAACTTTCATAGTAAACTCCCGGGTTGTTCAAAGCAGACTAATTGCAAAAGCCGTTGATAATGCTTATCATTCTTTACTTCCCAGCAGCGGTTATCCGCTAATCGTATTAAACATTAATATTCCCGCCAATTCTATCGATGTTAATGTACATCCACAAAAAGCTGAAGTAAAATTTAGTGATGACAAAAAAATTTTTCAAGCAGTTTATCATGCTGTTGTAAACAGCCTGCAACAACATAAATCATTGCCGGCTGTTTCGACCAACGTACAGTTCAATCAAATGAAACCAACTACAAATAACTATCTGATGTCCCAGCAACCCGGCAAAAAAACTTTCTCACAAGTTCATGAAGAAATACTTCCTTTTTCACAAGTTCTTGTACAAAAACAAATCCAGGACCAGACCTATCCAATAAATACTTCTGGCGAAACTCTTGCTTACAACACGGATCATGACAGCTCATCTTTTTCATTGTATCCAGTGGGGCAGTTAGACGATTTGTATATTATCGCTTTAGGAACAGATGGATTATATATAATCGACCAGCATGCTGCCCATGAACGAATATTATTCGATAAACTCTCAAGCTATACAACAAGAATTCCTGTCCAGCAAATATTGATTCCTCTTATTATTGAATTTACTAATGATGAAATTAGTTTAATCAATGAGTATAATGAACTATTTTACCAACTTGGTTTAACCTTGGAACCGGCAGGGCCTAATACAATGCGGTTAACCGAAAAACCTGCCGACATCATTGAAAATGAAATCAAGAAATATATCCAAGATATACTTATACTTATTCAAGACCATCATAAGCCCGGTGCCAATGAACTTCGGCTTTCAGCTTTGCAAATGGCAGCCTGCCGCTCAGCCATCAAAGCCGGTGAAACGCTTAATATCCGCCAAATGCAAGTACTACTGAACGAATTATGTGCCACAACCTTACCATATTCCTGTCCGCATGGCCGGCCGGCAATTATTCGCTTTTCTTCACCGGAATTAGCAAAAATGTTTAAACGTCAGTGAAACAAGGTGATAGCTTGGGAATCGCAGTAACAACAGTAATGAATCCGGACAACAAAGTATATCAAGCGGCCAAAGAATATGCAACCAAATTAAACACACCATTTATTGATCGTGGAAAAACCTCTATATCAAAATTACTAAACTTAGCTAATCCATTACTGGTTGTCGCCAAAACCGGGCCAATCGTGTATAGTGATAGTGGTAAATTTTTTTTCATTTAAATATGGCTGAATTACGAATTAATAATATCCGTAACGGCAAAAGCGATTGGATGATCGAAGCTATGGGGCTGCGACCAGGAATGTCTGTTCTGGATTGTACTTTAGGTTTAGCAACTGACAGTATTGTTGCAAGTTATATAGCGGGGCCAACCGGTTCAGTTATTGGCTTAGAACATTCACCTATTATTGCGCTGATAGTATCCGAAGGTCTGGCGCACTTTTCTTGTATGGATACAGATATTACTCAAGCCCTAAGAAGAATTCAGGTCATTGAATCTTCTTATCACACTTATCTGGCTGGTTTACCGCCCAAATGTGTAGATGTTGTATACTTTGATCCGATGTTTAGAAATCCGATTGTTACTTCTTGCGCTTTACAGCCCATGCGCAATTTAGCAGACAATTCTGCAATTACAGAACAAGCAATTGAAATGGCCTATAGAGTAGCTAAATCAAGAATAGTAATAAAAGAAACAATCTATAGTAAAGAATTTGTACGTTTAGGTATAACAACCCTTACCGGTGGTAAGTATAGTAATATCCGGTACGGGATTATAGAGGTTAACTGAAATGGAAAAGGTAATAGTAATAGTAGGACCAACCGCAGTAGGTAAAACTAAAGTAAGTATTGATCTGGCTAAAAAACTACAAACAGAAATAATATCTGGTGATTCAATGCTAGTATACCGGGGTATGGACATTGGAACAGCCAAACCATCCAATGCTGAAAGAGATAACATCATTCACCATCTGATTGACATAATTGATCCGCAAGAAGAGTTCAACGTTACTAACTTTCAATATTTAGCCAGAAATTTAATTTCTTCAATCAATAAGGGCAATAAAATACCAATAGTGGCAGGAGGTACGGGACTATATGTAAAAGCGTTACTTGAAGACTATTTATTTTCAACTTCATCAGGAAACGAAGAATTGCGGTGCAAATTAACTGATCTTGCCAATCAGTATGGAAGTAGATTTTTACATAAACAACTGCAGGAAGTTTCTCCGGAAACTGCAGCACGACTTCATCCTAATGATCAGCGCAGAATTATCCGGGCACTGGAAGTTTTTTCAGATAGTGGTACCGCTGTTTCCCAAAGCAAAAATCAACTTATATACGTTGCTGCGGTTATCGGTTTAAGTATGGATAGGCAAAAACTATACGAAAGGATAAATATGCGGGTCGATACGATGATTGCCAACGGCTTAATTGAAGAAGTGCAAACATTACTTAACCAAGGTGTTTCGACATCAAATCAATCTATGCAAGCTATCGGCTACAAAGAAATTATTGCCTATTTAGAAGGTAATTGTGATCTGCATTCGGCCATTAACCAAATTAAACAATCAACCCGTCATTTTGCCAAGCGTCAACTGACTTGGTATCGTAAAATGCCATATATAAAATGGTTTTCAGTAGAACAATATTCTTATCCGCTACTATTGGAATATATTTACAAACATATTGCAGAAAAGCTTGACTTACAGTAGAATGGAGTTAATTAAATTACGGGACGGAGGGCTTAAAGATGACTACACCAAAAGTAATCAACCTTCAAGATAGTTTTCTAAATCAGGTTAGAAAAGAAAATATACCGGTTGTAATTTATCTTGTTAATGGATTTCAATTGCGAGGATCAGTAAAGGGTTTTGATAATTTCACAGTGATCATCGAAAATGAAGGCAAACAACAACTTGTATATAAACATGCCATTTCAACAATCACACCATTCCGACCACTATCACCTAATTTTCATGATAAAAAAGATGAAAATAAGATTTAACGATACTTAAAGGCCTGCAAAAGGCCTTTTTAAATTAGACCTGACCCCAAAAAATAGGCCAACCGGTCTATTTTTTTGTATTCAATATACTATAGGAAATTTGCTACTTTTTTTGTATAATTCAGCAGGATTTTTGATTAGTATCATAAAATATATATAGCAAGAAAATAAAACACCGTTTCCATAGTGGAAACATTCAAGGAGAATACCCTATGTCTGAACAATCTCAATATATTATTGCCTCCGTTGATCGTGCCTTACAGCTTCTGTTGTTATTGGAAAAAACACCGGCAGCCATAGGAATAACCGAAATTGCAAAAAGTATGGACATTCATAAAAGTACCGTCCACAGTCTTTTACGAACCTTGATGTTACACGGATTCGTAAAACAGAATGAGTACGGCAAATATACGTTAGGAGCAAGACTAATTGAGCTTGGCAATACATGCGCTCAACGATTAGATGTAAAAACAATAGCTCATCCCTTAATGCTTGATCTGGCAACCGACTCCGGTGAAATCGTCCTCTTAGCAATCTTAGCTCAACAGGACTTAATTATTGTCGATAAGGTAGAACCGCCACGATCATTTTTGATTATTCCTAAAATTGATTTTCGGGTTGCGGTTCACAGTACAGCAATTGGAAAAGTACTGCTGGCACATTCAGCAGAGAGTACTGTTAATGAGTTTTTTAAGCAAAAATTACGGCAGTTCACTTCAAATACCATTACTCAGGAAGAAACACTTAAAAATGAATTTGAAATCATTAAGAAGCAAGGTTACGCTTGTTGTTGTAACGAAACAATTGAAGGAATCACCTGTATCGCAGTACCAATTTATAATAATAAACAAGAAATAGAAGCAGCCCTTTCAGTATCCTGCACCAGTAGTTCGATTACTTCAGAGCGAAGAGATGAGCTTACAAAAAAATTATTTAGAACCGCCGGGCTGATATCAAACCAATTAGGCGGAACCAATAATTTTTAGTTTTTTATTACCCATAAAATTATTCTAAGGAGGTAAAAGTATGCCAAAGCCAGTCTTCAATCAAGAGCGGTGTAAAGGGTGCGAACTTTGTAATCATGCTTGTCCGAAGAAAATTTTAGCTATGTCAGCAAATTTTAACAGTAAAGGTTATCGTGTTGCATATTGTACCGATGAAAGCAAATGCATCGGTTGCATGATATGCGCCAAAACATGCCCTGACTGCGTAATTGAGATTTACAAATAAATATTAGGAAGGTGGTTCATGTGTCTGAAAAAATTATAATGAAGGGCAATGAAGCAATCGGGGAAGCAGCCATTGTCGCTGGTTGCCGCCACTATTTTGGCTATCCGATAACACCCCAAACAGAACTAACAGAGTATATGGCAAAAAAACTTCCGCTGGTAAACGGAGTATTTTTGCAGGCTGAAAGTGAAGTTGCAGCCATTAATATGGTCTATGGAGCGGCTGGTACCGGCGCGCGAGTAATGACCTCTTCCTCAAGTCCGGGCATTAGTTTAAAGCAAGAAGGAATTTCCTATATTGCCGGAGCTGAATTACCATGTGTAATAGTTAATATGATGCGTGGCGGCCCCGGATTAGGGAGTATTCAACCTTCACAGGCGGATTATTTTCAAGCAACTAAAGGTGGGGGCCATGGAGATTATCGTAATATCGTTCTCGCCCCGAATTCTGTTCAAGAACTAGTTGATTTTACGATCTTAGCGTTTGACCTAGCCGACCAATATCGCAATCCGGTTTTTGTACTGGGTGATGGAGCGTTAGGACAAATGATGGAGCCGTTGGAATTCAAGCCACTTGAAGTTAAGTCGGTTGAAAAACCTTGGGCTGCTAACGGTCTGGGTACAAGAAAAACTCCCAATGTTATTAATTCTTTATATTTGAAGCCGGAACAACTTGAGGCGCATAACGTTAAGCTGCAAAAAAAATACCAACTCATTACCGAAAACGAAATTCGCTGGGAAGAGCAAAATACTCAAGATGCTGATCTAGTAATAGTCGCATATGGTATAACATCAAGAATTGCAACTTCAGCGATGCAAATGGCTAGAGCTGACGGATTAAAGGTCGGCATGTTGCGTCCACAAACCTTATGGCCATTCCCGTGTGAGCCGCTAAATAATTTAGCAGACAAAGCTTCCGCATTTTTAACAGTCGAATTAAGTGCCGGTCAAATGGTGGAAGATGTTAAACTTTCGGTCAACGGGAAAAAGCCTGTTTACTTTTACGGCCGGACTGGCGGCATGATTCCAAATCCAAAAGAAATATATCAAGAAATCAAAAAAATATATGGTATGAAGGAGGCCAAATAAGATGATGGAAAAAATATTTGGCAGGCCGGAGTCCCTACTAGATGTACCTTTTCATTATTGCCCTGGTTGTCACCATGGGATTATTCACCGCTTAGTAGCTGAAGTAATAGACGAACTAAAGGTTCGCACTTCAACAATTGGTGTGGCACCGGTTGGCTGTTCAGTGTTAGCTTATGAATATTTTAATTTTGACGTATATGAAGCCGCCCATGGTAGAGCACCGGCAGTGGCAACAGGTGTAAAAAGAGTCTTACCCGATACTACAGTTTTCACATATCAAGGGGATGGAGATCTCGCCGCAATTGGATGTGCAGAAATAATGCATGCCGCTATCAGAGGTGAAAAAATTACTACTATTTTCGTAAATAATGCCATCTATGGCATGACCGGCGGGCAAATGGCTCCGACCACATTAATCGAACAAGTTACCCAAACTTCTCCTTATGGTCGTAACCAGGATATTGTGGGAATGCCTGTTAAAATGTCAGAAGTGTTGGCAACAATTGATGGGGCTAAATTTATTGCCCGTGTCGCCGTAAATAATCCGGCAAATATGGCTAAAGCAAAAGCTGCTATCAAAAAAGCTTTTGAAATTCAACACCAGGGTTTAGGATTTGCTATGGTTGAAGTACTGTCTACATGTCCGACAAATTGGGCTATGACTCCTGTCCAAGCTACTAAATGGCTGGAAGAAAACATGATACCTTATTATCCTCTGGGCATCATAAAATCTCCTGAGGAGGTGGCAAAATGACCTACGAAATAGTTATTGCCGGCTTTGGTGGTCAAGGCGTGATGTTGATGGGACAATTATTAACATATGCTGGAATGATTGAGGATAAACATGTTTCCTGGATCCCTTCATATGGACCGGAAATGCGCGGAGGTACGGCTAACTGTTCAGTTATTATTTCAGATGAGCAAATCGGTAATCCAATAGCTAGTGAACCTACAATCGTTGTTGCCATGAACTTGCCGTCATTAGATAAATTTGAGCCCTTACTCAAAACTAATGGTACGTTATTGATTAACAGTTCTTTAATTGAAAAGAAGGCTTCCCGGAAAGATATTCAAGTATATTCAATAGCCGCTAATGAAATTGCTTCAGATATTGGCAATCCGAAAGTTGCAAACATGGTTGTACTTGGTGCTCTTATTGCAGCGACCAAAATTGTTAAACGTGAATCATTACTTAAAGCTTTTGCTAAATTATTTGAGAAGAAACAGATTTCCGGGTTACTTGAAATCAACGAAACAGCCATTTACCGCGGAGCTGAAGGTATTGCAGTTTAATATGAAATCAGCCTTAGTACAGGCGATTTAACAATAAGGGATCGAAGAATTATTTTTCTTCGATCCCTTATTACAAATAAATATTATTGTAAATCATCAGCAGATAATGTTTCAGAAGATACCTCCAAATGTAATTCTGATGTTTCATTGTTATTTTTTTGTTCTTTCGTCATACCGTAATAGGCCTGATTTCCGTTAATATTTTTACCATTCCAAAAATTATAGATTTGATTGTTCTCTTTTTTCATTTAATCACCTCCGAGATTAGTATTCCCCCAAAATAATTTTTACATCAATTATCAATTACTTTTTGTGTTATAATAATTGCCATAGCAGGACTTTTTTAAAATGGAAAGAATTTCTTATTAAAAACAAGTGAGGAGCGAATAATTTGAAGGTTAGGGGACAAAATAGCTGTTTTGAATCACGGGATTATGACTTACCTCCAGATTTGGCCTGGAATCTTCTAAAAAATACTATTAGAATTCTTGATTTTCCAGTCATGTCCGAAGTCAGCGAAAAATACTCACTTATCATCCAAAAAGAAACCACCCAAATCTCAATATTAATTCAAGAAACAGCTAGTGGATGCAAAATAATTGCTGATGCCATGGCTAAAGGTATTCGGTTGTTTGATTGGGGACAATCGACTAAGGCTGTAGATAAGTTTTATGACGAGCTAGAAAGACAAATTACATTACATAAAATTGCCGGCCAAAAAAAATATTGCCCGCAATGCGGCCAATCCATAAATATAAACGCTAACTTTTGTGAATACTGCGGAAATCGAATATAGATAAAACAATATTTCAATCCAGAGCCTTAGAATATCTAAGGCTTTTTATTATCATCTCTTTTATCCTAGACATATACTGTATCACTAATTATTCGTTTAGAGGTGATCTAATGCCACACCCGGAGAAAAAAGATATAGTAAATAGACGGAATACCAATATTGAATCTTCATTTAACGCATTTCGCTTGTTAAAAAAAGTAAGCTCAGGATATTCGTATACACCACTGCATGAAATTACTTTTAATACACCTTCAAATGGTATTTTTAAAGATATTGACGCATTGATTGGCCTCAATAAAATTAAAACAATCGTCCGAGAAATTTATGCATTTGCTGAAATACAAAAACGTCGTCAAAAAGAAAAACTATTAACTGAGCCACAAGTCTTGCATATGATCTTTAAGGGTAACCCCGGTACAGGTAAAACTACTGTAGCCCGATTATTAGGCAAAATTTTCAAAGATATGGGAATATTGTCCCGCGGTCATTTATTAGAGATCGAACGCGCCGACCTTGTTGGCGAATATATTGGCCACACAGCCCAAAAAACCAGAGAAGTACTAAAACGGGCTTTAGGAGGAATTTTGTTTATCGACGAAGCTTATTCGTTGGCTCGCGGCGGGGAAAAAGATTTTGGCAAAGAAGCGATAGATTGTCTGGTTAAATCGATGGAAGACCATAAAGAAGAAATAATTCTGATCTTAGCCGGCTATAAAAATGAAATGGATTTTTTCTTACAATCAAATCCTGGACTTCATTCCCGTTTCCCAATTCATATTGATTTTCCCGATTATAGCCAACAAGAGCTTCTGGAAATCGCCGAGCAGATGTGTCGAAAACGCCAGTACCAACTTAGCCAAGAAGCAAAAAAACAATTAACGCAAAACCTGCAGACTTTACAGAAGCCATTTGAAAACTTCGGCAATGCCAGAACTGTCCGTAATATTATTGAAGCTGCCATCCGCCATCAAGCTTTACGACTAATTAATCAATCAATTGTAACCCGCCGGGATCTGTTAGTTCTTGAACCAATTGATTTGGCACATGAATAATTACCTACCGTATTGCAAGTATCGTGGCAGTAAATGACAAATTCTAATTTTTGTGTTACTATTGGCAAAGAAGTATTTTGGTACATTGCTTATTAACAGCTGCAGTACTGATAATACTAAAAACATATACCCGAGAGCTGTAGGTGAATAATATGAAAAATATCTTAGGTGATTTAAGTGGCATTAAAAGAACCGTCATTGAAGAACTTACTCAGTTATACGATCACACAATACCCCCTTACCTAATATTCACCCCTGAACTTGTTCAAACTATTGCCAAAATCTCCTCAGCTATTAATCGCGAAATTGTCGTTTATATAAGTAGAAGAGGAGAAATAAAGTCAATTTCTATTGGTGATTTTTCCTCAGCCACTCTCGAGAATTTAGAGGGACGAAAAGCTGCACGCCGTTTATCAGGATTGCGTTGTATCCATACTCATCCGAGTGGGAATAGTGAACTAAGCCTTGCTGATATTTCGGCACTTAAAAATAATCGCTATGATGCAATTATCGCCTTAGGAGTGAATAACGGAGATGTTATTCACTCCAGTATGGGATTTATTACTGATTATAAACAAGATGAATACATTGTTGATACAATAGGTCCTATACCATTGGAAGAATTAATGTCAATTAATTTTGTTTCCTTAGTTCAATATATTGAAAAAAACTTATCAAATATTGATCAAACCACAGTTGTTCAAGATTCTGAAAAAGCAGTTTTAGTCGGAGTAGAATTACCTAATAGCTGGAATATCGAAGATTCCTTACAAGAACTTGTCCAACTTACGGAAACAGCAGGAGCAGAGATTGTAGGACAGTTATGGCAAAAACGTGATAAACCCGACACAGCATATTTTATCGGTCGAGGCAAATTACAGGATATCAGTTTACTAATACAACAAACCCAAGCTAACATGGTAATCTTTGATGATGAATTAACCCCAGCGCAACAAAGAAATCTACAAGAACAATTAAACGTAAAAGTAATAGACAGAACAGCGCTAATACTTGATATTTTTGCGCAAAGAGCGCGGTCTCATGAGGGAAAACTACAAGTCGAACTCGCCCAACTTCGCTATCGTCTTCCTCGGTTGACCGGTCAAGGATTAGTATTGTCACGGTTAGGCGGCGGAATCGGCACCAGAGGACCGGGAGAAACAAAACTCGAAGTTGACCGTCGGCGTATACGGGCCAGAATTAATGAAATAGATAACGAAATTAACTCTATGAAGAAGCGCCGTGATCTGCAAAGAGATAATCGCAGCAATGCACAACTGCCGGTAATTGCATTGGTAGGTTATACCAATGCCGGTAAGTCAACTCTTTTGAATTCGTTAACAAATGCGCAAGTATTAGCGGAAGACAAGCTTTTCGCAACACTAGACCCAACTACTCGCCGCATCAATATTAACGGGCATGATGCAGTAATTAGTGATACAGTAGGGTTTATTCAAAAATTGCCGCATCAATTGATCGCCGCTTTTCGTGCTACATTAGAAGAAGTTATCCACGCTGATATCTTGTTGCATGTGATTGATATCAGCCACCCGAAGTATCAAGAACAAATGGCTGCCGTATATGAGGTTCTCAGACAATTAAAAGTGGAATCTACCACTACCATTGAAGTTTTTAATAAATGCGACAAACCAGGAATAACTCCGGGCTTATTAGACCGCTGCCTCAGGAAAAATGACAGCGTAGCAATTTCGGCATTACATCTTACCGGAATTGATGAACTGTATGCAAGAATCACGCGTTTACTGTTAAGCGAATTAACAAGTGTTAAATTGCTTATTCCTTATGAAAATAACGCAATAGTAAATCAGTTATATCAAATAGGAAAAGTTGTTTCAATCGAGTATGATCCGGCTGGTATTTTTATCAATGCTTATATTCCTAACGATCGAATAAAGCAATTTGACAAATGGATTTCTCACTAGAATTGGAGTTGACAAACTTGAATAATTTTACCGAAAATATTGAAGCCATCAATAACAAAGCTTTCGCTTATGCACAGCAATATTTTACCAGAATCAATGATATTGCTACAAAAAACACTGTTAAAATACTCGACGTATTTCGCAAATACCAAGTATCCGACTACTTATTTCGTACAACTACCGGCTATGGGTATTCAGATATCGGTCGGGACCGCTTAGACGAAATATGGGCTGAACTGTTTGGTGCCGAGAAGGCCATTGTTCGCACTCACTTTGTGTCCGGTACACATGCCCTTGCCACAGCCTTATTTGGCGTTCTCCGTCCCGGTGATGAACTATTGTCGTTAACCGGTGCTCCCTATGATACGATGCAAACAGTAATCGGTTATAAACAGCATGTTCCCGGCAGTCTTGCTGAGTTTGGGATTAAATATTCAGAATTAGCAATGACTGCCGACGGTGTTGATATAAAAAATATTGAGAACCAGCTTAAACCCAATACTAAACTTGTACTGATCCAACGATCGCGAGGATATAGTTTGCGTAAACCTCTTACCATCGCACAAATTCAAGAAATCTGTTCAATTGTCAAACAACATAAGCCTGACTGTATCTGTTTTGTTGATAACTGTTATGGAGAATTTGTCGATGTTCTGGAACCAACTGCGGTTGGAGCGGATCTGATTGCTGGCTCATTGATAAAAAATCCGGGTGGGGGACTTGCACCCAGCGGTGGATACATTGCCGGACGCAAAGATCTGGTAGAACAAGCGTCATACCGTCTTACAGCACCCGGAATCGGCAGTGAGCTTGGTGCTAGTTTGACTGATAATAGACTGTTATATCAAGGGCTGTTTTTAGCGCCCCATATCGTAGGTCAAGCTTTGCAAGGAGCTGTTTTTGCCGCAGCTTTATTTGAGCAACTTGGCTTCAAAACATATCCGCATTCTTATGAGCCCAGAAATGATATAATTCAAGCAATTGAGCTTCAAACTCCTGAGAAGATGGTCGCCTTTTGTCAAGGCATACAAAAGTATTCTCCGGTTGATGCTCATGTTCGGCCGGAGCCCAGCGGAGTACCCGGCTACAGCGATTCGATTATTATGGCCGCAGGAACATTCGTTCAAGGATCATCAATTGAATTAAGCGCAGACGGTCCTATCAGACCGCCTTATGCAGTATATCTCCAAGGCGGCCTTACTTTCGAACATACCAGAGTAGCTCTGTTGGGAGCTATTGCAGAACTTACCAAAGTTAACTCAAACTAACCAAAAGGATAACCGGTCATATGTGGCGAATGAATACTTAAATTAATTATATAGCGGTGAATCATTATGGATTTTATTGCTTTAACCTTTGTTATCATTCCTACTTTGGCATTACTTTTTATTGTGGTCGAAAAAAAATATTCAATCGGACCGTCTTTATCAAAAAAGGCGATCTGTTTATCGGCATTATGTTCAATACTTGTCAGCTTAGCTCTGCCTAATTTTATCATTCCTTCTGTCCAAAATTACTACTTATTGGCTGTTTTGGGTATATTCATCTTGATCTTTTCGATCATAACAGCATATTATGACTGATTCTATAGCTAAACCTACACTTACTATGCGATGCACTAAGGAAAATAGGAGGTTGTATAATGAAAAAAACAAATGAAGTTATTGGATTACCGGTTATCAGTATTAATGAAGCAAAAGAAATCGGAGTTCTAAAAACAATTGTAATCAATGCAGAAACTAATTCTGTTTCGGCTTTTGTCCTAGACGACGGTAAATGGTATTTAGAAGCTAAATTATTACCAATTTCCGAGATTTCCGGAATAGGAGAGTCAGCAGTTACCGTTGTCAACAGTAATGTTGCCGTTAAAGCAACATCAGCACCGCATCTTGAATCATTATTGGACAATGATGTCAAAATAATCGGTACAAAAGTTTTATCCAATAAAGGTCAAGTACACGGAACCGTTGTAGAAATTGGTTTTAACGAAACTGATGGTAAAATTGAAGAGATTACTATTGAGGAAACTAACGGCCATAACAATATCATACCGGCTACACAAGTCTATTCATTCGGTAAAGCTGTAACAATTATTACAAATGAACAAGTTCCCCAACCGCAAATACATGAAGACAACTCTTTAGACACCAATAGTTCTAAAAAATTTGACAAGAAAATTGTTGGTAAAAAAGCAAACCACCGAATTCAGACTGATAATGGGACAATTATCATCGATGCAGGTGGCGAAGTAACCGAAGAAACAATTCAAAAAGCTAAATTAGCGGGGAAACTGTCTGAATTATCAATGAGTGTAAGTTAATAAGCTAGGTTATCTTTAATTGAAGAGGGTTAATTCTATGCAGGCATATACGCCATTGTCAAAAACAAAAATAATGCTATTTGCCGGTATTATGTTGCTTATAATTTTTGTTGGCATTGCATTAGTCAAAGGGTTAATCACTTTTAACAACAATATATATAACGGTGTCAGAATAGCTGGTATTCAAGTCAGCGGATTAAGCTCCGCCGAAGCCAGCAAAAAAATTGAATCCCATTTCCATGACTACTTTAAAAACCCAATAATCATCATTGAACATAGTAACAAAAAGTGGCAAATACCGGCACAACAAATTGATCTAATCCTTAATATTGAACAACTTGCTAAGCAAGCTCAATCTGTCGGCCGTAACGGTTCCTTTATCAATAAGATAAGGGAGCGCTATCAAGCAGCAAAATACGGTTATGATGTTCCCTTAGTGATTTCAATTAATGAAAAAAAGCTGCATGATATTTTAAAAACAATTGCATTAACAATAGACAGAGCGCCCCAAAATGCCTCTATCAATATTAACGGAAAATCCAGAAAAGTAGTTCCTGAAATAGTCGGTTACAAAACCTCAATTGATAAAATTGCTTATGCAATTCAATTGCAATTGACCAAAAATCTTACTGCATATATAAAATTAGATAATTATATTGAGAAAACATACCCTAAAATTGTAGCTGCCGACTTTAATGATATTACTTCATTAATTAGCAGCTATGTAACGCAATTCGATCCCAAAAACATCAATCGGACACATAATATTACACTTGCGTCAAATGCAATATCAAACACGCTGTTAAAACCGCATCAGATATTTTCATTTAATCAAAAAGTAGGCTTGCGCCTAGCCAAATTTGGTTATAAGGAAGCGCCGGTAATTATCAACGAAGAACTCGTGCCTGGAGTCGGCGGCGGTGTTTGCCAAGTCAGTACAACCCTCTATAATGCTGTCCTATTAGCAGATTTAAAAATAGTCGAAAGAACTGCCCATAGTTTACCGCCGGGATATGTTCCGTTAGGTCGGGATGCTACAGTTGTCGATAATTATTTGGATTTTAGATTTCAAAATAATAGCGACAGTAATATTATAATTGTAACGTCAGTAATTGACGACGAATTATCTATTGAAATTTACGGTAAAAAGCGGTCAAAAATTGCTGATATCCTTATATTGTCTATAATAAAAAAAGTAATTGAACCTAAAACAGTTACCAAACAAGATGATAAATTAGAAATAGGTAAGACCGAAGTACAAGACGGTCAAAAAGGTTACGAAGTATTGACTTACCGCGTAAAAATCCTTAATGACCGAGAAATAAGCAGAGAATTATTGGCAAAAGATGAATTTAATCCGATAAATAAAATAATAAAAGTGGGTACTAAAAAAATACAGAACCAGACGATTGATGCTGCAAATCCGAAACAAAATGAAAAAGACAGGGATATACGGTAATTCGTATTTCCTGTCTTTTTATTATATCAATATTAGTTAATATAGCCGGATAACTCCAATGACCTTTCCTAATATGTATGCGTCATCAACAATAATTGGCGACATAAAGTCATTCTCCGGTTGTAAACGTATGTGTCCGGATTCCTTATAAAATCTTTTTACAGTCGCTTCATCATTATCAACCAAAGCAACGACAATATCACCATTGTTAGCTGAATTCACCTTCGATACTAATACATAGTCTCCGTCAAGAATTCCGGCATTGATCATACTATCTCCTTGTACAACCAGCATAAATACTTCGCCGTCACCAACTAAATCAGTTGGCAAGGGATAAGTATCCTCAATATTCTCCATTGCTAATATAGGCTGACCCGCAGTAACACGCCCAACAACGGGCACAGGAGTGACTGACTTGTGCACATTATAATTTTGATCAGATAAACATATTGCTCTGGGTTTATCTGGATCACGTTTTAATAAGCCTTGTTCGACTAAACTGCTCAAATGAGCATGAACAGTCGAACTTGATGACAACCCTACTGCAGCTCCGATTTCTCGTACAGAAGGAGGGTAACCCTTCTTTTGAACTGTTTCTTGGATGAACTCTATTATTTGTTGTTGCCTTGATCCTTTCGGGGCTTTAGTTTTCATTTTAATAAACACTCCTCAGAAATTGATCCCAAATTGTACTATACTAAATTTTCTTTATTATACCATATTATTATATACATTAGTATCAAAATAGAAACATTTGTTCGCTATGTTTATAAAAAAATTACGTCCGATAATATATATTATGTTAAGTAACCAAAAAAAGAGGGGTAATTTTCATTACCCTTGAACTAATCGCAAGACCCTGTCATAAGTCTGCAAATAAAAATGCACACTTACTGCCAGGGTCTTGCTGTTACTTAGACATAATATATTTTATCGTCTTAATGTGGACATATAGCGAATTATAATGTTATCAATGCTTCGCATTGATTGGCGGAAGGTTGAAACTGATTTCAATCATTCACTGTAAGTGTGTCCCTCAAGCAATCCTATAAAACCAAGTGTAAAAAACACTGCATACTTATTTTAGGCGTCCTAGAATACCCTAAATCAGTTTTAATTTGTAAAAAGGTACAAACGGAATATAGAGTTCCCCCACATTGGATAGATTAACCTATAACCGAAGAGCGAGGATGATACAGCCACTTTTGTCCTACATAACTGGGCATAAAATGTCTGATGGACATTTTTAAACTCTGCTATCCTATATTCACAGGGAGGTCTCCCCTGTTACAGGATTTCTACATACCCTTCTGTTCCATGTACGCGAATTCGCTGCCCATCTTTTATCAGTTTAGTAGCATTCTCTACTCCGACGACTGCTGGTAAGCCATATTCGCGTGCGATAACTGCCCCATGGGTCATTAGCCCACCAATCTCGGTAACTAGACCTTTTATGGATACAAACAATGGTGTCCAGCTAGGGTCAGTAAAGGAGGTAACTAATATATCTCCATTTTCTAGTTCAGCATCTTCCATGTTTAAGATTACACGTGCCCTTCCATTTATAACTCCAGAAGAAACTGGGAGACCTGCAAGAGCGTCCACTGGGAGATTTTCTCGCTTGTACTTACCAGTAATAATTTCCCCATCGGACGTTATAACGCGTGGCGGTGATAGTTTTTCATTAAATTTGTGTTCTTCTTTTCGTTTGCTTATCATCGCATAATCCAGATTGCTTGTGCTTATGACTTCGCGAAGCTCATGAAGAGTAAGATAGTATATATCCTCTCTTTCATGAATAACGCCTTTTTGCACCAGTTGTTCGGCTTCTTTCAGTAAAGCCTGTTTATAAACGAAATAGCGACTTACCATGCCGTATTTGGGATTGTAAGCAGTCAAGCAAAATGCAGAGTTTTCCGCCACAAAGTGCAGAGTTTTTCAGGTAATACTTTTACGGTGCTTTAAGCGGTAACTGTCACCAGTCATATTGAGAATCTCGCAGTGGTGGATCAGGCGGTCAAGGATGGCGGTTGTAATCGTTGCATCGCCAAGGAATTCGGCCCACTCGTCAAACCCTTTGTTAGATGTAATAATCATTGAAGTGCGCTCGGCCATAGAGGACACAAAGCTAAAGAATAGATTGGCCTCTGCCGGTGAGAGCGGCATAAACCCAACTTCATCAATAATCACCAGAGCAGCCTTGCTTAGATATTTGAACCGCCGCTTACTGGCTCCGGAAATTTCGGCCGTCTTTAGAATCTTCATAAGGGTATCCAAAGTTTCAAATGCCACCGCATAACCTAAGTTCAGGCCCTTCACGGCCAGGGATAAAGCAAGATGTGTTTTACCCACGCCAGGAGGCCCCAGAAAGCAAACATTGTATGCTTGCTCAACCCAAGTCATATCACTTAGCCGCAACATCTGCTCCTTGGAAACACTGCGCTGGAAACCAAAATCAAAAGAATCCATGGTTTTCTCAGCAGGCAAGTTTGCTCTGCGGTAGCGCAGCAAATTTTGTTTTTGTACCCGTAGCCTTTGTTGCTCTAGTAAAAATAACTCTATGCTCTCCACGGGTGTCAGCATATTCTCACCAGCAAATAGTGCTTCAAAATCTACGGGATTCATGTGCAAATCAGACAGTAGTCCGGTTACCCGGTCAATTGGCCGCATCATCGGTCACCACTCGCCTTGACATAGACCTCAAGGGAGCGCTTTTGCGTTGTTACATGATATTTTGCATTGCTAACCGGGATAGGCAACTCTAGCGACTTGGGTTGTTTAAAGGCATTGTGTTCCAGATAGTCTTTTATGTAATTGGCACTGTAAAGTTTGCTGTACTGGCAAAAATCTACAGCTTCCAGGACAGCATCTGCATTATATTGGTCGCAGAGTGTATGGATCAGCTTAAACTGGTCTCTGGCATACCGGGATTTCTCCGTACGGATCGTTTGGAGAAAATCATCCGCCTTTCCAAGAAGAATCGTGCCTAGTGTAGATTGCAACTGGTCTAGAGAGCTGCTTCTATCGCGCTGGTGGCTTGTATTTTGGATGAGCAGACCGCGACCGTTGGAAATGCGATGTTGGCAGAGGGGATCACCAAATACAGTCTGGATGTATAGAATGCCGTCCATGGGAACAATGCCTACCTCTTTCTGTGCATTGTAAGTGCCCAGTGGAACGGAATATCGGTTGCTGTCATAAATAATGGTATTATCCTTGCGGACAGTTCTGCAAATAGGAAAGCCTGTTGTTTCTGCGCAATCAACTAATGGACGCAAGTGTTCCCGTTCTTCGGCAAATACTTCGGCAGGCACTCGCTTTGTTGTTCCGTGAATTTTTGCATTTGCGGTACGATCCAGCCAATCCAGGCAGCTGTTATTTAGGATGTCATCATCCACGTAGAGCCGGTTTTCAAGAAAATTGCCCTTCACATATTTGACGGTACTTTCCACCTTACCTTTGCTTTCAGGGTCGGCGCCACGGCACATATAAATACTCAGTTTACACTCTTGCCGAAGCTTTTCAAATTCATAGGTATGGATGATATCACCAGCATTTTCTGCTACACAAACGATACTGTCTTGGTCAAAGACCATTTCTTGCGGCATTCCGCCCATATACCTAAAACAGTGGTGGCAGGCTTGTACCAAATCCGAAGCGGTGTAGGGGCGACTCTGAAGTTCGACATATTTAAAACGAGAATGTGCCAGAACGAAAGCTGCTGCATAGATCTTGATGCGTCCACCGTCTATATTCTTCAGCCACTTTTCGCCAAAGTCCACTTGCAATTGCTGCCCCATTGGTAATTCTGGAACAGCTTCATAATCTCGTCGGTTAGGCGCTTTGCGCAGATCATACTCTTTACGCAGGTCTTTTACATATCGAGAGACAGTGCGTTCGCTAAAGATTGCGCTGTAGTGTTCTTTTAACCAATCACAAACTTGCGCTGCGCTCAGTGTGGGATAATCTCGCAGCCAGCCGATGATGGTGTCCCGATAATCATCTAGCAGCCTAGCCTTGCAGACTGTGGCTACACTAGATTCATACTCGTCCACGGTCATATTCCAGTAGCGGTCTACTGTTCGCCAGTTGACGCCAAGGGTTTTCGCCACAGTATCTTTTCGGAAACCACGTTCCTTTAGTTGATGTATTTTGCTATACACAGAATATCCCTTCATTTCTACAGCCTCCATACTCAGCGTGCTTCCATTGTATCAGCTGGCTGGAAACTGTGTAGTTATTGGCGAAAAACTGTGTACTTTGTGGCGAGAATGTCTGTATTTCTACTGGCTTAAAACTCTGTATTTTACTTTACCATTTACAGGGATACTCACGATACCCAATGAAATTCCGGATAAGGTCAATCTTTCGTTTCGTTTCAATGGCTTTTTGTTCACCATCCGGTAATTGCCTCAATCGTTCTAATAGCTCCAGTTCTTTTTTTAATGCTTGCTGTCGCCCTTGTTCAAATTTCAGATTACCAGCATTAGGCTCAAAGTTTTTGATGTTGCTGAGAATCATAGGAACAAGTATAATTGGGTTTTCGCTCCAACGAGTTCTCGTAATATCAATTTCTCCACTGCATCGCATTCCATATCTATTGAGATAAGACAAGATCGCATCTCTAGTTTCCGTTCCACCATCAAGTTTAACCAGTTCCTCCAAAAAGTCATCATTTTTTACATGCTGTAAATACTCAATTACTTTTGGATAAGGACGAATTACATCCGCCACATCCATTAGCGCCAGGCCCATTTCCGAAGTAATGTTGTTTGGTACAGATTGAGAAAGGGTATCTGCCACGTTTTTTTCACCTAACCACTCGCTCATTTTTTCATTGATCCAAAACGAAGCATTTATCGCAGCCATAAATACAGATGTGCTTTGTGGGTCAAATAAGATTTTCTTTAACTCCTCTACATCTTCTAGAATAAAATCAATTAAATCTGATCCTGATTTTGTTTGGATGCTTTGTTTTAACTCTTCTATGGAGACTTCACTCTTATTAATCAACTCATAAACGATTGTCGGGTTGATTTCAATTTGCTTCTCCGAATTTTCAGTCGGCATACTTTTATGACCTTTACGGTCATACTGTTCCATTTTATCATTTGGTAAACATTTAATGAAATCTCGCTCTATTATGTTCATAACTGCGTCTTGTGTGAGCGGTTCGAGTTGTCTCATGTTATTTAATAACATCTCTCTACTGTCAGGTGAAGCCAACATTGGTGCCACGTCAATAAAAAACCTTCCACCAGCTTTAAACCATCGGCCTAAAGATATTGATTGCTGTAAAGACATTCCAAGTGGCTTCAAAGGATCGGTCATCATCTGTTGATGGCCCACAGATAAATATACGTGTTTCTCATTATCATTAGCTTCGGGGATAGGATATAAAGTAGTGATTGGGCGGCTCTGAACAATGTAGATTATATTATCAGCTAAACACCATTCGATATCTTGTGGGCAACCGAAATGCTTTTCGATCTTCCTGCCGATGCGCTCAAGCTGTAAAATCTGCTTATCCTTAAGCGTGGATTCTCTTTGGCGCTCAGTCTCAATCTTCTGTTCTTTCGTTCCGCCGTCTTTTAAGCCATAGATAGCAAGTTTCTTGGTAGATATCTTCTTATCGATAATCTTGCCGCTTCTCACCTTATAGTTATCAGCATTCACCAGTCCGGAGACCAAAGCCTCACCAAGTCCGAAGCTGGCATCAATGGATAACACTTTCCGATTGGAAGTGACGGGATCGGCAGTAAACAGAATTCCTGCCGCCAGAGGGAAGATCATCTTCTGAATAATAACAGACAGGTGGACTTTACAGTGATCAAATCCGTTTTGAAGACGGTAAGTTACTGCCCTCTCGGTGAATAGCGATGCCCAGCACTTGCTGATATGCTTTTGGATAGCCTCCTTTCCGATAATGTTTAAATAAGTATCCTGTTGGCCTGCAAAGGAGGCTGTCGATAAATCCTCTGCCGTTGCGCTGGAGCGTACTGCATAGGCATTGTCTTCACCAAGACTGAAGAGAAATCGGTTGATCTCTTCATTAATGTCTTGAGGAATAGCTATCCCTTCGATGACTCTGCGAATTTCACCGCTAAGTTCACCTATTTTACCCCGGTCTTCAAGTTTAAGAAGCGATAGCTGATCAAGTAATTGGTTAATTGATGATGTTTCGCCAAGGACTCTTTTAAAGGCTTCAGTAGAAATACAAAAGCCATCCGGTACGCATATTCCTTCAATCTTTGAAAGTTCGCCCAGGTTTGCGCCTTTGCCCCCAACAACCATTAATTTTGTTTTGTCAATCTCCTGAAAACCAAGTACATAGGAACTCATACATTTCCCCTCCTGTGACAATCTAGAAGCATACGTTAATTATGTCATCGAGAAGTTGATTAACTGCTTTTTCCGAGGTGGCTGGTGAGTGCGTTTCCATGCCAGATAAGTTGCAGATCGCATTTAATACTGAAGTTAATCCCAAACTTGTCTGTTACAGAACTAGGAAGCGTCAACAGCTACACGTCACTCCTCCGCTAAAATTCTAAGTGGTTCTATGTAGTATAAACTAATTGGGGCATAAGCATTCTGCCGCGCCCCCCTCATTAAATACAAGGATTAATAATCTTGCGTTCAGACGGGTTAGTTCAGCCTTCCAAGGAGTAAAACCAATGTGTTCACTACATAATAATGAAAGTACACGAACTGAACCAAAACAAAGGAGTGAATCGGTTGGAAAGACAAAAGATTTACACATTCTTAATGTTCACAGGAAAAGCTGAAGAAGCGATGAAACTTTACACTTCTTGCTTTGATCGGTCAGAGATAATAAATATTACCCGATATGGGGCAAACGAGGCTGGCAAAGAAGGAACGATCTTCCAGGCTACGTTTTCGCTGCAGGGGCAAGTCTTTATGTGTATAGATAGCTATGTCGAGCATGCGTTCACGTTTACTCCTGCTATTTCGTTATATGTTAAATGCTATACAGAAGAAGAGATTGACCGGGTTTTTAAAACGTTATCTCAAGATGGCAAAGTATTAATGCCGTTGGCTGCTTATCCTTTTAGTAAAAAATTCAGTTGGCTTCAAGATAAATTTGGGGTTTCGTGGCAATTAACGATTGAAAAATCATCGGAGAAGTGCTAGTAAAAGCCCCCACACTTTACAGTCGTATAGCAACAAGACATGAGGTGCAAGAACTTCTTGCACCTCAAAAAGTAACAAATACTATTTTCGTGAGTTTCAACCTTGATGCGCGAGCAAAGTTCAATTCTGCAAAGTATTGTAGCGGTTCGATAATTGGCTGTAATAGGTTTAAAATGCCAAAAGGTGGTTTTTTACAACCGCAATATAAAAACAGCTTACAGGGCATTTTTGGAGGCCAAATGTCAGTGCAAAAAAATAGAAACTAGAGCAACTTTGACAGCACTTGGTTTCTGCTTCTAATCTCATATGATACTTTTTTAAGATAAATGTATTTCGGATTGAATAATTGGCACAGAATCGATCAGTTTCTTAATGTCACTCATTTGTTCCAATGCCGCGAGTTTTCCTTTTTCAATATAATCAAATAACTGTTCTTTATGATCGCGGTTAAACCAACGTGTTAAGGCCGTTAACGGCCTTATTACGATATCGGCATACTTTTCCCCTTTTAGCAAGGTTACTTCCCGCCCCATTATATCCAGACACTGCATTAGAATTTCTCCCACTGTTTCAATATTATAATTGGGATCACCGGCATAGCCAAGGTCCACCCCAATGACAACATCGGCTCCCATATACCGAAGTATATCAGTTGGCAAATTATTTTTTACTGCTCCGTCAACTAAGGTCATACCGCGGTATTTTTTCGGAAAAAATATTCCCGGAATGGAAATGCTTGCTCGTACTGCATCGCTTATCAGGGTATTATGATAATATTGCGCATTCATTATGTACTCTGACCGAGCAAAAGGAGTTGTAAAAAATACTGTATCAGCGCTATTAATATCTACTGCAGTAATTGCAAGCGGGACTTGAACATCGCGCATAGTTTTATCATGCCAGTGTTTATTTAAAAAACGTTCAATCCTATCACCTTTTAACAAACCGGAAGGTAATACAGACCAAAATTTGAATCTTCCGGAAGTAAGCCAGCGAAAACCGTGCTTAATTAAATCACGCAAAGTGATTTTCAAATCTATAAAATCCTGCAACTTTAACCCTTTTATAATGTCTTTCATTTGCTGCGGACTTACCCCACAAGCGTACAATGCGGCTACTATAGAACCGGCACTAGTACCCGCAATCATATCTATCGGTATCTCATGTTGGATTAATGCCTCTAATACTCCCACATGGGCAAAACCCCTTAACCCTCCACCACTCAAGGCAACTCCAACTTTAGGTGTGGCACTTTTTGATTGGACCGGTCGAAAATTTAACAACATAAAAACCACGCTCCCACATCTACTGCTATATTACAGTATGATAGAAGCATAATGAAAAGTTCCACATAGCCGGCAGGCTAGCAATTGATTCTTTTTAGCAACAGCTTAGGATTCTCTATAAGTACATCATTAATTTGTGCAGTACTAATACCTGCTCCACTTGCTACTTTTCGGGCAAAATCAAAAGTTAAAAGATCTTTAGGAGCATGAGCATCACTATTTACTAATAGTTTCGCATTCTTGGCCAATGCAACTTGGGCTACATGGCCATTAGATAACGAATGGCCGCCTCGCGCAGATAATTCTAAAAAAATATTATTCTTGGCCGCTAAGCTGCACTCTTCCGGTGAAATAAAACCGGGATGGGCTATAACATCTACGTATGTGCTCATTAAAGCTGCACAATTAGTGCCTGGTTCTACCGGCTCAACTATCGTTTCACCATGAACAACAACTAGTTTGATTCCGGACTTTTTTGCATAGCCGGCAGCCTGATCAATATATCCGGCTGGGACATGGGTAAGTTCGACCCCCGGAATAGCTTTGATGCCCCAATATTTTTCAGCTAATGCGCAATCTTTTACTACATTGTAAATTATTAAATCCAGATTGCTCATACTTGCATGGTCGGTTACGCCGATTACTGTATAACCATTAACATGCGCACGCCTAATCAATTCAATTGGTGATAATTCACCGTCACTAAAAAAAGAATGGGTATGAAAGTCAAAAAGCATAATCGTCGCCGACCTTTCTTGAAGACATTTCTTGTTTATAATGCCTAATACAATTACGATTACAATTTTTTGCATTATAGAGAGCAATATCAGCGTTCTGAATTAATTCGAATTCAGACTGCGCAGTTGATAAATCAGCTAAACCGATACTAACAGTTATTCCATTAAACTTGATCAAATCTGTCTCAGCGAAATAGTTATGACCAGCGATTTCTACCCGTATTCTTTCAGCAATATTCAGTGCTTGATCAGTAGAAATCTCAGGTAATATTATTGCAAACTCTTCCCCGCCATACCGTACAACATAATCGACTTCCCGAACCGAATTTTTTATCAATGAGGAGATTTTTTTCAAAATAGTATCTCCTACCAAATGGCCATAGGTATCATTGATGGTCTTAAAATAATCAATATCTAACATCATTAAGGTAAGCGGCCGCTGAAAACTTAAAGATCGCTTAAATTCGGCTGAAAGAGCTGCGCGAAAATAACGATAATTATATAAGCCGGTTAAACCATCAGTTATTGCTTGTGTTTCAACTTGATCCACATATAAAATGTGAGTAATTGCAACAGCAATTTGACTTGCCAAAGAACATAGCAGATCCAAATCATATTGCTGAATTAAACGTGTTTGTGATGTCTGAACATCTAAAATACCAATAAGCTGATCTTCAATAACCAGTGGAACTGCAACCTCACTCAAAACATCACAACTGCCGTCAGCATTCATAATATATCGTTTATCCTTTTTAACATCCGGAACATATACCATTTTTCTATGTAACGCTGCATAGCCGGTAATACCCTTACCGACCGGAACACGGAAAAATTTCTTTGCTCCACGAACAGCTTTTACAACAAGTTCATTATTATGTTCATCAAGAATCATAATGGACGCATTTATATAATCTAACTCCCGTACTATGCTGTCCAGTAATTCATCAAAAAGCTGTTCTTTGTTCATTTTTTTCTGTATTACCGATGAGATTCTGTATAACGCCGACAATCTGCGGTTGGCCTGATTGCTATCCATCAGGGACATATCTAAATTAGACATAGCTGACGAAAATTCTTGGATAAGCTGTTGATACTGCTCGGTAGCACTGCTAAATTCTTGTTCCAATAAAATGCTTTCAGTAATATCACGAATTAGTACTATTACACCTTCAGCTAATGGATTAAATTGAAAAAATAAAAAATTTACATTTAGGCGGCAGTCTACATGCCGAAGGCACCTGATGGTAATTATTGTTTTTTGTTCATAACAGTCTTGATATGCTTGTGCCAAAGCAGAATATTCCTCATGAGCTAACAAGCGAACTGCACATTGCAAAAAATCCTGTCCGATAAAACTAATAAAGCGATGTGGATTACGATAGTATAAGTTTTCTATCTTTCCATATTGATTTACCTTTAATAATAATATAGGAAAATTTTGCAGCAAAATATCAATTACATCAATATGATCATTTCTTATTAAGCGCATGTCACTCACCACCCTATTTATGGGGTAATTATAAAATATTTACTCTATTCGCGATAATTATAAAATTACCTTTATTTAGATATCTAAAATAACCATTTTTTAACAAAAAAGAAAGCATACTTTTTGAGTAGCTTTCTTTTAAATATTATCCATTCGCGTGCAAATTAGCAATTATTAGCTATTTGGCTACTATTTCAACCATACAATCTGAATCCATTAATGCGGCATTACCTTCATCAGTATCAATGTGCATTTCAGGTGCAAAGGAAGGATGAACCCTCACCAAAACATGTTCAAAAGTCAACCCTCGCTCACCCTTTATCTTTACGCATACATGATCTTGATCTTTAAGGTCGTATTGAGCAGCTGTTGCCGGATCAAAATGAATATGGCGCGCCGCTATTATTACACCCTCAGTGAGCTCAACACTGCCGTACGGTCCAACCATTGTAATTCCCGGTGTACCTACAAGATTTCCCGAATCTCTGACAGGAGGGTTTAACCCTAACTTACGTGCATCAGTTAACGCCAACTCCACTTGTGATTGTTTCCTGACTGGACCTAATATCCGAACATTTTTAATTGAACCTTTTGGAGTTATTAAATCAACACGTTCGTCTGCTGCATACTGGCCCGGTTGTCCCAGATCTTTAATTGGATGTAATACAGCACCAGATCCATAAAGTTTTTCCAAATCTTCTTGGGAAACATGGACATGGCGCGCAGAAATACCCAATTTTACTTGACAACACATTGTAATCACTCCTCATTGAACTCAATCAATTTTCTTTTTATCTTGTATATATTTATGAATGCTTTCGGCAGCTTTTCTTCCCGCCCCCATCGCCGATATTACAGTTGCCGCACCGGTAACAATATCTCCACCGGCAAATACTCCCGGTTTTGATGTTATGCCCTGTTCATCGGTATTGATATTACCATGTTTGTTTACTTCAAGTCCCGGTGTTGTATATTGAATTAACGGGTTAGGACCTTGTCCGATTGCAATAATTACTGAGTCTACTTCAAGTACAAAATTAGAATTTTTTACTTCAACCGGTTTACGCCTTCCGGATAAGTCTGCCTCGCCTAATTCCATTTTAACACATTCAAGCCCTTCAACCCAACCCTTTTCATTGCCTAAAATTCTAACTGGATTGGTCAATAACTTAAACTCCACTCCTTCTTCGCGAGCATGATGAATTTCTTCAGCTCGAGCCGGCATTTCTTGTTCCGAACGCCGGTAAACTATATAAACATTGCTTGCACCTAACCGCAGCGCAGTCCGAGCAGCATCCATCGCAACATTTCCAGCACCGATAACTGCTACTTTATCACCCTTATATATCGGGGTCGTAGCATTTTTTTTGTAAGCCTGCATTAGATTGGACCGAGTTAAAAATTCATTTGCAGCGTAAACACCGTTATAATTTTCACCGGGTATGTTCAAAAAATTAGGTAATCCGGCGCCGGTACCAATAAATACAGCATCATATCCTTGCTCATTCAACAGTTCATCAATTGTAAAGGTTCGGCCAATTATTGAATTTACAGCAATGTCTACACCGAGATTTCTCAATTCATTTATTTCATGCTGTACGATATCCTTTGGCAATCGGAATTCAGGGATGCCGTACATTAAAACTCCACCGGCCGCATGTAAAGCTTCAAATACAGTCACCTTATAACCTAACAAGGCTAAATCGCCTGCTACAGTCAACCCGGCCGGACCAGAACCAATTACTGCAACCTTGCCGATTTGTTCACCCATAGTCTTATCCTGGGCGCTTGATTCGCTCTTTTTCTTATTACCACGAGCATAATCCGCGGCAAACCGTTCCAGTCGTCCTATTGCAACCGGTTCATTCTTTTTTCCCAATATGCAAAACTTTTCGCATTGATTTTCTTGTGGACATACCCTGCCGCACACTGCCGGCAAACTATTTTTAGTCTTTATCTCGCTGATAGCTTCCTCAAAATCACCATTTTTTATATGTTTTATAAAAGCTGGTATATTGACATTGACCGGGCACCCCTGGCGGCAGAAAGGATTAGCACACTGCAGACACCGGTCGGCTTCGGCCCGAGCCGTTGTTTCATCATAGCCAAGAGCGACCTCATTAAAATTATTTCTCCGGTCTTGGGGAGTCTGTTCAGGCATTTTATGTTTTAATGATTTTGGCATTTGCAATTACCTCCGCACTGTTGGCCGCGTTCTTGGTCTTGGTACATACGTTGTCTAATCATTAATCCCTCAAAATCGACTTTATGGGCATCAAATTCAGGTCCATCTACACAAGCAAATTTGTTCTCATTTGCAATTTTAACCCTACAGCCGCCGCACATTCCCGTTCCGTCCACCATTATTGGGTTAAGGCTGACAACAGTATGGATATTATATGGTCTGGTAACTTCGGCAACCCCTCGCATCATAACTACAGGACCAATCGCCATCACATAATTAATTTCCCGTTTACTGCCGATCATATTGTGCAACGGCACAGTTACTATACCTTTAACCCCTTTCGACCCATCGTCAGTTGTAACATATAGTTCATCGCTGATATCAGTCATTTCTTGTTCCATAATAAGCAAGTCGGCATTGCGGGCGCCAATAATTGATACTACATAATTACCTGCTTGTTTTAAAGCTCGGGCAATAGGATAAACTGGAGCAACCCCAATTCCGCCACCAATACAAACAACAGTTCCGTAAAACTTTATGTCTGATGGATTTCCTAACGGTCCGGCAACATCTAAAATAGAATCTCCTTGCAACATTTCAGCCATTCTTTTGGTGGTATTGCCTACTTGTTGGACAATAAGAGTAATCGTCCCGGCATCCCGGTCAAAATCAGCGATAGTTAGCGGAATCCTTTCTCCTTCTTCATCTAAACGAATAATTACAAATTGTCCTGGTTGACACTTATTGGCTATTAAATCAGCTTCAATTTTGTATTGGTGAACCCCATCAGACAGCTGTTTTTTCTCGAGTATTTTATACATACAATCCTCCGTTTCCGCCAAACTTCGACCCATTCATTGTGTTAAACGAATTGCCCGTGTTTGTACTTCATTTATTAATTTTTCTTCATCGATAGTTGTTAAAATCCCATCGCGAAGCAATATTTGACCGTCAACAAGAACCGTGTCTACGTCGGCCGCCCCGGCAGCATAAACCAGTAAAGATAATTTATCATGTCGCGGATACCAATGCAATTTATTGGTATTAAACAATGTCAGGTCAGCTTTCATTCCCGGGGCAATTTTACCTACCGAACCGTCCAGCCCCAGCGCTGCTGCGCCAAAGTTGGTACCCATATTCACTGCAGTTCTGGCCGGCACCACCAAGGGATCGGCTTTGTTATTCTTATGAATAATAGCAGCCAGCCTAATTTCTTCTAATAAATCCAAATTATTATTACTGGCTGCTCCATCTGTGCCTAAACCGACAACAATACCTGCCGCCAATAATTCCGGTACCGGTGCAATACCGCTGGCGAGCTTCAGATTGCTGCCTGGGTTATGGGCAACCCTGACTTTTTTATTTTTCATAATACTGATATCATCGGAAGTTAAATGAACACAGTGGGCTGCCAAAACACCACAATCCAATAAACCAATTTCATCCATTAAAGCTATTGGTGTTTTGCCGTATTTTTTTAGACAATTGTCTACTTCACCGGCAGTTTCAGCCAAATGTATATGTATTTCTGCTCCCAATTGTTGTGATACATCAATAACCGACTTTAGATAGTCAGGTGGGCAGGTATAGGGGGCATGTGGTCCCAGCATAACACTAATTCGTCCATTTTGGGCCCCGTTATATTCTTGAAAAAAAATCTTACTCTCATCTAAGGCTTGTTGGGCATTAGGCGCAACGCCGGCCATTCCCCTAGCCAGTACCGCCCGTATACCGCTTTCAGCAACTGCTTTGGCTACTTCCGGCATGGCGAAATACATATCGGCGAACGTTGTTGTACCTGACTTTATCATTTCAGCTATTGCCAACATACTTCCCCAATAGATATCTTCAGCGGTAAGATTCTTTTCTACCGGCCAAATTTTATTTTCCAACCAATCCATCAATAACATATCATCTGCGTAGCTGCGAAACAAGGTCATCGCAGCATGGGTATGGGTGTTGACAAATCCGGGAACTGCTAAAAAACCATCCCCATTGATCACAGTATTTGCTTGCCATTCCGGTGGTATTTTTCCCACATATTTAATAAGCGTATCTTCCACCGCAATATCACCATGAATTATGCTGCCATCTTCCAGTACCATTTCGACATTATTTATTAATATGCGATTCATTTGTTTTATCCTCCTGTCGATGTTTATATTGTTCGAGATAAAACTTATGCATGCTGTCAATATCATGTTGATTTAGTATATGGGGCTTACCGATCTGATGAGCCAAAATATAGATCTGTGCTGCTTTTTCTACTAGTTCACAGGCGGTTACAGCTTCAGCTAAAGAACTGCCACAGCCAACAACGCCGTGATTAGCCAACAGAACCGCATACTTATCTTGTAACGCGCTAACGGCATTCTTACCCAAATCTGCAGTTCCGGGAAATGCATATTCCGCAACATCTACGCTGCCGCCGGCCAGTTGAACTAAATCTTCAATGATGGGCGGAATGCTTCGATGAGCAACAGCACAAGCACTGGCATAAACACTGTGGGTATGAACAATAGCCTGAACATCCGGCCGGGCTGAATAAATCGCTAGATGCAACGGTAATTCGGATGATGGTTTAAAAACTCCGCTGACAATAGTCCCATCTGTATTAACAACGGTAATATCTTGAGGCTGTAAACTCTGATATTTTCGTCCAGAAGGAGTAATCGCATATTGCGACTGAGAAACCCTTACACTGATATTTCCCCATGTACCGGCAATCAGACCTTTCTGTATTAATGATAGCGCTGCCTCAATGATACTTTCAGCTATCTTAACCATACTTACATTTAAATGCATTACCTCACCCCGCTATGCTTTTGCTAGGTAGTCCTGCTGCTTTCTATTCAATTTGTCTATATCAATACCAAGTGCTTGTAATTTGAGCCCGGCGACACGATGATTCAACTCAACAGGCAAATTATAGACATCATTACTTAATTTACGACCATGTTCTAATATATATATAACTGCCAACATTTGCATCGAAAATGACAAATCCATTATTTCGATCGGATGTCCGTCTCCGGCAGCCAAATTTACCAGTCTGCCTTCAGCCACAAGGTTCAAAGTTCTTCCATCAGCCAAAACAAACGATTCAATATTATTTCTGGCTGTAAAGCGTTGCTTAGCTAAATTAGCTAATTCATTTATATTGATTTCTACATCAAAATGACCTGCATTAGTTAAAACAGCACCGTCTTTCATCACCATGAAATGCTCGCGGCGAATCACATCCATACATCCAGTTACAGTAATAAAGATATCTCCTATAGCAGCAGCTTTTTCCATGGGCATGACCGTGTAACCGTCAAAAACTGCTTCTACTGCTTTTATAGGATCTATCTCGGTAATAATTACATTAGCACCCAAGCCTCTGGCCCTCATGGCAACACCTTTACCGCACCAGCCAAAACCGGCAACTACTACATTTTTTGAAGCTATCGAAAGATTGGTCGTGCGCATTATGCCATCCAAAGCGGATTGCCCTGTTCCATAGCGATTATCGAATAAGTACTTACAGTAGGCATCATTTACGGCAATCATCGGAAACTTCAATTGGTTATTTTTAGCCAGAGCCTTTAACCGATGGACCCCCGTCGTCGTTTCTTCTGACCCGCCGATTATATTTTTAGCCACTTCAGCACGGCTGCCGTGAAGTAAGGATACTAAATCGCCACCATCATCAATAATAATTTGTGGCTGATTATCAAGTGCTTTATGCAAAAAAGTTTCATATTCTTGACTGGTACAATTATGCCAAGCAAAAACATTAACGCCTTGTTCCACCAGTGCTGCCGCAATATCATCTTGTGTCGAAAGCGGATTACTGCCGGTTACTGTAACATCTACGCCTGCACGTTTTAAGGCTAATGCCAAACAAGCAGTTTTTGCTTCCAAGTGGATGGTCATAACCAGTTTTAGGCCATTAAGAGGGTTACTGGCATTCAATTCATTTATCAAAGAATTTAATACCGGCATATATCTATTGGCCCAGCTAATTTTTTGCATACCTGCTCCAGCCAAATTTATATCACGTATCATGGATTTTTCCATCACAATAATCAACCTTTCAACTGAAATATTTGCCGTATCTTTACATCGTATGGAGCTTGAAATACTCCAGCTTCAGTTATAATCGCTGTTACCAAATTAGATGGTGTGACATCAAAAGCCGGATTAAAAACTGTGACACCCTCGGGTGCCGTATTAATACCGGCATACTGCAAGACCTCGCTGCGATCACGTTCTTCAATAGGGATACTATCACCAGAATTTATAGTAATATCAAAAGTTGATAAAGGTGCGGCAACATAAAAAGGAATATTATGCTCCTTAGCTAACACCGCTACACTATAAGTTCCAATTTTATTGGCAACGTCACCATTCAAAGCAATACGGTCTGCTCCAACAATAACTGCTTGTACCAAACCCTTTTTCATGACCCATCCAGCCATATTATCAGTAATTAATGTAACCGGAATTTTTTCCTGCATAAGTTCCCAGGCAGTTAAACGAGCGCCTTGCAAGAGCGGACGTGTTTCATCAGCATAAACTCTCAAAACATTTCCTTGGCTGTGTGTCTCCCTAATAACACCTAAAGCTGTGCCAAGTGCGACCGTTGCTAGTGCGCCGGCATTACAATGGGTTAAAATGCTGACCGGCTTTGTAAATAACAACGCCCCGTTTTTAGAAATCTTTCGGTTTACCTGCTCGTCTTCTTGGGCAATTATAACAGCTTCCTGTTCTAACCTAGCAATCATTTTCCCAATATCCGAACCATCTTCAAATTTATCTAATATACCTAACATCCGTTTTATCGCCCAGAATAAATTAACTGCGGTTGGCCTGGTTTGTTGCAACGTATCGGCAACAACTAAGACCTTATCTCTAAATTCAATAACATTTGCAGCAGAAATTGCAGCTGCTTTTGCTCCCAATACTATACCAAAAGCAGCTGCTGCGCCAATAGCCGGAGCACCTCGAACCTGCAATCTTCTAATTGCCTCCGCAACAGTCATGTAATCTTGGCAATAAATATAATCAATTTTATTGGGCAATAGTGTTTGATCTAGTAAAAGCAGTATACCTTTTTCCCATTTCAGAGATTTCAACTTAAACACCTCGCTTATACCCTAAATCCTCCAAACGCAGCTAGTGCATGCCGGCAATCACAATCCTGATCAACATTTAATTCTTTGACAGTTGCCATTATCAGCTTTCTAAAATTATCGGAATTGGCCTGCATTGCATCCAAAACCTCGGCATGCGTTAAAGGCTGTTTCGCTATTCCCGCGGCAAAATTGGTGACCATTGATACAGTTGCATAACATATTTCTGCTTCCCGTGCTAAAGGAGCTTCAGGAACATTAGTCATTCCGACTACATCGCCACCCATACGTTCAAACATAATTATTTCAGCCGGGGTTTCAAATCTTGGTCCTTCCGCGCATACGTAGGTACCTTCTTTATGAATAGGAATATTCAATTCATTACCAACATCCCATAACTTGCTACGAATTGCCGGACAGTACGGAACTGTTACGTCGACATGCACTACCGGTTTGGTACCGCCGTCAAAAAACGAAGATATTCTATTCTTAGTAAAATCTATAAATTGGTCAACTAAAACGAAGTCACCCGGCTTCATATTTTTATTAATTGAACCAACAGCCGTAGTGGCGATAATAATTTTTACACCAAGCTTTTTCAATCCCCAAATATTGGCTCGATAATTAATCCGGTGAGGAGGTATAGAATGACTGGAGCCGTGCCTAGCTATAAAAGCAATCGTTTTCTCCGCATAATCACCTAATTTGTATGATACTTGACCATAAGGCGTATCTATAGTGTCTTGACGTACATTCTTCAACATATTCGGATCATATACTCCAGTTCCGCCAATAATTGCAATGTCAACCATTATAATCCCTCCTATTATGATAAAATAAAAAGCTTTCCATTAGTGTATTTCGTTTATTTTCCTCTTATCCCTTCCATTATAAATTAACTCCTGGACAGTGATTTTGGCAGATTACAGACAGCTAATAGATCATCCATCGATTGTAATATATAATCAGGATTTTCTAACAAAATTGTTTCCCAAGGTACTGCCGACCACTTAACGGCTGCAGTCTTAACACCGGCTAAACGAGCACTTCTTATATCAAACGGACTATCCCCGACCATTAGGCAATCTTCCGGGGCAAGCTGAAGCATCTGTAACGCTGCTAAAACAGGTTCAGGATCAGGTTTATGATGAACCGTCTGGTCAAGTCCGATAATCACATCAAAATACTTGTCCATATTAAACAAAGTAAGACCCCGTAGCGCCATTTCCCTTTTCTTGGACGTTACAATTGCCAGTTGCATACCTGCATTATGCAGCCTGAGTATTGTCTCGGCTACTCCGGCAAAAGACCTTGCTAATTGATCATGATTTTTATGGTTAAATTCACGATATGACGTAGTTAATTCGTCAATTTTATCAGGTGCTAAATACTCCATTGCATCCCGTAACGGTTTGCCAAAAAAAGCTATTGCTTCGGCTGGGTCAAGTTCACGCTGCAAATGTTGGGCAACAGTGTGCTTAAAAGACTCAATAATCAAAGGTGTCGTATCAATCAGAGTTCCGTCAAGATCAAATAGTATTGCTTTGTAGTTCAACTCATTACCTCCAATAATAAATATTTATCTAGCTTTTTAATAAAAAAAGGGCACTAAGCCCTATCATGCAGATTCCATCCCATTGCAAAAGCTTGAAGATTAGTATGCTGAACTATTGAAGACATATGTTCCTTAATAGTTTTTTCCCATTTATTGTAATTAAAATCAAGTTTATAGGCCAGCATACCAAGCAAGACCATATTAACAGCTCGGCTATTACCGATTTCCTGGGCATAAGTTAAAGCATTGACTTTAATTAAATTTATACCTTTGCTGATTAATTGATCGGCTACATCAATTGGATATACAGCTAAACCGCTAATTACAGACATTGGATAAATTTCTTGTTCATTCATAATCAACACACCATCTGGTTTTAAGTAATCCGCCCATCGTAATGCTTCCAACTTTTCAAAAGACAAAATATAATCCGCTTGTTTACGTTCAATTATCGGCGACGCAATTTTGCTGCCATAGCGCACGTAAGTTACCACACTCCCGCCGCGCTGTGACAGACCGTGGACTTCGGATTGTTTTACATCCAATCCGCAATCCATTGCAAGCTGGCCAATAATGCTGCTTGCAAGCAATGTTCCTTGTCCGCCGACACCAACGATCATAATATTCTTATTGTTATTCATAAGCAGACCCCACCTTTCTTATCGCACCAAAATTACAAATTTGGGCACAAACACCACAGGATCTGCATAACTGAGAGTCTATCACCACTTTGTCGTTTTTAATCATGATGGCCGGACAACCTAATGAAATACATTTCTTACATTTACGGCACTGCGCTGTAATTTCATATTTATCGCTACAATCATCTTTATTCAAAAGGACGCATGGCTGTCTAGCGATAACAACGGCAGTTTGACCGCAAGAAGTGGCACTGGTTAATGCTGCCGTAAGTTCATGCATATCATATGAATTGACCTGCCATATTTTATTTACGCCGCAAGCCCGTACAATATTTTCTAAGTCTATTTTATTAGTTTGCTGATTTTTAATATTATATCCTGTTGCCGGATTATGTTGATGTCCGGTCATAGCCGTAATGGCATTATCAAGAATCACAACGGTGATAGCCCCTTGATTATATACAACATCGATAAGTCCGGTTATACCGGAATGAATAAAGGTAGAATCACCAATTACTGCGATTATTTTTCGGTCGGTTAGTATCTTCGATAACCCCAAGGCATTACCAATACTTGCTCTCATACATACACAGGTTTCAATGGTGCTGAGCGGAGGCGTAACCCCTAAGCTATAGCAGCCGATATCACCGGTAACAATTGCCTTCATTTGATTTATAGCATAAAACACACTACGGTGAGGACATCCCGGACACAAGACCGGCGATCGGACCGGAAAATTTGCAGAACTGTTTCCAGCTTCAACAGCTTCCCCCAGCAAAGCTTGGCGAATAATCATCGGACTTAATTCACCAAACCGTGGAAATATGTCCTTGCCTTTAACAGTTAGACCCAATGATTTTATTTGTTCTTCCAGGAAGGGTTCTCCTTCTTCAATTACATATACTTGGCTAAATTTTTCGACAAAATTTCTTACTAACTTTTCCGGAAGCGGAAACGTAAGACTTAATTTTAAATAAGTCGCTTTGTCACCCAGTGCTTCTTTGGCATATTGGTAAGCAATACCACTTGTTATTACCGCAAATTCATGCCCTTCTCCCTCGAGGCGATTACCAGGAAACGTCTCGGCAAATTCGGCAAGTTTTTTTAACCTTTGTTCCAAAGAAATTCTCATTTTTCTAGCATGTGCCGGTATAATTACATATTTGGCAATATTTTTATTATAGGCACGCAAAGGATATTCCTTGCGGTCACCTAATGATACCAGCCCCTTAGAATGTGAGATGCGGGTTGTTGTCCGCAGCATAACAGGCAGATCAAACTCTTCACTTATATCAAAGCCGTTTATAGCAAAATCTTTTGCTTCCTGACTATCCGATGGTTCTAACAAACCTACTTTCATGAACTTAGCATAGAAACGATTATCTTGTTCATTCTGAGAGCTATGCATACCTGGGTCATCAGCTGATACAATAATAAATCCGCCGTTAACCCCGATATAGGCCAGCGAAAACATCGGATCTGCTGCCACATTCAACCCGACATGCTTCATAGCCGTAATTGTTCTTGCCCCGGCAAAACAAGCACCTTGCGCAACCTCTACAGCAACTTTTTCATTTGGCGCCCATTCACAATATACCTCGTCATACTTTGCCAGATTTTCTAAAATTTCCGTGCTTGGTGTACCAGGATAAGCACTAGCAGCCCTTACGCCTGCTTCATATGCTCCACGAGCAATTGCTTCATTTCCAGATAGCAATTTCATTTTCCGGCCACCTTTCATATTTTGTTGTACCATTTTCGCCAATTATACAATTATTCCTGCACTTTATTATAAATTGACACCAAGTAATCCGCCTAATGCACCGGCAGCAATACCAGCTATCAATTTGTTAGTAAATAATAATAGTGAGAATGAATCGTTCCCTAACGCCCAGGTCACGGTAACGCCGGCAAGAATATAAAATAAGCCAATTAATACGCCTATAATTAAGCCTTTGGATTCGACACGATATGTACTGTAAGTACTGCCAATAAAAATACTGATGACTGTTATTGCTATCATTATCCACTGCAAATGAGCTTCAACAAAACTTAAATCCCAGTAACTCAAAAGAAATGTTAAAATCAGCGTAGATGCTAAAGCTAAGAATAAACTTAAAACAACACCTTTAATGACACAGTAAATAAGCCCCTGCTTATCTTTTAAGCTTGGATTTTTTCGGCCTTTGAACTGCCGTAACGATCCCTTCATTACATTCACTCCCCCGCATGTTATTCTAATGAAAATTTATGCAGGGAATATTCAAATATAACTGTTTGATCTACAACTCCCACTTGCGAAGTATATTTAGGATATTATGATTTGTCAAATCAAAATGAATAGGAGTGACCGAAATCTTTCCATCCCGAACTACGGCAACATCGCTATCAGGATCATTCTCGCAATCAATAGTATTTCCGCCCATCCAATAGTAAGCTCTACCACGCGGATCTAAGCGCTTTTCGAAAACATTTTTATATTGGCGGTTACCCATTTTAGTAATTACATAACCGCCGATCTCTTGGTCCGGCAAGGCAGGAACATTAATGTTCAGCAAAGTCGCCGGAGGATATTGATTTTTTTGCATGGATAGAATCAACTTACAGACAAATCTGGCAGCAGGTTGATAACTAAAGTCTTCCCAGGTATCCAGCGAAACTGCAATTGATGGTATTCCATATAGTATACCCTCCATTGCCGCACTAACTGTTCCAGAATACAATACATCTGTGCCTAAGTTCGGTCCTCGATTAATACCTGATACGATAACATCGGGAGGTTTTGGCAATAAAGCTTCTACAGCTAATTTAACACAGTCAGTTGGGGTGCCGCTTATTTGCCAAGCATGTTTGGCATTCTGCATATCAAATTTTTGAACTCGAATAGGATTATGCACAGTAATAGCCTGACTCATCGCACTTCGTTCACTTTCCGGAGCGACAACTACAATCTCGGCTATTTGTGATAATTCTTGTTCTAACATTTGTAATCCCGGCGCTGTAATTCCATCATCGTTGGTAATTAATATTTGCAATTTAGAACCTCCATCTCTAAATTTGTCCCATAAACTTATGTGTTTGCGGTATAACCCGAACGTCGACTAATTCTTGCAATGCTGTTTCTTGATATCTCATACAATTTTCCGGTGAAATTCCTATGCTTCCGTCCAAACTAGTTACCGGCTGTAATACTAACGGTATATTCTTATCAATATCTGCAACTAATTCTACCGTTTGTCTGAACTCGGCATTAGTCATCTGAGACGTTAATACTAGCTTTACATATACATTTTTTAAAGCTGCTAATCGTAAGAACTTCTTGTGGTCCTGCCAGTTTTCCTGCCCGGTATGGCTTGGCAGCTTAATGTCCATACTTATAATATCAACAAACGGCAGAACTTGAGCCAAGGCCTGCGGTAACGTGCCATTAGTTTCTAAAAACAAAGGTCCGTTTAAAAGAGAGGCAAATTTAATAATAGAATCGGCATGGCATAACGGTTCTCCCCCGGTCAGGCTTATCGAGTGATGAGGAGTTTTCAACAGATGGTTGACACGCTCTGCAATCTCAATTAATTCTAGCGGGTTAGAAAGTTTAATAAAATCTCTTGAACCGGCATTTTGTTCAATTATTGCCGTAGGAGCCTTGTAGTTGCGGGAATTAGGTGTATCGCAATAATCACACCGCAAATTACAGCCGGCAAACCTCAGAAATACTTGTTTACAACCAACATATAATCCTTCGCCTTGGATAGAAGAAAATATTTCGATGATCCTAGCTTTAGATCCCAAAATTATACCTCCCGATAAATGACTGCAGAATTTGGCGATTCCCAGACCTTAACCGCTAATAAACGAGGATTGGATTGAAATATACTTTTTGCAGCCAATTGCTCATAAATATATTTCGCAATATTTTCTGCCGTAGGATTAATTTCATTAAAAGGATAAATTTCATTCAAATATTGATGGTCAAGAACATTTATAACTGTCATTACTTCCATTTTTAGAATGCTAAAATCCATCAACATTCCTAAATCGTTTAATTTACTACCCTCAATCGAAACTTCTACTCGCCAATTATGACCATGTAATCTTCGGCACTTTCCCGGATAATCTGGCAAACAATGAGCAGCTTCAAAGTTAACATAAATCGATAATTCAAACATCTAAATCCTCCTAACAAAAAGATAAACTATAAACAGTACAAAAAAGATGAGCAGCAAGCACTCATCTTTAGAACAGCCCATTCATCATTTTAATGCTTGTTTACTAAACAATGCATCCTTTTCACTAAATTCAGCCTGGTTATTGGAAAATACCACATCATTATAACTTAAATTTCTGGTATGTACAGTATGGCTCCAAATCCTTTGATTTCGGTAAAAATACCCAATCACAGTTATTGGAATCCAGCTGTAAACAAATAAAGGATAAAGTATAAGGTACAGCCATGATTTAACCGGAGCCTGAATTTTGGCTAAAACTATCATCGGAAATATATATTGGCCAATTGCAATAACTGACCATACTTCTAGCGGCAGTATCTTATAAACGATATTTGTATAGAACGGATAAAAATTATATATATAGCTAGCCAACACAAAGGTGGTTGATAGGAGTAAAAAATATGGCTGACATAAATGCATAATACCATCTAATATGCGGATGTCTCTGGTACGAATTCCCTCAAACAACATACTTGACATATAACGACTAGCCACATCAAAATGACCTTGAGCCCAACGCTTCCGCTGATGCCAAGATTGCATAAAAGTCAAAGGTTTTTCATCGTATACAATCGCTTCATGCGCCCAGGTTGTAGGAATACCTTTCAATAATACTTTCATTGAAAATTCCATGTCTTCTGTCAAGCATGTCGCACCCCAGCCAAATTTCCGCAAAATTTCAGTTGAAATACACATGCCTGTACCGCCCAAAACACTCGATAAACCAATATTATATTTCGCTAAGTGCCAGATATGATTTACAACCCAAAAAGATATTGAAAAAACTCCCGAAATCCAAGTATCATTTGGATTTTTTGAATCTAAATAACCTTGTATAACTTTTTCACCTTTACAAAGTCGACTATTCATTTCCAATAAAAAATTAGGGTGAACAAGATTATCTGCATCAAAAATTACCACTGCATCATAATTTCTCTTTAATCGAAAAAGCTTAGCAAACATCCATTCCAGGGCAAATCCTTTACCCTTTTGCTCGGTATTGAAGCGCTCATGTACCAGAGCCCCATTAGCTCTGGCAATACTGGCAGTACGGTCATTACAATTATCAGCTACTACAAATATATCAAACATTTCACGAGGATAGTTTAAAACAGTTAAATTTTCAATAAGTTGACCAATTACATTCTCTTCATTATGTGCTGCGACAATTACGGCAAATGTTTTCTTCGGAATCAGTATTTTTCTTTCCGGGCTGCGAAAAATACCAAAAAATGCAATCACAAAATAATAGAGCGTAAAAAAAACAATTATTAATTGGATAGGTATCATTATGTAATCTAATAAATGAATCATGAATTTTTTCTCCTTTAAACTCCTTATTACAAGTAACTGGAAATTGAAATGCACATACAAACTAAATTGTAGTTTTATGGTTGTAATCTGTCAAGTTGAAAAAGTTAAATAATGGTTCTACCTTATCTGTCAGATATAAGGATAATTTTTTCACTGCATATTACAATATATTATTGAATACTCTATAAAATAATATAACCCAAGCAAAAAAATAGTATCCTAATTCCGAATACTATTAATGTAATAATTATTGGTAATGAAATATCCGGAAACCACTTACCCAATAATCAGAATAAATTATTTAGCATTCCAAAAACAGCAAAAACAAGAAATGGAACAAACAAATACGAATTAACATTCCAAAATAATACAGCAATCCCGATTGCTACAGCAGCAAAGGCCGGAATAACCTTAATTTCCTCCCCTTTTCCTTTAAAATCAGGATATTTAACTGTACTTACCATTAGATAACCAAAAATCAATATAATTGCTGCAAATAGCCAACTCCAAGGTTTTACACCAATTGCAATAAAAGTAGCTACGGCACAGCCTGCTGCCGGTATTGGCAGACCCATAAAAAATCCCTTTACGACACTGGTATTCACATTGAACCGCGCTAACCGCATAGCTCCGCATACCGCGAAAAATATGGCTATAGCTGCACCTACCCAGCCCATATCGCGTAAAAAGAACATATAAGCCATAAAAGCCGGCGCAACACCGAAAGAAACTAAATCACACAGCGAATCTAATTCTTTTCCAAATTCACTGCTTACACCAAAATAGCGAGCTGCTCGTCCGTCAGTACCATCGGCTACCATTGCAGCAATGATCCACCATGCTGCTACTTTAAAATCTCCTTGGGAAGCATACATTATTCCAATCATACCAAAAACCAGATTCAACGCAGTTAAAGCATTGGGAATCATACTTTTCATCAGTTGACCCTCCCGATGATGGTTTCTCCACCCTTTACCCGATCACCTTTTTTTACAACTATTTCTATATTACTAGGCATAATGATCTCCGTACATGAACCAAATTTTATCAAACCATATCGTTGACCCTGTTCAAGTACATTCCCCAGCGTTACCCACGACACTATCCGTCTCGCTAAAATACCCGCTATTTGAATCACTAACACCTTTATCTTGTTGTTTTCAATACCGATTGCATGCCTCTCATTTTCGCAGGCTGCAGCTTCTTTATACGCCGGACGGAATCTTCCACAAGTATACTGCTGAAATTTAATCTCGCCGGCAATGGGGCTGCGATTAACATGAACATCAAAAATTGATAAGAATATCGTAACTTTTTGGGCTTCAGCAAACAAAAATTCTTCATCATAAATTTTGGAAATAGCCATAACTTTTCCGTCAGCCGGGGACAATATCAAGTTCTCATCCAGCGGTACTTTTCGGTAAGGATTACGGAAAAAGAACGTAGTATATACTGCTAAAACAGCAGGAATGATACTCCAATATAAGTTAATTGTCATATCAAATATTACAGCTATGATTAGTAATATCGTTATATATAAATACCCTTCTTTAACCACCGGTGTTTTTACCATTTATGCACCTCCTTGCAAACAAAACTAATTACATACAAAAAGGCAAGTGTATAACTTGCCCGTCTCCAAAAATTATTATAATATATCACGGTTATTTTGTCTAACCTTTTTTACTGCAAGTACTTTGATAACAAACTGGGGCAGTCTCAAAATACGCATAAAACGGGAAGGCTGCATTAGAAAACGGAAAAACCACTCCAAATGAATTTTCTGCATCCACAAGGGGGCGCGCCTAACAGTTCCGGCCATTACATCAAAAGTACCGCCAACACCGATAGAAACCGGAACTTTCAAATAGTTTTTATTTAAATATATCCACTTTTCTTGTTTGGGAACACCCAAAGCAACAAGTAGAATATCAGGCTGCAATGAACGGATTGCTTCAATTATTTTGGGTTCATCCATTGGTGAAAAAAAGCCATCTTGAGTACCAACAATTTGTATGCCGGGGAATTTGCGCTCGGCTTCATTTTTTGCTTTATTCACAATACCCGGGCCTGCGCCAAGCAAAAATACAGTATAGCCCGACCGTGCAGCCCTTTCCAACAGCTTTTGGGTCAAATCATAGCCCGCAACTCGTTCCGGCACCTCGGCTCCCAAATATCTCCCGGCCCAAACAACTCCCGCGCCGTCAGGAACAACTAAATCCGCTGTATTCAAAATATCTCGCAACTCATTGTCAGTCTGCGCCAGCATTACCATTTCGGCATTTGCAGTCGCAATAAAACGGCTATGACCGGCCAGAATAAAACTTTCAATACGCTCAATTGCATTATTCATAGTTACTATATCCACGTTAACATCTAATATTGTTATCTTTGACTGCACTGGCTTACTCCTAGATTTTTTTGTTTAAATCAAAAAAATTATAACATATTAAAACAGTCCCGGCAATCTAAACCATGGTTCTCTTATATTCAGCAATTGCCGGTGCGGTTCCGTCCCTTTTATAAATGAACTATATTCACTTTCTTTGCAGCCAATAATCGCTGACTTGCCGGTATCTGTACATATTTGAACTCTTGTAATAACATTTGCAGGTACAGGAAAATCAGTTATTGGCATATTTTTTGTTGATTCAGCCATCATCTTACCCCACATACCAGCAACCTGACTGCCGGACAATCCCACCGGTGAATGGTCATCATTACCTACATATATCCCAGTCAATATCTCCGGCGTATAGCCTACAAACCAAGCACTTACATAATTATCTGTTGTGCCGGTTTTTCCGGCAGCCGGTCTTCCGATATTACCGGCCGTACCTGTCCCATTTTTTAAAACCCCGGCCAGCATATCACTAACTATATATGCTACTTCCGAACTTAAAATCCTATATTGTTGTATTTTGGACTGTTCAAGAATTATCCCGGTTTCATCAACGACTTTTAAAATAGTAATAGGTTTTGATACAATACCACTGTTGGCAAAGCCGGTATATGCAGTTGCCAGTTCAAGTAAATTTACACCTTGGGTTAGCCCCCCTAATGCCGCGGCTAAATTGTTATCCTCAGGCACTAAAGTCGTTATTCCCATTTGCTTGGCCAAATCTATTACTTTCCCCATACCGATCTGCTGGGCCAACTTTACAGCTGCAACATTTACCGATAAGCGTAACGCCTTGTTTATCGTAATTGGTCCTAAATATTTTTTATCATAGTTTTGAGGCTTATATCCGCCAATGTCAATTGGTTCATCGACAATTATCGAAGCTGCTGTTAAGCCCTCATTAATTGCTACGGCATATAAAAATGGTTTGAACGCTGAACCAGGTTGACGAATTTGCGCAACAACCCGGTTAATTTGACTTTTTTGATAATCATTTCCGCCAACCATGGCCAAAACATATCCATTACGGGGATCGATCGACAGAATTGCTCCCTGATAATCTCCCAAAACATTTTCAGCAGCCTTCTGGATTGAAAGGTCCAATGTCGTATAAATTTTTAAACCGCCTTTATATACACGATTCGCCCCATAGCGGCCAACTAACTCTTTGGCAATATAATCCAAGAAATATGAAGCTTGTACAGCCCGCCGTCGTTTACCTGCCAAAACTATAGGCTCCGCATTAGCCGTTTTTTCCTGTTCACTATTAATAAACCCGGCGTTTTGCATACCGCTTAAAACTACCGCTCTTCGTTTTAACGCTGCCTGTAAATCAATATATGGAGAATATATATTGGGTCCTCTGGGGAGTCCAGCCAATAATGCACTTTCAGCCAATGATAATTCATTGGCATGCTTGCCAAAATACAACTGACTGGCTGCTTCGATGCCATATGCTCCTTCGCCAAAATATACTTGATTCAAGTAGGCTTGTAAGATTTCTTCTTTTGAAAATTTTCTTTCGATTTTTAACGCCAGTAATATTTCTTTAATTTTTCTAATTATTGTACGTTCTTGAGTTAAAAACAAGTTTTTTGCTAATTGTTGAGTTATCGTACTTCCGCCTTCAGATATTTCACCTCTTCTAATGTTGACGACCATAGCTCTGGCAATCCCTATAAAATCTATACCATAATGCTGATAAAACCTGACATCTTCATTGGCCACTATTGCATTTATTACATTAGGAGCTACATTGTTTATGGTAATTACTATGCGATTCTCTTCAAACAGCTTTCCAATCAACTTATTATGTATGTCAAATACCTGCGTTGCCTCAATCAATTTTAGATTTTCAAGCTGATTAGTCTCCGGCAGGCTAAAAAATGCATACCCTACACTGCCAAAGACACTTAAAATTACTATTATAATTATTACATCTATAAAATATTCGCGAAACATTGCGAGAATTGTAGGTTTGCTCATTTGGTCACTCTCCTTAATTTTATTATGACCAAAACTTGACAAAAATTACGTAAAGGATTTAGGATAAGAAAGGCGAATAAGCCAATATATCATACATAAAGGTGTTAATATGAGTTCAAATAGAATTATTTTTCGTATAGTTTGTAGTTTCATGGCGTTTTTTATTACTATTCTTACTACATCTCCGTTAGCAATGCTCGCATTGTCTGCTAATAGTCAAAAAACAGTAGCTATAGAAAAAGAAGAAAGTGAACCTGTTTCCGTAGAACCACCCGTCAACGCTATTAGTTCCAAACCACAACAACCGCCCCTACCGTCTGCTACAGTTCTAAACGAAAATATTAACAACTTAATTATTGATCCAACCTTACCTTTATATGATAAGTTTACAGTTGCCCAACGAAACCAGAAAAATCTAATTTGCAGGTTACCTAAGGCTGATTATTATTATGGTCAAAAGACCGTCTATCTTACTTTTGATGACGGTCCGGATCCTGAAAATACCCCAGTAATACTGGATATCTTAAAGAAACTGCAAATAAAAGCTACCTTTTTCGTTGTTGGAACTCAAATTAAAGATAATCCGCAAATTCTCAAGCGAATTTTTCAAGAAGGTCATGCTATCGGTAATCATTCTTACAACCACATATACCGCGATTTATATCGATCAGTTGATTCATATGTTGCACAACTTCATAAGAATGATGAATTAATTATGAACATTCTCGGCGTACGTCCTAGAATAACACGCGCTCCCGGTGGCACTGTCGGAAGTTTCACTAAAGAATACTGGGATGCTTTAGCTGAACAGGGATATGTTGATATTGGCTGGAATATCGCCTCCGGTGACGCTTCCAGTGCCAATGCGATTACGCTTGTCGCCAACGTTGCCAAGCAATTAGAGAACGAAGCGCTCTGGAGCCACTCGATAGTATTGATGCACGATGGTTCAGGTCATGACGAAACAGTAAAAGCGTTGCCGCAAATAATTAAACTCTACAAAGACCGTGGATTTGAATTTAGGTTGGTAAATGTGCAAACACCGCCAGCATGGTGACTGGCGGTGTTTATATTTTGTTTAAAAGTAATGTTGGATCATATGAATTGATTTATCGATACATTTATATTTATATACAGGTCGTCCAACTGCTCCACGATGAAGATCCAATTTTAAAATTTGCAGACTTGTTAAAAATTCTAGGTATTTTCGAATGGAAACACGAGAAATACCAATTAAAGTAGCCATTTGTTCGGTGGTGAATGGTTCATTCAGTTCTACAACTTTTTCCCAAACCATTTTTAAGGTGTTATGATCTAAGCCTTTTGGCAAAACCAGTCCTTCAGCGTGTTCTTTGTAAAGAACATTTTTATCTAAATCTTCTTGATTCAAACTTTCATATTCTTCCATCAGCATTGAACGGTTTTTATAATTAAGCAGAGCTGTACTAAATCGTTCAAATTCAAAAGGTTTAATCAAATAATCCACTGCGCCGTTGCGCAATGCTTTTTTGATCCTGGTAGAATCACTGGCAGCAGAAATCACGATTACATCCACACTATAATCTAATGATCTTATCTGGGACAGTAACTGCAATCCATCAATACCCGGCATAAAAATGTCCATTAACACCAAATCTATATTCGTTTTGGACAAGAATTTGAGACACTCGTCTCCATTTTTAACAGCACCAGCCAATTCAAACCCATCTACTTGTGACAAATAATGGGAGTGAAACTTGGCTACCATAGGGTCATCTTCAACAATAAGCACTTTAATCATTTTTATTCACCTGCTCTGGATATTTAATATTAACCAGGAATTGAGTACCGTTTGCACTTGAATCAACCTTAATATTACCACCTAACTTTTCAATGCTGGATTTTACCAATGCTAGTCCGAAACCGCGATTATCCGCCTTGGTTGAAAAACCGGTTTCGAAAATATGGTCTCGAATCATCGGATCTATCCCCTGACCAGTATCTGAAACAATTAGGCAGAGCTTCTCTTGCTCATATATTAGCTTAACAATTACTTTTTTGCAAGCACTGTTTTGAACAGCATCAAAAGCGTTATCAATTAAATTGCCAATAATAACGATCAGGTTTTGAATGATATCCGTATTAGAGCATTTTGGAACATAGCTACTATCATCCAACAACAGTTCTACACCCAATTCACGTGCCCTGCTCAATTTACCCAGAAAAAATCCTGCCAATACCGGTTCATGAATACAACTGCCAATATAATTTACTTCGACTTCATGACCGCGCGCGATATGGCTGACATACTCAGTCAATTCATCATAAAATTCCATTTTCACCATACCTAGTATTACATGTAACTTGTTCATAAATTCATGGGCTTGCGATCTAAGTGCTTCCACATAATTGCGTACACCGGTCAATTGTTCTGCCAATACTTTTAACTCAGTTTTATCCCGAAAAGTAGCAACAGCACCAACAATTTGCCCGTTAACAATTACCGGAACTTGATTCGTCAGAACTTTGACCCCCTTTATTTCTTGTTCAATATCTAACTCTGCTTGTCCGGTGCGAAGAACCGACTTAAATCGCATCTTCGAAACTAAAGCTTCGACTGAACGTCCAACGGGATCATTCAATTCGGTCAAATTTAATAATTTACGCGCTTCGTTATTTAAAAGTGTAATCCTGCCTTCTTTGTCAACCGCAATGACTGCCTCTTTTACTGATTCAATAATTGCATTACGTTCTTCAAAAACCTTGGCCATTTCAGTCGGTTCTAACCCGAATAATATCTTTTTTATGTTTCTAGCCAAAATTAAAGCTCCTACCATTCCCACTACTAGACCAAAAATATTTGCCAGCACAATAATATTATTGCTCTCATCAGCCACCCTATCGATAATATCCAAAGAAATCCCGACTGCCACCACCCCGACTAAGGCGTTTTCCGAGCTAAAGACCGGACTATAGGCCTGCAATGAATACTCGGAACCCTTCTCATATACTGATGTATATTCGCGCCCATCAACTATTACCGCACGATTCGGTTTCACAAAAGCTGTTCGTCGTTGATTAGGATCAAGCTGAGCCCTTACTTCTCCTCTGTTATCAAATATAACAATATCTAAATGGGTAGATTTACTCATCAGTTGAACAACTTCCTGCAATTCCAAATCTTCTCGGCCAGTTTTTAGCGCAAGAATTACGGAAGGAGATTTTGAAATTACTTTCGCGACATTCATTGCGTTACGTCCCATTCTAGCTTCCACAATATCCGTAATTTTACGCGTTATTAGCGAACCGGTGACTAATAAAGATACTGCAACTACTATCCACACTAAAATAACAACTTTAGGATACAAGTTTAGAATCGATTTACGATATGGCATTTTCTTTTTCTCCTGAAATAAAAAATAAAGGCAGATAATAATCCACCTTTATTATATAGCGCAATTAAGTACACAGCAACATTTTATCGACAAGCATTATTTGTTTAACATCGCCAACATAGTACCTGCTGCGACAGCTGTTCCGATAACCCCCGCTACGTTTGGTCCCATGGCGTGCATCAATAAGAAATTGGACGGATTGGACTTTTGTCCGACAACTTGGGTTACCCGTGCTGCCATTGGTACAGCCGATACTCCCGCTGAACCAATCAACGGATTAACTTTACCTCCGCTGACAATATACATTATTTTACCAAAAATTAATCCGCCAACAGTACCTGCCGCAAAGGCCACTAACCCCAAAACAATAATCTGTATCGTTTGATATGTTAAGAAACTTTCCGCCTTCATTGTTAAACCCGTACCGGTAGCTAAAAAAATTGTTACTATATTTATTAGAGCATTTTGGGCAGTATCGGACAAACGGTCCGTAACACCTGATTCTCTAAAAATATTTCCCATCATTAACATGCCTAACAGCGCCGTAACCGGTGGCAGCAACAAACTTACGACTATAGTTACAACAACCGGAAAAGCCAATTTTTCAAATTTGCTAACCGGCCTTAACTGTTCCATTACAACTTCCCGTTCTTTTTGACTGGTCAATGCCATCATAATCGGTGGTTGAATCAAAGGTACTAGCGACATATACGAGTATGCAGCAACAGCAATGGCTCCCAACAGTTGTGGCGCCATCTTGACCGCAAGATATATTGCAGTCGGACCGTCTGCACCGCCAATAATACCGATTGCACCGGCTTCTTGTACGGTAAAACCTAGCATCATAGCTCCAATCAATGCAACAAACACACCAACTTGTGCCGCCGCACCTAACAGTAAGGTCTTGGGATTAGCAATCAATGGGCCAAAATCGGTCATTGCTCCCACGCCTAAAAATATTAACGGTGGAAATATTTCATGATGTATACCATACAAAATAACCTGCATTACACCAGGATCTGTTTCAAATCCAGTTTTTGGAAAATTGGCTAAAATACAGCCAAAAGCAATTGGTGATAACAGTAAAGGTTCAAACCCTTTACCTATAGCCATATATAAAAGTACCATGCCTACCAAAATCATTATTAAATTTCCAACAGTAAATGCCGCATAACCACTATCGACCCAAACGGCGTTTAACGCCACTAAAAAAGCCTCCACTGAACTACTCCTCCCATTTTTGATCTTATTTTTTCTTTGTCGGATCAATCACCGATATAAATTTAATTACAAAGCCTAAGCTAAGTAATACCCCAAATACAACAGACATGTTGATTAGAGCAATTAAAAAAGGATTATCGGTTATAGGCACAAATAATCACCTCAAATCTTGTTTATATTTTTCATAGACAAAGAGCCTACTCGCTTACACTTCGACATAGATCATCATTTTCCTTTTTGTCAACTTTTTTTAATTACATTATATTTATTTTAATTTAGATAAAAAAGGAACGGCATTACGCCATTCCCAACTATTGACAAATAAGTAACCTTAAATATTTAATTTTCAAAAACTATACTTGCTGAGCATCAGACGGTACAACACAAAACTTAATTTGCGGATTTCGTTCTACTATCCAATTTAACGCCCATTCGTTGCTGATTAGCAATACCGGTCTGTCGCGGTTATCTTTAACAATCATACAATTATCCAAACCGCGCGCTGCATTAATTTGCTCTTCGTCTGCTTCAAGCCAACGTGCTAAACCAAAAGATAAGCGATGCATCAATATATCAACACCATATTCATTTTTTAAACGGTATTCTAATACTTCGAATTGCAAATTACCAATTGTACCAACAATAAATGATTCTATGGCATTATCAAACTGTTGAAATATTTGAACGGCACCTTCTTGGGCCAATTGCGTAATTCCTTTAACGAATTGTTTTCTTTTCATCGTATCCTTTGCCTGAATTCGAGCAAACTGCTCCGGTGGGAAAACCGGAAAATCCTGAAACCTAACAGATTGTCCAATTTCACAAACCGAATCCCCGATTCCGAACACTCCCGGATCAAACAATCCAACAATATCACCAGGATAGGCCTCATCAATAATCGTTCGCTCCTGGGCAAGAAACTGCTGCGGTTGGGATAACTTAACCGGCTTGCCTGATTGAACATGGTAAACATTCATGCCCCGTGAAAACTTGCCGGAACAAATACGGATAAAAGCTAACCGGTCGCGGTGCGCAGGATTCATGTTTGCTTGAATCTTAAAGACAAACGCCGAAAAAAATTCACTGTTTGGCAAAATAGTCCCCTGTGATGAAATACGCGCTACCGGCTCAGGGGCTAACTTAAGAAATTCTTCTAGAAAAGGACGCACACCAAAATTCGTCATGGCGCTGCCAAAAAACATCGGTGTCAATTCACCACGTGCTACTTTATCCATATCAAACTGCTCGCCGGCCAAGTCTAATAGTTCAATATCATCACATAATGAACGGTAAACTTCGTTACCAAGCAAATCACAAAATTGTTCGTCATTTACACTACCAACGTTAGATGCTATCGCCACTTGACCGTGTTCAGTTCCTCGTTCAAATAGCTCAATTTGGGACAACTGACGGTTATATACTCCTTTATAATCACCATCAATACCAACTGGCCAGTTCATCGGATATGCCCGAATTCCCAAAACTTGCTCAATTTCTTCCATTAATTCAAACGGATTCTTGCCAAACCGGTCAAGCTTATTAACAAAGGTAAATACAGGTATTCCCCTGCGTTTGCAAACCCAGAATAATTTTTTAGTTTGTTCCTCTACCCCTTTGGCTACATCTATTAACATTACCGCACTATCGGCAGCCATCAGGGTTCGATAAGTATCCTCACTAAAATCTTGATGTCCTGGAGTATCTAAGATATTGATTCGATAGCCTTCAAAATCAAACTGCAAAACACTGGATGTAACTGAAATCCCCCTCTGTTTTTCAATTTCCATCCAATCTGACACGGCATGTTTTTGTGCTTTCCGTGCTTTTACTGAACCGGCTAAATGAATAGCTCCACCATAAAGTAACAATTTTTCGGTTAGTGTTGTCTTTCCGGCATCAGGATGGGAGATAATTGCAAATGTGCGGCGGCGGGCAATTTCCAATCCAATATTTGAATCTTGCTTCTGCATGAATTCTTTCCTCCAACTTGAGCTTATACAAATTAAAATTAATTATATCATTAGTTGATTGTGTATAACAAGCTACGACAAAATTTATAAATTATTGCCCAGTCGCGCTACCTCATTTTCCTTTAAATTCAGGTTTGCGCTTATCTTTAAACGCGTTGACACCTTCGGTATGATCACCGGTTTGCATGCACAAGCTCTGAATATCGGCCTCAAACTCCAGCACGCTTGGCAAATCCAAATTATCGCTTTTATTTATAATTTTTTTCATTAGCCCTAAGGCAATTGGCGCCGAGGATTCTAATCTTTGGGCAAACTGAATTGTAGTATTGGCCAAGTCATCATCGGCAATTACTTTATTAACAATACCAAGCTGGTAGGCTTGGTCGGCATCAATAATATCGGCGGTAAACATTAATTCTTTTGCTTTATGCAAGCCAACGATCCTAGGAAGCAGATACATCCCGCCACAATCAGGAACAAGGCCTACTTTAGCGAAGCTCTGGGCAAAACGGGCAGAACTGGAGCAATATATAATATCGCAAGCTAAGGCGAGATTAAATCCTGCGCCCGCAGCAATACCATTTACCATTGCAATAACAGGTTTTTCCATATTCATAATTTTCTCTACCAAATTGCCAACTTTTTTTATAAACTCACGCGCAGCCACTATTGTATCCAAACTTTGTAAATACAATAGGTCTCCGCCGGCACAAAATGCCCGCCCGTTGCCGGTAATAATGACTACCCGAATGCTATTATCCATCTGTGTCTGCAGTAGCGCTTCCATCAATTCGTCAACGATTTGCTTGTTCAAGGCATTCAATGAACTAGGACGGTTTAAGGTTATCTTCGCAATGCCGCCTTGAATTTCCAATAGTACATTTTTCTCAGACATACAATCAGCCTCCCAATAAAATAATTATTACAGCCCGCCCCAGTAGTTCTGAGACGGGCTGTTTTACTTATAAGCTATAATTAGGCGCCTCTTTAGTAATGCTTACATCATGCGGATGACTCTCTTTTAAACCCGCTCCGGTAATACGGATAAACCGTGTGTTAGTTATCATCTCTTCAATATTCGCTACCCCACAGTAGCCCATTCCGGCTCGTAAGCCGCCAACAAGCTGATAAAGTGTGTCAGCAACAAAACCTTTATATGGAACTCGTCCTTCTATTCCTTCCGGTACTAATTTATCCATATTTTCTTGGAAATAACGATCTTTACTACCTTTGGCCATTGCGCCAAGCGATCCCATCCCGCGATAGACTTTGTAAGATCTGCCCTGATAAATAACCTTTTCACCGGGACTTTCTTCAGTACCTGCTAAGAGATTACCGATCATTACAACCTCAGCCCCGGCAGCAATTGCTTTGGCAATATCTCCGGAATATTTTATACCGCCGTCAGCAATAACCGGCACACCGTATTGACGAGCAACTTTTGCTGACTCATACACAGCTGTAATCTGAGGAACACCAATACCGGCAATGACTCTGGTCGTACAAATAGAACCGGGACCGATACCGACTTTTACAGCATCCACTCCGGCCTCAATAAGTGCCAGAGTACCTTCAGCGGTTGCAACGTTTCCGGCTATTAGTTCAATATGGGGGTATGTATTCTTAATTTTCTTTACTGCTTCCAATACACCGGCCGAATGTCCATGCGCCGTATCAACAACAATTACATCCACCTTGGCATGTACGATGGCGTCAACTCGGTCCATCATATCACCACTTACACCGACCGCAGCGGCAACAAGGAGTCTTCCCTTAACGTCTTTGGCTGAATCAGGATATTTCTGAGCTTTTTCAATATCTTTTATTGTGATAAGACCTTTTAAATATCCCTCATTGTCAACAAGCGGAAGTTTCTCAATACGATGCTGACGTAAGATTTCCTTAGCTTCTTCTAACGAAGTACCTACAGGGGCAGTAATTAGTTCTTCCTTCGTCATACAATCATCAATTATTTTGGACAAATCAGTTTCAAACCGCAGGTCGCGGTTGGTAATAATACCAACCAATTTACCTTTCTCCGTGATCGGCACACCGGAAATACGATATTTTTCCATTAAATCATTAGCATGTTTCAGCGTACTGTCGGGCGACAAAAAAATCGGATCAACGATAATTCCGTGTTCCGAGCGTTTTACTTTATCAATTTCATTGGCCTGTTCATCAATTGTCATATTTTTATGAATTACACCAATACCACCCTCACGAGCCATGGCAATAGCCATTTTAGCTTCCGTAACTGTATCCATGCCGGCACTCATAATCGGAATATTCAGCTTAATGTTGCGAGTCAACCGGGTCGCTACGGAAACCTGCCGCGGTAGAATATCAGACTTAGCCGGTATTAATAATACATCATCAAATGTCAAACCTTCAAATGCAAACTTGTCTTCGAACATGTTGTTTCTCCTTTCACCGATTGTCTTACTTATTTCAAATATAATACCATACCCATAACATGAAATCCAGCTATTTTGCAAAAATAACCAACAATGTCTACACATATTATGGCAATTGAATACAACAATTACTCATCAGAATTGATAAAATATATTAAACCGGTTCCAATGATCATAATTAAACCACCAAAAATTATCGCTGATCTTAGTGACCCGGTTACGTCTCGAATAAAACCGGAAACGGCCGGCGCAATTATTGCGGAAAACATAATAACTGAATTAAAAACACCAATTGCCGCCCCCATTGAACCATTACTGCATTTGGAAACCAAGTCACCGGTCCAAGCTACCATAATTGGCGTAAAGGCTGAATTTGTAAATACTCCAAGCAACAACAGCACAATTACAATTGCGGCCTGGGACTTAACAAATGATAGTAACAATAAACAAAAACCCGAAGCCGGCAATAAAAAAACTGCAACTGCTTTTCTACTATACCGGTCTGACATTTTACCCCATAATAACGAAGCCGGAACAGCCATTACCGCTATTAAGCCGGTCAAAAAACCAGCTTGTCCTAAGCTAAAGCCTCGTTCAACTTTTAAATAGGTCGGCCCCCAAGTGATTGCCACCCAAAAACCGTATAATGCGCAAAAGGTAGAAATATTAATCAACCATAAATTGCGATTAGACAATATCTCTTTAAATTGTGACCAGGATGGTGGATTCACACTTTTAACATTAGGTACCTTTTTATAAAAATAAAATGTCATTAAGAAAGTCGGTACACTTAATATCAAAAACGGTATGCGAAAATCTTTGACAACTTCATAGACCGGTCCGCTCATGGCCAATCCCAATAACAAGCCTAATGCCATGCCCATACCGATTATTGCCGAACTTATGCCCTTCTTTTCTATCGGCACTGTTTGTAAAGTTGTTCCATAAGCAGCGGGATAATAGGCGCCCGCACCCAGCCCATGTATTGCGGCAAAAAAAAGTAATGATCCATAACTATTTACTACTGTTCCCATTCCTAATAGGCCAATTCCCGCCAAAAAATACATAACAATTAGTATTCGCCTTAAACCATACTTATCACCAATAATACCGGCGGGAACCTGCATTAATACGTAGAATAAAAAATATATGCTGGTCACAGTACCAACTTGTGCGGAAGACAAAGAATATTGTTCTGCAATTACTGACAATAACGGATACATGCTTGTGCGGTCGGCATAGATAACAGCCCAGCCTAAGGTAAGTGCTGCAAGCAAAAGAATCACCTCAACCATAATAATGCAGCTATAATGTTAAGTATGCGGCGAAAGCCCTTGTTTCAAACCTTTATCAAAACAGATTACTGCAACATACCAGTTAGCTGCAGTAAAAACCCCAACCTAAAGCTGCTCATTCAAAAGTAACTAACAAATCAATAATTTCAGGTTTGTTCCCGATCCTTACAGGTGGACCCCAAGTACCGTATCCACACGATACTATAACTTGCAGCCCGTCTTTGTTCATATATCCCCAGTCTATTTCAAACACTTGACCGGTTAAATAGTTAAGCGGGTACATTTGCCCGCGATGAGTATGCCCCGACAGTTGCAAATCAATTTTGCAGCTACGTGCTTCCTTTAAATCTGCCGGTGTATGATCCATTACAATAATTGGTAGTGATTGGTCGATGTTTTGCAGTAAAAATTGCAAAGACTTACGCGGAACATTATCGAGCTTTTCCTTTAATGGGTCTTCTCGGCCGATTAAATAGACACTGTTGGCAATTTTAACGTATTCATCACGTAAAATTGTTATTCCGGCATTTTGTAATATATTTTGAAAGCGGTCGATTCTGCGCCCCCAGTATTCATGGTTGCCAAAAACGGCATACATTCCGAACTGTGTTTTCATCTTTGCAAATGCTTGGGTCATTTGCTGGGTAATAATGGGCTCAATATCTTCATCTATAGTATCACCGACAAACAGGACAAGTTGTGGATTTAATCCGGCCATCGTATCCAGTAATTTTTTAAGCCGCGATTTATTAACAATGTTTCCCAGGTGTAAATCAGAAACCATTACTATGTGTAGTTTATTAAGATATGGACTTTTCTTTGCTATATTCACTTCATAATGCTTAAGTACTGGGTTAAGTGCGTTTAGCGTACCATATATCAACAGCCCTAAATTAAATATAAAGATTAATTTTTCCGCATTATATTGGACTAAAGACTGCACCCACGTAAAAGGCACATAGCGGCTGATCCAGACCAATAAGTCCCAAGTACCTAATAACAATACAGAATAAAATAAAAATCCTAACCAATATCCTCCGATTAAGGATAAAGCCACACTAATAATATAGGGAATTCTTTTGCCAACTAACCGTCCCATAAAAAAAGAAAATGCCAATATTGCTATTAAACACCAAAACGGCCAAATAATATCAATGTATCTATTGCCAACAATGACCTTCCACAGCTTCAATCCAACATAATAGTTTGCCAAGAGATAAAGTGGAATAAAAATAGCAAAAAAAACCGTAAAATACTTTCGCATGTCCTTCTCCTAATATATAAGTCATAGATGATCTGTTAACATTAGGTTTATCTTATTTGAGCTTTCTATACAAATGGCAAAATTATCATTGCTAATCCTGTATCTGATTGTTAATACCGGCAGGAACGTGACCGGTAGGAATTAATTTGGAAGCGGTACTGCAATATTTCTTCTGGTCGTCAAAGAAAATGTGCGGACGAAAACATTTTAATATCGAAGTTTTATCTAAACCTCCCAGAAAAAACACCTCATCAATGCGAATCCCCCACGACCTAAGGGTATAGATAGCTCGTTTATGCGAAGGTGCACTCCGGGCTGTTACCAACGCCGTCCGAATAGGTTTATCATCAATTCCTTCATATGCCTTTTGAATATTATACAAAGCTTCTAAAAAGACTTTAAACGGTCCGGGTGTAAGCGGAACATTTGCTTGGTCAGCTTCATGCTGCTTAAACGCTTCCAACCCCTTTTCCTGAAAAATGATCTCTGCCTCATCACTAAATAATACCGCATCGCCATCAAAAGCAATACGGACTTCTTTGGTATCATCATCATGAAAATTAAGTCCAGGCAATATAGTCGCACTGGCGAAACCATTTTCCAGTGCCAGCCGTACATCATCATGATTAGCCGATAAAAACAAGTCAGCCGCAAAAGCTTCTAAATATTGATAAGGCTGCCTTCCGTTAGTAAAGGCTGCCCTACTAATATTTAGACCATAATCTTCAATTGAATTAAAAACTCTAAGACCGGTATTAGCATCATTTTTTGACACTAATATTATTTCGACTGCATTATCCTGAGTTTGGGGATAACGAATAGACAGTAACCGCTTAATTAAGGGAAAAGCCACACCTTTATTCAACACATTATTCTCATGTTGGATTTGATATGCGGTATATTTTTCTAACCCTTCCGTCTCAAAAATTTCATTACTTTCGTCTAGATCAAATAAAGCTCTGGATGAAATAGCAATTACAAGCTTATTATTTAACAATATATCACTTCCTTTTAGCGAGGGCGTAACCATCCATTTCCTAAAAATAATTAATTTTTAAACCTACTCCTACCTCGTAAATTTTAGCAACTCCGGCTAACTGTGTTTTTGAATAAAAATCAGTGCAATGACATGGATGGATTTTATTAAGATGCAATGTTCGAAGATAATCAATAGTATTTTTCATTTTCTCAGCAGAAGGAGATAATAAGTGCATTCCGCCAACAATATCGACGACTTTCTCAATACCGGTAACTTCTTTAGCATATTCAATAATATTGCAGATCCCGGCATGAGAGCACCCGGTTATAATTATAAGTCCTAGATTACTTTTATAAGCTAATGCCGAATCATCGAGCAAGTAGTCATCAACAGCTCCGTTTTTAGTAAATACTTTACCAATTGGCTTTTGGCCTTCAAATGAAAAACGACGGGGAATTTCACCTAAAAAAACCAGTTTTTCTGTTAGCCATAATGGTTCTTTGGTAAACATAATTGGAAAATTGGAAGCGAGTATTTCAGCAGTCACACTGCTGCCTATATCACAATTATCAAGCTGTTTTTGCCATAAAGCCCAAGGATGTGCAACTACTGTTGGTTCTTCAAATTCGTTGCTGGATTTTTTGCCGGAAAAGAACTGAATCAGTGATTTTAAGCCACCGGTATGATCATCATGTCCATGTGATAAAACTAAAAAGTCTAATTTTGACAAATCAATTTTCATACTTGCAGCATTCTGTAAGAATAAACCGGAATAGCCAACATCAAATAAAATATTCATATCACCTTCTTTAATATACAGTGATAATCCCGGTTCGCCTATGAAATATTGATCAATAATAGTGTTATTATCAACCAACACCGTTATCTCCAAAAAATCATCTCCCGTTTTTTAACTTCTCTAGGATATAGAATTCTTGGTTAATATTTAAAATTCCTGTTACCTACCTTGTCTAGCAATAAAAAAGGCTATTCAGTTAACTATACCATGTAATTCTAGAAAAGTCCTTAACGATCATATTAGCGAAGCTTAGCTAGAAACTACTAAAAAAATAGCAGCATAAAAAAGAATTGGCAGCTACCAATTCTTTTTATTGGGAACATACAATCGTCAACACTCACCAATGATAAAAACTTTGGTCGGCAAGCTGAAAGTTATTTTGTATTACTCTGCACTGAATCTTTAATATTCCAACCGATAAGCGCAGCTAAAAAACATAAACATGCAGCTACAATATATGCTGTATAATAACCGCCGGTTGAATCAAGAATCATGGCCGCTAATAAGGGACCTGCTAATCCCCCTACTCCCCAAGCGGTAAAAAGTATGCCATAATTTGAGCCTAAATTTTTAGTTCCATATTGATCGCCGATGGTCGATGGATATACTGCTAACATCGCCCCATAAGAAAAAGTAATAATTGCTGATCCGGCTAATAATGCATAAAAACTATTAAAATACTGAAATGCTAACAAAGTTATGCCTTGCAGTACATATAAAATTATCATTGTTTGAACTCTGCCGATCTTGTCTGATACAACTCCGGCTACAGGACGACCGAGCGCATTAAAAACCGCAACAGCCGCTACTAAAATAGAACCGGTATTAGTACCGGTCTGAAGCACAGCTATTTTAGACAAATGACCAATAAGCATTAGCCCGGCAAGTGACCCGGCAGCAAACATTATCCACAGTTGATAAAATAGTTTAGTACGTATCATAGCTTTCCAATCATAGTCTTCAGTTGCATTGAACTTATCTTGAAAATGTTTATTATTCTCGTTATTAGCCAATGGTTTTTGTAACAACTGTGCAAAAGAAAAAACGACCATACCAAATAATAATCCTAAGAATCTAAATGAGTTCATCAAACCATAAGACGATAAGAGATATGTAGTAAGTGGTGCTATAAACAAAGAGGCTAAACCAAAACCAGTAACAACAACTCCGGTAACTAATCCCTTCATCTCCGGCGGAAACCACTTGATTGCAATTGGAGTAGTTGCCGAATAACCTAGTCCTATTCCGCCGCCGGCTAATAGACCGAATGCAACCGTAATACCTAGCGGTGAGTTAAAAATACTTGCTGTAAGTAATCCTCCGCCAATTAATACTCCGGCAATCGATACAACTACCCTTGCTCCCAACCTATCCTGAAGTTTGCCACCTGGTATCATTAATAACGCAAACATAAAAATTGCCAAGGTATAAGGCAATGAAGCCTGGGTACTGCTCCAACCATATTTTTCAATCAAATGCGAAGAAAATATACTCCATGCATATAATATACCGAAAGACAGATTAATACAAAAGCCTGCAAAAATAACCAGATACCCACGCATTCCTTCAAAGGTCATTCTAACCTACACTCCTATGCAACAAATTATTAATATAGTTAAATTGCTACATTTTAGCTATACCCCTCATTTGCTTTTCTATTCGCCAATTAAAACATTGTAAAGCAACGCTAAAAAAAAAGCTAAAAAATTTGCTTGAAATGACTAAATAATTATGATAATCTCTTTATAATAATAAATAACTATATTGCGATGATAAGGATAGTAGCAATTAGATCCACTCTAAAGAGAGCCGGGACGGTGAGAGCCGGTGAGTGTCCTAATTGGGAATGCCGCCTTTGAGCTGTAAGCTGAATTTTATAGTAAGCTTACCGTTTGATCCAATGTTACTGGGTCATTAAGAGAGTCAGAAGACTAATCTAGGTGGTACCGCGGGATAATAATCTCGTCCTTAATAAGGACGAGATTTTTTATTTTATAAAAAAGGAGTGATTAATTATGAAAGACCTTCTACAGCTTTTAGAAAAAAATCATGCGCAGACAATTGACCAACTATCCACGATGCTAGATAAACCAAAAGAAGAAATTGAAGCGCAAATCAAACAGCTTGAAGCCGAAAAAATCATTTTAAAATATCATACAATAATCGATTGGGAAAAAGCCAATATTGACAAAGTCACTGCCATCATTGAAGTAAAAGTAACACCGCAGCGAGAAGTCGGCTTTGATGCTCTGGCCGAACGTATTTACCGGTTCCCAGAAGTTAGAAGCTTGTACTTGACATCCGGTAGTTATGATCTGTTAGTGTTTATCGAAGGACAGTCGTTGAAAGATGTGGGTAAATTCGTATCCGAAAAACTTTCTACTATCGATGGCGTAATTTCAACAACCACCCATTTTATGTTAAAGAATTATAAAGAAGCCGGTGTAATTATTGATGATATAGAAAAAGATCACCGATTGGTGGTGACGCCATGAATTGGTCTGAACGAATTTCACCGATAGTTAAATCTGTACCGCCGTCCGGTATTCGCCGTTTCTTTGATATTGCGGCGGAAATGGATGATGTAATTTCTTTAGGAATTGGCGAACCCGACTTTGTTACCCCTTGGCATATTCGGGAAAGCTGTGTATACGGCTTACAAAAAGGCTATACTTCGTATACGTCTAATTACGGATTACTTGAACTGCGTCAATCTATTGCTAAGAATATCCAAAATAATTATCATGTTTCTTATAATCCGCATAATGAAATACTTGTTACTGTTGGCGTTAGTGAAGCGCTTGATTTGGCAATGCGTGCCTTGTTAAGTCCCGGTGATGAAGTATTGATACCGGAACCATGCTATGTTTCCTATAAAACCTGTGTAATCTTGTCCGGCGGAATACCGGTTCCGGTGCCTACTACAATTGAAAATGAATTTAGAGTAACTCCTGAACAACTCGAAAAATATCTCACTCCAAAAACAAAAATTCTCCTAATTGGTTATCCTAATAATCCGACAGGAGCGATTCTAACCGAAAAAGAACTATTGCAAATTGCGGATTTTGCTAAACGCCATGATCTAATAGTAATATCTGATGAAATTTACGCTCATCTTACGTATGAAGGTAATCATATTTGTTTTGCCGGACTACCTGAAATGCGGGACCGAACAATCCTGTTAAATGGCTTTTCCAAAGCCTATGCTATGACCGGCTGGCGATTAGGTTATGCCTTATCTAATCCTGATTTCATAGCTGCTATGACTAAAATACATCAATACACCATGCTCTGCGCTCCAATTACTGCCCAAGTTGCCGCAATAGAGGCTCTGGAACATGGAGAAGACGAAATGCGCAAAATGATGGCCTCTTATAATTGTCGCCGCCGCCTGATGATTGAAGGATTCCGCAGCATGAACTTACCTTGCTTTGAACCTAAAGGTGCATTTTATATCTTCCCTTCCATTAAAGAAACCGGCCTGTCTTCAATGGAATTTGCCGAAGCCCTGCTTAAGGCAGAACATGTTGCCTTAGTTCCGGGAAACGCTTTTGGTGACAGCGGCGAAGGTTATGTAAGATGTTCTTATGCAACCTCTTTAGATAAACTTTCGCAAGCATTGGAAAGAATTCAGCGTTTTATTAATCAATTCTAACCGAAAGTCAAAAGCCGTCACAACTAATATGCGACGGCTTTTGAACGTATAATTTAATCCTTACCAAGGGAAAAAGGAGCAAAACCTACCGATGCCCATACTTCGTTATAAAGAATCCTGATAGCACCGTCAATTCTTCTCTTAAGTAAACTCTTTACTTCAACAAGTGATTTTAAAAATAGCCTTTCGGCCGGATAAGGACAATTAGCAACAGCTTGTTGATAATATTGCGCTGATCGTTCGAATAAAACATAAATCATCCAAAGCCAGGTTAAATTTTCTACACTGCTCTGGCCCAATCCGGCAAAAGCATGGGTCGCTTGTGACCATTGCTCATCATTACCTACCAAGTTGTTTGTTTGTATTTGTGGATATACCGGCACGTCCTCATCGACCTGCTGTGACTCACGCAGTAAATTTAAAAAGTTTTCTTGGCACTGGTCTACTAACTGTAGAAATAAGGTAAGCTCTTCAGGGCACTTACTTCGTATCAGCTTTACTTTTTTTTCAATATCCTCTTCAAGCAAAGTTGCAAAATCAATTGATTCCATAATAACAACACCTTTCTGCCAAAGCATCCAATCAAATAACCAAATAACTCGAGTTATTATTTATCCGAGAACAATTTACCGCCTTTACTCAAATGATGTTTGGGCATTTCACGTATAATTATTGTAACACTTTCGGCTTGACAGTTTGCAGTTTCAGCTATTGCTTGCGTGACCTTTTCAACCATTGCTCTTTTCTGTTCTATTGAGCGACCTTCAAACATATCAATCTGGACAATAGGCATTATACAAGCCCCCTCATTCTTAATTATATCGTATGTTATTCGTAACAAAAATATTTATTCCTTCTCATAAAGAAAGTGCAGAATGCTCTCAAAGCATTACTGCACTTAACTGTCATGGCTGTTGCCCAACAAAAGTTACAACTTCTAAATTAACCACTAATGAACCGATTGGAATTGTATTACATAAATCACCAGGCGGAAAGATTGTAACTCCATTTAGGTAAGCCAAGTTATCTTCTACCCGGCTTAATCTTCCCCGGAAAATCCAATTTCCGATTACAGATATGTCGACATCATCACCAACCATCCGTTTCAACCATTTAATAAGTTGACAACTTTCTTGGCGTTCAGTTATTTTATTATCTGCCATAGGGGTTTCTCATCTCCTTTATTCAAAGTCGGTAGTAACTACAAACGGACATAAGGGTAAACCTGTATTCTTAGCTACTACTGTAAATAAATCTAGGTAGGTAAATACTTGCTGTACAAAAATGCCTCCGTCAGGCCTACGGATAACAATACCGGTCAAATTTGAGGGTGGAGCTAGTATAGCTATGCGGTGATCTTCAATATCTTGTAGTTTACCATATATTGCAAATCCATCGAAGGTCAATAGAAGGACATTGTCACCAATTTCTCTTTTGAGTTCTCTTATTAAGCAAGGATTGGCTACTTCACAATAAAAACCCATTATGCTACCTCCTTCAGTTACAAATTATAAAAGAATCTACTATAATTTATGTTAAGAACATTCAAGGTGTGACAATGTAAATCCATGCTTATAGAACAACGATTTAAAAATAAAAAGCTGCATAGCAGCTCCCTGTCAAAAACTTAAAAATATTTTTAAATCGATGTATAATAAGTTTAATTTTAGTAAACAATGATAATGTAATTTTCTCCTCTCCCATATTGGCGGCTCAAGCCGCCGCTTTTTTTTTAACTATTTAATATTGCGGCATAATTGTTGCCAAAATGCAACGCGATTCCTGGTAGAACTTGCTTTATCTGCTGCGGGTCATTCAATATATCCTTAGCAGCTTGGCGAGCCTTAATTAAAATTGCCGTATCTTTTATAATATCAGCAATTCGCAAATCCGGCAGTCCATGTTGTCTAGTACCAAAAAGCTGCCCTGGCCCTCTAATCAACAAGTCTTTTTCGGCAAGAATAAAGCCATCGTTATATTTCGCCAAATAATCGAGTCTTTGCCTGGTATCTTCATTATCCGAATCGGTAATCAAAACGCAATATGATTCATGCTCGCCCCGGCCGACTCTTCCACGCAATTGATGCAGTTGCGCCAACCCGAATCTGTCAGCGCCTTCTATTATCATTATGGTAGCATTTGGAACATTTATCCCAACTTCGATTACAGTTGTCGAAATTAATACTTTTATAGTCCCATCACAAAAATCTCTCATTACTTTATCTTTTTGTTGTTGACTGAGTTTGCCGTGCAACAAACCGCAAGGTACCCCCATTAAATAATTTTCAGTTAATAATGAATACATCGTAGTAGCTGACTCCGCGCGGATCAATTCCGAGTCCTCTACCAGCGGACATACAACAAAGGCCTGTCGTCCTTGAGCCAATTGCCGCAATACTCCATCATAAATATCCTTTCGCCGGGAAGTACTATATTTCAAAGTACGAACCGGTTTGCGACCAGGCGGTAAACTTTTTATTTGTGATACATCTAAATCTCCATATACAGTCAAGGTCATGGTTCGCGGGATAGGTGTTGCCGTCATAACTAATACATCCGGCGAAATCCCCTTGTTTTGAAACAACGCTCGTTGGCGGACACCAAAACGGTGTTGCTCATCAGTGACAACTAACCCAAGATTTTTAAATACTACGTCTTGCTGAAGAATGGCATGCGTACCGATAATTATATCGACCGAACCACAAGCTATACTCTTAAGCAATTCAGATCGTGCAGTTTTGGCTAGACCACCGGTTAGTAAGGCAAAACGTATTCCCAAACAAGCAAATAGGCGAGATAAAGTATGATAGTGCTGTTCTGCCAAAATTTCGGTAGGAGCCATAATTGCTCCCTGAAAGCCATTTTCGACAGTTTTAATCAACGCCAGTCCAGCAACAACCGTTTTTCCCGAACCGACATCCCCTTGTAACAATCGTTGCATTGACATCTTTGATTCCATATCCAATTTTATTTCTTGTAAAGCGATCAACTGGTCAGCTGTTAATTGATAAGGTAACTGTCCTAAAGCCGATTGCATTAATCTTCCGTCTATTGCATGTTTAATACCCATATTGCAGGCTTGGTGCTTCTTTTTTGTGATCAATAATAGACATTGTAAAAAAAACAACTCCTCAAACACCAGCCGTTGCCTGGCTTTGTTTAACATGTCCCAATCCTGAGGAAAATGCAAATTAATTAAGGCTTCCTTACGGGAAATTAAAACGAACTTATTTATTATTTCAACGGGAATTGTCTCTGATATGACCGTACACCCATCTAATGCTTGTTTTACTAAATTACGCAAAAAGTCTTGACTAATACTTTCCGTTGCCGGGTAAACCGGCACAATACAGCCATAAAACTTAGGTCCGTCATTGTTTACACTGTCTACTTGGGCATTGTGAATTTGAATCATATTATACTGACGTTTAACCTTACCCGCAATGACTACTTTCATTCCGACTTTATATTGTCTTGCCCGATATTTTTGATTAAACCAAACGATTTCGGCCTGTCCGGTGTCGTCCTGCACGAGTAATTTGGATAAAGTTAGTCGATTTTTTGTTCGAAGGTCACTTGAACTTACTACCGTTGCCGAAAATAACTCCAAACAAGAATCTTGCAGCTGTTCAATTTTTTTGAAATTTCGCCTGTCTTGATATTTATCACTAACAGGAACCATGTTTATAACATCGCCGACAGTAAAAATATTCAGCTTACTTAATTGTCTGGACTTTGCCGGTCCGACCCCCTTTAATGTTCCAACCGATAATTGCCACCAATCCGCCATTGTTCACCCCGAATTATAGTTAATATCTTATTCCTTCCATAGATGAAATAAAAATCCTTCTTATATAAAACTGGCCGAAAAAATGATTTATGCAAAAATATCACTTAATTGTTTTACGCTACTTGCACAGCAGTGCCTAATTATGCTAGAATAGTCATGTTATGTAGTAATAATTTGTTCCTTCGTTTAAAAGGAGGTGGAATATATGGCCAATTTTTGTGAAATTTGCGGTAAAGGTGAAACCAGCGGATTCAATGTAAGTCACTCTCATTTAAAAACTAAACGTTCATGGAAACCAAATATTCAACGTGTACGAGCAGTAGTAAACGGTGACATAAAGCGAATTAATGTATGCACCCGCTGCCTTCGCTCCGGAAAAATTAATCGTGCAGTATAAAAATAAAGGACTTGAAATCAAGTCCTTTATTTTTATTCCTGCTGTAATAATCTATTATAAATAGATGTTAGATCATCTTTAGTAAACTGATAATTTTCTCGGCAGAAATGACAAATAACTTCTGCAGTTCCTTTTTCAATCATATCTGTTAATTCTTCTCTCCCTAGACTAATTAACATGTTCTCTACTCTTTGCCGTGAACAGCGGCATCTGAACTGAAGCGGCATACGGTCCAATATCTTTAAATCCAATCCGGAAAAAATATATTTTAATAAGTCTTCCGCCTCTGCCCCTTGCTGTATTAGTGTTGAAACAGGTAATAAACTGCTTAGATTCTTCTCCAATTTTGCAATTACTCTGTTATCATCAAAACCAGGCAGTGGCTGTACCAAAAAACCTCCGGCGGCTGCCACTGATAAATTAGGATTGACCAAAACACCTAAAGCAACACTGGATGGTGTTTGTTCAGATACAAACAAATAATTAGTGAGGTCTTCGGCAATTTCTCCCGATATTAATGCCGCGCTGCCGGTAAATGGATGTTTCAATCCGGTAAAACGAGTAACATGGATCATTCCGTTGCCCACTGCTTTACCAACCGGTAACTTGTTGTTTTCAATAGGTAATTCAACGTATGGATTGGCAACGTAGCCCCGAACTGTTCCCGCTTCGGCATCGGCTACAATTTCACCGCTAGGACCATCACCGCTGATTCTTATTGTGATACTCTCGTCCGTTTTTAGATTGGCAGCTAACAGCGTTGCCGCCGTCATTGTCCGGCCTAACGCCGCCGTACAAACCGGCGAACAATCATGCCGGCGGCGTGCTTGCTCAGTTAATTTGGTTGTAACAGCTGCAAATGCCCTGATACCTGGAATAGTACCTTTTATTAAATGATCCATTACTACCTCCGCCATCCGTCATGGAATTTATTTCCAGGAAATGTTATATTTTACGTAATAGATTAGCCATTTCGATTGCGGAAACAGCTGCATCCGAACCTTTATTGCCGGCTTTGGTACCGGCCCTTTCAATCGCCTGTTCTATACTTTCGGTAGTAAGAACACCAAATATAACCGGTAAACCGGTCGCAAGACTTACATTCGCAATTCCCTTGGAAACCTCAGCGCATACATAATCAAAATGTGGAGTGTTTCCCCTTATTACTGCGCCAAGACATATTACTGCATCATATTTTTGGCTTTTAGCCATTTTCTGTGCCGCAAGCGGTATTTCAAACGCACCGGGAACCCATACAATTTCTATGTTTTCTTTCTCTACACCGTGCCGCTGCAAAGAATCTAAGGCCCCTGTAAGCAGTTTTCCTGTAATAAACTCATTAAATCGACTTAATACTATCCCAAATTTTAAACCATCCGCAACTAAATTACCTTCAAAAGTCTTAATCATGCTTGTTCCTCCTCATACTGTTTCAACAAGTGTCCTAGCTTTGATTTTTTTATTGATAAGTAACGATTATTGAATTTATTAGCCTTTACCTCTAATGGTACCCGTTTTACAATTGTAATGCCGTATCCTTCCAAACCAGCCCGTTTATTGGGGTTATTAGTCAATAATCTAATACTGCTCAACCCTAAATCTTCTAATATTTGAGCGCCAATTCCATAATCTCTAAGATCGGGGGCAAAGCCCAGTAATTCATTCGCTTCAACTGTATCTTTCCCCTTATCTTGTAAAGCATATGCTCTAATTTTATTAGCTAAGCCAATTCCCCGGCCTTCCTGACGCATGTATAATAAGACTCCCTCACCCTCTTGGTCAATACGCTTCAAAGCTGTTGCCAACTGTTCACCGCAATCGCATCGTAATGAGCCGAGTACATCTCCGGTTAAACATTCCGAATGAATACGCACCAAAACATTTTTTTTGCCAGCTACATCGCCTTTTATTAACGCCACATGGCACTGTTGATCTAAATTACTTTCATATGCGACTAGTTTAAATGTTCCGTATTTAGTCGGTAAGTTTGTTTCTGCTACTTTAACTATAAACTTTTCGTGTTTTTTGCGGTAGCGAATCAAATCCGCTATGGTTATGATTTTTAGATTATGTTTCTTGACAAATTCCATTAACTGAGGTACCCGGGCCATGGTACCGTCATCATTCATTATTTCACAAATGACTCCGGCCGGATATAACCCGGCTAATTTAGCCATATCTACGGCAGCTTCGGTATGACCTGCCCGCCTTAAAACACCTCCTTCACAGTACCTTAGTGGAAATATGTGTCCTGGGCGGCGTAAATCTTCCGGCTTGGTAGCAGGATCAATAATACTTTGAATCGTCATCGCCCGTTCAAACGCTGAAATACCGGTAGTTGCCTGATTAGAATCTACTGACACGGTAAAGGCCGTACAATGGTTATCGGTGTTTTTGTGAACCATCGGAAATACTTCCAATTCGTCTAATCTTTGAGCAATAATTGGCATACATACCAAACCGCGACCAAACGTAGCCATAAAGTTGATATCTTGAGGCGTAATTTTTTCCGCTGCCATTAAGATATCTCCTTCATTTTCCCGATCTTCATCGTCAACAACAACAATCATCCTGCCGGCTTTAACGTCAGCAATTGCTTCTTCAATTGAATTAAAAATCATCTTTAACCCTCCTAAAAACCTGATTTTATTAATAGCTCTCTTGTTATGTCAGACTTTTTCTGCCCCGGTGTTTTTTTGTCTTTCTCCGGCAACAGCATCTTTTCAACATACTTTGCAATAATATCCGTCTCCAAATTAACCATATCACCGCTATTTTTAAAACCAAGAGTCGTTGCAGCAGCGGTGTGGGGAATAAGCGATACGGCAAATGAGTCAGCATTTACTTCTATAACGGTTAGACTAATTCCATCGACCGCAATTGATCCTTTCATTACAATGTACCTTAATATGTCGGCTGCAGCTTTAATTAACACAATTACTGCATTTTCATTCTTTTCTTTTTTTTCAATTATCCCTATTCCATCGACATGACCACTGACCAGGTGACCGCCTAATCTATCCCCCGCCCGTACGGCGCGTTCCAAATTTACTATATCTCCCCGGTGAAGTTTACTGATAACGGTTTTATCGACTGTTTCCGGCATAACATCAGCAATAAAAGCAGTAGGCTGAAATGTTACCACTGTTAGACAAACTCCATTTACCGCTATACTGTCACCGACTTGGACATCTTGCAGCACTTTTTGAGCAGAGACAGTCAGTCTAACAGCTTTACTGCCTCTTTCTATGGCAGCAATACTACCCAATTCTTCAACGATTCCAGTAAACATTATTATCCTCCTACTTTCGAATATAGCCTGAAATTAAAATATCTTGACCAATTTTTTCTATAGCTATACTGTCAACACTCCAAGCATCATTTGGGCAATCGACTCCTTGGCCACCCACCGGACCCATAGCCCCGCTCCCGCCAATGATCTTTGGGGCAATAAAACCGTAATATTTGTCAACTAAATTTTCTTTCAGAAATGATGCATTAATACTTGCGCCACCTTCAACTAATACACTGGTAATATTCATCGCAGCCAACTTCCGCAATAAATCCGGCAAGTCGAGACCGTATGCATTATGTTGTACCTCGATAATAATAATACCCTCTCTTAAAGTTTTTAATTTTCTAATTCTATTAATATCAGCCTCCTGAGCGACAGCAATTATCGTTGTTACTGAATCATCTTGAAGTACTTTCGCTGATGGGGAAATGCGAGCCATACTATCCAATATAATTCGAATTGGACTGCGTCCGTTAGGCAAACGGCAAGTTAATAACGGGTCATCCTCGATTACTGTACCAATTCCTACTAAAATAGAATCAAAACAATGACGAAGATAATGACCATAATTTCTAGCTTGTTCACCGGTAATCCATTTTGATTTTCGGCAATATGTAGCAATTTTACCATCCAGCGACATCGCTGTTTTAAGTGCAATAAATGGCATATTAGTAGTAATCCACTTAATAAATACTTCATTAAGCCGGACTGCTTGTTCATTTAAAGCACCTTGAATTACTTCAACTTGTATACCGGCTTGCTCCAAAATCTTAACACCTTTTCCGGCAACCAGCGGATTGGGGTCAACCATAGCTACAATAACTTTAGCAATTCCGGCGTTAATAATTGCCTGCGTACATGGACCGGTACGTCCGTAATGCGCACAAGGTTCAAGTGTAACGAATAAAGTAGCACCTCGCGCCGCTTCACCTGCTTGATCAATTGCATTGATTTCAGCATGCGGGCCGCCTGCTTTCTGGTGCCACCCGCGGCCAACAATTTTACCTTCTTTTACAATCACCGCCCCAACCATCGGATTAGGGCTGGTATACCCTCGGGCTTTCTCTGCAAGTTGCAGGGCTAATTCCATATAGTTGTCCATCTTATCACCTCCTTATAAAAAGCAAAAAAACTGCTCAGAATACCCTTGGGGGAAAATCTAAACAGTTAATAAATAACTATTAGTTACGCCTTTTCACATCCAGACTATACTGTCGGTTCCGGAATTTAACCGGATCTGCCATACGGCTCGCGGACTATACCGCCGGTCAGGAATTGAAGATTAATCTTCGCACCTTGCCCCAAAGGCTAAATATTTAATTGCACAAGAATATAATACCACTAATTTTATATGAATTCAAGTACCGCGGATTTTCTTTATAGTTTCCGCCATATCTGAAGCTTGATATAATGCCGAACCGGCAACTAAGATATTAGCTCCAGCTGCAATCACTTGTTTTGCCGTTTCAATATTAATTCCTCCGTCAACCTGGATATCGATATTAAGGGCCCGCTCGTCGATCAGTGCTTTTATCCGTCTAATTTTACCAACTGAAGATTCGATAAATTTCTGCCCGCCAAAACCAGGATTAACGCTCATAATTAATACCATATCGATCTCGGGCAGAATTTCCTCAATTAATGAAATAGGTGTAGCCGGATTTAATGATACACCTGCTTTTACACCTTGTTGTTTAATCGCTTGCACAATTCTATGCAGATGCGGTGCCGTTTCAACATGTACGGTAATAATGTTTGCTCCGGCTTGAACAAATGGCATAATCATATCTTGCGGGTTGGTAATCATTAAGTGAATATCAAAGGGGAGTCTTGTGACCGAACGTAATGCAGCAACAACCATTGGACCGATAGTCAAATTAGGAACAAAATGACCATCCATAACATCAATATGAATCATGTCGGCCCCTGCATATTCAGCTTTTTGGACTTCTTCATTCAACCGTGAAAAATCTGCTGACAAAATAGAAGGTGCAATTTTAATCATTGTACTATCCTCGCTTATTTTCCTTGATTTCCATTAACATTTTCATATAAGATTCATACCGCCATGGAGAAATTTGCTCATTATTTACCGCTTCTTTTACGGCACACAACGGTTCTTTGTAATGCAGGCATGTGTTGAATTTGCACATTCTGCTATAATTATTAAATTCGCGAAAGCAATGAGCTAACTCAGCTTCATGTACATCATTAAACTCCGTAGAACTAAAACCAGGAGTATCAACGACATATCCTCCGGACTTTAACGGCAGCAACTGAGCGTAGCGGGTTGTATGTTTGCCCCGTCCTATTTTACTGCTTACTTCACCTGTCTGCAATTGTAAAGCGGGGTCTAAGCAATTTAAAATAGTTGATTTACCAACGCCTGATGGTCCGGCAAATACTGTTATTTTATTGTTCAGATAAGGTTGTAAATCGTTTATGCCTATTTCATTTTTTGCTGATATCTCAATTACCGGATAACCGATCCTTCTATATACAGTAGTTAGCTCTGCCAAAACAATTGAACCGGTAATATCGACCTTATTAATACAAATAATCGCATTGAGACCAGACAATTCAGTAAGTACAATAAACCGATCTAATAAAGAAGTATTGATTTCCGGATTTCCTGCAGCAAAGACCAAAACTACTTGATCGACATTCGCTACTAATGGACGTCGCAATAAATTACGTCGGGGCAACACTCCTTCGATGACACCCTTATCTGCTTGTATCGGTTGTAACTGAACATTATCTCCGACAACCAAGCTTACAATATCCTTTTTAAGTCTTCCCCGTAATGAACAAACGATTACTTTGTCATCTGATTTAACATAGTAGTATCCATTATAAGCTTTGATCACTAATCCAGTTATCACGGAATACCTCCAATTACAAGGTCTGTTCTTGTACTAATGTCCCGTTAATATAAACTTGAATCCTAACATTGCCAACACCTTCTACAGTTTTTTCTACAATTTCGCCAATTTTGTGGATACCTTGATAAGCAATACGGCGGGAATTCATATCTGTTACAACAATTTGTATTGTTTGGCGTGCAGGACCATCCGGGACATTGATTTGTACAACAGCTCGCTTTACATCTCCTGCGACATATTTAACTGTAGTTAAGTCGATGGCAGAGCCTTCTAATATTTCAGTTCCAGGTGGCGGATTATGTCCAATTACCGTACCTGCCGGGTATTGGTCGCCGGCTTCTTCTCTTATTAATCCAATCTTTAATTTTAAAACTTCTAATTGTTTTTTTACAGTTTCTAAAGAATTTCCACGAAAATCCGGCAACTTAAACTTTTTAGGTTCCTGACCCTTACTAACAACAAAATCAATAGGCGTCCCTTTTGGTACTTCAACTGCCGGATTATAGCTCTGGCTTATGATAACATCCTGTAAAACAGTTGCAGAAAATTTTTCTTCGATTTTTCCAACTACTAAGCCTAAATTCTTTATCTGTATTTCTGCTTCACGGCGGTTAATGCCGCGAAGATCTGGTATTAAAACCTTTTCAAAGCCTTTGCTTACAATTAGCTTGACAATTCTCTCTTCTTTTACTATGCTGCCAGGCTCAGGATATTGAGATACTACCAATCCAACTGCTACCTTATCATTATAAGATTCTGAAATTGAAACCTTAAGGCGTTGTGCTTCCATCATACTACTAGCCACATTAATATGCTTACCTATAACATTAGGGACAGTAACTTCTTTCATACTCCAAAATTTACCGAAAGTAAAAAATGCTCCTAGCATAAAGCCAATTCCTAATAACATAATTAATCCAATAACCAGTATTTTATTTGCAGGGTTCGTTTTTGCGCTCCCTGAATCAGCTTGATTCAATGCAACGTCCTCCTCATCACCGGGAAGTTTAATAGTAGGCAAAACTTGAGTGGGATAATCTTCGCGGGTAAGTCGCCTAGTATGATCATCATGTATATAATTAATTACAAGCCTAAGATCTGAAATCATTTCACGAGTGCTGTCATAACGATCTGCCGGATTTTTTGCCAATGCTTTCAGCATTACTGCTTCAAGCAACGGTGGTATTTCACTGTTAATTATTCTTGGCAACTTAGGTTCTTGTTGAAGATGTTTAAGGGCTATAGCTATTGGGGACTCTCCAATAAAAGGAAGAGTACCAGTAACCATTTCATATAAGACAATTCCTAATGAATAAATATCGGACTTTAAGTCAATAACGCTACCCCGGGCTTGCTCTGGCGAAAAATAATGAACTGATCCTAAAATTGTGCCGGTTTGAGTCATGGTGGTTGAAGTTACCGCCCGGGCAATACCAAAATCGGTAACTTTAACTCTGCCAGAACGGGTGATTAAAATATTATGAGGTTTAATATCACAATGCACCAAATTATTTTGATGGGCATGTTCCAATGCTTCCGCTATCTCAATAATAATATTTACAGCCTCATTAGTACCAATCGGAGCTTCCCTGACGATTTTATCCTTCAAAGTTTCTCCCGAAATGTATTCCATAACAATATAATAAATATCCTCATCTCTTCCAACATCGTAAATATTCACGATATTTGGATGTGATAAACCTGCGGCTGCCTTAGCCTCGCGGCGAAACCGAGTGACAAATTCGTCATCATTGGTAAATTGAGTGCGTAGTACTTTTAAGGCAACTGCTCTATCGAGAAGGTTATCATGAGCACGATAAACCTCAGCCATTCCGCCTCCACCTATGTGTTCAAGTACGGTATAACGATTATCCAATGTTCGATTCAACAAATCAATCACCTCCTTGACGCAGCGCTTTCTGTAGTATTCTTGCAGCGATCGGTGCAGCTACTTGTCCACCAGAGCCGGCATTCTCTAAGACCATTGCAATTACATATTGCGGATTTTGCACCGGAGCAAATCCGATAAACCATGAGTGCGGTTTCCCATGAGGATTTTCGGCTGTTCCGGTTTTACCTGCAATTTTTACCCCAGCTACTTTCGCAGCCTGACCGGTTCCTTCATCTATAACTGCTTCCATCATTTTTTTTACTTCGCCGGCAATTTCGGCCGTCACCGGCTTATTTAAAACAATGGGTTTCGTTTTATGAATTAATTCGCCATTAGTAGATGTAATTTCATCAACTAAAAATGGTTTGACCAGGATTCCATCATTAGCAAAAATACTTGTCATCATTGCCATCTGTAATGGCGTAACTAATAAACCACTTTGCCCAATGCCAATTTGCGCTACTTCACCATCGGTAATTCGTTTAAAATTCGGCAGCCTGGCAGAAGATTCCTCCAAATCAAGATTCATATTTCGGAATAAGCCATATCTTTCAAAAGTTTTTTCTATTTTTGATCTGCCAAGTTCCATTGCGATATGACCAAAAGTAACATTGCATGAAACTTTTAATGCCTGACTAATATTAACTTTCCCGTGAACTTGATTATTGGCTTCATGCAAAATATAATCTCCAATATGTAACTTTCCCTTACATTCGAAAGTATCATTAAGGGAAATCAAGTTATCTTGCAAAGCACTTTCAGCCCACATTACTTTGATAATCGATCCTGGCGGATATATTCCGTTAATGGAACGGTTAACAAGCGGACTATCGGAATGTTGCTGGATTGAATTCCATTGTTTATCCAAAAGGTTAGGATTATAGCCGGGCTTACTCACCAAAGCTAAAATTTCTCCTGTTGCTGGTGACAACAATACTACAGCTCCACGATAATTTTCCATAGCATTATAAGCATATTCTTGTAAATCAACATTAATCGTCAATCTTATGTCATTTCCTTGGGTCGGACGTACAAAATGCTGAAGCGGACCAAATCGTCGCAAAGGATTCATTAATCCTGATAAGTGGCCGTTATAAAACCTCTCAATTCCAGCTTTTCCATATTTGTCACTATCATACCCAATTACATGAGCACAAAACTCACCATATAGGTATTCGCGTTTAAATCCCGAAGCTACTTTTTTATTAGTTACTAGAGTCTTACCATTTCTATCAGTTATTTTTCCACGCGGTATTTTTCTCATTATAAACACAGACCGCAGATTTGAAGGATGTTGGGACAAAAAATCACTTTTGGCAATTTGAATAAATGTAATATATATAAATAACACCAACATAAAACTAAGCAAGATCAAACCAATTGTACGCACATTTTTAATTACTGTACGCATTCAGAGGCCCCTTTCTGGAAATTGCATACGTCATTCCCAGTAGAATGAAATTAGCAACCATTGAACTGCCGCCATAACTGATAAACGGTAAAGTTATTCCGGTTAATGGTAATAAATTACTTACACCCCCAATAATCAATATAACTTGTAATGAAAAAAAAGCAGCTAAACCTACCACAATCAATATATGATAAGTATTTTTTACCGACAATGCAATGCTAAAAAAGCGATATATTATAATAAAGTATAATAATAAGACCAAAAAACTACCGGTATAGCCAAACTCTTCACCTATTGCAGCAAATATAAAATCGGTATGGACCTCAGGAATTAACCCTGGATATCCATATGTTAAACCAGTTCCTAAGATGCCACCCGTTCCCATTGCAAATAACGCTTGTACAATCTGATAGCCCTTGCCATCAGCATCTTGCCAAGGATTAATCCAGATATTGATTCTAGTTTGAACATGCGGAAATAAAAAATAGCAAATACAAGCCCCTATAACAAAAAGCAGCATTCCTGACCAAAAATAATCACTACGACCAGTTGCAGCATAAATCATGACCAGTGCAGTAACATAATATAATAATGCTGCACCTAAATCGCGTTGCTGTATTAGCATAAGCATTGAAAAACCCCATACTATAAGCAGCGGAGCGAAAAATTTCATTTTTGGCATTACAATTGGTCCAACTTTCACTTCAGAAAAAGCCATCATTTCTCGGTGCTCATACAAATAACCAGCAAAAAATAAGACTAAAAATATTTTGGCAAATTCTGAAGGTTGGAAACGAGTAGGTCCAATTACTACCCAGTTTTGATTTCCGCCAATATTCGTACCAAATAAGATCGCCAGCGTCAATAATAAACCTGCACCAATACCAAAAATATACTTATACTCAACCAGTTTTTCGCTTATCCGAAACAAAAAAACAGTTAAACAAAAAGTAACTATACCGATTATAATCCAAACCGCCTGATAAACAAACAGCTTGGGATTTAATCTTAATAACTCGGTTAAACCGATTCCCAATAAGCATATTGTAAGTGGCATTAATAATGGATCACCGTTATACTTTCCTCTTTCCAAAATACAATAAACTGCAAAGCAACTTACATAAACCCCGACAGCGCAAACAAAAACTATCGTTTGAAATTGGGTTGCTAAACTTACTACAAACAAGCCCATAATCCCAATTATCATAGCTAAAACATATAATCTAATTATATTTTTCTGCTGCCCAGTCATAACTGATCTCCAAAATAGGCCAGAATAGCCGTAATATTGTCGTATCCGCCGGCTTTATTCGCTTGAGCAAACATATCTTCAAGTATCTTTGCACCTTTACTCGGTTCCTGGATAACATACGCGAGTATATCCTGCTCACTAACCATAGTTGTCAATCCATCGGTACAAAGTAAAATACCATCACCTTCTGACCAATTAGAAAAGCCAATATCGACCTTTATCTGTTGGTCAGTACCTACTGCTCTGGTCAAAATATTACGATTAGGATGTATTTCAGCCTCTTCTTTGGTTATATTGCCCAATCGCAGCATCTCACCTACCAGTGAGTGGTCTTCAGTTAATTGGGTCATAGTATTGTCATGGATTAAGTACAGCCTACTATCACCTACATGTCCCCAATATATAGTATTGTTATCAATTAAAGCTGTGGTGACGGTTGTACCCATCCCTAAGTAATCCAAATTATTCTGAGCCATTTGATAAATTTCTTTATTAGCCATTTCGATAGCATTAGTCAGCAATACTTGCGGAGCTAATAAATGTTGATTAATTACTATATAATCACTTATTATTTTTGCTGCACATTTACTTGCCACTTCCCCGGCTAAATGACCACCCATACCATCAGCTACCAATAATAGATGTGGCAGGAGACAAACATAACTGTCCTCATTGGTTTTTCTTACCATTCCAATGTCAGACTTAGAGTAAGCTATCACTCTTGTCACCTCTCAACTTAAATCTAAACACGACCGACCCAATCCGAATCAGATCATCATCACGTAATACTGTATCTTGGGTAATTAGTTTACTATTTAAATATGTTCCGTTAGTACTCTGTAGGTCCACTAAAATAAATAGGTGATTTTGTTGGACGATACAAGCATGTTCGTATGACATAAACTGATCATCTCTAACAATGTCACAATGTTCGCCTCGCCCGATAATAGTAGACTCGGACAGTTGAATATGTGTTCGCTGTTCTTGTGGTTTCTCTTTGTCTTCAACTATCAATTCAGCTTTACAAGCTTCAGGCAAAATACCCATTTCGAACAAAGGTTGTCCTAGATATTGCCATTCTTTATACATAAGTAAGACAACCCTTGCCAAAAAAATATATAACATAATGATCATTCCATACTGCATGAGGATTCCTAATGATTTTAACAATCTTACTTCAAAAGGCATGACTTCACCTCATATAGTATTAGAGTGTTACCGATCTTTATCTTATCAAGATTATTTAACCGTTTGCGAACAACTCGCCCATTATTTACGTATGTACCGTTCAGGCTCTTTGCATCATAGATTACATGCTCACCATTTTCATATACAATATACGCGTGTAAACGGGAAGAATTAAAATCCGACAAGGAAAATTCATTAGTTTCACGCCGGCCTAAATTGACTCGCTTATGATTAATTTCCAATTGCTTTCCTTGGTCTAACCCTTCAATTACTCTAATTATTGCGGTACATTTATCGTGAGGTGTCTGATTTGGTTCATCATTAACTTTTTTAAAAACCAGCGTATCAGGTTCATCAAATTCCTTATCTAATGACTCATCAATCGGTTGAGAAAAATCGCTAATAGTTTTAAAACATCCCAATTCCAATTCTTTTTCCAATAAAAAAACTATTTCTATATCACTTGTTAAGGTATAACCTGTGTCCTTGGCCTTCGTAATAAGATAATTAGATAATTCGGCTATAATCAACTGCATATGAGGCTGCATATCATCATAATCGGCTTTACTAACATATATCTTAAAATTATTGGGAATATAAACATGCGTAATACCAATAATTTTTTTATTTTCAACTTCATGATCGATAGATTTTGCGATTTCAACCGGTTGTAGTTTGACAGGAAATTTTTTAGCAAAAAATCCTTCAAAGCGCTTAGCTATAAAGTTTTCGATTTTGTGTGCTATCTTCATTGGCACCACTCCGATAATTAATTATTATTATTATACCATTTAATTGGTAATTCCTAAACCTTAAACATTGTCAAGAACTTGAGATCGTAATTGACCACATGCTGCTTGAATATCTGTTCCTTTCTCCCGTCTTACGGTTGCAACAATTCCGTTACGTTCAAGAACTTCAACAAATTGTTTTGTTACTGATAAAGCCGGCCGCAAAAATCCTCTTTCGACAATCGGATTAACCGGTATTATATTTACATTCGCCAACTTTCCTTTCAATAAAAGGGCTAATTCCATAGCATGTTGAGGTTGATCATTTATTCCACTAATTAAGATATATTCGTAAGTTACTCTTCTGCCAGTAATAAAAGCATAATCGTCAGCTGCTTCAATTATTTGACGAATAGGATACTTTTTATTAATAGGCATTAAGCGGGATCTGGTTTCATCATTCGAAGCATGCAGCGAAATAGCTAATGTTAGTGGAATATTCTCATAAGCTAATTTACGGATATTTGGAACCAATCCCGAAGTCGATAAAGTAATACTTCTATAACTCATATTCAAACAATAAGGTTCGTGACATAAACGAATAAATTTGACAACATTCTCATAGTTTGCTAACGGCTCACCTGAACCCATAATTACAATATTATTAACTTTTTGTCCGGAAACTTGGAGATTCCTATTGATAAATATTACTTGCGCCAAAATTTCTCCTGCCGACAAGTTCCGTTCCAATCCATAAATAGTTGAAGCGCAAAATGCACAACCCATCGCGCAGCCTATTTGACTAGAAACACAAACACTATTCCCATAAGGCTGCTGCATTAAAACCGTCTCAACGGTTAATTTATCTGAAAATTCCAGTAAGTATTTTTGGGTTTGCTTATCATCAGACTGCTGTATAGCTCGAACCGCAACGTTAGTTACATTAAAAATGTCTGCAAGTTTTTTTTGCATGGACTTTGCAATGTTTGTCATATCTGCAAATGATTGGGCGTTGTGTTGGTACATCCATTTTGCTATTTGCTCAGCCCGAAACTTTTCTATACCGTATGGTTTGATTGCGGCTTGGATCTCTTCACGTGTTAAGCCAAATAATTCTGCTTTCATGTCCAACTTCCCATCTATTATAGCCTATACTACTTTATTACTTTGTTAATAATCGCAGTACGTTTTTATAACAAATTTTCTCTATTGTCTGCTGTGAGTATTTAGTTGATAAAAATTCAATAACATCCGGCATACTTTCAATTCCGTTAACTCCGGCCGGTGTACAGTCAATACCGTCCAAATCTGATCCAAAAGCAATAAAATCATCACCAATTAGATTTAATATCCTAAGCGATTCATTTCCTTTACCACACTAAGGCCAAAATAAGTCAGCCCGCCACCGGTAATATCTTCGTTAACTCCATCAGTTATATCATTTCGGTTACTCCAAGTCAAAGTCATACAACGAACACCTAATCGATGATAGATTCTTAATAACTCTATACTTCCTTCGATAGCCCCACCTTCTTCAATGCTTAATAAGAATGCAACTTTATGTTGTGAGTATTGCTTAATATCTTCGCCGTTCCTGATCATAATATAATCTATTTGGTTTTGATTAATAATTCCAATTCATAATAATATTTATCAATCATTTGCAAAGTATACTTAGCGCCATTACAATACCGCTATTCTTTGGGCAAATACATTGCAAAAAACTGTAAGCCTCCGCCGTTTGCCAATATTCTTTCAATATCAACATGATATTTGTTCTGATATATACTTGATCGGTCTTTGTACAGCTGTGTCAAGGTATTACAATGACAATCGCAAATATACATAAGATGCCTCCGTTACTTAAACACAAAAGTTCCTCACCTTCAGTAACGATAAACATTGAGCAAGGTGAATCATAGTTGATGTTTAAACATAATCGATAAGCTTTAAGATATTTGCCAATCAGCTAATTATATTATTATCTATACTATGATTTAGGCTCAGCATAACGTACTGTTAGGAAGAACTTTCCGGCGGTCTAATTATCCTTTTCGTTTCATTCTGGCAATAAAGAAACCATCGACACCATCTAAATGCGGCCACAGCTGAACCATTGGTTCGTGCCGTTTTATCGGGATAAATTCTCCAGTTTTATCTAACGAAAATTCAGGATGCATTTTTAACATTTTTTGTACAACTTGATCATTTTCCTCGGGCTCTGTTGTACAAGTACTATAAACTAATATGCCACCTGGTTTTACACATTGAGCAGCGCTGTTTAATATGGCTAACTGCAGCGCCGGCAAATCCTGCAATAATGACTCATTCTTTCGCCAGCGTGAATCCGGCTTGCGTCTAATAACACCTAATCCTGAACAAGGTGCATCAACAAGTACCCGGTCTGCTTGCTTAAGATAATGTCGGTGAAGATTTACTGCATCCATTTCGATTGTTTCTAAAATTGTAATGCCTAATCGCTTTGCATTTTCATTGGTTATCTTTAATTTATGATCATACAAATCTACTGACAAAACCCTGCCGCAATTACCCATAAGCGCCGCAATATGTGTGCTTTTACCGCCAGGCGCACCACAGGCATCAATTATAAATTCACCGGCTTGTGGTGCCAAAATATGGCCGACTAGCATCGAACTCTCATCCTGTATTTGAAATAGGCCTTGCTGTAACGTTTGCATCGACGCCAATGCAGGATGTTCCAGACAAATTACACCTTCCGGAGTCCATACTGATGGCTGGCATATTACTCCTTCAGCAGCCATTTTTGCCATCAATTCATCCCGGCTTACCTTTAAGGTATTTGTGCGAACAGATAGCGCCGGTGTTTGATTATTTACTTGACATAATTGCTCACATTCTAGGAAACTCATTCTTTTCAACCAACGGTCAATTAACCACTGAGGATGAAAATAGGTAAGCGCTAAAAATTTAGCCGGCTCAGTTTTTGGGTCGGGATAAACAACTTTATCTTTGTTACGGCTGGCTGAACGTAATACTCCATTAACCAAACGCACCGTACCCGCATGTCCGTATTTTTTGGCCAGTTCTACTGACTGATTGCATGCAGCTGAAGGCGGAACTTTGTCTAAGAAAAAAAGCTGATATACTCCCATGCGTAAAATATTTAAAATTACTGGTGGAAGTTTATTCAGCCCGCGTTCGACATAATGTCCCAAAATCCAGTCAAGAGTTATGCCTGCTTTTATCGTCCCATAAACAAGCTCAGTTACAAACCGCCGATCAAGGTTGGATAATCTTTGGTGGTTAATTTCTTTGGCTAAGGCAATATTAGCATAGGCACCATGGTAATTAATTTCATTGATGACTCTAACAGCTACTTCACGCGCGTTCATTGCGGTCTCCGTTTCTCTCTTCATTTATAATAAAGTTTCTTACCGTTTCTTCGACTTTAACCAAATCCACGCGAGTATTACAGCAAGGCCCGAAAGGTCTTTCATTTAATATACCAATTACCGGCAGTGGAAATACATCTTGAATGCCGCTTGTTAGGTCCCGCTCACAAGCAATTGCCAAAATTGCTTGTGGTCTTAACGATTTCACAACTTTCCTGGCCAAAGTTCCACCGGTAACAATCGCTAGGTTTACTTGGTAGCGATTAGTAATCTTAATCAAATCTCCCACTTGACAGCGGCCGCACTGTTTACAGTTGTTTACGTTGCGGGTAATTTTATGGGGACAAGATTCTTCCTGTATACAGTGTGGAATCAATATCAATAATTTTTCCGGCCTCACTTGAATGTGCTTTTGTTTAACAAGATGATTGCTTACCTCAATAAACGACCGTTCCACGGTTTCCTTCTCAATATCAAATAATCTTCCAACCCTAATAGCCATTGGGAATAGCAAATTAATGGCAGACCAAGCCAATCCTTGAAATATACGTGGTGTAGGAAATCCTATTATTGCCAGAATTATTCCGGCTACACCACTGGCAATTGCAAGTACTAGCAATATCAGTAAAAAACCAAAAATCTGCGGTAACATATGACTAATATCAGCTAAGCCGGAAAAACTAACCTTCCATAATCCGTAAATTGAAAACCCCGCAATAAGCAGGCTTAAAATTATTAACACTAAAAATAACCGTTTTTTAGGGCGGGGCATAACCTCAATCAATTCTTTCACCTCTATCCCATAATATCTCCTACAGCAAAACAGTAGCCACAAGCGCACTCTGCTACACTCATACGGCGCTTGCACTCAGGCTGTAATTCAATCAAGCCAAGTAATCCTTGCCCTGTTTCTACTACTAGTGAATATTTGTTGATATCGTAAATTCGACCTGGCTGCCCGCTTCGCATGTTACGATCAACTATTTTGGACGACCATATTTTTAAAATTTTTTCATTATATAAACAGTAAGCACCTGGCCAAGGGTTTAATCCCCGGATAAGATTATGAATTTGCTCTGCCGATAAACTCCAGTCAATTTTTTCATGTGACCTGTTGAGCATTGGCGCGTAGGTAGCAAGCATATTATCCTGCGGAATCCTTGGTGCAAGATCTTGTTCAAGTAAAATAACCGATTCAAGCAATAAGCGAGCGCCAATTTCTTTCAACTCGTCATGAAGCTGTCCGCTCGTTTGGTTCTCTTCAATCTGAATTGAGTGCTGCAATAACATATCACCGGTATCCATGCCAATATCCATATACATAGTAGTAACTCCGGTAATCTTCTCACCGTTGATAATCGCCCAATGTATCGGTGCAGCCCCCCGATAAGCCGGTAACAACGATGCATGTACATTAATACAGCCCAAAGGTGGCAGTACCAATATTTCACGCGGCAGTATCTGACCATAAGCTACTACAACAATTAGATCCGGTTTCAGTGCTGATAATTCTTGTATAAATAATGGTTGCCGAACTTTCTCCGGTTGTAAAACCGGTATATTATGCTGCAAAGCAAATTCCTTTACCGGAGAAAAAGAAACTTTATTTCCCCGCCCCTTACTGCGGTCCGGCTGAGTGACTACACTTACTACATTATAATTGTGCAAAACTAGTTCCCGCAGAGTTGGTACGGCAAAGTCCGGTGTTCCCATAAATATTACACGTAATTTGTTCATTTTAATTACCTCGGAGTCGTTATACTTTTTGCTCTATCAATAAATAGTATTCCGTTCAAATGATCAATTTCATGCTGAAGAGCTCGGCCCAATAATTCACTGCCGGTAACTTGAATCTTTTTTCCGTTTCGGTTTAAGCCTTCCACTGTCACCGTAGAATAGCGCTCAACTTCGCCAAATATACCCGGAATACTTAAACAACCCTCGGTAGCGGTTTCAGTTCCCTGAGAATCTACTATAACCGGATTAATTAATTCAATCAAACCATCACCATTATCCACAACAATAATGCGCAGTGAAACACCAACTTGCGGGGCGGCTAAACCAACCCCATCGTATTCATACATTGTATCGGCCATATCACTAAGCAGTTTTTTAATTATCCGGTCAATATTTTCTACCGGCAAAGCCTGTTCTTTTAAGACTTTTTCACCGGCTTTTCTAATTTCCAACACGGCCATAATTAACCCCCAACCGTCATAAAATTTTTCATAGCTAATTAAATTGTAACACAACTGCAGACAAAATTCTATGACAGTTACATCACACTAATTGGATCGATGTCTAAACTTATGTGTGTTTTGACAGCATTGACGATATTTTTGATTGCTTGTTTAACTTCATCCATATGATTTGATTTAATTAAAATATTCATTCGATAAGTATCATTAACCTTAGACACTGCGGAAGCATACATCATTATACTGCAAATATCATTACTAATTGCTTGTTGTAATAAGTTAGTGATATGTTCCGCATGAGCCACAGCTGTATGCGCATCGGATCCGATAACAGTAATTTTGGCCAGCTTGGAAAAAGGGGGATATTCCAACTCCTGTCGGTAAATAACTTCCTGTTCATAGAAAGAATGATAATCTTGTTTTGTTGCAGCCATAATAGCGTAATGCTCCGGGTTATAGGTCTGAATAATCACCTTCCCACTTTTATTAGACCGACCTGCCCTACCGGCAGCTTGTGTTAACAAGGCAAACACTCTTTCGGCTGAGCGAAAATCCGGAAGATTAAGGCCGGTATCGGCAGTAATTATTCCAACCGCAGTAACATTCGCAATATCATGTCCTTTAGCAACCATTTGTGTACCCAGGAGAATGTCATATTTTCTTTTACTGAATTCGCTCAGTATTCTATCATAAGCAAATTTCTGTGTAGTCGTGTCTTGATCCATTCGTACTATCCTAGCTTGAGGAAAACATTTTTTAAGTTCCATTTCAACTTTCTGTGTACCTGTACCAAAGTATCTAATGTAACGACTTTTACACGCCGGACAAATATCCGGAACTGAAAATGATCGATGGCAATAATGGCAACGTAAAACATGTTCAGAGTCATGATATACTAAAGAAACTGAGCAATGTGGACATTTGATAACATGCCCGCATTCGCGGCATAAGACAAAAGTCGAAAATCCGCGCCGATTTAATAATAATATTGCTTGTTCACCTTGTTCTAAAGTACTCAAAAGCAATTCTTTTAATTGTAAAGACAATACATTACGTCTTCCCTGCTTTAGTTCTTCCCGCATATCAACAATACTAACGCTGGGCAGCTTTGCCTCACTAATCCGCGAATCTAAAGTTAATAATGTTTTATTTGAACTTTTTGTGCAATAATAAGTTTCTATACTTGGCGTGGCACTACCCAGTATTACGATGCCACGGGAAAAATTGGCCCTAGCCGCCGCAACATTTCTTGTATGATAGCGCGGATGTTCCTCCTGTTTATATGAGGCTTCATGTTCCTCATCTAATATCACTATTCCGAGGTCATTTACAGGAGCAAAAATCGCCGACCGAGCTCCAATAACTATATGAGCCTGCTGCCGCTTCAAACGTTGTAAGGAATCAAATCGTTCCCCACGAGATAATTTGCTGTGAATAACAACAACATCATCACCAAATCTAGCTTTGAATCGTTGAACAATTTGGCTGGTCAAGGCAATTTCCGGAACCAAAACAATAGCTTGCCGACCGGCTTTTCTAACTTCAGCAACGGCTTCAATATACACTTGAGTTTTACCGCTGCCGGTAATACCATGCAGCAAGAAAGATTTATATTTGTTGTCCTGAATTGATTCCTTTATTTTTTCAAGTACTTGTGCCTGCTCGGCCGTAAGAGTAACGGGTATTTGGGTATAATCATAATTTCGATAACTATCTCTTATAATCGGAATATTAACAATTTCAACTATTCCTTTGTCTACTAACCGCTTAACAGTATCCTTGCCAATTTTTAACCTGCTCAACTCTCGATAAGAAAGACTGCTACCTTGCCTTTGCAGCATTTTTACCAATCTTAATTGTGCAGGTTTACCGGCAAACTGTTGTTCGTCATAGTTATTATTCTTTTCCGGCAATAACTTGACTGCTTTTTCGTATCTATTACGATCCGTTTTAACTATGCCGGTATCCAAAATCACGATTCCACGCTCTATCAGATCTGCTAAAACGGTTATGGATTCCTTACCAAATTTTTTTATTACTTGTTGGCTGGTAATCTTTTTACGCTGCTGTAAATATTTAATAATAGATTTTTCTACAGAATTATATTCATGATTGTCAGTATTAATTTGATCCTCATTAATTCGATAACTCTTTTCAATTCTTATACTGCTAGTACCGGGAATAAACAGGCGCATTGCTTCTGCTAACGTGCATAAATAATAATTACTTATCCACTTTGCTGTAGCCAACATATTTTCGTCAAACCAGGCACTGTCATCAATTATATCAATAATTTCCTTTAAACCATTAACATCCTCTTGCACAAATGTCTCAACAACAAATCCGTCTATTATGCGATTGCCAAACGGTACCAACACTCGCCAACCAGAACTAATGTTGAAGCATGGCGGCACAATATAAGAAAATTTTTTATCCAGCTTTCCAATCGATATATTAACACAGACTTGCGCTACAACATTCATACTTATCCCCCTGAATAAAAACAGAAGGAGACTGTTCGTCTCCTTTTTCACTTTAAACTTATATTCGCTTAGCGCCTTCAAAAACCTGCATTATTTACTAACAACTTTTAAATTCCTGCTTCTTTTCTTAATAACTCAGCTTTATCAGTCTGCTCCCATGGCAAATCCAAATCATTGCGGCCAAAATGCCCGTATGCCGCTGTTTGCCGATATATTGGCCGGCGCAAATTCAGTGTTTTGATAATTCCAGCCGGACGCAAATCAAAATGTTTTCTAATTAACGAAATAATCTCAGTTTCATCAATTTTAGCCGTTCCAAAGGTATCAACCATTATTGAAACCGGATGCGCAACACCAATTGCATAGGCTAACTGGATTTCACATTTATCAGCCAATCCCGCAGCAACAACATTTTTGGCCACATATCGTGCGGCATATGCCGCAGAACGGTCGACCTTAGTGCAGTCCTTCCCAGAGAATGCTCCGCCTCCATGGCGCGCCATTCCGCCATAAGTATCTACAATTATTTTACGTCCTGTTAATCCGGCATCCCCTTGCGGACCACCAACTACGAAACGACCGGTTGGGTTAATATAATATTTGGTCTTTTCATCTAACAGCTGTGCTGAAACTACCGGCGCTATAACATGTTTTTTTATATCCCGCTCAATAATTGACAGATCAACCTCCGGACTATGCTGAGTAGAAATAACAATTGTGTCAATCCGTACCGGCTGACTATCTATGTATTCAACCGTAACTTGAGTTTTACCATCAGGCCGTAAATATTCTAAATCGCCGCTTTTCCTAACCTCAGCAAGTTTGCGGGCCAGTTTGTGAGCTAACGATATCGGCAATGGCATTAATTCCGGAGTTTCATTCGTCGCATAACCAAACATCATACCCTGGTCACCGGCACCAATTGTTTCAAATTCATCGGTATCGCCTTGTTTAGCTTCCAGTGATTTATCAACTCCTAAGGCGATATCCGGCGATTGTTCATCTATTGACACTAAAATTCCACATGTTTCACTATCAAAACCATACTTAGCACGTGTATAACCGATTTCTTTTATTGTTTTTCTTACAATTTTAGGTATATCTACATAACAGTCAGTAGTAATCTCGCCTACAACATGAACCTGGCCTGTCGTAACCAGTGTCTCACAGGCAATACGAGCCATCGGATCCTGTTCTATAATGGCATCTAAAATAGAATCAGATATTTGATCAGCCATTTTGTCAGGATGACCTTCAGTAACAGATTCTGAAGTAAACAATTTTTTAGTTTTATCCATCAATAACACCTCCTATAGTAAAAAAACTCCCATAATGGGAGGTTAATAAACAACCCATCTTGCAGCTTTACTATTTCTGCAGGAATTAGCACCGTTTTGGCCAAGCCAAAGGTTGCCGCAGCTTCATCGGGCCAGTCCCTCCGCCAACTCTTGATGAGATACAATATTCATTTTATCCATACCGCTAATATTCTAATCGATTAATTGAAAAAAATCAAGAACGTACCGGCAATAAAGATTCAATTCTGTTAAATATTTCTTCAGCTACTTCTTCTTTAGACAATTGCGGTAATTCTATAACAGTTCCATCCGTTAATATCATTTTTATAATATTAGTATCGGCATTAAATCCGGCCCCCGCAATAGTAACATCATTGGCAATGATCATATCTAAATTCTTCTTCAATAATTTTTCCTTTGCATTTGCTAATAATTCTTGGGTTTCCGCAGCAAAGCCTACCAGAAATTGTTTTGTTTTTTTCTGCCCTAACTCTAACAAAATATCTGGATTCTTTTCTAAAACAATTGTTAGATTTGAATCAGATTTTTTTATTTTTTGTTCAGCTGTTTGTTGGGGTCGATAATCGGCAACAGCCGCAGCCTTGACAACAATATCCGCATCAGAATATTCATTTAATACCGCATCACGCATTTGGAGTGCTGTCTTTACTCTGATCACTTTCACCCCAGGGGGATCAGGTAAGTATGTAGGGCCTGAAACTAAAACCACTTCTGCGCCTCTTGACTTAGCTATCTTAGCTACCGCATAACCCATTTTGCCACTGGAATTATTTCCAACATAACGAACAGGATCAATTGGTTCTTGTGTTCCTCCCGCCGTGACAACAACCTTTTTCCCTCTTAAGGATTGCAGTTGTCGACGCTGCAAGCTTGTTAATACCGTAACAATATCAATAGGCTCAGGTAAACGCCCGCTTCCTTCTGTTCCACAAGCTAATTTTCCCGTCGCCGGTGGAATTATTACATAACCTAACCGTATCAATTTTTTTATATTTTCTTGAACAATAGGATTTTCAAACATATTAGTATTCATAGCAGGAGCGATAATTACTTTGGCCCGGGTAGCCATGACGGTAGTAGTTAACATGTCATCAGCAATACCATTTGCTACTTTCCCGATAAAGTTGGCTGTAGCCGGTGCAATTAAAAACAAATCAGCCCAACCAGCTAACGCAATATGCTCAACATTCCAATTAGCAACCTCTGTCCACATACTTACAGACACAGGATTCTGACTAATTTCTCTAAATGTCAAAGGCGTAACAAATTTTGCAGCTGCTTCCGTCATAATAACCTTAACTTGAGCTCCAGCTTTTCGTAAACGACTTACAATTTCTACAGATTTATAAACTGCAATACCGCCTGTTACTCCTAAGACGATATTCTTTCCTTGCAACATGATAGCCTCCTACTTAATGCCTGATTTCGTCCGCTCAAAAGTAATTCTATTTTTTGCCAATTCTTGCAAAGCAATCGTTACCGGTTTATTTGATTTGCAATCAACCAGCGGACTATCTCCATTCAAAATTTCACGTGCCCGTTTGGCTGCTAAAACTACAAGTGTATACTTGCTGTCAACTTTATGTACAATAGTATCTAACGACGGTTCAATCATTTAAAAATTCCTCCTTCCAACTACAATTGATTATGACATATCGCTTCAATTAATCCAATATTGCGCTGTACTTTCAATTTTTCTGCTTCAATGATAGCACAAATTTTTTTCACAGCAACATCAACTTCATCATTGACAACAACATAATCGTAATTCATTGCACTTACTAACTCTTTACTGGCGGAGCTAAGACGTTTGGATATAGATTCTAAGTTATCAGTTCCTCGTTTATATATTCTATTAGCTAATTCATCTAGCGACGGAGGAACAATGTAAACAAATACGCCTTGTGGGAACTTTGCTTTAACCTGCATTGCACCTTGCGTATCAATCTCAAGAATGACATCGCGGCCTTGATCCAAATTGTTACATACATAACTACGGAGAGTACCGTAATAATTGTCATAGACTTGAGCCCATTCCAACAATTCATTCGCATGTATCATCTGTTCGAACTCGGCATGTGAAGTAAACCAATAATTAATTCCATTAACTTCATTACTGCGTGGTTCACGCGTCGTAACAGAAATCGAATATTGTAGCTGCTGATTACATAGCAACAATTGTTTACAAATTGTACCTTTCCCGGTTCCTGACGGACCGGACAAGACAATCAATATTCCTTGCTGAATCATAACTAAAAGAAATCCCCTTCCCACTATTCTGCCGTATCATCAATATCTCTGCTTGACAACCGATGTGCTACCGTTTCGGGTTGTACTGCCGATAAAATTACGTGATCACTGTCGGTAATAATTACTGCTCTGGTTCTTCTGCCAAATGTAGCGTCTATGAGCATTCCTCTATCCCGAGCCTCTTGCACTATTCTTTTAATGGGGGCAGACTCCGGACTAACAATTGAGACAATACGATTCGCTGAAACAATATTACCAAAACCAATATTGATTAGTTTTATCTCCATAAATTAGACTCCTCCTACTATCCATTACATTGATTAAAATGCTTCCTATATTACTCTATGTTTTGAATCTGCTCTCTGACCTTTTCTATTTCACTTTTTATCTCTACGACAATATTTGCAACTTGATAGTCATTGGATTTGGAGGCAATTGTATTCGTTTCCCGGTTGATTTCCTGAATAATGAAGTCTAACTTCCTCCCTACTGCTCCTATTGAGCCTAAATTATTTCTGAACTGATCAATATGGCTTTTTAACCTTACTAATTCTTCGGTAATACTTATTCGATCCGCAAACAGTGCAGCCTCTTGTAATATACGGTTATCCTCAGGGTGCGCCCCAACACTCTGCAAAATATCCCGCATTCGATCAAGTAATTTGTTACGATATTCAGAGACTATCTCCGGAGCACGCAATTCTATAAGGCCGACCTGCTGCTCCAATTTATCGATTCGCATACGTAAATCACGTTCGATATTCTCTCCTTCAGTTTTCCTCATAATAAGCAGGTTTTTTGTTGCAACCTGAAGCGCTTCATGCAGCTTTGGCCATAACAACTCAGCCTCTTCCGCAAATTCTTCAACTTTTAATACATCAGGGAATTTTGCTATATTAAATAAATATTGCTCATCGATTTTTTTATCCGATCCCCAAACGGATCGTTCAAGCTCCCTTAGACCATTATAGTAAGCTAATGCCAATTCTTTGTCAACTCGAATTACGCGCTGTTGGGAGCTATACTCATCAACAGATACAAAAACATCAATTCTCCCCCTCGGCAATTCCTGCGCAATATACCTTCTGATTTTATCTTCCAATTGGCCTAAATTTTTTGGCATCCGAATAACAATTTCATTGAAACGATGATTCACTGCCTTAACTTCTATCAAAAAACGATGTTCCTTGTCCAAGTATTCGCCACGGCCGAAACCGGTCATGCTTTTAAGCACCATAACACCCCTTCAGTATGTTAGTATTAGCGACAGAACGAATAATTAGTCTGGTTAACCATGTTATTTTCGCTACTTAGCTAATAATTCCTTTATTGCCATCATTTGAATTTTGGCAAGTTAAAATAAAAATTGCGGGGCTTGTGTTTGCCATATATAGTCAAAGTAACCGGTCTTGCTAAAGCAATGTCCCGCTCTTTAAAATAAAAATAGCAATTTTTTGTATATAGTCTATTTTTACCAGACTGTTTAATCAACTGTTCTTTAGAATAAATAACTTGATAAGCTTTAATAATCTTCTTATTCTGTCGCAAAACCACCATTAAACCGTCCGTAAAATCCGGCGTATTACCAAATAATACTGCACTAAACACTAATGTGCCGGCATAGTTGTTAAGAACCGCCCTGCTGTCCAACAACCGAACTTTTTCTCCTTTAAGAAATTTTTCTCGGGCATCCAATGCTAATAGTAGGTATGGAGTGTAAATACAAGCCTTCTCAGCCGTAGGATTAAGCTTGACGACTTTTTCTTCATAAACTGTCCAAGCATCCAAAATATTTCTCGAATCATTTTTGGCTTGATTAATTCCATATTCTTGGGCTTCATGCACAATTGACATGGTAATAGGTGAAACTGCCATTACGGATTTTGTTAACAATAACAGCATAATAACTGTTATTTTTAAAATTCGCATAAATACACCTCCTCCTACCTATTACGAGAAGCATGGGATTTTTTCCTTTTTTCTTAAAATAAATAAGCCGCCAGCTAATTATCCCAAATACTCACCATTAAATACTCTTGCCACCGGGCCGGTCATGTAGACATGATTATCGCCGGCCCATTCAATCATTAACGTCCCTCCGTCTAAAACTATATTAGCCTGCCGGTCTGTTTTATTATTAAGTACAGTAGCTACTAAAGTTGCACTGGCTCCGGTACCACAGGCCAAAGTTGTTCCCGCACCGCGTTCCCATACACGCATACGCACATTAGCCCGATCAATTATCTGAACGAATTCAACATTTGTTTTTTTAGGAAAGAAACCGTGTTTTTCAACCCGCGGCCCAATTTCTTCCAATTTAACTTTTGCTAAATCATCAACAAAAATTATACAATGAGGATTCCCCATTGATACTGCTGTAATCATAAATACTTGATCATCAATTTGCAAAGGGACTGCAATAGCCTGTTCATTAGGATTCCCAATCATCGGTATAGTACCTCGCGATAACCGTGGTTCACCCATGTCAACACGAACAGTATCGGGGGTATTAGTCATTACTTCCGGCTTAATGATACCGGCTAAGGTTTCAACAGACATTTTGCTATGAGTTATTGAACCTTTATCGACCATATACCGGGCAACACATCTAATCACATTGCCGCACATTTCTGCTTCGCTGCCGTCGGAATTAATTAATCGCATACGAAAATCTGCAATAGCTGATGGTAAAATCAAAGCTACCCCATCCGCGCCGACTCCAAAATGCCGGTTACAAACTTTAACAGCAAATTCAGCTAATCTTAAATCGTTAATACTCTCCTCAAATCCGTCAATAATTACGAAATCATTACCTAATCCATGCCATTTACTGAAACGCATATTTTCCTCCTGCATATCTTTTTTCCATCTATTATAACACTGTTACTACTGAATAAAACTTGGTTGCCGAATTTTTTTACCTCTAATTATTCTTTTTATGGCAGCAACAATAAAAGTCCAACCGGAAACCATTAAAATTATTCCCCAATCAAAAGCCATTATGGGTTTTGTTGAAAAAACAGTTTGTAGTATTGGATGGTAAATTAATGTAACTTGCATTAATATCGAACATAATACAGCTAAAACCAAATAACGGTTTGTTCCCAGATTATATTCAAACACTGTTTGAATTTCTGACCGGCAATCAAAAACATGAAACATTTGGCAAAATACTAATGTCGTTAAACTCATTGTTCTTGCCAAAACTAAATCTTGCCGATAAAAATAGGCAAAAGCAAAGACAGCTAAGCTACTAACCCCAATTTGAAAACCACGGGCTAGAATTTTCTTACTTAATCCTCGGGAAAAAGCACTTTCCCCAGGACTTCGCGGAGGTCTCTGCATAATATATTGATCTTTGGGGTCTATGCCTAACGCCATAGCCGGCAACCCATCTGTCACCAGATTGACCCATAGGACCTGCACAGGTATCATTGGTAAGGGAAATCCGACTAACGAAGCTCCGAACATAGTAAGAACTTCGCCTAGATTGCAAGCCAACAAATAGCGGATAAACTTTCGGATATTATCATATATTCCGCGTCCTTCTTCTACGGCTGCAACGATGGTTGCAAAATTATCATCGGCTAAAATTATAGACGATGCCTCCTTCGTTACTTCTGTTCCACTGAGTCCCATAGCAATACCAATATCAGCTTCCTTTATGGCGGGAGCATCATTTACTCCATCACCAGTCATTGCCACAATATGTCCTCGCTTTTTTAAAGCTTTTACAATTCTCAGCTTATGCGTTGGTGACACCCTTGCATATACAGCAACTCTGTCAACCATTTCTCCTAATTGTTTATCAGTTAAGCTATCAAGCTCATTTCCTGTTAAAGCAAGTTCCTTGTCACCAATCATTTTTAATTCCTCGGCAATGGCCATTGCCGTATTTTTATGATCGCCGGTTATCATAATGGTTTTAATTCCGGCTTGCTTACAAAGCATAATTGCATGTTTAGCCTCGGTGCGTGGCGGATCAATCATACCAATTAGCCCGGCAAAGATAAGATTATTTTCACTTTGTTCTTCAAATCGGGCCGCTTCAGCGGGTAAAATTGACCGAAAGGCAACAGCCAAAATACGCAGTGATTGTTTAGCCAATTCGTCTACTTGCTGCATTAATTCTTGCCGCTTATTTTCATTTAGATCTACGCGTCTGGAATCTTGTAAATAATAGCGGCATTTTTCTAAAATTGTGTCCGGTGCTCCTTTCAGATATACGGTATGTTGATTAGTCTTATCCCGATAGATGACTGACATTCTTTTGCGTTCTGATTCAAAAGGAATTTCAGCAACTCTCGTTTGATTTTTCTCAATGTTATCCCGCCAAATACCAAGCTTACCTGCCGCTACAATTAATGCTCCTTCGGTTGGATCTCCTTCAATTTCCCATTTCTCATCGATATTTCGCCATAACCCGCTAATTCCTACTTTGTTACGTTTTAATATACTGTTATTACACAAACAGCCTATTAACAAGCACTGGTGTAGTGAGTAATCTGCTTTTTCGACGGGTTTACCGTTAAGTAATAGCTCGCCATGCAAATTATAACCACTACCTGTCATTTCATACGTTTTTTCATCTACCATTATTTTTCGCACCGTCATTGCATTCTGAGTCAATGTCCCGGTTTTATCAGAACAAATTGCCGTAACACATCCCAACGTTTCGACTGCCGGCAGCTTTCTTACAATTGCATTGCGTTTAATCATTCTTTGCATGCCCAAAGCTAACGAAACCGTAACAATAGCCGGTAAACCTTCGGGAATAGCGGCAACAGCCAAACTAATACCGGCCATACACATTAAAAACAAAGACTCGCCTTTAATGACACCGGTTATCACAACAACTAAACAAATAAAAAGACAGGCCCATACCAGCCATTTGCCAAGTCTGTCGAGTCTTTTCTCCAACGGCGTTTTTTCTTCCTGTACGTTTTGCAGCAAATCGGCAATACGGCCAACTTCAGTCTGCATACCTGTCGAACAAACAATAGCTTTACCTCGTCCTCTAGTAACGCTTGTAGCAGCATAAACCATATTTGTTCTGTCCGCAGCAGGCGTTTCGTCGGATAATTTACAGCTATTGCTTTTTCTGACTGGTAGCGATTCTCCTGTTAAAGCTGATTCTTCTACCTCTAAGTTTTGCGTATCAACTATTCGCGCATCTGCTGCTACCTTATCACCGGACTCTAAGAGCAACACATCTCCAGGAACCAATTCACAAGTTGGAACCCGCTGCACCACCCCGTTACGTATAACCCTGGCATGCGGCGCAGACAGTTTTTTTAATGCACTAAGAGATTGTTCGGCGCGGTATTCTTGAATAAAGCCTAATATGGCATTTACCATTACAATTGCTAATATAGTTAATGCATCAACGTACTCACCTAACAATGCTGATATCAAAGTTGCACCAAGCAGTACCAGCACCATAAAATCTTGAAATTGCAGAATAAACTTGAGTAACAGTGATTTATTTGGTACTTGCCTTAATTCATTATACCCTATCTTGTCCAGACGTTTTTCTACTTCAGAGGTCGTCAGACCGTCAATTATATTGGTGGAGAAATGCTCAACAATCTCCGATACGTTTCTGCAATGCCACTGTTGTTTCACCGGGTCCACCTCGCAAAAAATTTTCTGTCTTTTCATGTTATTCGGTTTATAATAGGATTAGACCTTAATTAGCCTAGTAAACGACGGCACTATTCAGTGATTTTTCTGGAGGAAAACATGAAAATTGACGGCTTGTCCCTTAAGTTAGTTGTTGATGACTTGAATAAACTCTTAATTGGCGGAAGAATCGAGAAAATTTTTCAGCCTGGTAAATTTTCGTTAATTATATGGGTTCGCAATAACGGAAGCAGCTTTCCCTTACTACTATCAGCCGACCCTCAACATCCCTGTCTGTTAATTGCGCAACACAATTTACCCGAAAACCCAGCAAACCCGCCAGCCTTTTGCATGTTGTTAAGAAAGCATTTAGAAGACGGCCGAATCGGCAGGTTAGTACAAAAATCTTTGGACAGAATTGTTGAAATTCAAATTGATGTAAAAGACAAACGGAATATTATCGAAACGAAATGCATTACTATTGAGCTCATGGGTAAGCACAGCAATATAATATTTTGCATAAATCAAAATATTATCGATGCAATAAAACATGTAGGAATCAACCAAAACCGATTCCGCCAAATTCTTCCCGGCATAGCTTATTCACCACCCCCACACCAGGATAGAATCAACATTCTCGAAGCTTCTCCCCAATATTTTGTTAAGATTTTGCAGCAACAACAAGTCCCATTAGCAAAAGCAATAATTAACACCGGAATAGGTATTGGTCCGCTTACTGCCAAAGAAATTTTGTGGCGCGCCGGACTTACTGAGAACATATTACCGCAATGCCTAGATCAATCAGCTATCCAATCGCTGATACAAACTCTCGAAAATATCGTAAAGAGTATCAAAAGTGCAGCGATAAAGCCAACTGTACTGCTTAATGAAAAAGAGGCAGTGCAAGGTATAACCGCTTTTCCGCTAAAACACATTGATATTCCGAACCGTACTATATCTTTTACTTCCATGAATGATGCTGCAGATTTTTCGCTTAATCAACGAGGTACCCACCATGATGAAAAAGACAGCCTTAAAAAATTGATCGGCCAAGAAATAAATAAAATTGACCGCAAGCTGCAAGTAATAAAAAAAGAGCTTGCCGATGCAAGCACAGCGGAAGAATATCGGGAACAAGCCGATCTTATTATGGCCTTTGCTCATATTATTTCCCGCGGGATGAGCGAGATTAGCCTTCCTGATTTGTATAATAGTAAAAATACGGCAGAGATAGTCATTCAGCTTGATCCTCAGCACACTGCAATTGAAAATGCTCAACGCTATTACGCAAAGTATAACAAATTTAAAAGAGCTCAAGGAATATTGGCTGGTCAATTATCTGCCAGCCAGCAGGAAAAGCAATATTATGAATCAGTTGAGTTAGCCCTTGATCAAGCCGAAACTATCCAGGAAATCAAGGAAATTCGCCAAGAATTATTCCCAGCCAAAACTAAAGTAAAAAATATGTCCCCCAAAAATGAATCGTCCGCTGCCCTGCCAAGGCAGTTCTATACAGATGATGGATTTAAAATTACTGTTGGCAAAAACAACCGTCAGAATGACATGGTAACTTTCAAGATCGCGCGTCCTGACGATTATTGGTTTCATACAAAAGATATACCGGGTTCACATGTAATTCTTCATTGCGAAGGCCGGGAACCATCTGAAAAAGCATTAAATAGTGCCGCCATCTTAGCCAGTTACTACAGTAAAGCCAGACAATCGGCTAATGTTCCGGTTGACTACACCAGGCGTCGCTTTGTAAAAAAGCCTTCCGGAGCAAAACCTGGCTATGTAATTTACACCAATCAAAACACAATATACATTACTCCCGATGAAAAGTTGGCAATGTCTCTTAAGCCAAAATCATAATAAAAAAATGTATGGGACTATGATAAATATCATAGTCCCATTAATATCAAAGCATATTCTCTTGCCGGCAATCAGCAAAGCCAACAAATCATAGGGCTTAGAGTATATAAATGTTGGCATTTCCTACCGTATCAAAGTACAATTAAATGGATTTCACCAAGCTACCTGCGCTTGTTAGACATTCGACTGTTTGCTTCATCATTTCTTCTACCGCATCCTGCACAGACTGAATTTTGTCGAGTACAACCAAACTCTGTCCAACTTGAACCAAGCCGTTATCAACATCGCCGTCACAAGCTGCTAACCGGTTGGTCCCTGTAGATATTCTGTCCAATTCTTCCTGAGGAGCTCCTTTCCTTTCTAACTCCATAAAAGCATCAGTAAACTTATTTCTCAGTCCACGTACACCATGCCCCCGTGAATAGCCGGTGACAACAGAATCAGTATCAGTTGCAGCTAGAATTTTAGCTTTGGCATTAGCATGCATTGGACATTCACTAGTCATAATAAACCTTGAGCCGATTTGAACACCGGCAGCTCCCATCATTAAAGCTGCCGCAATCCCTCGTCCGTCAGCAATACCGCCGGCAACGATAACCGGAATTCCAATTTTGGGCAGGACGTTTGTCATCAAGGCCATCGTTGTTAATGTCCCGATATGCCCGCCTGCTTCCATTCCTTCAACAACCATTGCATCAGCACCACTAGTTTCGATTCTCATCGCCAATTTTAGGTTTGGTACGACTGGAATTACCTTAATACCAGCTTCCTGGAATTTTTTGATGTATGGTACCGGATTTCCTGCCCCTAAAGTAACAAAACTCACCTTTTCCTGACAAATAACGTCCACGACTTCATCTTTGTTGGGAGCCATCAGCATTACATTTACACCAAACGGCTTGTCTGTCAGAAGCTTAATCTTATTAATTTCTTCCTTAACCCACTCAGTTGTTCTCCCCCCACTACCAATAATTCCTGCCCCACCGGCGTTGGAAACCGCACCGGCCAGCTTTGAATCAGATACCCAAGCCATTCCACCCTGAATAATTGGATATTTTATGCCGAGCAATGTTGTAAGTCTTGTTTGCATTCATATCACCTTCCTAATGATTTATACTGGTATAGTTAATATTTTCTATTATAATATAGTTTATCCTGTTATCAATTATTTTTGGGTAAGATTTATATTCATTTCGCATTTTTTTATAATTATATAATTTTGTGCCTTGACAAATATCTATTATAAGTTTACAATATCAAAAATAATACATTATTTAAGAATACTAATTGTAATATCAAAATTGAATATACTTTTAAAAAGTGATGATAGAGACCATGTTTCATATAACTTTGTTTTCAGAGAACCGGAGAAGCTGTGAACCGGTAACAAAAATATGAATCTAATCCCTCTTGAACTGCAAAACTGAAATAATAGTAAGTTTTTGCCGGAATCGACTCATTTTTGAGTGCAACCGTTATTTTGCTAGGGTTTATCTAGACCCAACGAGATGTCTTGCTATAAACGCAGGATAATAAGGGTGGTACCGCGGAGAATAGCCTCTTGCCCCTTTGACGTCAGTCAAGGCAAGAGGCTTTTTATATTAATTATCCAATAAGGAGTGCTTAAAAATGATAAGTGATGAAGTAAAATTGGGTTCTACCCGTGCTGCTCATCGTGCACTGTTTTATGCTATGGGCTACACTAAGGAAGATCTAAGCAAGCCGTTGATCGGTGTTGTAAATGCTCAAAATGAAATTATTCCCGGACACTTTCATCTCGATACAATTACCCAAGCTGTAAAACACGGAATTTTGGCCGCCGGCGGAACACCCGTCGAATTTCCGGCAATCGGTTTGTGTGACGGCATTGCTATGGGACATGAAGGTATGAAATATCCATTAGCCAGCCGTGAATTAATCGCCGATAGCATTGAAACTATGGCTATTGGTCATAAATTAGACGGGCTCGTACTTGTTCCCAATTGTGATAAGATCGTACCCGGTATGTTAATGGCTGCAGCGCGGGTAAATATTCCCGCAATTTTAGTCAGCGGTGGTCCCATGATGGCCGGTCGTTACCAAGGCAAAGATATAAGTGTCAGTAATGTTTTTGAAGCTGCCGGTCAATTTGAAGCAGGAAAAATATCTGCAGCTCAATTAGAAGAAATCGAATCGGCGGCGTGTCCTGGGTGTGGCTCCTGCGCCGGATTGTTTACAGCCAATACCATGAATTGTCTCAGCGAAGCCTTGGGTATGGCTCTTCATGGCAATGGAACTGTACCTGCGGTAAATCTGGGAGCCAGAAGAATGTTGGCAAAAATTGCCGGCAAGCAAATTATGGATCTAATCCATAAAAATATAACACCAAGATCAATTATGACCAAGAATGCTTTTGTTAATGCAATTGTCTTAGATATGGCGATTGGTGGCTCCACCAATACGGTTTTACATTTACCGGCCATTGCTTACGAAGCAGGAATTGAGTTGGAGCTAGAATTATTTGACCAAATGAGTAAAAAAACCCCCTATCTGACTAAGTTAAGTCCGGCTGGCTGCCATCATATGCAAGATTTGAATGAAGCCGGCGGAATTAAGGCCGTAATGTCCGAATTAGCAAAAGTTGGGTTAATCGATACAAGCCTTCCAACGGTTTCCGGTCAAACGGTTTCCGAAAATATTGCAAATAGCAAAATCTTAAGAAACGACGTCATCCGAACTGTAGCAAATCCTTACAGTCCTACCGGCGGAATTGCCATTTTACGCGGCAATCTTGCACCGCTTGGCTCAGTTGTCAAAGAAAGCGCTGTAGCTGAAGAAATGTTACGACATGTCGGCCCCGCTAAAGTCTTTGATTCGGAAGAAGCGGCAATCAATGCAATTATGAACAAAAAAATAAAGAAAGGAGATGTAGTGGTAATTCGTTATGAAGGTCCGAAAGGTGGACCGGGAATGAGGGAAATGTTAAATCCAACCGCCGTTTTAGCCGGAATGGGTCTGGACAAAGAAGTAGCCTTGTTGACTGATGGCCGCTTTTCTGGAGCAACCCGCGGCGCCTGTATTGGACATATTTCCCCGGAGGCCAGTGCTGCCGGCAATATCGCTTTGATTCAAGACGGGGATACAATTGAAATTGATATTCCTGCCAGAAAATTAAATGTAAGACTCGACCAACAAGAGCTTGATGTTAGGAAGTCCGCCTGGCAAAAACCGCACCCTAAAGTTAGATCCGGATATTTAGCCCGTTATAGCAGTCTGGTAACGTCCGCTGCAACCGGTGCAGTATTAAAACCCTTGGAATTTTAATTATTATTATATATTATGAGGAGTGTAGACATGAATAAATTAGAACAATTCGCCAAACTATGCAATAATTATTTTGCCATATTGGTCATATTGGCAGCGGCAATAGCCTATACCTTTCCCCCTGTATTTAAGCCTTTAGCTCCGGCAATTCCATTATTGCTTGGTACCGTTATGCTGGGGATGGGGCTTACCCTTACCAAAAACGACTTTTCAGCGGTTTTTGAACGCCCGAAAGATGTATTTATTGGCGTCGTTATGCAATTTACTGTAATGCCGGTAATCGGCTATTTATTGGCAACAACTCTAGGCTTATCCCCTGCTCTTGCTGCCGGTTTTGTTTTAGTCGGTTGTGTTCCAGGCGGAACCGCCTCTAACGTCATGACGTATCTGGGTAAAGGAGACGTCGCTCTATCCGTAACACTTACTTCAGTCAGTACATTACTGGCTCCATTCGTAACTCCTTATTTGTTTTTATGGCTGGGAGGGAAATTCATTCCGGTCAATGCAACGGCCTTATTGCTGTCAATTGTTAAGATTGTTTTATTGCCGGTAATATTAGGCGTAATAGTCCGACATTTATTTAACAAATTTGTGCAAGAATATGTAAATATAGTTCCACTTGTATCTATTTTCTCAATCATTACCATAGTCATGGTAGTAGTTGCTGCCAGTGCAGCTCGACTTGCCGCGGTAGCTGCAACTGTATTTATTGGTGTCATTCTGCACAATGCAGCCGGTTATTTACTTGGTTATCTATTTGCAAAAAAATTCGGCAATATGAGTGAATCAAAATCCAGAGCCGTTTCAATTGAAGTAGGTATGCAAAATTCGGGTTTAGGTGCAGCACTGGCCATGACTTATCTGACACCTGTGGCTGCTTTGCCAAGTGCAATTTTTAGCGTTTGGCATAATATTTCCGGGCCGATATTAGCAACCTGGTGGGCAAAGAAAAGCAGCTCCGATACTGAAAAAATTTGCCTAGAGAATAGATAATTTATTGACAATATAATAAAAGCTCCTGCTGGTTGTACGATTTCTCTTTAACCACAGGAGCTTTTATACTTTTCCGTTAAGATTGGGTACTTTTAAATCAGCTTAATCAGCCAGTTCTGCAATAATAACTTTTTCATTGTCATCAACGTCGGAAAGCTGAACACTAATTATCTCCCGATGAGAAGTCGGGACATTCTTTCCAACAAAATCTGCTCGAATTGGCAATTCCCGATGTCCCCTATCAACCAATACAGCTAGTTGAATTGCCTGCGGACGTCCTAAATCCATAATTGCATCAAGCGCAGCCCGCACTGTTCTTCCGGTATACAATACGTCATCGACCAAAACCACAGTTTTATCGTTTAAGTCTACCGGTATTTGTGTACCGTGAACAATTGGCTGGTAAGACAATGTCGATAAATCGTCCCGGTATAAAGTGATATCGAGAACACCAACCGGAACATCTGATCCCTCAATTTTTCTGATTTCTTCAGCTAAGCGCCTAGCTAACGGCAGCCCTCTGGTTCGAATTCCAATCAAAACTAAATTTGTGATACCTTTATTTTTCTCAACAATTTCGTGCGCTACTCTGATCACGGCTCTTCTAATCGCCTGTTGATCCATTATCAATGTTTTTTCAATCATATCTCCCAATGCCGATCATCTCCTTTCATTTTGAATCATTCTTAATATTTCTTTCATATCATCAGGTAATGGCGCTGTAAATACCATTTCTTCCCCGGTAACCGGATGAGCAAGCAGCAACTGTTGCGAGTGCAAGGCCTGACCAATAATGGGATATCGTTTCTTTTGAGGCCCATATTTCGGATCTCCTACCAGCGGATGGCCAATATAAGTCATATGTACACGTATTTGATGTGTTCTGCCTGTTAACAGCTTACACTCGACTACCGAATAGCGGTTATAACGTTGAATAACCTTAAATAAAGTAGTGGCTTGTCGCGAATTATTAAAAACAACAGCCATCTTCTTACGATCAGTTGGATGCCGGCCAATCGGCGCATTAATTTCACCATGTTCTTCGCCAATACAACCATGAACAATTGCAACATACTTCCTGGTTGCAGTACGCTGCTTTATTTGCTGTGCTAAGCTAATATGGGCACTGTCATTCTTAGCAGCGACCATAACTCCAGAAGTATCCTTATCCAGCCTGTGCACAATTCCCGGCCTAATAACCCCATTTATACCGGATAAGTCCCGACAATGCTCCAATAAAGCATTAACCAACGTTCCGCTCTGATTTCCGGCAGCCGGATGGACAACCATTCCGCGGGGCTTATTTATTACAATAATATGTTTATCTTCATAAATAATCTGTAAAGGAATTGCTTGGGGGATTAATTCGATGGTCTGTGGAACTGTTTGTTCTACGGTTATCCGGTCTGCAGGTTGTACTTTATAATTAGCTTTACATGGTTTTTGATTAACCAATATTTTGCTATCAGAAATCAAACGTTGAATATGTGATCGGGACAACGGTATTTTTTCGGCTAAATAAACATCAATTCGAACTCCAGCAAGCGAATCGCTACTTTCAACTAATAGATCGTATTCTGGTTTACCCACTTTGTTCATCCTCTTTATAAGACATTACAAGCATAGTATAAATAATTGCGGTAACGCCAATACAAATCGCAATATCAGCAATATTAAATACCGGCCAAATGCGAAAATCAAAAAAATCGACAACATGTCCTGTTTGAACACGGTCAATTACATTACCAATTGTACCGCCCACCAGCAGACCGACACCAACTGTTAAAAACGGCAGTCCCTTTGGCAACCGAGGATAAATATAGACAATGGTTCCAAGCATAACAACTGCAATAATAATAAAAAATACGCGCTGATTCTCAAGAATGCCAAAAGCAGCTCCCGGGTTCAAAATGTAGGTGATGTGGAATAAGCCCGGAACCACCGGCAACGATGATCCTAAGGTAAAATGAAGTTGAATATAATACTTTGACAATTGATCAATCAATACAACGATCATTGCAACCCAAAAAGTAAGCATTTGTAATATCTCCTATCAATATTTATAAGTTTATCATAAGTAAATGTGCAACATCTATCTACCATAATACAAAAAAAACGCCAAAACGTAAAGCAAATGCTATTTACTTGGACGACAAAGATATTTTTCGATAGATTCGCGGTATCGATAAGCTAATATACCTACTGCAACTAGTAATATTGTAATAACGACCGTAGCCCAAACACTTCGACGAATATTTTGGCCTAAGATTGAATATAAGACAATTCCAGGTGTCTGTCCAATACCGGTAGCCATGATATACTCTTGAACGGAGATAGCCGTCAAGCCTGCTCCGTAACTAATTATTTTAAACGGCACAACCGGAGTTAAACGGGTTATAAATACAGCTGCAACTCCATGCCGGTGGAAAAATACATCCGTCATATTCAAACACTTTGAGTTTACCAACTTTTCTATTACCGGACGGCCATACCAACGGGCAATACCAAAATCAAGCAAAGCACCAACTAACGCTCCAATCCAGGAATAAATTGAACCGGCAAACCAGCCGAAAATCCAGGCATTGGCAATCGTGACTGCAATTCCTGGAACTAACGGTACCAAGGATTGTACAGACATTAGAACAATACTCGTAATCGGCGCCCACATACCGTACGAAAGGATCAAATTTCGCAACTGCTCATATTCATTATGTTTTAAATAGCTGATTCCTTGCTCAATAAACGCTCTTACTCCCGGTATATAAAAATAGGCTGCGACCGACAAGCCTAAGACTAATATTTTCATAATGTATATATCTCTAACCTTAGGCTCTGCCATCATAACCCCCCCATTTCCTATCTGTTATATCATATCAGATTAACAGCCAATGTTGTTCTCTCTTGGCTAATTATACTTTTTTTCCTGCCTATTTTTTGTTATTAATAAAATAACCGAGCTTATCGACCTATGCTCGGTTATTGTTCTTCTCCCGCTTACCTCTTAAATTCATCTCACTAAAATCATCGGGGATCGAATCTGTTCTATCAACTATACCGCCTTCACTATCATCTGTGGTAAGTTGTTTATAATCATGCATTCCCGGCAAATCCTGAGGAGTATCTGACGTACCATACCGCTGAACAGCTTGAAATGCATCTTCCCCGTCAAATCCGTTCTGACTTTGGTCATCATCAAGATAAGTGCGGGAAAAGGGTACACTTAAAACCTTTTCCTCAATTGGTCGAATATTGGACTGCAAACCATCGTCAATATTTTGACAATCAATACACTCACTCGTCCACGGCACTGCCTCCAACCGCTGATCATTAATTTCCCTACCGCATTTTAAGCAAATGCCATATTTTCCATGCCGCATATTGTCTTGTGCTTGCTGGATCTTATCCAATAATATTCTTAAGTTTTCTAATGGCGCAATATCTTTGCCCCGCTCAAAAGTCTCACTTCCTAAATCGGCAGGATGATTATCATAACTTGACAACTCGCTTGTAGAATAACTCTGTGAATTATTTAATGATCTTTTTTCAAACTGAGATAATTCATCTTTGATCCGTTTCTCTTCTTCCAGTAATTTGTTTTCGAAATGCTTTAACTTATTTCGAAGCAAACCATAACCTCCTTTAATACCATAATCTTATTGCATAGTATGACCGAATCACCGTTGATTCATCCGGTAACTAACTATATAAAAAATTAACCCTCACTATCCTTAAGAAAATAGTGAGGGTTTTAAAAATTATTTCAATGCTTGTGAACAACGTGGACATAAAGTCGGATAATCGGAATCCAATCCAATACTATCGCTATAAATCCAGCATCGTTCACATTTTTCACCTTCAGCGGAATCTACAGCAACGGCCAATTTAAGGCCGTCTATTGGTGATATGTCACTTGGCATTTTGTCGAAAGAATCAATAGTAACTTTAGAAACGATGAGTATTGTCGCTAAATCCTCTTTAACTGCCTGCAGCTTTGCGAAAATTTCATCTGCTGCATATAAGTGAACACGCGCATCTAATGAGTGTCCGATTACTTTATTTCGTCTGGCGTTCTCTAAGACTTTAGTAATGTAACTGCGAATATCTAAAATGTCATCCCATTTTTTTTCTAACTCTGCATCCAAATATTCCGGATGCGATTGAGGCCATTCCATAAGTTGAATACTCTCCGGCATGCCGGTTTGCTTTGGCATGTACTCCCAAGCTTCTTCGGATGTAAATGACAAAACCGGTGATAGCATTGTTACTAATGAAACCAATATTTCATACATCACAGTCTGTGCTGCACGGCGTTCAATAGAATCTGCTTTATAAGCATATAATCTGTCTTTAAGAATATCTAAATAAAATGCGCTCAAATCAATAGTACAAAAGTTATGCACCGTATGATACAGCATATGGTATTCATAATTCTCATAAGCAGTAGTAACTTTCTGCCTTACTTGCTCCATTTTTAATAATACCCAACGGTCAATTTCCGTTAATTTATCAAAACTAACAGCATCAGTTTCCGGCTGATAATCATAAAGGTTCCCTAATAAATATCTAAAAGTATTGCGAATTTTTCGATATACTTCCGACAATTGTTTTAAAATGTCATTGGAGATTCGAATATCAGCTTTGTAATCCGCTGAAGCAACCCACAAGCGTAAAACATCCGCTCCATATTGTTTGATTACTTCTTGAGGGTAAATAACATTACCAATTGATTTAGACATTTTACGTCCTTCACCATCAACTACAAAGCCATGGGTTAAAACAGAATCATAAGGAGCCCTGCCGGTAGTTGCCACTGACGTTAAAAGTGATGATTGAAACCAGCCGCGATGCTGATCACTTCCTTCTAAGTACATGTCGGCAGGCCATTGCAATTCTTGGCGTGTTTTTAGAACTGCCGCATGGCTGGAACCACTGTCAAACCATACGTCCATGATATCAGTCTCTTTGCGGAAATGATTATGGCCGCAATGCGGGCATACGTAATCTTTTGGCAAAATTTCTTCAGGTTGCTTAGCCCACCAAGAATCCGACCCTTCGCGGCGGAACATCTCGCTAACAGCAGAAATAGTTTCATCATTAACAATATGCTCATTACACTGAGTACAATAAAAAATCGGAATTGGTACTCCCCATACCCGTTGGCGGGAAATACACCAATCATGGCGATCGGCAACCATATTGTGAATCCTATCTTCACCCCATGAAGGAATCCATTTTACGTTGGTGATCGCTTGTAAAGCTAGCTCACGGAATCCGTCAACAGAGGCAAACCACTGTTCGGTAGCCCGGTAAATAATCGGTTGTTTACACCGCCAACAATGTGCATATTGGTGACGAATACTACCTTTTCCTAATAAGGCTCCGCGCTCAGCCAATTCCTTAATAACCGGTCCATTAGCCTCAAACACTTCCATGCCAGCAAACTTTCCACCCTCGGTAGTAAATTTGCCGGTAGGATCAACCGGGCTTATAACCGGCAGTTTATAGCGCATTCCTGTTTCAAAGTCTTCCTGACCGTGTCCGGGAGCAGTGTGAACACATCCGGTACCAGCCTCCAGGGTAACATAATCAGCTAAAACAATTGGTGATTCTCTGTCCACGAACGGATGACTAAATACCATGCCTTCTAAATCTGTACCTTTAGCAGTTGCTATTATTTCAAGCTGCAAACCGGTTTCCTTGGCTACCTGCGCCAACAAGCCCTCAGCCATAAGATAAATTTCCGAACCGTTTCTCACCCAACAATAATCAAACTCGGGATGGATTGCAATTGCAACGTTAGCCGGCAATGTCCATGGCGTTGTCGTCCAGATGACGGCAAAAACATCTTTTTTGTCAATTCCAATCGGTAAACATTCTTTATCATCTATAAGCGGGAATTTAACATAAATTGCCGGGGACTTCTTTTCGGCATATTCGATCTCCGCTTCGGCTAAGGCAGTTTCACAATGTGTACACCAATAAACAGTTTTTAGCCCTTTATAGATATATCCCTTCTTAGCCATTTCGCCAAATACTTTAATTTGTTCAGCTTCATATTCATGTTCAAGCGTAATGTAAGGATTATCCCAATCGCCAATTACTCCCAACCGTTTGAAATCGTCACGTTGAACATTCAGCCATTGCAATGCATACTTTTTACACTCTTTGCGTAAAGTTAACGGATCTAATTCATGTCTGTTCAGGCCAAGATTTTTGATCGCAGCGTGTTCGATTGGCAAGCCATGAGTATCCCATCCAGGCACATAAGGAACATCAAATCCTTGTAAAAATTTATACTTCACAACTATATCTTTTAAAATTTTGTTTAAAGCCGTACCAATATGAATATTACCGTTGGCATAAGGCGGACCGTCATGTAGCACAAACTTTTTCATACCTTTTCTGGCCTGCCTTTTTTTATTGTAAATATCCTCGTTGTACCAATATTCAAGATAACTTGGTTCTCTCTCCGGCAAATTTGCCCGCATCGGAAATTCTGTTTCCGGTAAATTCAACGTTTTACTATAATCCACACCAGACACCTCCAAAAAAAATTAACTCCCAATCCCAATAAGGGACGAGAGAATATTTACCCGTGGTACCACCCTAATGACTATACTGCCACTTTTAACGAAATAACGCTTGTTAGACGGCAAGACTTACTAACTGTATATTCAGTCTTGCGGTTCAAGAGTGATTTTCGCTTCTACAATTTCACCGGGCTCACACCTGTCTCCGGCTCGCTGAGAAACCGTTAGAATTAGCTACTGTCTCTGTCATCACCATTAAAACTATGTAGATAACAGTATTATACATATAAAAAATAGGTTAGTCAAATATTATAACAAGAATGGGGTGATGCGCTCCCAAAATATGTTCTTATTAATTCCCGCAATCTCAATGATCTTATTTCTGCTTTTATCACCGGATACTATTTTCACTTGCTTTTTAGCTACACCAAAAATACCAGCCAAAAATTCGATACAAGCAGCGTTGGCCTTTCCGTCTACAGGTGGAGTCGTTAAACAAATTTTTACACTATTATCAAAAATACCCATAACACTATTCCGGCTGGCACGTGGCTGAAGACGCACATGAAAGACTATCCCGCAAGAAGTCTCCTGAACTTTCAAACCATCCAAAAAGCTACTTACCATCATCTTCAGACTGTTTTAGCATATCCATTTGCGCTTCCAAAAGAGTACGTAATCTCGTGCGAAATACTTGAGCCTGTTTCTGTAATTCCTCATATTCAGCTGTCATGCGGCGCACCTTGCTCATAGTTTCTTCAAGCATTTTTTGGGAACGTATTTCGGTTTCCTTTAGCATTAACTCCATTTCTTTTTTGGCGTTAATTTTAACCTCTTCTGCTGTCTCTTGAGCGATCACCAGTGTATTATGCAAAGTATTTTCCATGTGCTGATAATGTTCCAACTTACTGTTAAGACGTTCAATATTCTCCTTATAATCGATATTTTCCTGGAAAAGTTTTTCATAGTCTTTGACAACACGGTCTAAAAACTCATCAACATCATCTTCATTATAACCTCGAAAACCACGTTTGAATTCTTTATTATGAATATCTAACGGCGTCAACATAATTTCTCCTCCTTAATTCATCACCAATTTATAAATAGCGTTTGAGCAGTATGCTGAATCGACCTTTTTTAGTTTGTCCAAATACTTCGGTCACTTCAATTCGCCCACGTCCGCGCATCGAAATGATGTCACCAGTTTTGACCGGTTGAGCTGCATTTTTGGCATCTTGCCAATTTACTTTTAATTTATCAGCGGATATTTCCGCGGCCATTCGTGAACGTGAAACACCAAATCCGGCAGCCGCTATTACGTCAAGCCGCATTGATGCAACTGTGGTTTTGATTTCTTTTACCTTTTCTTCCCGCTTAACTAAGTCTTCAATTTCAATCTCCCGTACGGTTGCTATAGCCGCACCGATCTTATTGAGCTGCTGAATTATAAAGTCGGCAATAGTTGCATCCACCACAACATGACAGCCTTGATCGGAAAATAGTATATCACCAATTACTTCCCGTTTGCAGCCAAGCCCAATAAGAGCACCCAGAACATCTCGATGACTCACGGAATAGTAACGCCGGTCCCACACAATTTCTATTGCTCGCAACTCAAAATTAACTGCACCGGGAAAATCTTCATGAACAAACGCCGCTTTTACTCTTTCGGCAGTTAAATAACCGCCGTCACTTTGAACACGCAGAGATTGGAAATGGTTGCTAATTGTTTCGGCTATGCTTAATGCATAAGGATCTAAAAATTCCGATACCTTGTACTTTCGATTCCTGACAACGGTTTCAGCAGTATCCAATAATTTTGCTGCCAAGTTTTCATCGCCACTGGCACGATAGTAACGGAGAATTTTTTCGCGGTCATTCATAACTTTGTCCCAAGCTCCTTCGATCGTTCAGTTGCTGCAATTACTGCATCAATTATGGCTGCACGCACTCCTCGTTGTTCCAAAACGTGAATACCGGTTATCGTTGTACCGGCCGGCGATGTAACCATATCTCTAAGCTTAGCAGGATGCTCTGTTGTATCTAGTACCATCTTAGCAGCACCCAGCAATGTTTGTGCTGCTAAAATTAATGACGTTTTACGGGGCAACCCTACTTTTACACCGGCATCAGCCAAAGCTTCAATAATTAAAAATCCGTATCCCGGACCACTGCCGGATAATCCGGTAACTCCATCCATTACTTTTTCATCTACCATTACAACCTCACCGGACGAAGCAAAAATTTTAGCAACTAAGTCACCAGCCTGTGAATCAGCAAAAGTACCGAGTGAGATAGCAGCCATTCCGGCACCTACGGCTACCGGAGTATTGGGCATTACGCGCACAATAGGAATATTAGGCAGCATTGCCTGCAACCTATCAATTGTAAAACCAGCCACAACTGAAACTATAATTGTCTTTTCTTTAACAGCAGTCTTTAGATCCTTAATGACTTGATCAGCGACTTGAGGCTTAATAGATAGAAACAATAAATCGACCTGTTCGGCAACTGTCTTATTGTCGTTACATACGGCCAAGCCAAAAGTATTTTTTAGATAAGCTAATCGATCATTGGAAATATCGCTTACTAAAATCCGATCAGACTTAATCAGACCGGACTTTATCATTCCGTTGATAAGTGCCTCCGCTATGGCACCACCGCCAATAAATCCGATTTTAGTTTGCAGCAATAAAATTACCTCCCAAGATATAACTAATTTATTCTATATATTAAAATCATTATTCAATCCGCTGATTTGTGTTGTATAATCGACTTCAACATTATATGGTGCACAAAGAAAAATGTCCTTGCCAACCTTTTGTATTGTTCCTCCTAAGGCATAAGCAGTACCACTCATAAAGTCAATCATTCGTTTAGCAATTTCGCTGTCTGTATTCTCGAAATTAACAACAACCGGTTTGCGACTTTTTAAGTAATCAGCAATTTGTTGAGCATCATCAAACGAAAATGGTTCTACAATCATTACCTGCATTTGTTTGGGAACAGTCGGCAAGTTAACCACATTTCCGGAAGCCTTTTTTACCTTTACTTCTGTTTCAGGCATATCAATTTTTTCATCTGGCTCAACAGGTTCAAATATCCCTAGGCTTCCCCAAACTTTCTCCATGAACTTCATTTGCTATACCTCCTAGTATTCACGTTCCCCAAAAATGTCCGTACCGATTCGGATTAGATTCGACCCTTCTTGAATTGCAATTTCATAATCATTACTCATTCCCATTGATAACCATTGGATACAAGTATTCGGCAGACTCGTTTCGCGCAACTTAATGAATTGCAAATATGCCGCCTGAAAAATAGGACGCGTATGCTCGGCATTATCAAAATGCGGCGCTATTGTCATTAAACCGCATAGACGTAAATTACTTTGTTCAGCTATGTACCGGGCTAATGGCATTACTTCCTGCTCGGCTACCCCAAACTTAGTTTGTTCATCGGCGATATTGACTTGAATAAGCACATCTTGTATTTTTCCCAAGTTTGCCGCAGCTTTGTTAATTTGGAATGCTAGATTCTCGCTATCTACCGAGTGAATCAATTGGAACATTTTTACAGATTGTTTAACTTTATTGGTCTGAAGATGACCAATCATATGCCACTCTACCGGCCGGTCCAACCGTGGAAATTTTTCAGTTGCTTCCTGGACACGGTTTTCCCCAATTGCAAATATCCCAGCATCCACGGCTTGCTGCATTTTAGCGACCGTTTGATTTTTGGTAACGCCAATTATCTTAACTTGTTGGGTAACATTACAACTAATTCGAGCTGTTAGAGCACGATTTATATTTTTGTGTAATTTTTTAATATTTTCTGCAATCACTAACAACCCCTCCATGTTAGCAATATTCGCGGATAAACATAATTTTCCTCTAGCTTAAGAAGATTAACATAAAAATTTATCAAAAGAGGACTTTGCTCCTAATCTGTAATTGCAATTAGAGCACCTAATCTCCCGGTAATTTTATCATCAGCTCGATATGAATAAAATAAAGACCGGTTGCAAGAGGTGCAAATATTACTACTAATGATATTAAATTCGGGAATGCCGCATTGTTCCAGCTGCAGTATGTTTGCCTGCCAAAGGTTTAAATTCCATCGACCATTGCCGTTGCTTGTTACAACAGCAGACCATGATGTAAAGTTTTCTGCTAAACTATTAATAACAGTAGAATCAACTTGGTAACAACACGGTCCAATGGCGGGCCCAATTCCGGCCAAACAGTGCTTAGCCTCCGTACCATACTCTTTGTTCATTGCGGCAATTGTCTTTTGGACTATTAATGAAACAGTCCCTTTCCAACCGGCATGTATGACACCGACTGCTCTATTAACCGGATCAGCGATTAAGACTGGAACGCAATCTGCGTAACACAACATTAACGGTAAGTTTGGTATATTCGTAATCAGGGCATCGGTTTGTGGCAGAGCATCCTCATAGGCCTGAGACCCCTTGCCGGCATCTTGCTCTTTAACCACCGCTATATAATCGGCATGAACCTGTTGAGCTGTAGTAAGCCTGGTAAAATTAAGGTCCAATGCTTCGCAAAAAATGCGGCGGTTAGCTATCACATTTTGCTGGTCATCGCCAACATGCAATGCTAAATTCAGCGATTCAAAACTTCCGTTGCTGATTCCAGAAAATCTTGTTGATATGGCATTAATAAAACCGGCCTGGGCCATATGCAAAAAACTCCCATACCAAAGACTTGGTTCTTTATGAAGAAGTACAAACTGGTTCATCCGTTCACACCTTTCAAATAAACTAATTGCACACTCCACAACGACGGCAATTGTCTGCACAGCGCACAGTAATAATTTCCTCAGCAGATTTAGCCAACTCTTGCAGCAAATACTGGTTTGTCACGCCGGTATCAATATGCTGCCAAGGTAATATTTCGCTTTTACTTCTCTCGCGATACAAGTAAAACGATTCATCAAGCTGACTACCTTTAATTGCTGTACGCCATCCCTTAGGCCCCCCGTTATTATGGGCTTTGATCAGCAATTCTCCCAGACGCCGGTCACCCCTGGCTAATACAGCCTGGATGTAGGCTTCCTTAACTGATTCCACCAGTACTTCTATCCCTTTAATGGACTTAAGTGCGGACTTTATTTGTTTGAGCTTAAACTCTGTATCTTTAAGATCGTTCATGGGCAACCATTGAAATGGGGTAAACGGTTTGGGAACAAACGGGTTAATACTAAGGGTTAATTTTCCCTTCGATCCTAAAGCCGACATTTGCTGCTTAATTTGTTTAGCCATAGTTATTATTGCATCAATATCTTGATCTTGCTCAAACGGTAAACCAATCATAAAGTATAAGCGTATATTGTTTACACCGCTACGGATGGATAAATCAACCGCCCTGACTATATCATCTGCAGAAATGTTTTTATTGATAATATTGCGCAAGCGGCTACTCCCGGCTTCCGGGGCAATTGTAATCGTTTTATGCCCGCTGCTCGCCAGAGATTGCATTAATGTAACCGATAATGAGTCCGCTCGGAACGATGCAACTGACATACTTAATCCTTGCTGCAAAATATAATCACATAATAAATCTATGTCCGGATAATCGGAAATAGCTGCGCCCATTAGGCCAACTCGGTCAGACATCGTCGCAGCATAATCAACTACTTTTTTCAAATTGTCCAAGCTCCGGTTCCTTGGTCTTCGGAAACAATAACCCGCCATACAAAAACGGCAATGACGGCCACAGCCGCGGGCAACTTCAATTAAAAACTTATTCTGAAATTCGGTTTGATCGGTTAAGATTATTGAATGAGCCGGAAAGCTATCAATATCTTTAATCCATTGACGACTGATCTGTGGCGGAACATTATCTAATCTGTCTATTTGCTGAATAATGCCATCCGGGCTATAAAGCGGCTGGTAAAAACGCGGAACATATACACCGGCTAATTGCGCCATATCCAGCAATATATCATAACGAGTCCGCTCTTGCCGGCGTCCTTCATAGTAGGAGTCCAGTATCGCATGAATAGTCTCCTCACCTTCACCGATAATGAAAACATCCGCAATATCAGCTAACGGTTCGGGGTTAAATGTCGCGCAGGGACCGCCCATTATAATTATCGGATCTTCTTCACCGCGGTTACACGACAACAATGTTACCTTTCCAATTTCCAGCATGGCAATAACATTAAAATAATCCATTTCAAATGATACGGCAAAACCAATTAAATCCATTTTATGTAATGGTAGTTGGTTCTCGATCGACATAAGCGGAGTATTCGTCCGAGCATATTCAGTCAACGTTTTTGAATCAGGAAGAAAAAAACGCTCACATGACGTATCGCTCCTACTATTTATTTGTTGGTAGATAATATGCATGCCAAGATTCGACATTCCAACTTCATAAGTATTAGGATAAACAAGCGCGAAACCGGTCCGAGCCCCCGGAGCAAATACGATTGTGCCGGTTTCTGCTTGTAAATATTTTTGTAATTTTTCTTTTAGATGCCAAGACAAATTTATCACTCCAAGTCATTAGTGCCTATATTCTTCCACAATTCCTCTATGTTTACCTGCTTGAACAGAGCCGGTCTAACAGAATTATACCCTGCCGGCAGGTAATAGCTGCTCATTCAGCGAAAAAAACATATAAATATACGGGGGAGGGATATAAATGTTAAAAATCAATAAGTTACTTGTTGCATATGACGGTTCAGCACAAAGTCAAAAAGCATTAGATTGGGCAATTGATATCATTGAATATACCCATGCTGATTTATTGATAGTTTCTGTCGTGACACCACCAATTGTATATTCGGGTTTTGACCAAAACAGCGGGATAATGCTTGGACCGCTATGGGAAATTGCCGAACAAGAAACCAAAAAAGTTTTAGATACTGCACTTACTTACTGTCGTGATAAAAATGTTCCGGCTCAAACTATCCTGTTGCACGGCATTCCTGACGACGAAATCATAAAATATGCACATCAGCAGGAAATCAATATGATCATCTGTGGTACACGTGGTTTAGGAGGATTCGAGGGATTACTGTTAGGTAGTGTAGCGCAAAAACTAGTCACCTATGCGAAAATGCCCGTACTTGTCATAAAATAAATAACAAAATATCAGGCAACAGCATGTTGGGTCCATGTCTAGCGCCTGATATTTTGTCAACAGGTAATTTACTGCAAAAATTATAAAGAATATTTCTTAATACTTATATTTTTTACTTTATTTAAATCGATAATTGTTCCATCGGATGTCTTAATAATCGGCTCGCGTAACGATTGATGCATAAACACGATTTGAGCTTGCCGTCCATCTTCAAGCTGTATTACATTACTTAATAAAAAATCTCGCAGATAATTTATAAAACAAGTGCTTATCCCTATATCAAACAGCTGATTCATTAACGGTAACTGTCTGATCAGATCCAATAGATTGCAACCTTCACCACTACCGGTATACATAACATGATCGACATAGTCGGCAAGAGCAACAATCCTGGCAAAAGGGTGGATCTTCTCACCTAAAAAGCCTATAGGAAAGCCATTGCCATTAATTCTTTCATGATGCTGAGCAATTGTCAACAATACTTCTTTCGGCATCCACGCTTTTCCCGTAACTAATGAAATTCCTTGAGATATATGGCTTTCATATAACCGTCGTTGCGATTCGCTAGCATTTTTAGACAAACTGATAATTTCTGGAGGAAAATTAATCTTGCCGATATCATGCAGTAAAGCTCCCAATACTAATATCCCTAAATCCCTCTTATTATATTCCAATAACAGAGCAATTTTTCCGGATATAATAGTAACGGCCAGAGTATGGCGGGCTAGTTCATTTTTGGCTGCGATCGAACGTAATGCATAGCCGATAACACCTTCGGTACATAAAATAAAATTAGCCAATGGTTGTGCCAACTCTACCATATCCTTAATTAACGACGTTTTATTTCGGGCGGAAGTATGAAATGTTTTCTCGATAATATTTAAAAATCGGCCATAATAATCAAAAGTCTGTTCATTAAATAAGGTTTCTAAAGAACTATCTTTTTCATATTCAGCTGGCAAAGCAAACTGTTCGGATTTTTTCTTTCCCTGCAATATAGATAAGATTTGGTTAGTGTTTATACCTAGTTGAAGTGCCTCAAGGAATTGTGATTTATCACCAATCCTAATTCGATCAACTTTCAATTCAGCGGCGATTGATTCATCCGTATCCCCAGGCTCACGTATGCAAATGAATCCGATATCCCAGGTTTGCATTAGCTGTATATGTTTCTGACTAATTTCAGCTTTGTCTGCTAATAATACCTTGCCATTAACATCTAAGATTGGTTCAGCAAGAATCATACCCTCTTTTAAATCTTGCCGTTGTACTCGGAGCATAGTATATTCTCCTCTAAGCCTGTTTTAAGATAAATACTTTTTTCGCGCGATTCTTATTCCTGTTGAAGTTTTAAAATGCTTATTAACTATATTTTCTAGCTTAGCACGATCTAAATTCCAATTTTCTTTTGCTAGATTAACAAGCAAATCAGATTCCCAGATAATTTGAAAATCTAAACCGTTAATTTTTGCTGCGGTATGATGCCCACCAATTATGTATTTCACTCTTGCGACGATATCCTCTTGTTCACCAACTTCCGCCATTATTACTTGAGCAACCGGTGGTCCTTCAATTTCCTGCAGTCGTGGATTAGCCAGGCCATATTTTGTCTCAGCCATTTTGACGCCGATATCATGAAGAATAGCGGTTATGGTAATAACTCTTTTTTCAAAATTGTTTACGTCCTCATTGTCCATGATTTGTTCTGCGTAATCTAACACATTTAATGCATGGTTGATTCGTCTTTCATCAGAAGCGAAATAATTCTGCATTTTCTTTATATACAACAACTTATCTTCGGTAACTATTGTGCTCCCCTCCCCATAATCGTACATTGTAAAAAACGTCTTAAATTTGGTTAAACTTTTTTTAATATTATACATTATCTATTGTAATTCCTGTAATTTTAATTAAATTGCTATAATTTTATGAACCGTATATAATAAATAAAGAAAAAATCAAACTAATAGAGTACTTTTATTTACTGTAAAGGAGACCACTATGGATGAACTGCTTGTAGGAATAGTTAACCTCACTTGGAAACATGCCGCTATGTGGCTGGTTGGGGGCATACTCGTTTACTTAGCTATTGCGAAGGATTATGAACCAGCTCTTTTATTGCCGATAGGATTTGGCGCCATATTATCGAATATTCCCCTTTCTTCCGCAATTGGACCGGAAGGTCCTCTAACCATCCTATTAAAAGCTGGGATACATACCGAATTATTTCCAGTATTGATCTTTGTTGCTATTGGTGCAATGTGTGACTTTACACCGCTTATCCGCCGTCCGATGGTTATGCTATTAGGTGCTGCGGCCCAATTTGGTATTTTTGCAACTGTTCTTGCTGCAGCTGCATTCGGTTTTTCTATTCAGCAAGCAGCCTCAATCGGTATTATCGGAGCCGCCGATGGACCAACCACTATCTATGTAGCAGCTCGATTAGCTCCCGATTTATTGGCACCATTATCGGTGGCGGCATATTCCTATATGGCCCTAGTACCAATTATTCAACCACCGATAATCCGTCTGATGACAACTAAACATGAACGGCGCATTAAAATGGATTATGAGGACCAACAAGAACCGGTACCTTGTCAAGTTAAAATTTTGTTTCCCATTATAATTACGTTAATTGCCGGCATTATTGCTCCGTTATCAGTTGCACTGATTGGGACACTCATGTTTGGTAACTTAGTCAAAGAATCTGGAGTCTTAGATAGTCTGTCAAGAACAGCTCAAAATGAGCTTGCAAATATTATTACGCTGTTATTAGGCATTACAATTGGAGCTACAATGCAAGCAGAACAATTTCTAAACGTAAAAGTAGTCTTTGTACTAGGATTAGGTCTGGTAGCCTTTATTTTCGATACTATCGGCGGAGTATTATTCGTAAAAATGTTAAACTTGTTTTCTTCTCATAAGCTTAATCCGATGATTGGTGCTTGCGGAATTTCGGCTTTTCCAATGTCGGCTCGTGTCGTTGCCAAAATGGCGTTAAAAGAAGATCCCACAAATTTTATAATTATGCATGCTATCGGAGTAAATGTTTCCGGCCAAATCAGCTCAGTGGTAGCGGGCGGACTAGTACTGGCGCTCGTTAGCTGAAGGAGGTAAAATTATGATCAACCCGGCGGTACAACAAGCATGGTCCTTATTTATTATAGCTTTGCCAACATTATTCATTGTTACAGCTCTGTTTATTTCAGTAACCATATTATTGCGTAAATTATTTTCCTCTTCACACAGATAAACATTTAACCCCATCATTTGCACTTCAACTGATGGGGTTATTATATACTACTGGTATTTTCTATAAGGCCAATTCGATAACTTTTTTCTGATATAAAGATTTCTTTACATCAATAATCTTTTGATTGCGAGATCCCCGAAATCGAAGTGTTAAATCTTTCTCCTCCAAAATAAACGGTCCATCCACCAGGGTATCAATAATTTGCAATACCGGTAAATGTTGTATTTCCGAAAATAAATATCCTGTATATACCCAGATATTCAATCGGGGATTAACTTGGCGGAGAAGGGAAATTACTTTAGACAAAGCTTGTGGTTGTGCTAACGGGTCTCCACCGCTAAAAGTAATTCCTCTGTGAATAGGAGTAAGCTTACTAAGTATCAGTTCCGCTAAAAACTCCTCGGTAACTTCCTTTCCTGACTCCATAGGCCATAGTTCAGGATTATGACAACCGGGACATCGCCTTGGGCATCCTTGCAAAAAAACAACAGTTCTAATGCCTGGTCCATCAACCACAGACTCAGCAATAATATCCGCAAAACGAACCATATACTCCCCCATAAAGCCAGTTGGCACTGTGGATAAAGCACAACAAGTGCCAACTAACAGATTTTGTATTTTGGGCTCACCCCAATAGCAAGACTGTTAATAAAACTAATTATAAATGGCTAACTCTTTGTTTTAACTCAAAGTTTTTTGCATCATTAAAACGGTCTACAGTACTTAAATAACCTGTAATGCGGCGTACCCTGCGAATATTATCCGAATCACAATTAGGACAATTATCGGCATCAATCACGCCAAGGTATCCGCAGCTATCGCAAAAGTCAACCGGGAAATTAATGCCTACATATCCACAATCACATTTAAGCATATGATTTAACAAATCTTCGACTGCGTCTAAATTATTAATGGGCGGTGATGCAAATTCAACATAGCTAATATGTCCGGCGTTTGTATATTTATGATATACTCCTTCTATTCGCATTTTATCAAACGCACTAATCGGATAATTTACAGGTACATGAAATGAATTGGTATAGTATTCTTTATCAGTAACACCGGGAATTATACCATATTCACGCCGATCAAGTTTAATAAACCGTCCCGATAATCCTTCAGCCGGTGTAGCAATAAGCGTATAGTTTAGGCGATACTTATCAATCGCTTTGTCGACTTTATTACGCATAAAAGCAATAATTTCTTCGCCCAAAACTTGCGAATCATCATTTTCTCCGTGGTGATATCCGGTCAAAGCAGTAAGTGTTTCGGCTAAACCGATAAACCCAACTGACAAAGTTCCGTTCTTAATAGCATCTTCAATTTGGTCATCGTAATTTAACTTTTCGGCATTTAAATATAGTCCTTGTCCCATTAAAAACGGCAAATCTCTTACCCGTAAATTAGCCTGAAGCTGAAAGCGATGATAAAGCTGGTCACATGTTAGATCAATTATTTCGGCCAAACTTTGGTAAAAACCCATTAAATTGCGTTCGGCCCGTATTGCAAGTCTAGGCAAGTTTATAGTTGTAAAACTTAAGTTTCCTCTACTATCCGTAACCTCTGATCCGCAATTATTGGCCATTACTCTCGTGCGGCAACCCATATAACCAACTTGATCACCATATTGTTTATTAAAAGAAGTATCCATAAATGTAAAAGTAGGATTTAATCGCTGTGCAGCGACCCGGATCGCCAACTTAAATAAATCATAGTTAGGATCACCAGGGTTAAGGTTGACACCCTGTTTTACTCTAAATAAAATATTCGGGAAAATCGGATTTTCACCACGTCCTAACCCTTTTTCATAAGCCAACAATAAATTTTTGGTTACTTTCCGACCGGAAGGAGAAGTATCTGTACCAAGATTTAAACTCGAAAACGGAACCTGAGCGCCAGCGCGAGAATGCATACTGTTGAGATTATATACAAACGCTTCCATTGCTTGAAATACTTCTTCTTCACTGGCATTTTCCATAAACGGAGCCATATCACGATCGAAAAAAGCAAAAGATTGGCCACCAAACATATCATTTTGACAACTCTGTAAGATAATTGCAGCTAAAGCCGTAGCCGAAGCCGGACGTTTAGGAGGCCGTATAAAACCGTGGCCGTTATTAAATCCAGACCTTAATAATTTTCCCAGTGGAATTTGTAAACAGTTAAGTGTTTTTCCATAAAAATCCAAGTCATGAATATGTATATCACCACGACTATGCGCCAAGGCCATATTGTCCGGAATAATCCGATTCAAATAATATGTCTTACTTGCAGCACTGGCAATTTGCAGCATTTTGGCTGAAGGTGAGTTTGAAATGTTTGCATTATCCCGATTAGTTTCAATTAAAATTTCTCCCACCGCATCCATCAAATCAGATTTAGCATCGCGTATTCTTGTTCGCCTGGCCCGATAAAGTATATATGCTTTTGCCGTTTTAGCATGACCTTTCTCAATTAATATTTTTTCCACAGCATCCTGAACTTCTTCAACCGAAAACAAGCTGCCATTATATTTTTGTTTTAAAAAACGAAGTACATCGAGAGTTAATTCCATTGCCATCTGCTTGTCCGCACCGCCGACAGCTTTAGCAGCTTTAAAAATTGCCTCAGTAATTTTGGCCTCATCAAAAGAAACTTCCCGGCCATCGCGTTTTTTAATTTTAGTAAACATTATAGATCCCCTCTCATTTTGTACGACCACTACGGCTATGGTTAACTAATTTTTCTAATTCTTGTAAAAAATTATTAATATCCGCAAATTGTCTATATACCGAAGCAAATCTTACATAAGCAACCTGATCTACTTCGCGTAAATACTTCATTGTAATTTCGCCTATTTGAGTAGTTGTTACTTCTGCATCGGCAGCATTACGCAACTCACTCTCAATTTTACTTACTAATTGCTCTACGTCATTTACAGATATTGGCCTTTTTTCAAACGATTTCAATAACCCATTCATTAACTTAGTCCTATCAAAGATTTCTCGTCGTCCATCTTTTTTTACTACCATTAAAGGAATCTTCTCTATTACCTCATAAGTAGTAAACCGTCTCATGCAATTTGGGCACTCCCGTCGACGGCGAATAGAGTTTCCTTCCTCTGTTGCACGGGAATCAACTACTTTGCTATCGGCATATTGACAATATGGACATCGCATAATGTGACTATCACCCCATTGAACAAAAATAAAAATATTGATATAATATAATATTTCTAACTACTATATATTGTATGCTCCTTATATATTATACGCTATATATAGTGTAATTTCCTTTTTTGGATAGCTAATATTTTTACTTTTTTTATTCTACCAGTTTATAGTCAGCATAGCCGCTTGCCTCGACTAAAATTACATCGATGCCAATCTTGTGTATCTTACTCCAGGGAATGACAATATCCTCATTTCTGCCAAAAAAGCCAAGGAATTTACCTGTGCCGGGTACGACAATAGCAGTTAAGGTCCCTTTATCAATATCAATTTCAATATCAGTAATTGTTCCTAACCTTCTTCCATCTAAAATATTAACTACTTCCTTCATTTTCAGGTCACTGGTACTACTCACACCTGCGCCCATTCCTTTACACCTCCAAAAAATTTTTAATATATACCAAGTTGTTTGTAAGCCAAGCCAATAATTACTTGGACTTTAAAATAATACACCTGAACATACTATGATTGTTGGTTCATAAACTTTTGACAAGGAGATGACTTTATGGCTAAATCCGGTAAATCTGATTGCTGCTCTAATAAAGAAAAATTTAATCAAAGTCAAACAAACTTCTCTAAAGAACTATCACCCAAAGTAAGATTAAATAATGAAGACGAGAAGATTAAATCGAAAAAATAGCCAGTCTGACCTCCAGTGCTATATTATATGAAGGACAAAGACTAATCGTTCCTCTAAATATCAGTCGGTAAAAAAACTGCCTGCCATCTTATGATGACAGGCAGCTCTTTTTGGATCTATTTTATAAGTTCATATTAGCACAATTTTGTTGATCATTAGTAAAATATTTTTTTATCATTTCTATTGATTTTAACTTAAATTCGACTTTATTAACCGATTCTTCAGGAATAGCATAACCAGCATCGATTATGCATAGCGGCGGAAATAATACACACCACCAATTTTTCCCCTGAGCTTTACCAAGTTTAATTTGAACAGCTTCGTACCTGCCACCGGGTAATACTAAATTACCATACGACTTTAGCGGAAAATTAAACCAGCCTAATTCGACAGATACCGGATAGTCAAAACCATTATTTAACAAGACACTTTGCGCAATATTTTTTATGACAACATGATGTTCACACACAACTTTTCTGGCTTGTGCCGGTGTCTCGCATTGTTGAAAATAATGGGAAAGATACTGCAGAACTGCATCACGGACTTTTAATTTGACCTGCTGGTCATTGGGACTGTCACTGTTAGCGATGACATGAAACCGAATCAATTGTTCTTTCTCGATATTAGAATAGTCATTAGCACTACTGCATAATATACTCCAACCTCCACTAACAAATAAAATCAGCATAATTAAAAAAAACACTACAATTCCTTTACGCATAATTCCTCCTAAATATATTTTCGCATATGCCCAAGCGCTGCCTTTTCTAATCGCGAAACCTGCGCCTGAGATATTCCAATCTCTTCAGCTACCTCCATCTGTGTTTTACCTTCAAAAAAGCGTAATGTTAAAATATGTTTTTCGCGCTCACTCAATTTATGTAGAGCCTCTTTAATTGCAACTCCTTGCAACCAATTCAAATCTAAGTTCTTTTCATCGCTGATCTGATCCATAACAAAGATTGGATCTCCACCATCATGATAAATCGGCTCAAATAATGAAATGGGCTCCTGAATCGCATCAAGAGAAAATATAATATCTTCGCGCGGAATTTTCAACTCTGCGGCAATTTCAGACACAGACGGCTCCCGTGAGTACTTATTTACAAGAGAATCTCGTACCTGTAGTGCTTTGTAGGCAATATCCCGCATAGACCTGCTAACTCTAATAGGATTATTATCCCGAAGATAGCGGCGAATTTCTCCAATAATCATCGGAACAGCATATGTTGAAAATTTGACATTCTGGGCAAGATCAAAATTATCAATCGCTTTCATCAATCCAATACATCCTACTTGAAATAAATCGTCGACATATTCGCCACGATTATTAAACCTCTGTATCACGCTTAAGACTAAACGTAGGTTGCCGTAGATCAGTTCTTCTCGCGCCGGTATATTCCCACTTTGAAGTGATACAAATAATTCCCGCATTTTATTAGCAGATATGATGGGAAGCTTAGCTGTGTTCACACCACATATTTCAACTTTATTAATGATCATTATGCTTACCCTCCCTAAACTTCATCTCATTCAATATACCTTCTATGACTTATGTAAAAGCATCACTCTATGTGCATTATTGCCATGGAAACCCCATTTTATACAAATAAAAAAACCGCCCAATTACTGAGCAGCTTTCCCTCAAACTATTCCATCCGGCTGATCTCTTTTCTTAATCGCTTAATTATTCGTTTTTCTAAACGTGAAATATAGGACTGAGATATTCCTAATAAATCCGCTACATCTTTCTGCGTTCTTTCCACCCCGTCATGGTTAAGGCCAAATCGTAATTCCATAATCCGTCTTTCACGACCGGAAAGCTTTTTCATGGCCGCATACAGTAAGGTTTTATCAACTTCTTCTTCTACTGACTTGTAGATAATGTCATTATCAGTACCAAGCACATCTGAAAGCAGCAATTCATTGCCGTCCCAATCAATATTTAACGGCTCATCAAAAGAAACCTCTGAACGAGTTTTGCTATTTCTTCTTAGGTACATCAATATTTCATTTTCAATGCACCGCGAAGCATAAGTAGCTAATTTGATTCTTTTGACCGGATCAAAAGTATTGACTGCTTTTATAAGCCCAATAGTGCCTATGCTTACTAGATCTTCAATACCGACGCCGGTATTTTCAAATTTACGGGCAATATATACTACTAATCGCAAATTCCGTTCAATAAAAATACTTTTCACTGCGCCATCGCCATTCTGCAACCGTAACAACAAAAAATTTTCTTCATCATTAGACAAAGGCGGCGGAAGTATTTCACTGCTACCTACATAATATATTTCACGGCTTATAAAAGGTAACCATTGTAATAATTGAATATATTTAATTCTGAAAAACAATTTTACGATTGGCCAGGTAATGCGCATACAACTGCCTCCTCATTATTGCCAAAATAATCAATTATCTGTGAATGAAGCAATGCCAAATATTGCCCATCAGGCGAAAGTTTTTCTTTCACGATGCCTAATATAACATCCAATAATAATTCATCATTTTGCATTTTCACTCTTACACTGTCTGGTCGAAATCCTACCATAATACTTTGCTTACCTACCGACTGATAAGGTATTACTTCCATTCGCTCCAGCCATTCCGGATCATGGCAATTCTCTATACCGGCAATCCAGTCATCAACCATCGTCTGATGAAGATAGTAAACTACCTGTGAACTCAAAATCCTTTCAATTGCCCTCAATTCTATTATCACAACCGGCCGATGTCCTGCTATTGTAAATAAACGGTTCCCGGAATCAATCAAGGCCTTTGCAGTCGTTGATTTATCTTTATATTCAATTAGAATCTCCATCACCATTCTACGGTTTATTCTGCGTTCGATAATACCTTTGGCCAGCAACAGAACTAGTCCAACACCGAATAAGCTCCCGAGCAAAACATCACCGCAGGTCAGATGATGAAATGATGATACTAATGTTGCAGGATAACAATCTGCTGTCGGCAGCAAATACATCCATCCTACAACGGCACCGCCAATTATAAATGACACTAGATAGAAAAATCCCAAAAGTTGTATCAATTGACGTAAAGATGTATAACCAAAAGCACCTATTACAATTATCAAAGATAATATAATTTTGGCTGGCAACATATAGAGAAAAAATAGCGGCGGATAAAATTCGCCAAGAACATAAATGCTGCTCATAATTGAGCAGAATATAATTCTTCGCCAACTGAAATTGCCTCCTGCGACTTTGGCCGTCAGATAGAGTATAATCAAATTCAATATTGAGTTTAGTGCAACAATAACATCGGCATAAACATACATGATTTCCACTTCCCGGTATAAGGTTGGGCCGTAATTCACATATTAATTCTATGTTTGGTTCAATACTTTATTCCTATTATAACTGCGTAGTTGCTAAAAATATGTCAATCTTTGGTTATGACAAATCCGCAAATGTCACCAAAAAACACAAAAAAACAAGCTGCTGTAAAAGCAGCTTGGTAAAAACAATTCTCTTATTTTCTCATCCAGGTCGGAATGTCAAGGTCACGCCCGCGGAAAGGCTGTATAATCGGATTTTCATTAGCTTCTTGGGCAATTCGAGCGGTTGATTTTATGTCAAAACCCGTAGCAATAACGGTAACTCTTATCTCATCATCGAATTTTTCATCAATTACAGCTCCAAAAATAATATTAGCTTCAGGATCTGCTGCCGATTGAATAATACCCGCAGCCTCATTAACTTCAAACAAGCCTAAGCTTGTTCCTCCGGTAATATTTAACAATACTCCTTTAGCTCCTTCAATTGAAGTCTCTAATAGTGGGCTTTTTATAGCAGCCTCAGCAGCCACAACTGCACGGTTATCGCCTGTTGCAATTCCGATGCCCATTAGAGCCGAACCAGCATCAAACATAATTGTCTTTACATCAGCAAAATCAAGGTTAATTAAGCCGGGGACAGCAATTAAGTCGGATATTCCTTGTACACCTTGGCGTAAAACATCATCTGCAATTCGAAATGCTTCAATTATCGGAGTCCGCTTATCTACGACCTGCATTAATCTATCATTAGGTATTGTAATTAATGTGTCGACTTTTTCCTTTAGATTAGCAATACCTCGTTCTGCCTGTATTTGTCGACGCCGGCCTTCGAATGTAAAGGGGCGGGTAACTACGCCAACAGTTAAAGCTCCAACCTCTTTAGCGCACTCAGCAACAACCGGTGCGGCACCGGTTCCTGTCCCACCGCCCATTCCGGCGGTAACAAAAACCATATCCGCTCCTTTCAAAGCTTTTAAAATTTCCTCCCGACTTTCTTGAGCAGCCTTTTCTCCAATATCAGGATTTGCTCCTGCTCCTAATCCTTTCGTTAACTTCTCGCCTATTTGTATACGTGCACTAGCTTGCGAAAGCATAAGTGCTTGTCCGTCTGTATTTAAAGCAACAAAATCAACACCTTGCAGTCCGGCAGAAATCATACGGTTCACAGCATTATTGCCGCCTCCGCCAACTCCAACAACCTTAATTTTTGCAAATTGTTCCAAATCCATATCAAATTCCAGCATTAATAATGCTCCTCCCTATTTCCAGTCAGTTTTTGCCAAAAATTCTTGATACTTTCTTTATAAACGAACACAACCGATTATCATCGTCGTATGATTGATTGTTATTTATAAATCCATACTTTGAAATCGCGACACATGCGGAATATGCCGGGTGGGCATATTCGGCGATATCATTACGAATACACTGTACGTTTCCTAAAGTCTGAGAAAAATATTCTAAAAAGCTGGGCATAGCAGCACAACCTCCGGATATTATCACATTACACGGTAGCTTATTACTCAAGTATGGTTTTACATACTCAAATATTAACGACGAAATTTCCTCAACCCTACTCTCAATTATCTTCTCAAGAAAATCATACGGAATTAATAGTTCTTCCGCATCGTCCAAACCACAGTCCAATATAATATTTTTCCCGCAAAGTCCGGCCTCCAGTTCATTATAATAGCGAACAATCTTTTCAGCATGCAAGTTACTAATACGAAAGCCTTTAGCAACATCTTCGACTATGTATGCCCCGCCCAGCGGTAAAGAAGCCGCTAAACGAATTGTGCCTTCTTCATAAAGAATTAAATCGGCAGTACCTGCTCCGATATCAATCATCAACAGGTCCTGATCCTTTTTCTTCGGTACTAATATTTGTCCTTGAACAATAATATTTGCAACAACAGTATCGACATCAACACCTCTATTGCTCAAAGCTGATAACAAATTATCTAAAACAGTTTTATCTGCTGTTACAATATAAACGCCCACTTGTAATTGCATTGCTGATTTGTTTAGCGGAATATCGCATTCCTTTCCGTCAAGCCAATATCTGATAGGAACTGCATGGATCAAAGTTTGACGATCATTAACTGAAGCAACAACCGCCGAATTTATGGCTCGCGAAACATCTTGGGATAACACCTTATCTGCCTCTATTCCAATAGAGCCAATACATTGCTGTCCGGTTAGTCCCATTCCACCAATTCCTAACATAATTCGATTAGGAATCCCATACCGTTCATAAGGAATTGAATTTACGGCTGCACAAATACAATCAGCCAATTTCTCGACGTCAGTAACATCTCCTTTACGGAATCCACTTGAAGCCATCGTCGTCCCGGCAAAAATAGAAAACTGTTGGTTTTGGTCTACCCCGCATAAGACAACTTTCACATTTCGATTTCCTACATCAATCGCTAAAGTATATTCTCTCATTTTCTAACCCAGTTTCTTAAATCTAAATATTCTTGTCCTTTAATTTCAACATTAGTCTTTAATTCCCTCTTTTGTTGCAATAATTTACACCCGTTTTTTATAAAACGTGACTTGAGACCCGGATAAAAAAGCCGCTATTTTTTTAAAAAATAGCGGCGAATAATTGCCAGGTTCTGAAAAATACGTAAGCCAAAGGCTAATAATGCAACATAGTAAAGGTCAATTCCCAATCGTTCTCCGACATAAGCTAACCCTGCTGCAAGTAAAGCATTAAAGAAGAAGCCTGATATGAAAACCTGATTATCAAACTTTTCCTCGATTGCCGAACGCATACCGCCAAATACAGAATCTAACGAAGCTAGCACTGCAATTGACATAAATTTAGCATATTCTTGTGGAATGCGTAAAGGAAACATAGTTCCAATATAGATACCAATTATAAGACCTGCAATCGGTAAGATCATTGTTTCCCACCATCCTTCACAGGTTTAGCATGTTCGAACTTAAAAACGCCTTTATATGCAGGAACAACAACTTGTTCTTGCTTTTTAATCGAAACTTGAATTCCCCAGAATTGCAGTGTTTCCACCACGCCACCCCGCATTTTTAATGCGTTTTCCAATGTCTGCGGATCACCGATGGCTGTAATATTATATGGCGGTGAATATCGGGTATTATTTACCGATAAAGTAGGCCCGGCACAACGAATTTCACTTGTAGCAATTAAACGCTGATCATTTATAGCTATTGCTTCACAACCTGCCGCTCTAAGTTCATTAATCACTCTTAAAATATCATCATCATGAATTAAATATAAGTTCGGATTCTCACCTGGTTTTGTAGGACGTTTACTGTCGTCAATCGTCACTACAACTCCAGGACCTTTAACGGTAACAACCCCGGCACCCAATTTGATCAACTGCATTTCCGGAGTCAAAATACCGGCACCAATTTCTTCCCGTAGTTTGTGAACTTCTTTGAGCAAGACATCTCGTTCTTTTTCGGTCTGGGCCAACCTTTGCGTTAAATCTTCCAATCGTTGGTATGGAATTGACGATTGGAGATCCTGGGTAGAACGAAACTGAACAGCCAGCATAATACCGAGAATCATACACACCAGGGCAATGGAATACTGTCCTTGTTTGAGTGGAAACAAAAAGATCATTCCCTCCTCTAATTAATATTTTTTAACTTCAAATATGGTGAAGCGTAAGTAAGATCAATATACTCAATAGCTAATTTTTTATCACTGATTTCATGCAAAATTTGATTAGTAATTTTGGCTTTTTCAACTGCATTTTTAGCAATAGCCAGGCGAATATACCCTGCGTTTAAAGTATATACAATCATTTCACCAGGAGACTTAACGTAAACTTCAGATAATTGATTATTACTAAACTCGTCCAAATTCGCTAAGTACGTTAATATAGGTAAAATACTTTTATGATCGACTTTATCGCCAATATAAGCATTATTAATAGTAATACCAGTTATCATCGGTGCTTTCATATTTTTAATACTTTTCATTGCCGCCAAAACTATACCTTGACTATCTATCTGAATAAAGCCGTAACCGCTAGCCAGAAATGCAACCGGACGGCGTTCAATTATTTTAATAACCACTGTACCAGGAAATTGTCGCGACACCTTAACATTTTGGATTCTCAAATCTTGGGAAAGCCGAGTCTTTATACTTTCTAAATTTACTCTAAAAATATTTACGCGTGCTGGTAGATCGGCTAATTTGAGAACGTCTTCCTTGGCTAAAAAACTCGTTCCTTCGACCTGAACTGTTGCGACAGCAAAAAAAGGAGAATTCAAAAAAGCAATCAACGTAATAAGCACTATAACGCACAACGACAATAAAACAAAAAATTTTTCCAGTCGCACTCTATTCTCAGCTCGAGCCGAATGCAAACGCTCAGTTGTCCGCATGTGATCATTCCTTTTGCCTTGAAAACTTCTTCTGTAAATTATACAACAAAAAATGTAAATATGGAATAAAAAAATGGTCAGACATTGCTGTCTGATCGGTTTACAGCCATATGTAATAGTTTTTCGCATAGATCCGCGAAACTAATCCCCGCAGCTGCAGCTGCTTTAGGAACAAGGCTCGTTGCCGTCATCCCGGGTATCGTGTTGACTTCCAAAATATAGGGAATGTTGTTATTATCCAGCATAAAGTCAATTCTGGCAACACCACAACAGTCGAATATCTTATATGCCCGTAAAGCTATGTCTTGAATTTCAGCTTTAACCGCATCAGTTAGAACAGCAGGTACGATATATTCAGTCGCGCCTTTTGTATATTTAGAATGATAATCATAACAACCTGAATGCGGTACAATTTCAATTATCGGCAAGGCTTGCGGAATCTCTGTTCCCAGTATTGCAACAGTCAGCTCTTTGCCGCCAATAAATTCTTCTACTAAAATTTGCTCACTGTATTTTAGGGCTGAATCAATTGCCGGAAGCAAGTTTTCATCCGTTTTGACAATTGTCACACCAATACTAGACCCCTGGGTAGATGGCTTTATTACTACCGGTAATCCATATTCTTGCCTAATTATTGCCGCTATATTGCTTACACCATCTTGCTTGCCGAAAATACTAGACCGAGGTGTTGAAAGCCCCTCAGCTAAAAAAATTCTCTTGGTCATTACTTTATCCATTGTTAATGCGCTAGCCAACAACCCTGAACCAGTATAAGGAATACCTAATAAATCCAGCGCTCCTTGCAGAATACCATCTTCACCATATTTTCCATGAATGGCATTAACGATTATATCTACTTTTGCTTGCCGAATATCATCAATAAAACAACTCGGATCTAAGTCAATATCAACAACTATGTATCCTTTTTCCTTCAAAGCTTGCATAATCGCCCTTCCTGTATTCAAAGACACTTCGCGTTCAGCCGAAGGTCCACCCATTACAACACCGATGCGTAGATTTTTCACACCAAACTCCCCCTCATCATGTCACTTGTTTCAGTCTATATATATTAGCGCCAAGACTCCGCAATTTAACCTCTAACTGTTCATAACCCCTATCAATGTGCGATACATGTTCTATTTCGGAAGTCCCTTTAGCAGCCAGAGCTGCTAAAACCAATGCGCCTCCGGCACGCAAATCCGGTGCAGAAACGATAGCGCCTGTCAAACCATTGACACCACGCACTATTGCCGTTCTTCCTTCTACCTTGATGCGCGCACCCATACGAGTTAATTCATCTACGTGTTTAAACCGGTTCTCAAATATTGTCTCGGTAATAATACTGCTTCCTTTAGCAATTGTTAATAAAGAAAGTAATGGTGCCTGCAAATCAGTGGGGAATCCCGGATAAGGCAATGTATTAACATCAACCCCCCGCATTTCACCAGCTCTCACCCGGATATAGTTATAGCCGATATCTATTTGCAAGCCAATTTCTTGCAGTTTATCAATAACCGAAAACAAATACTCAGGGAGAATTCCTTCCACAACCACATCGCCAGAGGTTATAGCTCCAGCAAGCAAAAAGGTGCCAGCTTCAATACGGTCCGGCATGATTGTGTGTTCAGCAGCATTAAGTTTATTAACTCCCTCAATTCTGATCGTGTCAGTACCTGCCCCATAAACTTTTGCCCCCATTTTATTCAAGAAAGCTTGTAAGTCAATAATCTCAGGCTCACGGGCTGCATTATGAATAACAGTAACTCCGGAAGCCAATACCGCAGCCATCATAGCGTTTTCGGTAGCTCCTACACTGGGAAAATCAAATTGTATTTTTCCCCCGGTAAGTTTTGTTGATACCGCATCAATATAGCCGTAACTTTCAATTACAGTTGCGCCAATTTTTTCCAAGGCCTTGATGTGTAAATTAATAGGACGCGGGCCAATTGCACAGCCCCCGGGATATGACAATTTTACTTTTCGGAATCTTCCCAGCAACGGACCCATAAGAAAAACCGATGCCCGCATTTCACGCATGAGATTTTCAGGAATCTCTGCTTTATTTACTCCGGTAGTATCAATAATCATTGTATGCTGCTGCCTTACAATTTTAGCTCCCAACAACGTCAATATTTCCTGCATAATCCGTATATCGCGTAAATTCGGAACATTATGTAAAACGGTAATTCCTGAACATAATAACGAAGCGGCCATTACTGGTAATGTAGCATTTTTTGCACCACTTACAGCAATACTTCCACAAAGTTGTACTTCTCCTTGGACGATAAAACGGTCCATCGTCACCCCTCCTAGAAAAGTACAATCACCCTATATAAAATTATCGCGATAAAAATTCTACCAATTCTTCTCCTGTTAAATAAATATTGCCTGCGCCCATGGTAATAACCATATCCCCAGGTTTTGCAATATCTGCTAAATAGGTTGCAACCTCTTTTCTTTCCGGAAAAAACTGTACCTTCTGGTTCGTTTGTCGCTTAACTTCTTCTTCAATAATCTGGCCATTAACCCCTGGGATAGGCTGTTCACCTGCAGCATATATTTCAGTAAGAATAAGCAAATCAGCTTCCGTAAAAGCCGTTCCAAATTCTTCATGCAATAACTGTGTACGACTATAACGATGCGGCTGAAATACACATATCAGCCGTTGCGGTTTTGTCTGGGCAGCAGCCATTAGCGTTGTTTTTATTTCAGTGGGATGATGAGCATAATCATCGATTACCCAAACACCGTTGATCATACCCTTGGTCTGGAATCGGCGCTTAGCACCATGAAACAGAGACAAGCCCATAGCGATCTGATCAAATGGTATTCCCAAATGAATAGCGACAACGACCGCGGCCAAAGAATTTAGAACATTATGCTTGCCCGGCACATTTAGCACTATTGTCCCAACAAACTGATCTTGATGAAAAACATCATAAGTAGTTATGATACCATTAAGACGAATATTTTTTGCCATATATTCTGCTGCTGTATCAATAGCGTAGGAAGAAATCGGTTTATTAATCTTGGAAGCAACATCTTTTAGATTAGTATTGTCAAAGCAAAGAACAGCCAATCCATTATCCGGAAGACTTTTTAAAAAAGTCTCAAAGGTATGTAAGATATTCTCCATAGTACCATAATAATCCATGTGATCATTTTCGATATTTGTTACTACAGCAATTTGCGGAGAAAGTTTTAGAAACGATCCGTCACTTTCATCAGCTTCAGCAACCAATTCCTCACCTGAACCAAGTTTAGCATTACCACCAAAATCATCGACTTCTCCACCAATAATAACTGTTGGGTCTAAGCCGGCCTTTTCTAAAATAATTGCAATCATCGATGTTGTAGTTGTTTTGCCATGAGCCCCGGCTACAGCGATTCCCCTTCGTTCTTTCATTATCTGAGCTACAATGTCAGCCCGGTGAAAGATAGTAATTCCTTTTTCCCTCGCCCGCATAACCTCAGGATTTGTTGACGGAATTGCCGTAGATATTACAATTGCTTCGGCATTGTTAATATGCTCTGCTTTATGGCCAATGTAAACCATAGCCCCTAATGATTCTAATCTTTTGGTCATTTCAGTAGTACTTAAATCAGAACCAGAAACCTGAAAACCCATTTTAATTAAGATTAATGCAATTGCGCTCATGCCAGAACCGCCGATGCCGACAAAATGTATATTTTTATAACCTTCTAACAATAGATTCTCTCCCTTCTCGCGCATCCTCTGACGTAACACATAGTATGCGTATATCAAAAAAGATGTTACACTTTTATTCTTGAACCATTTTTACAGCTAATTCAGCAATCTGCTTTGCTGAGTTAGGCTTGCCAATTGCATGGCTTCTTTGCGCCATGCGCTTTAGCAGGTTTGGATCGGACAGGAACTTTTCGAGATGAGTTATCAACGTACTACCTTTTAATTCCTTGTCCAAAATAACAATAGCAGCGCCTTGTTGTTCCAAGACTCTGGCGTTATATTCCTGATGATTCTCTGCAGCAAATGGGTACGGAACAAGTATTGACGGAATACCCCTGGCTGTAACTTCAGCCAAACCGATTGCCCCGGCCCGAAAAATGACTAAATCTGCTGCAGCTAATGCTTGTGGCATATTATACAAATAAGATTTAATGATAATATTTCCAGATTGCACAAGGTCTATACCTTGTTGCTCCAGAGTGCCGACTATGTTATTATACTCGTTTTTTCCAGTTACATGCAATATTTGAATATCCGTCCGTCCGGCAAAATGTTTATAAACCTCCAGCATAGCTTCATTAATACTACGTGCTCCTCGGCTGCCACCGGCAACCAACAAGGTAAGTTTACCTTGCTCTAAGCCAAAAGTTTTAAGCGCTGATTCACGTTTTGCTTCAACTACTTCATCCCGAACAGGGTTGCCGGTAACTATAATTTTTTCTTTGTTTGAAAAGTATCTAATAGATTCAGCATAGCCTACCGCAATTTTAGTTACGAACCTTGCCAAAATCTTATTAGTAATGCCCGGAATTGCATTTTGTTCTTGAATTAGTGAAGGTATTCCGAAAAGGCTAGCTATAAGCAATACCGGCCCGCAAACATACCCACCGGTACCAATTACAATATCGGGTTTAAAATCATTAATAATCTGTTTGGCTTGCCATAAACTTTTTATGGTTGTAAAAACATTGACTAAATTGTGAATATTAATTTGTCTATCAAACCCATGAACATCGATTGTGCGCAATAAATATCCCTCTTTGGGAACAATGTCGCTTTCTAGTCCTTGTTCCGTCCCGACAAATAATATTTCGCACCCCTTGTCCATATTTTTTATTTTATCGGCAATGGTTAAGGCCGGATATATATGACCTCCGGTACCTCCACCGGATAAAATGTAACGCATGCAGTTGGCCTCCTCATTTTAATGTCACATATCGAGAAATATTTAATAATATACCAACCCCACATAAGGTGAATATTAATGCAGATCCGCCAAAACTGATGAATGGCAGAGGAATTCCCGTCACTGGCATTGAAGCGGTTACTACCGCAATATTCATTAATGCTTGCAGTACAATCATCGTAGTAATACCACCGGCTAACATACTGCTGTAGATATCCGGTGCAGCCAAAGCAACACGATAGCCTCGCCAGGCCAGCAGAAAAAACAATATGACTACGGTAACTGTTCCAACAAGTCCCAACTCCTCGCCAATAATCGCAAAAATAAAATCAGTATGAGGCTCCGGAAGATATAAGAACTTTTCTCTGCTTCTTCCCAGTCCAACACCAAATAAACCGCCAGAACCAATAGCATAAAGAGATTGAATGATATGATAACCGGTATTCAAAGGATCTGCCCACGGGTTGCGAAAGGCTAATAGTCGTTTTAACCGATAAGGTTCGACAATAATTGCTGCAATTACCCCGATTATTCCGACAAAACCTAATCCAACTAAATGCTTGATCTGTGCTCCGGCAATAAAGGTCATAATAAACGTTGTGCCGGCTATTGATAAAGCTGTACCTAAATCAGGTTCCTTTAATATTAAGCCAAAGACAACCAATAACCATACAATCAGCGGCAGCATTCCTTTTACAAAACTCCCCATTTTATCTTGGCGTAATGCTAAATATTCGGCACTGAACAGTACCATTCCCAGTTTTGCTAGCTCAGACGGTTGAATATAGAATGAGCCAAAGCCTAACCAACGTCTGGCACCATTTACTACTCTGCCCAACCCCGGGATTAACACAAGTATAAGCAGTATTACAGTTACTGCGAATACCGGCAATGCCAATTTACGCCAAACACGGTAATCAATATTCATTGCTGTAACCATAACAAATATCCCCAGAAAAACCCATACTAATTGCCTTTTTAAAAAATAATAGCTATCATTAAAGTTTACATAAGCAGATACCGCACTCGAACTATACACCATGATAATTCCAACAGCCAACAAACTTAGGACAGTACAAAACAGGATATAATCAGGCGATTTAGGCCGAGTTGCCAATATAATCCCTCCTCATTGCAATCCGGCAACAGTTTCTTTAAATATTTTTCCTCGTTCTTCAAAATTTCTAAACATATCATAAGAAGCGCAGGCCGGTGACAGTAACACGACTTGCGGCGGGTGTGCTATTTTATGTGCTAAAGTAATAGCTTGGTATAAATCGTCAACCAGATGAATATTCTGAAGACCTGATATTTGTGCCGCTTGCGCAAAACGTTCTCTGGCCTCACCTAATAATATTAAATGATCAACCCGCTCTTTCGCCAAACTCATCATCTCACTAAGATCAGTATTTTTATCTCTTCCACCGGCAATCAATATAATATTCGCCGGAAAGGCCTGTAATGCTTTAATAGCAGATTCAGGATTAGTAGCTTTTGAGTCGTTATAATAATTAACACCATTAATTGTTGCAGCTAATTCAATTCTATGTTCTACACCTGAAAATTTTGCTAAAACTTTTGCCATGTCCGCTAGAGAAACTTCCGCAAAATACGCACAAGCACATGCGGCCAACGCATTTTCTATATTATGGCTCCCAAAAATCTTCATATCCGAAATTCCGCATATTTTTTCAGTAACTCCGTTGATTTTTATAAACATATCATTATCAACAACAAAAAATCCCTCTGATAAAACATTCTTTGCACTAAAATATACCACTCGTGATTTTGTTCTTGCAGCCATTTCGCGAACAATAATGTCATCGTAGTTAAGGACTAGAATATCTTGATCAGATTGTTGCTGAAAAATCCGCTCTTTCATCTTTTTATATTCTTCGAACGAACCATGTCGGTCAAGATGATCAGGTGTAATATTTAGCACTGCTGCGATGTGGGGGGAAAAATCGCGGACGCCTTCCAGTTGAAAACTGGATATTTCAGCTACAACTATACCATTTTCATTAACCCGCTGCACCTCGTGCGACAAGGCTATACCAATGTTTCCTCCTACAACGACATCACATACAGTCGTTTTTAACATTTCCCCAATTAAAGATGTTGTTGTTGTCTTACCATTCGTGCCGGTAACAGCTATTATTGGAGCTTTACATAACCGAAAAGCTACTTCAATTTCACTGATTACTTCAATTCCCTGCTTTTTAGCCTCTGAAGCCAGCGAACTATTAATTGATATTCCCGGCGACAGTATTAGCAAATCATATTTCTGCCAATTAATCTTTTCTGCTCCGCCAAAACACAATTGTATACCTTCCGGAATAAGTCTCCGTACCGCTTGAGGAAGCAAGTCAACCGACTTAGCATCATACAAAGTAACCTTGGCACCACAATCTTTAAGAACATCAGCTGCCGAAACACCGCTTATACCGGCACCTGCAACAACTACATTTTTTCCGTTAAACACTAGTTTAGCCTCCTATCCGGCGAAGCGAAAAACTACTACCGCAATTATACTGCATACTGCACCTGCCAACCAAAATGATAAAACTACTCTTTGTTCCGACCAGCCCTTTAATTCAAAATGATGGTGGATAGGGCTCATTAAGAATACGCGCTTACCTGTAGATTTAAATGAAATAACTTGTATAATGACAGACAACGCCTCAATTACATATACGCCGCCAATAATCACTAACAGCAGTTCAGTCTTAGTAAAATACGCCACTGCAGCCAACGCCGCACCAAGCGCTAATGATCCGGTATCTCCCATGAAAACTTTAGCAGGATAGGCGTTATATTTTAAAAAGCCCAAACAACTACCCGCTAAGGAAAGGCAGAACACCGCCAGTGAGTACTTACCTAACTGAAAACAAATAACCGCAAAAGCTAATGCTGAAAACACAGTAATCCCGGCAGCCAGCCCGTCCAAACCATCAGTTAAGTTTACTGCATTAGTCGTACCTACCAACATGAAAAAGACAAATATATAATAGAACATACCGATATCCAATTGCAGCGTTGAAAATGGAATCCAGATAGTAGTGTCAATTCCTCCGTTGAGACCGGTAAACAATATTAATCCTGCCGCCATCACAATCTGACCTAGTAATTTCTGACGGGCCTTAAGTCCCAATGAACGTTTTAAAACCACTTTAATAAAATCATCTAAAAATCCTATAACACCATGACCAATTGTTATAAACAACACTAACCACAATTCAGTTGAAGGCCGAGCAAAAAGTAACGTAGGAATTACCATGGCCAATAAAAGAATAATACCGCCCATAGTTGGTGTCCCGGCTTTGGCAAGGTGCCGCTGCGGGCCTTCTTCCCGAATACTTTGCCCAAATTTCAATCGATGCAGAATAGGTATTACTAACGGTCCTAATACTAACGCAATAATAAAAGCAGCTCCGAATGAAAGTAGCAATTGTAACATGGTACCCTCCTAAAAAGCTTCCCGGTGATCAATAAAAGCCGACAATATAGTTTCCATCTTCATTCCGCGCGATCCCTTAATTAAAACAGTATCTCCCGGTATTAGCAATTCCCGCAAGGAATTAATTGCTTGTTCATGATTACTGCAGACGACAACAGTGATTCCAAATTTTCGCGCAGCCACAGCAATTTGTTCCGCAAACCGTCCAACCGTTATAATGATATCAACTTCTTTTTGTCCCGCTATTAACCCAATTCTGTGATGGGCTTCAGTTGCAAACGCACCTAGTTCCAACATATCACCCAAAACTGCAATTTTTCGGCCTGTAGCAATTCGTTGCAAAGTTTCTAATGCAGCGGCCATTGATAACGGGCTGGCATTATAAGCATCATTTATAACAACATACTCACCATATTGTAAAATAGTCTGCCGCATATCAGTGAGCGAAACGTTGCTTAAACCTGTGTTTATGGCCACTGCCGATAAACCTAACACCATTCCCACCGAAATTGCCGCCAGCGCATTATAAACATTATGCTGGCCGACCAGTGGCAAGTTAACATCAAAGTCCGGAAATTTTTGTTCGCGCGACTTACATCTGAAGCTGGTCATTCGTCCACTCACAGCTATATTCTCCGCATATATATCGGCCTGTGATGACAATCCGAAATAGTATGTTTTAGCATTGGTTCGGGAATAAAATTGTCTTACCCGTTCATCATCATAATTCAATATTAAAATGCCAGTATCATTTATTGCTTCAGCAAGTTCGCCTTTAGCCAAGGCAATATTATCAACCGATCCGAGTAATTCAATATGGGTCTCGCCGACATTAGTAATAATACCGATAGTTGGCTTGGCAATTTTGCTCAACAGGGCAATTTCTCCCCTGGCGCGCATTCCCATTTCCACAACCGCAGCTTGATGCGATGAGTTAAGCTGTAATAGAGTGGTAGAAAGACCAATCTCATTATTAAAATTCGCCTGGCTTTTTAATATGCATAATGACGTTGCCAGAACTGCAGCAATCATATCTTTGGTTGTTGTTTTTCCGTTCGACCCTGTTACGGCAATTATCGGAATAGAAAATTTGTTCCGATGATATTCCGCCAATTGCTGCAGCGCAGTTAAGGTATTATCTACACGAAATATGTGTACCGGAGTTGCTATCAGAACTTCTTTACTGATAATAACTCCGCGGGCTCCCCGCTCGATGGCCTGATCAATAAATTCATGGCCATCAAAGTTTTCCCCTTGGAGGGCAATAAACAATTCACCCATCCGCGCAGTTCTTGAATCAGTAGAAATGCCGGTAAACTGAGTATCGCTATCTTCAGTGCAGACTATATTTAATGCTTGATTAACCTCAAGCAATGAAAATTCTGCCATTATCTCAACTCCCTAATCATTTCCCGCGCAACTTGCCGATCATCAAAATCAATGGTTCTATCTTTCAGAATTTGATATGTTTCGTGCCCTTTGCCGGCAATTAAAATAACGTCAGCCGGTTGAGCTATACTTACTGCATATTTAATAGCTTGACGCCGGTCAGTTATTTTTTCATATTTTTTAGCTTGTTTTAGGTTGGGAATGATTCCACTTTCAATTTCAGCCAAAATGGCTTCCGGATCCTCACTGCGGGGATTATCTGATGTTGCAACAACAACATTAGCATATTGGGTAGCAATCTTTCCCATTATAGGACGTTTAGTTCGATCGCGGTCTCCCCCACAACCAAAAACAACGATCAATTTGCCCTTTACGAATTCTTTGGCTGTTTTCAACACATTATCAAGACCGTCAGGTGTATGCGCGTAATCAACGATAACTGTAAAAGGTTGGCCTGCTTCTACTAACTCAAATCGACCAGGAACACTAATAAATTCCTCTAACGAATCCTTAATAACCTGTAAGTCGATATTCTCGGCTAAGGCCGTGCTGATAGCCGCCAAAACATTATAAACATTAAAAATTCCTGTAATTCGTAATTTCAATAATAAATTGCCGTTATCTGTAGAAAGACTAAAAGCCGAGGTCTTAGCCTCTACTAATATATTGGTTGCTAATACATTCGCCTGGTTTTTGATGCTATAAGTTAATACCGGGCAATGGGAAGATTCAAGCATAACAGAAGCTGCAGTATCATCAATATTAATAACAGCACATTTATTTTCCTTTGTTGCTGATGATGATCCTAAAAGTCCAAAAAGCATAGCTTTCGCTTTGATATAGTTTTCAAAACTACCGTGAAAATCAAGATGATCTTGGGTTATATTCGTAAATACACCGACATCAAATTCGCAACCGGCTATTCTATTTAACGATAAGGCGTGCGATGAGACCTCCATTACGACATATTCAATATTATTTTCGACCATTTGCTGTAATATTTTTTGTAAGTCAACAACATCAGGCGTAGTATTCCTAATCGGATAAACATCGTCCTCAATAAGTGTATGAATAGTACCAATTAAACCGACTTTATGACCATTTTTTCGTAAGATACTGCGTATCAGATGAGTCGTTGTTGTTTTACCGTTGGTACCGGTAACACCTATCATTCGCATTTTTTGCGCCGGATAATCAAAAAAGTATGGTGCTATGACTTGCATTGCTTGGCGTGATTCTGAAACTTTTATGACCGCTATGTCCGGAAATGCATTTGTAACATCCCGTTCGACAATTACAGCAGTTGCGCCGGCTGCAACGGCGTTGTCAATAAAATCATGACCGTCAACATGGACGCCGGGAATACATATAAACAAAGCCCCCGGAGTAACCTGCCTGGAATCATATACGATGTCCTTAATTAGAATATCGGTAGGCCCCTTAACCGCAGCCTCAGGCAGCAATCTTAAAATGTCTTGCAATTCTTTTGCCATGAAACATCCTCCTATATAGCCGACATCTTCTTTACTATTATTACCATATTTTGCGATATAACTACTCAAAGTATATCATAATCATTGCTATAATTAACCTTTTTTCAAGATATGATAAAACATTGACAAAAAATTTTTCATAAAGTTGGCTGCTAATTAACTTGAGACAGCTTTAAATATTGCAATAAGTCTTTTGCTGCTGATGCGAAAACGGGAGCGGCTATTTGGCCTCCATAATATAAACCAACGGGTTCATCAATCACAACTAACATTACAAATTTAGGCTTTTCAGCCGGCGCAAACCCTATAAATGAAGCAACATATTTATTGGGTGAGTAACCGCCGGAATCAACTTTTTGAGCCGTACCAGTCTTGCCGGCAATATGTTGTCCAGGTATGAATGCATTTTTTCCAGTACCTTTTTCCACAACATTTTCTAAAACTCCTTTTAATGTACTGGCAACTGTAGGTGCTAAAACATGCCTTTTTACATCGCGGTCAAAGTTTTTAATTATCCGGTTATCTTTATCGCGGATTTCTCTTACAATTTGCGGCCGTAAGTATTCTCCGCCATTAGCAACTGTACAAACAGCATTAATTAGCTGCAAAGGTGTAACTGCAATACTTTGCCCAATTGACATCGTAGCAATGTTTATTAACTTAACTTTTTCAAAAGGAATTAATAATCCCTTTGCTTCGCCCGGCAAATCAATTCCAGTTACTTTCCCCAAACCTAAGAGATCAAAGTACTTGTAGAAATTCGTCGCACCTAATTTTAACCCGATATTTACAAATCCGACATTACATGAATTCTGAACAACTTCAACAAAGGACTGACTACCATGACCACCATGCTTCCAACAGTGGATATGCCGTTTTTGTACTTCAATTTGACCCGGATCAAAAAATCTATCGGTCGTTTTGACAACGTTTTCCCCTAACGCAGCCGCACAGGTAACGATTTTAAAAGTTGATCCGGGCTCATAAGAATTTGATATTGCTCCATTACGCCAATTCTTCGGCGAATATTCGGCGAATCGGTTGGGATCATAATCCGGCCGGTTGGCCAATGCCAGAACTTCGCCGGTATACGGCTGCATTACCAGAATACTTGCTGATTTTGCTTGCGTTTCAATTATTACCTTATCTAACTCTCTTTCAATAATCTGTTGAATAACAAGATCTATCGTAAGATAAATATCATTACCGGTCTGGGGAGAAATATAGCGATGCTGAACAGCCGGTATTTCGCGTCCCCGAGCATCGTATTCAACAATAATACTCCCCGGCTTTCCTTTTATGGTGGAATCAAAAGTTAGTTCCACTCCATCCAAACCCTGACTATCGATTCCCGTAAAGCCCAACACATGACATGCAGTACTTCCGTTTGGATAAACGCGGCTGTTTTCCTGAGTAATTCCAATCCCAGTAATATTTAGCTGTTGGATCAATCGCGAATTTTCCGCACTTATTCTCCGTTTTAACCAAATAAACGCTTGCCGTTTCGTAAGTTTGTCTTTTAGCTTCTCCGGGTCTAAATTCAAAATAGCAGCCAGTTTGGCTGCTGTCTGTTCGGCATTTTTTATTTCCGCTGGTATAGCATAAACAGAGTCGCTGGTAACACTTACGGCCAATTCTTTCCCATTACGATCTAATATTCTTCCGCGTTTTGCTTCTACCGGAATATCTCTAACCCTTTGATAAACCGCGTTTTCTAAAAGCCAAGAACTTCTATACAACTGTAAATACACCAGTCTGCCGAATAATCCCATTAATACTAAAACAACAAAGAAAAAAAATAAAGTAACCCGTTTCCTGATTGTGACGTGAGAAGCAGAACCCACAAAGCTCCCTCCACATTCAGATTATTAATGCCCTTTTTTACTTTCTGCACGGTCTATGCTTAATGATTTGGTTTGGTTTAATGCTACCCGCTGCTCACCATTTCGTTTTACTAGCTCAAAACTACTGCCACAATAAATATTTTGCGGTACAATCATTCCCAATTCCTGCATGGCAATGGTTTGTATCCGCTGTGGAGACTTTAAGCGGGCAATCTGCAGTCGCAACTGCTCATTTTCTGTTTGAATTTTGGCAACTTGCGCTTTTATCTGCACCAATTCATACCCTTTACTGACAATAATTTCGCTCTGCACGGTTTTAAACATTGCCATAAACGCAAGTAAGATCACTACACATAAACATTGCACTTTATGTCTGGAAGTTGAAGGCCTTTTATTATTCACATTTTGAGGTGCAGAATCTTGCTTATAATTATAGTTTTCCTGTTTTCGATTCACTAACATATCTATTTGCCCTCCCTTCCAAATAGAACGAATTATTACAATTTCATTGCTACTCGCAGTTTTGCGCTACGTGACCGTGGATTAGTATCAACTTCCTGTTGCGTAGGCTCAATCGGTTTCATTATTTTAACTGTAGGCTGATGATTACATACACAGATAGGTAAGCTTGGTGGACAGATACAGCCGGTTGCCATTTCATGCAGCGTTTTCTTTACTATCCGGTCTTCTAAAGAATGAAAAGTAATAACACACAGTTTACCATTTCTTTGCAATCTGTTTACCGCACTGACTATTGATGATTCTAGAATATTAAGCTCTTGATTCACTTCAATGCGGATAGCCTGAAACGTACGTTTGGCTGGATGAGGACCGCTGCGTCTTGCAGCAGCCGGAATTGCATCTTTAATTGTATTTACTAATTCACTTGTTGTATTAAAGGGATTTATATTCCGCCTTTTTATAATAAAAGAGGCTATTCTTTTGGCCCACCGTTCCTCGCCATACTTTAAAATCAGTTTTGCAAGTTGTTGCTCAGAATATTTATTTACCACTTCATAAGCAGTAATATCACTATCAGTATTCATTCTCATATCAAGGGGTCCATCTTGCATATAAGAAAATCCACGATCAGCTGTATCAAGTTGATAAGAAGAAACACCAAGATCAAACAATATACCATTGACCTGGTCTACTTCTATACTATCCAGTACCTGCTCCAATTTTGCGAAATTTGCTTGGACAATATCCAACCGGCACTTACAATTTGCCAACTTCTTTTTACCGGCTTGAATTGCATCATTATCTTGATCAATGGCAATTAATCGTCCTTCCGGGTTAAGCATACCTGCAATCGCCGCCGAATGTCCGCCGCCGCCCAAGGTACAATCAACATATGTTCCGGAAGGATCTCCCACCAATTGCTTTACCGTTTCATTCAGCATTACGCTGATATGATATGTATTATCCATAATTTGACCGCCTATTATCATATTCCTAAGTCAACTAAATGCTCAGTTAACTCAGTAACAGTTGGTTCGATTTTCATATTATATTCCGACCAAGCTTGCGTACTCCAAATTTCAACACGATTTGATACACCTATTACGGTTACATCCTTATCAAGTTGGGCATATTCACGCAAATTAGTAGGTATTAAGATCCGCCCTTGTTTGTCACATTCAAGTTCGGCAGCACCTGAGAAGAAAAACCTTACAAAAGCTCTGGCCTCCGGTTTAGCTAGCGGCAACTGTTTCAACTTATTTTCTAGCATAGCCCATTCATCTAAAGCGTATACAAACAGACAATTATCTAATCCTTTAGTGGCAATAAAACTCACCCCGAGTGATTCGCGAAATTTGACTGGCAGTATCAGCCGACCTTTAGTGTCAATTGTATGTTGAAATTCACCCATAAACACGAAGATCTCACCACCGTCCAAATTTTTCTACCACTTTACACCACTTCCATCCACTTTACATCTCATTTCGGGGCAAAAATAAAAAATCCTCCAGGACTTCTGGAGGATTTTTAAAAAATATTTGAAAAGCTTCTAATGTTTCACCAACCCTAATCTTTCTAGAAGAGGTGCTCTTGTCAATCTGGCTTCAAACACTTGCTGAGTAGACGGACAGCGAAACACCGGAATTCTTTCTAATCCATAAGGGTCACTATTGATTCCGGCTTGACCGTAACGAATAGTAAAGGCGGCAACATATCCTGCTTCCCTCGTCGCTTTTTGGACTTTACGATTGTAAGCACCAGTTGGATAAGCAAAGTATTTAGGATATTGCCCTAAATGATTTTTAATCAGTTGGCGCGATTCAACTAATTCACGCCGCAACCGCTCATCTGATACTTTTGTTAAAGGTACATGACTTAAAGTATGCGATCCAAATAAGAAACCATTGTTCTTCATTTCTTGAATCTGTTCCCAATTCATATAGCGAGAGTCCTGACTGACCAAGTCTGTAATAATAAATATGATTCCGGTAAAACCATACTTTTTCATAATAGGATAAGCATTAACATAGTTATCTAAATATCCGTCGTCAAAGGTAATAAGGATGGGTTTTGTCGGCAATCTTCGACCATAATTAAAGTTTTCCATGAGCTGATCCGGCGTAATTGCAGTATAACCTTCTTGCGCTAAATAGGCCATTTGCTGTTCGAATTGTTCGGGCGAAACAGACAGGGGATGAACATAATCATCTACTTTGTGATAGTTCAATATTGGTACATCCGTAAAGGTATGGGGTGTTTTTTTTCTCCCAGTTGCAGTTATAGCAGATGATCCTACTAAACATAAAGATAGCAGAACCAGACAGAAAAACAATCCTGCGCCGAGCAACAGCGAACGAAATCTATTCATTATCTCCCCCCTATTGGCTCACATCAACAATTTCAGCTTTCGTGATTTCCTGTAACCGCGATGGTTTTACCGGCAACGCGGAATTATCGGTTCCAGCCGCAGCATATACAACCGGATAATCATACAGGCTCCTGTCTAAATAAATAGGTACCTGATGCAGTAGCCCTACCGGTGATACCCCCCCAGGCTCAAATCCAGTTAAAGAAGACACCAGCGGAGCATCAGCAAATTTAATTTTTTTCGCACATAGTGTTTTGGCAAATTTTTTGGTATTAATTTTCTTATCTCCACATGTAACAATTAAAACCGGATTTTCATCTGCTAAAAAGATTAGTGATTTGGCAATTTGACCAACGGCTACTCCTAAAGTATTAGCGGCAGCTTCAGCAGTATGAGTACTGGAATCAAATAATACTACCTGTAGATCAGGATAACCTTTAAGAAAACTTTGAACGCGGTCTAATGCAGTTACAAATTCATTCATGATGGCCTCCAATATTAATATTTGTTCTAGGCCTGGCTACCTGCATCAAGCAATAGGCCGCAGCAATACCAAAGAACAAACTTAGTAATCTAGGAAATAACATAATCGTAGCCGCATTAATTTTCATTCCATCAAAGATATAATTACCAATAGCATATAATAGCAAATACAATAAAAAGTTTACACCTTGAGGATACTTACGAAAACGAAATCCAGTATAGCTTATAGCTATAAGTAATATAAATATGGCAAAATTCCAAATAGAATGATATAAAAAAATGGGCTGGAAAAAATCATAATTCTCAAAACCAACTGGACGAAAAGCGTAATCAATATATATACCCCATGGATGCGTAGTCGGGTAGCCAAACGATTCCTGGCTGCCTAAATTTGCCCACTGTCCAATAGCTTGGCCGATAGCCAATCCCGGGGCAATACGGTCAGCCCAATACCAGAAATTACTGGATGTCTTACGGCTGAAATAACGCAATACGAGAACCAATCCCAGCAATGCTCCATATACCGAAAGACCGGGATGCCAAAAAAGCAATATTTCCAGCGGATTTTCAGCATACCACTGCCAATACATACCGACATATACCAATCTAGCGCATATAAGTCCAAGCGGGATGGTATAAATTAGTATTTCCAAAAAGGGCTTAAATGACTCACGGTATATAAATGTTTGACACCATATAAAAAAGAGGCCTACTATAATTCCTAACGAAATTATAGTACCAAACCATCGAAATTGCAGACCGCCTAAATTAATTAATGCATCCATAATGTCACCTATTAGAATTGATAGTACTATTTTACCGATTTCACAAAAAAATTTCTAGTATGTTTGCATAATAATATTTAAGCAACAAATAATATTATTGTAAGGGTTCGTAATGGTCGAGCCAAGACTGATATCGGATCTATTGGGTTCGATATTGGTCGGCCAAAGATTAATACTAGGTCTTGATAGGCTTAGTATTAGTCGGCGGGCAGATCGCCATATGTCTTGTAAGGCTATACGACAGCCCAACTGTTGTCGTATGGTTAAAAGGGATGTATGGCGGTCGAGCTAAGACTGCCAAGGGTATCGTAGACTTCCGGAAGTCTGAAATTAGGGGTCTTATGCAGTCGGGAGATTGCATAAGGTTCCATAGATACTTTTGGTAGTCGAGCAAAGGTCTGTATCGGTTGTGTAATGCTTGTAAGCAGTCGAAAGATTGTTTATAGGTATGTAATGATCGGTATAGGCTGTAGCGTAGATCATTACGGGCTCTTATTTATCATTAACATTCTTTGGATCTGTGATATAATACTGATATATGTTTAAACATAAAGGAGAGATTTTTATGTCAAAAATTACCAAAGATATGAGCATTATTGAAGTCGTGCAGAAATTTCCGCAAACAGCTGAAGTCTTCCGCCGCCACGGCATGGGATGTTTAGGTTGTATTGCCGCCCAATTTGAAAATATTGAACAAGGCGCGGCCGGACATGGTATTAATATAGATCAATTGATTGCTGATTTGAATAAGGAAATTGAATAATAAAAGTCTTGATAAAAAATAGCAGTGAGCATTATCACTGCTATTTTTTTATCAAGACTTGCTTAGCCAGATTAACATCCATAGCGACTTCGGTATTTTCATTTTTTACTACATACACAGGATATTTTTGAATCAGTTTAAGAAATGCTCCCGGTAACATCCCAAAAATCGTCATTCTCCTAATATCCCGTTGATTATAACATTTTAATTGGATAATTTGAACTAGCTCACCAACATCACAATCAGCCAATGTTTTCACCCTATTCACCTTACAATCAAATTCAATTGATCACTGGGAAAACTTTTAATAAATTATGAACAGCAAGACCACTCATAAAAGCAATTATTATAATTGTAATAAAAATTATACTGGCTGTAAGTACACCGCGTTCCTTAATCATCACCGTCATTTGTGCAACACATGGCACAAATAAGGTTAAAGTAACAGCTGCAACCAATAATTGATGACTAGAAAGAACTTTAGCTGCAAACATATCATATAGTCCGGCAGTACCATAATCCCGCCGAAAAAAGCCCATCATAAATGCACTGGCACTTTCCGGCGGTAAACCTAATGACTCCATCACCGGTGTCAGTAGAACAATGATTTTTTTCAATAGCCCAACTTCATCAGCTACCCAAAGAAGTATACTGGTAATAATAAACACCGGAATAATCTCACACAAATACCATATTACCCTAGAATATGTCTTTTTAATTACATTTGTTACTTGCGGTAATCTCATTGGCGGTAACTCCATATAAAAATAACTATTCTGACCGGGAATTATTTTACTGACTAACCAACCGGTAATAAAAAATACTAAAACAATAATAAAAATCCATAAAAGCAGTGCAATATAGCTAAATGACAACAGTGAGATAACCAATCCTAATTGAGCTGAACAGGGTACGCATAGCGCGATTAAAAAAGTTGCTAAAATCCTTTCGCGCGGCGATTCAAGCGTTCGGGTAACCATAATAGCCATAGTACCGCAACCAAACCCTAAAGTAAGTGGTATCATAAATCGTCCATTTAGACCCAACCAGCTAAAAATTTTATTTGATAACATAGCCAAGCGTGGTAAATATCCGCAATCTTCCAATAATGAAAACATCAAAAAAAACGTCGTAACAATAGGTAGAATAATCACCGTAGCATAGCGGAATCCCATTGAAAATACTCCATAATTGCCCACTATTAAACGTTGAATAATATCAGGTAAATTATAGAATTTCACTAAAGACTGAACGATGGTATTGATATAAGGAAAAAATATTTGTTTATCTAAATAATCTACTAAGTAACCGGCACCAAAAATCCCGACAAATTGATATAAGCCAAAATATAATACACAAATAAGAATCGGAATGCCAGGCCATGGCTCCCGTGACCATTTTGCAATATTTTCAGCAAATTTGCCCAAATGACCATCGGATTTATTCACTGTTCTGTCAGATAAATCCTGACTGATTCTTCGATACTCTTCGATCAATAGGTAGGCCGGATTTATATTGTATTTGTTTTCCAATTCACCAATAGTACGCGAAAAAGCTTCTTGTTGATGTTGCGTAAGTAAAATTTTAATAGCATATTCATCTTGTTTTATTAATGAAATAGCGCTATATCTTTTATTAAACAAGTATTTTTCTGCAACAAAAGGCATTACGGCAATAATACATTCCTCGATGTCCTTACTATATCGGATCTTATTTTGCTTATTATAACGGCAGCCCGCTGTTAATAACAACTTTAGACGCTCCAAACCAACTTTTGTCCTAACCGAAGTTGTAATAACCGGTATGCCTAATTCCAGCGAAATACTCTGCACATCAAAACTCATTCCTAGTTTTATAGCCTCATCCATCATATTTAGCACCAGAATAACGTTCAACCCTGTTTCAATAAGCTCCAATGTCATCGCCAACATTCTTTTCATATTCTTGGCATCAACGACATGAACTACAATATCCGGTTGTTCTGTTAATAACATGTCCCGGGTCACTGCTTCTTCATCTGTTAGCGGGCTTAGCGAATAAGTACCCGGAGTATCAATTATTTCATATTTTTTGTTAAGAGCTTGCATTACACCCCGTGAAATATCAATGGTTGTACCAGGATAGTTTGACACGGTAACATAACTATCGGTTAGTATATTGAAAATTGAACTTTTGCCAACATTCGGAGCTCCAATTAAAACTATTTTTTCCATAATAACGCACTCACTTTTCTCGGCTTATAATCTCTATTTTTTATTCAATATGAGTACAAATTATGAATAAATAATAATTAAACCATCTATCAGGTGTTACCTGACAAATGGTTGTAAAAAAATTAAAGATATTGCTGTAAAATTGACTTTAGTTTCTCTTTAGGCATAAATCCGGAAAATTTTTTAACCTGTGATCCATTAACAAAGATAACCATCGTTGGCAAACCCATTATGCCGTATTTTTGCGCCAAACTACGGTTTTGGTCAACATTGAGCTTAACAAATTTGACTTGATCGGCTAATTCTAAGGCTAAGGCCTCTAGTTCAGGTGATAAACGAGAACAATGTCCACACCACGGAGCAAAAAAGTCAACTAAGACCGTTCCCGGAAAATCATTGACTTCTTTAGTAAAATCACTCTCATTAGCCAACAGCGCAACTGCCATACATTATCCTCCTTGTTGTCTGATTTCAACCATAACACAGGCTTTAACAACGTTTAAATTGAATTGCTCGCATAAGGAAATAAGATTTTGGGAAGAAGCGCCTGGTTGAAACCAAATATTCTGGATTCCCAATTCTCCACATTCTTTGATTACCTTCTCGCCAATAGCCGGTGATACTACCATATCAACAACTTGCGGAACTACCGGTAACTCACTCAAACTAGAATAACACTGTATCCCCAAAACTTCTTTGACTCCCGGATTAACCGGGTATACTTCATAACCTGCTTCCAACAAAGTCTTGAATATTTTAAAGCCAAATTTATTTTGATTATCGGTTGCGCCAACTACTGCCCAAGTTTTAAGTTCTAACATCTTAGATATTATATCCATTATGTATCTCCTCCGTTACAAATTACTTACAAAAATATAATTCTCCGCTTATCAAATTATATCCTTGCAAATCATGAATAATATCTATTGCATCGAGTAAATGGTACGTTTGTCAGCAAATTTGTCAACAGCCAAAATGAGACCATATATTAGATCCTGTTGTGTTGGAGGACATCCGGGGACAAAGACATCTACCGGAATAATACTGGCAACACTGGCCCTAATCGGATGGCCAAATTCAGAGGACTGTCCACCTGCAGCACAAGCTCCTACTGCCATTACTAATTTAGGACCTGGCAATGCGTTATAAGTCATTTTTAAGGCCTGGGATAAATTCCTGGTTACTCCGCCTGTTACAACTAATATATCGGCCCGAGTTGGGGAGTCGACAAATTCTATACAATATTTCTCCAAGTCAAATAACTTTCTGTTTGCTGCCGACTGAAAATTACAACGGCCACACGACCCGATATCCAAATGACGGATTTTTAATGCTCGTCCCAATCGCGAACGTATCTTCTGCTTTAATTCCGGTCCTTGGTCTTCTGGTTCTTGGACAATATCTTGCGAAAAGTTCGCCATTTTAGCTTCATCACTGCGAATTATATTTACATTAAAGCATTTGTCAATGCACTTTCCACAAAAAATACATGTTTTGTGGTCCACCTTCAGTTTACCATTCTTAACCCTAATTGCCCCGACCGGACAGACGTAACGGCAAGCTTGACACTCCTCACATTCTGAAGCATCATTCACGGTAACCAGGCCGCGATAACGCTTAGGATCTTTCTTATTGTTATATTTTTCCGTGACCATGCCTGTGTTGATTATCTTTTTTAGCACATTAAACATAGTCTTCCCTCCTCACATACACACGCTTATTTTATATCCTAACCAGATTTTACACTGCATATTTAGATAATAACGATACTTAGCTATATAGTACCGACAAATTACTAATAATCCAAATAATTCCTTGTTTAATGTATACACCCTATTATCCTCTTCACTATAAAATTGTCAAGTAGCGGTGTCCTTTTTTAACATAAATTTTACAAATTATAATAAAATATGACAAGCACTATCAAAAAAGATATGAGCACTAAAAATTGCCCCCCCGCAGGAGAGCTAGCAAAAAGGGCGAATAACAACTATCAGTAAAACTAAAATTATTGGTGTATAATCTATGAATAATATATTAAGTTATGGCAAAATTATTGTCGCTATGTTGTTGTGGGGCAGCATCGGAATTTTTGTACGCTATGCCAATCAACCAGCTCCAATTATAGCATTCTTCAGGGTATTTACCGCTTTTATCATCCTCGGGACATATATCAAATTTTATAAAATAACCATCAGCCGCAGCAGACAAACCTATATCGCAATTTTATCCGGCTGTTTCATGGCCCTGAACTGGCTGTTTTTATTTAAGGCATTCCAATTAACTACAATAGGAAATGCCATTATTACTTATAACTTTGCACCGATATTATCAATAATTTGGGCCCGAATTTTATTGAAAGAAAAAATCCAAAAAACTGCTATATCGGCATTGTCTATTGCCCTAGTTGGTTTATTTTTAATGTTTTCAAACTATCGCTTTTCTTTCTCCAGCAGTGATTTTTCCGGAATTTTATTCGGACTAAGCGGCGGCATATTTTATTCGTTTATCATCGTATTAGTAAAATCTATTACTTGTCTAACTCCAACACAGATAGCATATATTCAGATGGGTATATCATCCGTTATTTTATTTCCATTGGCTGCGTTTTCTACAATTAATATCACGTGGCCTTCACTATGGCCAATGTTGTTATTAGGTTGTACACATACTGCGTTTGCCTTAAACATTTATTTTTCAGGACTTCGCCAAATTTCTGTTCAACATACCAGCATTCTTTCATATCTTGAACCAACAAGTGCCATAATATATGCCTATTTTATATTTGCTGAAACTCCTTCGCTGCTAACTGCAATTGGCGGTTCGTTAATATTGTGCGCCAGTCTATTAGTTGTTTTTTCTTCTAATCCACAGGCAGTTAAACAAACTGCTGAATATATCAATAGTAATAAGGAGGAATATTTATGCTCAATAAATACAGTTACAAATACGGGAAAGGAAAAATCGAATTCACAGTAGATTCCGAGCTAATTACAAACGATTTAAAAATCCAAGAATATCCAGTATTAGCTGATCCGGTAAACGCCATTAAAGAAGCAATTAGAAACCCGATCAACTCCAAGCCACTGCGTGACATTGTAAAGCCTGGTGAAAAAATAGCCTTCTTAGTAAATGACTCGACACGAGTCGCTAATAGCGAAGTCTTTATGCCTATTCTTTTAGATGAACTGAACAGTGCCGGTATTCCTGATGAGAATATGATTATTATCTTTGCCTTGGGCACTCATCATATATTATCAGCAGATGAAATGATCACGTTGGTTGGACCTTCGGTCGCGAACCGGGTAAAGATGTATAACAGCGATTCAAATGATGCATCGCAATTTCAAAACCTCGGAACAACATCCTTTGGCACTCCGGTAGCATTTCATAAAAAAGCAGTTGAAGCAGATCATATTATATGTACCGGAAGTATAGTGTATCATTTCTTTGCCGGATTTGGCGGCGGACGCAAAGCATTATTTCCCGGAGTAGCCGCTTATGAGTCCATCAGAAAAAATCATTCGCTCATGCTCGAACCTGGCTCCGGTCTGGGAAAACTAGCCGGTAACCCTGTATATGAAGATCAAGTTGAAGCAACTGAAATGAAACGGCCATCCTTCCTACTAAATGTGGTCTTAAATGAAAAAAAGGAATTTTTAAAGATCTTTGCCGGCGATTATATCCAAGCCCACCTCGAAGGATGCAAATTTGTAGAAAGCATTTATGGTACAAAAATCAGTGAGCCGGCTGATCTTGTAATTGCAACTTGCGGCGGCTATCCCAAAGACATTAATGTATATCAAATGCAAAAAACAATGGATAATGCATGGTTAGCAGTTAAAGAAGGCGGTATTGTAATCCTGTTAAGTGAGTGTGTAGAAGGAATTGGCTCGGATACTTATCTAAAATGGATGCAAGAATACAAAACTCCAGAACGAATTGAAGAAAAAGTCCGCGCTGAGTTTGTGATCGGCGGCCATAAAGCCTATGCGGTAACCCGCCTGATGAAAAAAGCCGAATTCGTTCTTCTGTCTTCGCTGCCACCGGAAATATCCCGTACTTTATTATTTACGCCGGTTCAAACAATGGACGAAGCACTCGCTATAGCCTTTAAAAAATTAGGACAAAAACCCAAAATAATATTGATGTCACAAGGCAGTTTAACAGTGCCCGTCCTTTCCTAGCAAAATAGATCATTTATAACAAATAGAAGTACCGGTTAACCGGTACTTCTATTTGTTATAAATGATCCCGACACTAAACCTTACCACAAGCTATTCAACTTAAGTTCATTTCACACAGATTAGGTGAAACCGCAAAAGGAGCACTCGTTGCATTTTCAATCATCTCCACAGTTATGCCTGGAGCCACTTCTTGCAATTCAAGGCCTTCAGACGTTACAACAAAAACTGCCATTTCGGTAACAATCATGTCAACTTCCTGGGCTGCTGTCAAAGGCAGCGTACACTTAGGCAAAATTTTCGGTTTACCCTTCGCAGTATGTTCCATGGCAACAATTACCTTGCGGGCTCCCGCAACTAAATCCATCGCTCCACCCATTCCCGGTACCATTTTGCCGGGAATCATCCAGTTGGCGAGGTTTCCTGCTGCATCGACCTGCAATGCACCTAGTACTGTCCCGGCCAAATGCCCGCCACGAATAATCCCAAACGAAGTTGCACTATCAAAACACGACCCACCGGGCAGAATTGTAACTGGCTGACCACCGGCATTGACAATATCTTTATCGTTGTTTTCAACTGATGGAGCCGGCCCCACGCCCAAGAAGCCATTCTCTGATTGTAGTGTTACGGTTACTCCGTCCGGCAAATGATTTGCAACCATGGTTGGGATTCCAATTCCTAGATTTACATAATCGCCATCTTTAAATTCTTTAGCTACCCGTTTAGCTATTAAAGTCTTTGAATCCATTTCGCGACCCTCCCTTAGCCTTGTACTAAATAATGAACAAAAATACTTGGAGTCATCACCTGATCAGGATCTATAGCCCCAATTTCTACAATTTCTTCGGCTTCAACAATAACAAGGTCGCAAGCTGTTGCCATTAACGGATTAAAATTGCGCGCCGACCGCCTGTATATTAAATTTCCGGCTTTGTCAGCCTTATACGCTTTGATTAGACCAACATCGGCCCGCAGCGGTATCTCCAGCAAATATTTCTTATTGTTGACGGCAATTATTTCTTTACCTTCGGCAACAGGTGTTCCCACCCCGGTCGGCGTCAAAAATCCACCTAAGCCAAACCCCCCGCAGCGTATCCGTTCGGCTAGCGTTCCCTGCGGAACTAGTTCAACTTCTATTTCACCAGCGTTCATCTGCTTGCCTGTCTCCGGATTAGTACCAATATGCGACACAATAATTTTTTTAGCGCGTTTTTCTACGATCATTTTTCCAATGCCTTTATCAGGAAATGCGGTATCATTAGCAATAAGAGTTAGATTTCGCGTATTGTTGGCTAGCACCGCCTCTATCAACAGTTCTGGACCTCCGCAGTTTAGAAAGCCGCCAATCATTACACTGGCACCATCTTTTACTAACTCAGCTGCTTGGGCTGCGGAAATAATGCTTGTCATAATACCACTCCTCTACAGTAACTTATAATATCAAAAGACCCAGAGCAAAAATTATTCCCGACCACAACAATGTCATAACACAATAACCCATAATATCCCGGACTCCTAATTTGGCAATACCGAGCAGCGGCAAAGCCCAAAACGGCTGTACCATATTCGTCCATTGGTCACCGTAAGCAATACTCATGGCAACCTTGGCCGGACTAACCCCTAATTCTAAGCCGGCCGGAATATTGATTGGGCCTTGAACAATCCACTGTCCACCGCCGGATGGAACAAAAAAGTTGATGACTCCACCGGCGATAAAAGTAAACAGCGGAAAAGTATAGGCCGTCGATATTGAAATAAACCACTTGGCTATAATTGCCGCCAAACCGGAAGAAACCATGATCCCCTGAATTCCACCATATAGCGGAAACTGTAAAGCTATACCGCCGGCACCTTTAATAGCCTCTTGAACAGCACGAACGTAATTAATGGGCGTTTTATGAAGAATTATTCCTGCCCACATAAAAATGAATATTACTATATTCAAAGTTAAATTGAAGCCTTTAGTCAGGAAATAATTTCCCAGGTACAATACTCCCATTAAACCAAACAAACCATTAATGAGCACACTATTTTCAAACCAAGTTGCTATGGTTTTAATTTCTGGTTCCTTTTCTTCTTCTTTTTCTTCAAGCAAAACAGGATCAACAGGCGTAATTTCATTTTCCGGTGGACTCATTAATTTGAATAAAATCGGCAATGTGAAAATTACCGCCCAAGTGATTATTAAGTTCCAGGAAGAAAAAATAGTCTGCGTCGTGGGAACAATTCCTACTAACTTTTCTACTAGGTGCCCCTTGGTCGCAACAGCTAACGGTATCGATCCTGATACGCCGGCATGCCAGACAACAAATCCCGAATAACCAGCTGCGACAACAAATCCGTAATCCATTTTCGGAATTTTTCTAGCTAACTCCCGGGCTAATAACGCAGCAACTACTAACCCAAATCCCCAGTTAAAGAAATTGGCTACCGCGGCAACAAACACGCAAAGCATTGCTGCCTGGGCATTGTTTTTGGGAATAGATGCCAGGACGACTAATATTCGTCGTATCGGTCTGCTGCTGGCAAGTGCATGGCCTGTAACTAAAATCAAAATCATTTGCATTGCAAACCCTAAAATTCCCCACAGACCATTTCCCCAAAATCCAATCAACTGCATAAAACTCTTTCCAGTTAAACCCCAGGCCGCACCAAAGGCAATAAAGGTCAACATGATTGCAAATAAATAGGCATCAGGTAAATATTTGCGGACAATTAACACAAAAAATCTACTCATCGCATGTAACATAAACAAACCTCCTCAAATGATTTTTTATAACCAGCATTTGTTACCCTACAGTAGTTCAATAATTGTAGCTGCTCCTTGCCCCCCGCCAATACAAAGAGTAGCTAAGCCAAATTTGGCTTTCCGTTGTATCATGGCATATAACAAAGTCACCAATATACGATTGCCACTAGCACCAATGGGGTGACCTAAAGCTATTGCTCCTCCGTTAACGTTGACCTTAGCCGGGTCAAATCCTAACTGCCGGCCAACCGCCAGCCATTGAGCAGCAAATGCTTCATTAGCTTCGATCAGATTTAAATCGGACACAGTCATGTTGGCTTTTTGCAATGCCTTTTTTGTGGCTTCGACCGGCCCCATTCCCATAATGGTCGGATCGACAGCTCCGCTGGCATAGCTAATAATCTTGGCTAGCGGCTTAATTCCTAACTCCTTGGCTTTTTCCGCCGACATAATCACAACGGCTGCAGCACCGTCATTAATACCTGATGCATTGCCTGCAGTCACTGTTCCATCTTTCTTGAAAGCTGGTTTCAACTTTTCCAGCCCTTCCATTGTCACATCTTGGCGTGGATACTCATCAGTATCGAAAATAATATTACCCTTCTTCCCTTTGACAACCACCGGAACAATTTCATCCTTAAATGCACCGGATTCAATCGCAGCAACAGCTTTACGCTGTGACTCAAAGGCCATACGGTTTTGATCTTCTGGAGAAATACCGAATTGCTCAGCAATATTTTCGGCCGTTATGCCCATATGATAATTATTGAAGGCATCCCATAACCCGTCCCGTATCATTACATCCACTAACTTACCGTCTCCCATGCGATAACCCCAGCGCGCCTTTTCAACTGCATAAGGGGCATTAGACATACTTTCCATGCCACCGGCAACAATAATTTGCGCATCATCGCAGCAAATTGCCTGAACCGCAAGATTAACCGCTTTTAAGCCTGAACCACACACTTTATTCACTGTGAAGCTGGGAACTGCGGTCGGAATACCTGCCTTTATTGCTGCTTGACGGGCCGGATTCTGACCAAGAGCCGCCTGTAAAACATTGCCCATAATCACCTCATCAACTAATGCCGGCTCAATAGAAGCACGTTTTAATACTTCTTGGATAACTATCGAACCTAACTCAGGTGCTAAAATAGATGCCAATCCGCCGTTAAAACTGCCAATCGGGGTACGCGCTGCACTTACAATGACAACATCTTTCACATTTCTTCGCCTCCTTTTACTGATGATATAATGCAAAATACATGCCAGCTAATTTATCGTTAACAGATGATGAAAATTGCCTAAAACATAAGACAACAAAAATCAGCCACCTGTGCAAAAATTTGCACAGGTGGCTGATTTTTGTTGCACACCTAAAAAATATCAACTATGATATTTCATCATCGTTTTGGTGATATTGAAAGATATTTGTATCGGTCAATCGATGTTCCTGCAGTTTATATAACAAAGTCCTTCTACTGACTTTAAGCCTTTGCGCTGTTCGTGAACGGTTACCTTTTTGTTCACTCATAACTTTGACTAAGATTATTCGCTCAACCGCTGCTAACATATCTTTCAATGAATCATTATTATTAAGTATTTCGGTTATAAAATTATTGGGATGTATATAATCGTCTACCCAAGATAGATTAAAAGAGAAATCGTCAATATCCAAAACTCCTTGAGCCAACACAACAGTACGTTCTAATAGATTAGCTAATTCCCGCACATTTCCCGGCCATTCATATTCTGTCAAAGCCCGCAGGGCAGCAGGCGTTACTAATGGCACCAGACAGTGATGCTTTTTAGCGTATTTTTTAACAAAGTGTTCTACGAGCAAAGGAATGTCTTCTTTACGTTCGCGCAATGGTGGAACCCGCAACGGAACTACATTTAACCGATAAAAAAGGTCGCTGCGAAAAGTCTTTTCTTTAACCATTTCAGCTAAATTACGATTGGTCGCAGCTATTACCCGGACATCGACCTTTATCGTCTTAGCGCCGCCTATCCGTTCAAACTCATTTTCCTGCAATACCCTCAGCAGTTTTGACTGTAAAGAAAATGGCAGATCGCCGATCTCATCCAAAAATAGTGTCCCACCGTCAGCTAGTTCAAAGCGTCCAAGCTGTAGCGACCCTGCTCCGGTAAAAGCACCTTTTTCGTGACCAAAAAGTTCATTTTCAATTAAAGTTTCCGGGAGAGCCCCGCAGTTAATACTGACGAATGGCCGCTCAGTTCGGGTACTATTGGCATGGATTGTTTTAGCAATTAATTCCTTTCCGCTTCCACTCTCTCCGGTTATAAGAACAGTCGCCGAAGACTTCGCTATTTTACCAACAATTTTATATAAATTTTGCATTGTTGCGCTCCGGCCAATAATTTTATCAGGTATCTGGATACCACCGGGCTCTAGGTTTACAGGATCAACCTCATCACGCAAATTAAGCATTGTCATTACCCGGTTAATAGTTGCACGAATCTCGCCGATATTGGCCGGCTTAACCAGATAGTCAAAAGCACCTCGCTGCATAGCCTCAACAGCTGTATCTACGGTTCCATATGCAGTCAATAAAATTACTAGTAAATTCGGTTTTTCGGCTCGAATAATATCAAGAGCCTCCAGTCCGCTCATAACCGGCATACGAATATCCATGATAACTAAATCAGGCGAATTCTGCCGCATTTTATTTAACGCTTCCTGCCCGTTTTCTGCCGTTTCTACAATAAAGCCTTCTTTACGAACAATCTCCATAAGCAACTGCCTTACCGATACTTCATCATCAACAATTAATATCTTTCTTCCCAACTCATACAACCTCCCTGACCACCGGTAGAATCAGTGTAAAAGTTGTTCCTTTTTCCGGTTCGGAACTAACCATTACAGTCCCTCCTAATAATCCCATCGTACGTCGGACAACTGCCAATCCTAAACCTGTGCCAGTCTTCTTTGTTGTAAAAAACGGTAAAAAAATCTTTTCCATTAACTCCGGCAAAATACCTTTACCGGTATCGGAAACACATATTTGAACTTGCTGATTTTCTTGGTCAAAAGCAGACCTAACTGTAATTGTTCCTTGATTTCCACTTTCTTGCACTGCCTGAATCGCATTTATAAGTAAATTCATTAAAACTTGCTGTAACTGTTCACTCCCAGCATACAAAACCGGCAAATCTTCTGATAACTCCCGTCTGATTTGAATGCCAGTCTTTTTAATTCTGGTTTCAGCAAGTTGAATAGTATCTTCTAATACTTTATTAACTATCAACCAATTCTGTCTTCCTGCCGAAGGACGGGCAAATCGCAGCAACTGTTCAATCAGATTATTCATCCGGCCCGTTTCCTGCTCTATGATCCGCAAATATTCACAATGCCGATCATTAGGCGCTATCTCCTCTTTAAGCAATTGAGCGAATCCCCTTATCGACATAAGAGGATTACGAACTTCATGGGCAATACCTGCCGCCATTTCACCGACAACCGCCATATGTTCCGTCTCTAGAACCTGATTTTCTAATTGCCGCTTTGCTACTAGTTCATTAGCCATTTGATTTACAGCCACAACAATTTGGCCTAATTCATCTTCTAATTCCGGCAAACGATAATCTAAATTATTTTGTAAAGTTAGAATTCCCCGTCTGATGATATGAATGTTATTAATAAACTTATCTATTACTTCAGTTGCTCCTAACAAGCCCCAAAATAAACCAACCATCAACGCAATATAGATATTGCTTCTAATGGCTCCCATCTGTGTATCAATCGTGGACATCAGCTCATTTGCCCAAATATAGCCAATAATTGATCCATTACGAACAATCGGATGCATGGCGTTCATAATATCGCCACGAACTAACCCGCCGAACTGAATAATTTCTTCTCCTGTTTTCATAACTAACCGGCCTTTATGTTTGTCGGAAATACTAAGTCCCACCATGTTACCTAGTTCCTTAGATGGCCCATAGGTAAGGATTGCATCCAGTTCCTTGCTATAATATCCCACTCCGATACCCTGGTACGCCGCCGCAATGCGGTCGGTTTGCTCTCGCAGCTCCTCGTTTAAAACTTGAATTCTCCTGGCCCGGTCACTTGTCAGTATACCTCTCCGCTTGAGAATATCATTATAACTCTCTTTTAATTCAGTATCTAAGATGCGGGCAGCACCAAATAGTTTATTGCCTTTTTCTTCTGTCATTGCCTGCTGCATATGTACTGATATTAAAAAACCGGCTGCAATAATCGGTACAGCTACTACCAACACGATCAGTACCAGCAACCGTGCACTCATCGATAATGAAAGCCTCGGCACCTTTCTTATGCCTCCTTCAATACAAATTACCGGGCCGAATAATTTCTATTTTTTATGTGGGTCTTTATCAACCTGTACTTTTTTCGCAATAGATTAAATATTCTAAATATTAAAAATATATTATCTAGACAGATATCCAGGTAATACATGCCTGTCATAAATATATTCACCGGCAATAGGTTTCTTGCCATCTATTCTATTTTTTACTTCCCTAGCTACAATAACTTCGTCATTGCGCTACATACGGCGCTCCTCTTACTAACTATATACCGAACATTTATAACACCTAAATCGACCATTCGGACAAAAGTATAAATAGAAGTAACGGATTACTCCGTTACTTCTATTTATACCACCGCAACTGGGAAGCTGTTATTTTCCAATAGATACATAGCAATTGTTATTGACAGCAAATCAGCTGACCCTCCAGGACTGATTCTGGCCTGAATAAACTCTTTTTCCATAGCCAGGATAGCCTGCATCCCGCTAGATGTAAAGACACTCCCCAGTTCCAATGCTTTTTTTGCTTTTTCCTGCACTTGCACAAGTGTTTCATAATCTTTACGCCAGAGAATAGTCGAATCCTCTACCCATGGGATCAACGACAACAAAGTGTGTAATAAACAATTATTTAAATTAGCGCCAGTTCCCAAAGCATGTTTCAATGCCGGCAAACCTTGATTTATTACACTTGGAAAACCACGCTCTACTTCTCCTCTTATTCCGGTAATACCATGCCGGTCATAAATAAACTCACCGGCAGTGATTTTTTTATCTATTACCCTATTTTTCAATTCACTTTCAACGATCCCTTCAGCAATTGTCGCTACTGTGCGGGAAACCGTTTCTGCAGTCAAAGTATTTCTCTTGTTTACTAGGTAACCAGCTGCTCCGCACAGAATACCTCCTGCAAATAGTATGCCTCGCTGAGTATTTACTCCTTTTGTCGCCGCCAATAATCTTTGTTCAGCCTCAATGCCGGTACTACGCAAACTTTTTAACATATTTTTTAAATTTTCATGCTTATTGCCAATTTGCGCAAATAAATGAAAATATTTAGCTAATACTGCCGAACTCATCATAAACGTTAATATGCTCATATCTTGATGTGATCCCATTGAATGCGAAGTTACAAGTCCGGGTTTGGGATGTACGCAGACTTCCAACAATATCGCCTGCGTCATTATCTCGCCAATAAAATCGATAGCTACATTTTCTAAAGCTTCATTACTTTTTTTATTATTCATTACTTTGTCTCCGTTAATATTTATAGTTTAAGCAAAACGGCCACATCTTCGGCAAAATATTATCCTCGGATGTGGCCTCATTGTTTATTTTACAACTAAATTTAAACTATCTATAAAATGGCGCGAGTTGCTAAAAATAATATTGACGGACAAAGCAGGCAACCTAAACCGGTATAAAAAGTCGCGGTCATTGCTCCATAAGGTACAAGCTTAGGATCTGTTGCCGCTAAACCGGCAGCCGTACCACTGGTTGTTCCCATCAGTCCGCCGTAAACCATGGCTGCTTGCGGAGTAGTCAAACCGACACTTTTAGCTACAAATGGGGTTAACACCATTACTAAGATTGACTTCACAACACCGGCTGCAATACTGATTGCTACAACTTCCGAACTTGCCCCTAATGCTGCCCCGGTAACCGGTCCGACGATGAAAGTAACGGCACCGGCACCGATAGTCGCCAGACTTGCCACGTCTTTATAACCAAACATCATTGCCAACACGACACCAACAATATAAGAAGATATTACCCCAATAAACAGTGACAGAATTCCGGCTAACCCGGTTTTCTTAATTTCTTCCAGTTTCGCACCGAATGCAGTAGAAACTATGGCAAAGTCGCGCAGCATTCCGCCACCCATTAAGCCGATACCAGATAGGAATTTTATATCCGCCAAACCATTTTTTCCCCCTGTAATTGAACCACCGATATAAGCCAATGTCAAGCCAAAAATGATCGCTATAGCTGAGCCGTGAATCCGTTTATTAGTAAACTTATCAGAGATGAAATATGAAATGTAAACACATATTCCGATTACCATAAACGACATCACTAAACCATTTTTCACAAAAATTTTGGTAATTATAGCTGCAATGTCCATGTTATACCCCCTCAATATTATTGATTAATACCTTTATCTGCTGATTTATCCGACGAAACACTTAGTTTACTAAGAATTGGTATAAAGGCGAAGGCAACTAGTACCGCTACAGTACCGGCCAATATTGCTAACGGACCACCTTTGACAGCGGCAACAACATTTTGCTTGGCCGTCATTGCAACTACAATTGGGATATACATTGAGCTCCAGAACGCAATACCTTCTTGTGATTTTGCCGATAGCGTACCATTTTTCGTGCTGCGCTCGGTAATGAGAATTAACAGCAGCATTGCAAAACCGACTCCGCCGACGTTAGCCTTAACACCTAAAGATATCCCTAATAAATCACCAATAAAAACACCTGCGAACATACAAAACGAAAGCAATGCAACTCCGTATATCGCCATACAGAACCCTCCTTTAAAATTAATATTTATTCAAGTACGAGGATTACACTTCCAGGACTTACCCGGTCACCGACCTTGGCTTTAATCTCTTTTACGATACCATCAACAGGTGCTGGTACCAACTGCTTCATTTTCATAGCTTCCATAACAACTAAAACATCCTTGACTTTAACTGCATCACCAACGTTTACCTTAATATCCATTATCTTGCCTGGCACACGGGATTTGACATCCATTTCATCCACTCCTTTTTATTAATTAGCTGGTAACCAGCAATCTACTCAACCACTGCGATAACACTGCCTGGGCTTACCCGATCACCTACTTTAACTTTGATTTCTTTAACCGTACCGTCAATCGGCGCCGGCACTAGCTGTTTCATCTTCATGGCTTCCATAACAACTAAAACATCCTTAACTTTAACAGCATCGCCAACATTTACCTTAATGCCCATTACCTTTCCCGGAACACGTGATTTTACTTCCATTGCGATTACCTCTTTTCAGTTATTTTTGTATGAAAGGTTCAAAACGATTAAACTTATTGCAAATCCTTTCAACTACTATAAAGCATTGTAATAACTGCCCTTCGATCAAGCAGAACAACATCAGTCAGACCCTTGCCCAGAATCATGTCTGTATCCATTAATAATTCACGAGCCTTAATGCCATAGCCGTTACTCAATTCAACTTCCATATCGATAGCTGTATTATACTGACCAGCTATTTCCGCAAAATTCCTATACGCTTCAGCAATTAAAGCAGGATTTGCCGGCTTGATTATCAAATCAATATCAGATTTAACATGGATGAAAGATAATCCGGTGAATGCTTCAAGACCGGCCGAACCAAATACACCTACTTCAACACCAAGTTCTTGGGCTTTTTCGCGCACAGCATGCAACACACATAACCAGTCATTACTTGGTGCAAAACTCATTGCAATAACATCATAGGGCGAAGTAATGGTCTCAACATCATTAATTTTCACATATGATCCTACCCGCAATCTGTTCCCATTAATTCGATAAGGCGACGCAAAGCCGACGGCAATAATACCTTCATTGAATTTGTCTGATCTTCTGATAATACCCGGTACTTGTATTCCAGAAAAACCTTGAACAATTAATTGGTACAGTACCCCATCTTCATCTTGCCGCCCACTTGTGTTAGTACTAAGTGCTTGTTGATAAGCCCATTCGCGTCCAAGTGGTGATATTACAACATAACTATGACGTCTCAACGCATCTATCGCCGTTTTATCCATACCGGATCCGCCTTGCTGTTTTGCTGATAATCTAATTGAGCCAATACTAAATCATCAAACATTTTTGTCTTCATCGGTCCCTCTAGTATGATTTTTTCCTGGCCCAAACCTTGACCGTCTTGTCTTAATTCTAATACCGTGTGCGGCGCCGATGTGAGAACATCGCTGCTTACTTTTACGATCCGCCCCTTAATACGTAAAATACTACGGGCAACCCTTCCGGCAGTTTCTGCTGAAGACAAAGTTGTGGCCTTGATTATTACTTCATACTCCGGATAAGTTCTGGACCGGCGATAAGTTATAAGCTTACCTTCTTGATTACAGACGTGTCCGGTATCGGCAACAACAAAACTATCTCCCATCGGTAAACCGCCAACAACGACCTCATACAGCATGCCCTTAGCATTAGACAAACTTTTAACCAGAACAATATCATCCCGTAATACCAATCCATCAAGAGCTAGCCAGCCAAATTCCTGACAACCATACAAATCATGGACTTTTGCCTGCAGCACACTTTCAGCTATTGGCAATAACTCTAAATCAAGCGGAGTCCCAGCTGTTACAATGATTTGTCCTTTGGGCAATTCTGAAACTATTCCCATCGTTTTGGCATCTTCGAGTGCCGCCCGTAAAAAGGAAGATTCGCCGATGATGACATCCGGTTTGTGGTCGTAGAGGGATGCTAGTAACGCATCCCTACTAGACCGGCGTAAGAAAAGCCATTTTAATCCATATTCTTCCAACGCACTATGACAGAGAACATTTACTAATGGCGGATAGGTAAACAATACTGTCTGCCCCTTTTGTACGCCCATCATTTGCAATGCTTTCTTAGCCGCTGCTTTACGCGCAGCTAATTCCTGATAAGTTATACCAACGATATTCTGAAAAGCAGAAGATCCCGTAGTGAAAGTCACAAAAGCTAGGTTTAACGGGGTATGAATTTCTTCAATCACATGAGCTGCAGTAGGACCATTAATTCCCTTATCACTTAAATTACGACGAGGCATTTCTTCAATTTTTGGCGCTGTTCCAAACTCATCGACCATTTCACCCAATTGTTGCAGAAATTCTTTCATAGCTTTGACTCCTATGCATTCAGATATTTAGACTTAACGGCGGCAAATTCATTTGCCATTTTATCGATTACAGTTTTTCGGCTAATACGTCCGCCACGTTCTGCACCTAATAGACCACGACCCCATGGGCCCAGTTTCTCATATTCACCTTTTGCTTTAATTTCATAGATTTCACTAACATGTTTATCAATGACAGTTCGCATGTCTTCCAAATTTTCGATAATCTCTTGAACACCGCCCAAACGATAAAAGAAATTGACGCCGGCTGCAAATACCGGATTTTCTTCAGCTAATTCTTCTAATCGCTCTATGTCTAACTTAGTTATCCGCGAAATACTTGTTATCGGCATAACATGGATCATTGTCCCGAAATCTTTTGATAACGATAAAATGTGATCGGCCTGTAAACCATGACATAAGAATGCTCCGCTTATTGCCCGGCCAATAACGATCGCAACAATCGGATGACCGGCCTTTCTGGCTTCGGCTAAAGCTAGCTGATATGCGCCGGTAGATTTATTCATACCGATAATTTCTTCTACTTTACCGGGACCGTTTCCCGGAGTATCTACAATTAATATAATTGGTCGTTTTTCACTTAGTTCTTTATCTCGGTCGGCCTCAATAGTACGATAAACGGCAGTAGCCATTTTATAACCTTCTTCCAGGCCGATAACGCCGGCAAAAACGACCGGAAACCTTGGATTAAAAGCCTCGGCATCATTTGCAATAACCGTTACTAACCGTCCATTTAATGTTGCAGTTCCAACAACAGAACCAGGACCAAACTCCGGATCGAAAGAATAACTCTCGATAGTATGTTCTTGAAAAGAATTCTGATCTACGATCATCTCGATCGCATCTCTGCCTCTACCAATCATTTCTTCCACGTAATTCATCCTCCTTTTCTTAATTCTTCCGTGGACGCCGTTTTGCAACTTTCAAAAATTGTTCGACACTTAATTCGGGAAGTTTAGCAGGTTCTTCGTTACCGAAATACTTCCATATATCCATTGCATCTTTCGGCTCCAACTTTGCTGCAGTATCAACAAGCTCGATTTGCTCTTGAACTAACTCCATCGAACCAATTCTACGATATTGTTCAATTTGTTCGAACGGTTGCTCCAATACTTCAGTCAACTGCTTACGAAAAGCACCAACTTGATCTTTTACCAAAAAATTACAATCATTTAAGATATATTTATGTTTACCACCTGTCGTTCGGTAAACCAACGCTTTATTCGAGGCATCAAATTCGTCTTTTCCCACTTCCTGTTCAATAACTTCTGGTCCGGTCAAGCCCATACGCCCCTGCTCGCTCATAATTACAACGTCTGCGGCTCCCGCAACAAAACCCATGCCGCCAAAAGCACCCACTTTACTGCCGATAACTGAGATTACCGGGATCTTATGTCTGGCGTCCTGAAATAAATCCATGACTTCGGCATGCGCAAGCAGACCTGCATTTGCTTCATGTAGTCTGACACCACCGGTTTCAAAGGAAATAACAACCGCAGGCAGTCTGTCTTGATACGAATCCGGATATTGTTTTTTCACTTCTTCATAAGTTTGTAAAGCAAGTTTTAATGTAGCTACCATCTTAGCGCCGCCTACTTCACCAACAGCACCACCAATAAACCGCCCTTCTTGTGATACTACAAAAATTGGACGTTTTCCTATTAACCCTACACCGGTTACAATGCCATCGTCAAAGCCGATTGCTTCACCAAGTACCGGTAGATGGGGACTAGCTTGCCGGTCACGCGGATTAAGAAGCTCGGTGAAAGTGTTTTTATCTACAATGCCAAATGCTCGTTCCCGCGCATTTGCTTCAAAAAAACTTCCTGCTTGGATGTCTTCCCAACTACGCATACTACTCACCCTCCGTTTGCAGCTTATTTGCTTCTGCCAGAGCTTGGCGCAACCGCATCGACACGACAATTGGCGTAGCATTATTGTCGTTTATTTCCATCGCTACATTGCCAAGCTGACTCTCATTGGCAAACTTACCCAATACAAGATCCCATACTTTATCAAAGCCGGTTACCGGTGTTACAACCTTTACTGTTAACCAACCGTCTAAATCTTTGCTCTCCATTAAAACTTCCAGATCGCCTGAACCAACTACACCCAGATGCGACCACTCTTTCGCTATCGTTACTGGATTATCGGCTTTGTATTTGAATTCCAATACACGTAATGCCATACTTTATCCTCCCTTTCTTACCAGTTTCTAAACCTTGCCGGTGGATTATAAAGCCCATGTGACCATTCAACAAGTTCTTTAACATTCTTAGCTGCCAGCAGTGATCTCGTAGCTCTGCTAATATCAATGCCAAGATCTTCCGGGGTTTTGACAATACCAAGCTTGCGCAATTCACGCGTTTCTTTCGGATCAGCCTGCAAACCTAATTCAGTATAACCGGCAATAGCTCTGATAGCAGCCATCCGCTGTTCGATCGTCCCACACTTATGGAGATAGGCAATCCCCTCTTCGGTGACGATATGAGTTAAGTCATCAGCATAAATCATTACCGGTGGTATATCCAGATTGGCGTTTTTAGCCAATTTCCAAGCATCTAATGTTTCGACCAGACCGGGAACTAATTTTTCTCTGAACGTTTCTTGCAGCTGAACAACCAGACGCTTGCCCCGTGGCAGATCACCGATGAGTTGTTCATTCATGCCATATTCCTGACCACATTTCAGCCAAGCCCCGGTGGAATGGCGACGGCCTTTTGCATCGCACCCCATGTTAGGCGCACCACCAAACCCTGCTACGCGATTAGCCGTGGCTGTACTGCTATTACCGAACTTATCAATCTGTAAAGTTCCGCCGATAAACATATCAAGTGCATAATGCCCAGCCGTCTGCGAATAACAGCGGTTAGACCGCAACGTACCGTCCGGACCCATGAAGAATATATCCGAACGTTCTTTAACATATTCCTCCATACCGAGTTCGCCGCCGAAACAATGAATTGACTCTACCCAACCGGATTCAATTGCCGGAATCAGTGTAGGATGTGGATTCAAGGAAAAATGTGTGCATATTTTCCCTTTTAATCCCAACTCTTCGCCATATGTAGGCAATAACAATTCAATGGCCGCCGTGTCAAAACCAACACCGTGGTTTAGTCTTGTGACCCCATATTCGGCATATATACCTTTTATTGCCATCATTGCCCGCAAAACCTGGGCATCCGTAATTAGTGCCGGATCACGGGTAAATAACGGTTCCACATAAAACGGTTTCGGAGCCGGTATAATAAAATCTACCCAATCAGCCGGTATATCCACCCGCGGTAATTTTTCCACAACTTTATTGACCTGGGCAATTATAATACCCTGTTTAAACTTGGTAGCTTCAACAATTACCGGCGTATCTTCAGTATTAAAGCCGGTATATAGATTACCTTGTTCATCTGCTTCAAATGCTACTATCAAGGCGACTCTGGGAGTGAGGTCGATAAAATACCTCCCAAATAGTTCTAAATAGGTATGAATTGCTCCCAATTCAACTTTTCCATCTTTAACAAACTCCGCTAATCTGCCTGCTTGCGGTCCGGAGAATGAAAAATCAACCTTTTTGGCAATTCCTTTTTCAAAAACATCAAGATGTGAAGGCAACGAAAGTACAGATTGCACCATGTGTAAATCATAGATTTTCTTCGGATCGACGTTGCATAAACACTCCGCTAAAAAGTCGGCCTGTTTTTGATTGTTGCCTTCCAAATTCACCTTATCGCCCGGTTTGATTACCGCCTCCAATAATGCCACCGTATCTTTGGCTGAAACAATTTTACCTTTGGCATAAGGTGCCGCTTTTTTAAGTCTCTCCTGCGTATCCATTTTTAGGGTATTCCATTCTCTTTGCATGCTCTTGTCATCCATGAAATACGCTCCTTCCCCCAATATATTTTTGCACCGAACCAATCACATCAACCTGTTTTCCATTTTTGTAACATTCGGCCCGGTAACAAGCCTTAAAACAAAAAGAGACAAAGATATATATCTTATCTCGTCTCTCTCTTTCACCTCTATTAAGTTCTAAATTTAAATCGATCAATTAATCAAATATGCATAACACCAAGTCCGGCCCGTTCATGATTTGTTATTGGATGAATAGCCGATTCTCCGTACATTCCTACTGCTAACCAGCGACCATCTCGGACAACAGCAACTTTTATCGCCAGACTGGTACTTGTTGAAGTATTAACAATAATACCTCGTTTAGCTTCTTCCGTAGCATGCAGCAAAGCATGTACATCCGTCGGAGTCTTATCAATAAGACCACTATTTAAACATGCCCCTAAAACCGCCCGAGTAGTTTTTTCCTGAAACTCGGAGTAAGAAGATTTACCGCCGATCTCAGTTACAACAAACTTAAACTTAGTGCTACTGCTAAGATACCGTTTTATTGTTTCTTCATCCCTAATCGATCTAGACATGGCAAGCAGCATTGCTGCCGAACAAGCACTATGTACCGTATCAGTAATAAGCAAGCCAGTTATATCCATTTTTACCCCTCTATCCCTTGTATTTTAGCTGGTAATGGAAGTATAACATAAATCTTTTATCTTTGTTGTAAATTTTTTAATATTCCGACAAAATATGTTTAGGCATATAAAACTGTACCATCAGTTACTTAATAAACGAAATCGTTGATACAAATATACCGCAAGCAATAGCTGACACTATAACTCCGCTAATGTTTGCACCCATTGCCAACGGCAGTATTACTGCAAATGGGTTTTCATCTTCAGCAACATGCTGAGCAATTTTTGCTGTAGTAGGCACACAAGAAACACCGGCAATACCCAGTACAGGATTAAAGTTCTTTTTATTCAGCCAATAAATCAGCCAACCGCCCAGTAAGCCGAATGTACCGGAGATGGTCAACGCCGTTATACCTAAAACGACCAATACAACAACCTTCGGATTAAGTATTGTTTGTGCCTCGCATAGAGTGCCCAATAATAAACCTAACAGCATTGTCGAAGCATATAGGATCGTACTTTCCAATAATTCCTGGTATGGTAAAATTTCGGCTTCTTTAATTGCAACTCCGAAAAAGAATGACATGATCAGCGGCGCGGCAACCGGCAACAGTAAACATAGCAATCCGCAAGTCATCACTATAAACACGAATTTTGTTTCTTTCGGAACTTCCGGCATATACGCTTCTACATCAATTCCCCGGTATTTTTTTGGTACAAGCAATTTTATCAAGTAAGGATAGCCGGCATAAGTTAAACTGAGATATAGATAAGCAATGATCGATATCGGAACAAATAATTCAGGTGAGAGCATCAGCGACGTAAACAACACCATTGGGCCGTCAGCACCACCGATTACGGCAACAGAAGCAGCTTCTGGCGCCGTAAGTCCCATTTTTACACCAAGAATCAGTGTAGCAAAGGTACCTGCTTCTGCAAATAAAGCAATAACTATACTAGCCCACGGCCGTACTAGAATAAAGCTTATTTCACTCATAACACCAATACCCATAAATACTAAACAGGCAACTAAGCCATTACTAAAAGTCAAATTGTAGATCGGTTGCAGAAAGTTTATCTGCATTATATTTACCAAAGCATCAGGATTAGAAACCAGTGGGTCAAGAAATATTGTTCCCAGCTTACCCTTGCCGAGAAACAAAACTCCGCTATTTATACAAATCATTCCTATACCCATTGGGACCATAATTAATGGTTCTAAAACCCGCTTAAATCCGAGGTATGCTAATATAAACCCGCAAATAATCAAGACTATTCTTGCGATTGCAATCGTTGGTTCTTGTATGAAAAAGCTTCCAATACCCGGAAACAATTGTATAAGTATTTCTTGCATTACATTTGCATCTCCTCTCCTGAATTATCCTGAGTATTTGATACGCGCCTGTTCATAAATGAACTAACAGCAACAATTAAACCAATCATTAGAAACGAAATCACAGCTGTTAAACAATAGGCAAACAGTGAATAGGTAACAACATCCATCAATACCCCTCCTCTAAAAACCAATCTTAGCAAAATTCTTTAAAACTCTGCTCGCTAGTCGCATCACTGCTTTTTTGTGCAAACAAAAAAGGACAGAAATTAACATTCTGTCCTCTTTCACCATTATAAAACTCCTCGAGGTAGTTAAGGCATAACGCTCTCTAACTCTCATTGGTTTATAAGAAATTTCTTATCCACTATTAAATTATCATAATTTTAGCACTATTGTCAATAATTATTTTTCTTTTACCCAAAATATTTCACACCGGCCGCAAAAATTCCTTGGTTCTTGTTGCCACTGATATTTATACCAACATTGCAGCCGATTCGCTCGGTATGTCCCATTTTTCCAAGTACTCTTCCATCGGGACTGGTAATTCCTTCTACCGCAAACACTGATCCATTAGGATTAAAAGGTATTGCCTCTGTGGGCTGACCCTGCAGGTCAACATATTGGGTGGCAATTTGCCCCTGGACCAGCAACTTGTTGATTATTGACTGCTTGGCAACAAACCGGCCTTCACCATGGGAAACAGCAATAGAATGAATATCTCCGGGCTTTGTATTACTAAACCAAGGCGATAGGTTTGATACTATTTTCGTATTTACATAGCAAGAAACATGCCGGCCAATCTGATTATAGGTAAGGGTTGGGCAATCATCGGATATATCAACAATTTCGCCATAAGGAACAAGCCCCAATTTAATTAACGCCTGAAATCCATTGCAGATCCCTAATATTAAACCATCTTGGCGTTGTAAAAAATTGATTATCGCTTCTTTGATTCGGGGGTTTCTGAACATCGTGGCGATAAACTTTCCCGAACCGTCCGGTTCGTCACTGGCACTAAATCCCCCGGCCAGCATAATAATTTGTGAATTAGCTATTGTTTTAACTGTTTCGGCGATCGACTGCTCGATATCGCCGGCAGTCCGATTACAAATGACCAGGTTATTTACAACAGCGCCAGCTTCAGTAAACGCCCGAGCAGAATCATACTCACAATTTGTCCCGGGAAATACCGGAATAAATACGCGGGGTTTAGCAAAACTGTTGTTACATTTTATAATCGGTCCAGCGCTATATAAAGAACCTGACTCAATTTCATTCAGAACCTTTTCGGTTCTGGTTGGAAATACTTTTTCTAATGGTTGTTCCCAAGCCGTAATAGCATTGTCTATTTTTATATCAGTCTGGTCGACAGTTATAACCGGGACTTCTTTAGTATTTCCAAGTACTTCATAAACCACATCGGCTAAAACTAGCTTCAAATCCAAGCCGTTTACAAGTTCCAATACGATAGCTCCATAGTCATTCGCAAATAAATCATTAACTTCATGATTAGGCCGAAACTCAAAACCGATTTTGTTGCCAAAACACATCTTGCTTACGGTGGCAGCAAGTCCTCCGCTCTTGACTATATTAGCAGCTAACACTGATTTATTATGAATCAATTCTGTTATCTTGCTATAACTGTTACGCAATCTGGCAAAATCGGGTATTCCATATTGGTCACGCAAGCAGGGAACAACAATAACAGTACTATCTTTTTGTTTAAATTCCTGCGATACGACCTGATCAGCACCAACAACAGCTACGCCGAACGCAACCAGTGTCGGCGGCACATGTAAATCCATAAAAGTGCCGGACATACTGTCTTTTCCGCCAATAGCGGCAATACCTAACTGCTGTTGGGCATAAAGTGCTCCTAATAACGCACTGAACGGTTTTCCCCATTTGCTCGGATCGTTGCCAAGCTTTTCAAAATATTCCTGTAGAGTAAGCCGAACTTGGCGGTAATCGCCGCCCAACATGACTATCTTACTAACAGCTTCAACAACAGCATATACTGCGCCGTGAAACGGGCTCCAATCGGCCAAATCAGGATTATAGCCAAAAGTCATGGCTGTTGCTGTATTCGTCTTACCATCCAACACAGGTATTTTAGCCACCATTCCCTCGGCTGGTGTCAACTGATATTTACCGCCAAATGGTATTAATACCGTTGCTGCCCCGATGGTACTGTCAAATCGTTCTACCAATCCTTTTTGGCTGCACACATTCAGTTTCTGTAAATTGCCTAGCCAAGCATCTTCAATATTCTTTAAATTGTCGGACGTACGTTCAAAATAGTATTTTTCTTGTTCGGGTGCTATGACCTTTACCCGTGCCTGTTGTTTTATTCCATTGGTATCAAGAAACTCCCGCTTAAGATCAACGATTACTTTATCACGCCATATCATTTTTAACCGCTGATCTGCAGTTACCCTAGCCACTGGTGTAGCCTCTAAATTTTCATCCCAGGCCTGCTGCATAAACTGCTGGACATCTGTTGCAGCAACGACTACCGCCATGCGCTCCTGCGATTCGGAGATTGCTAATTCCGTACCATCGAGGCCTTCATATTTTTTAGGGACAGCATCTAAATAAATTACAAGAGAATCAGTTAATTCACCAATAGCAACTGATACTCCCCCTGCACCAAAATCGTTACATTTTTTTATCAAACAACTAACGTCCGGCTTACGGAACAAACGCTGAATTTTTCTCTCCGTTGGCGCATTTCCTTTTTGTACTTCGGCCCCGCAATTTTGTAATGAGTCACAAGTATGCTCTTTTGATGATCCGGTAGCTCCACCACAACCGTCCCGCCCGGTACGGCCACCAACAAGCAGAATTATATCCCCTGCCGTCGGATTCTTCCTAACAACATTGCAACGTGGTGCCGCACCAATAACTGCACCTATTTCCATACGCTTAGCAATAAATTTATCATGATAGAATTCCGTAACTTGCCCTGTTGATAAGCCGATTTGATTACCATATGAACTATAGCCCTGAGCAGCTCCAATAGTAATCTTGCGCTGTGGAAGTTTCCCCGGTAAAGTATTTTCTACCGGTACTCGCGGATCTCCGCTGCCGGTAACACGCATGGCTTGGTAAACATAGGACCGGCCGGACAACGGGTCTCGGATAGCTCCGCCCAGACAAGTCGCCGCGCCGCCAAATGGTTCAATTTCGGTCGGATGATTATGCGTTTCATTCTTAAACATTACCAGCCATTCTTCATCATTGCCATCATGGTCCACCTTCACAACAATGCTGCAAGCATTAATTTCCTCGGATTCATCCAAATCCGGCAGTAAATTTTTTTTCTTTAATTCTTTCATACCTAAAACTGCGATATCCATCAAACAAATATCCTTAGGATTATTACCGTATACAAACTCGCGTGAGTTCAAATAATTCTGATATGCAGCTTTTATTGGTTCAGTAAAATGACCATCCTCAATATGAATATCTTCCAACTGTGTATTAAAAGTAGTATGGCGGCAATGATCTGACCAGTAGGTATCGATAACTTTAATTTCGGTTATTGTTGGATCACGCCGTTCGGTATCGTGAAAATATGCTTGGCAAAACTTAAGATCTTCAAGGCTCATAGCAAGGCCAAGCCCAACAGCAAACTCCTGCAGCTGATTTGAATCCATCTTAATAAAACCTTCCAGAACTGATACGTTATTTGGTTCCGGAATTCTAGTTTCGATAGAATCAATTTTTTCCAGTCTAGCTTCCCTTGATTCAATCGGATTAATATAATAGTCCTTAATTCGTTTCAATTCCTGCTCACTGATATTACCTTCTAAAACAACAATTTTGGCATAAGCAACACGTGGTCTTTCCTGCTGAGAAAGAATTTGGACGCACTGTTCAGCCCAATCGGCTCGTTGGTCATATTGCCCCGGCAAGTACTCAACAGCAAAAACAATATCTTGTGGTGAAACAGGAAGAACATCAAAATACAAACAATCAACAGTTGCTTCTGAAAATATTATTTTTAGAGCCTGTCCAAAATCATTATCACTGACACCGGAAACATCATAACGATTGGCAATCCGTATATTTTTAAGAGACTTTATTTGTAGATTTTCTTGTATATCACTAAATAAATTGCGGGCTTCTACATCAAAACCTGCTTTTTTTTCGACAAATATTCTTCTTACCGGGTTCATAGTTATTCCCCCCATTTTATATTTACAAATTTAGTGTATCATAGTATATTGTATAAGTATAATTAATAATACTTATATTCAACATAAGGAGATCTTATTGTATGAACATAAACTTTGAGCTATATAAGGTATTCTACCACGTTGCCAAAAATCTTAGTTTTTCCCTAGCGGCTGAAGAACTGTATATTACGCAGTCAGCTGTGAGCCAATCAATTAAGTTGTTGGAGGAAAAACACAGTTGCCAGTTGTTCACCCGCAATAAAAAAAGAATTGCGCTTACGCCTGAAGGCGATTTACTGTACAAGTACATCGAGCAAGCCTATCAATTTATCTTGATTGGCCAACGAAGTATTGCTGAGCTTCATTCACTAAAACAGGGCGAGATAAAACTTGCCGCCAGTGATACGATCTGTAAATATTATCTGCTACCATATTTTAAGCAGTTTAATCAGCAATATCCGGAAATAAAAATAAAAGTAATCAACCGCACATCTCCTGTCTGCATTGATTTACTGGCCCAAGGTCTTGTTGATCTAAGTGTTATCAATATTCCAGACAACTTTAACAATAATAATTTGGTCATTCAAAACAAGCGGATTATTCAGGATGTTTTTATTGCCGGCGCTCAATTCCAGCATCTTAAGGATCGGCCGGTAGCTTTAACTGAATTAAGCAAATATCCTTTTTTAATGCTCGAAAAAAACACTGTTACCAGACAATTTTTTGATTGTCTGGTAACAGCGGCAAAGGTAAATATCACTCCCGAAATTGAATTAGGAAGTATCGATATTCTTATTGAATTGGTAAAAATCGGTCTAGGGCTCTCATTTGTAACCAAAGAATACGTTGAAAAAGAACTTTCCGCCGGCAATTTAGTATTGGTAAACACTCAAGCACCAATTCCCTCCCGCTCGCTGGGAGTAATTACTCATAAAGGAGTCCCCTTACCGCCGGCAACACTAAAATTTATGGAACTGCTCGAAGAATAAATCAAAAATATTCATTCACAAAATTGCAACAGACTGGAAACAGTTGGTCCAAAATAGTTAAATATTCTTCACGGTAGACAGTCAATTTTCCTAAAGAAACTAATTGTGCGGCGCTGGCCCGGCCAAATACCAGTTGAGTCAATGCTCCAACCCGACAAACAATTTCAGGTTGCTTATCTGTTCTATAAACTGAGGACACGCCATCATTTACAGTAATAATAAAGGTTCCGTTATTCCATTCCAATAACTCATCAATTACTTGGATAACAACTGTGCTGGCAACAGCTGGCGGAAATCGAATAACTGCCAAGACTTGAACAACGTCCACAATTCGAGCCATCATAAACGGATATAAATATATTGATTGTTTGGGATCAGGTAAATTAAAATGCAGCAAATCGTCGATTGGCGCATTCCATTCCATCTTATCGACTTGTGAGCGGTGATTGTAAATAAACTGCATTATTGACCACTGCGCCTGCTGATTTGCATAGGCAATTTCCTGAACATTGAAGGTTTTATCGATTAAAGTAAAAAACACATAACCTTCCGGTAAACCATTGTTCGTCAATAGATATATTCTTCCCCGTTCAGCCCAACAGGATTCTAACATGTTTTCCCAATTTTTCGTGGTTCTAACTATATATCCATGTTTTGTTGCCGTAAATTTCTGATAAACTTCATCAAGCAACGTTATCTTTTTTTTGTCGCTGATATGTGATAATTCGCCGTACGGACGGGCAACACTTTGCAAGTCCTGGATTGGCAGCATATATTTATAAAGATGATAACAAAATTCCCAGTCAAAGGAATAATAAAATCCGGCTTTAGACGGCATAAGCAAACTAACATAATGTCCACGTCTACGCATTTCGGCAAACGAGGCATACAGAAGTTGTCTAATTATCCCGCCCCGTCTGGCCTCAGGCATCGAAGCTAAACCAACGATATAGGAACAAGGCAATGTAGCATCTCTTAGCAGTATTTGATAAGGATTCAATTGCAAACAACATAATAGCTTGTCATCTTCAATTCCCGCCATTGTATTGCCATCTTGATAATAATTGGTAAAATACCACAAATAGAAAGGATGATCTTTTGGTTCAAAGCAATAATCCCATATCCATTTAACTTGTTCCCGATATTGCTGGTCAACCAAGCGAAATTTCATAACGGCACCTCAGTCACCTAAAACAGCGTTATATTTTTTAACCATAAGAACCGGTTTGTAGGATTCTTTTGCTTTCCTTAACCCTTCTATACCCATATCTTCTTCTCTGTTTATGTATTTGACATCATTCCAAGCATGCCGGCAAAAATCCTGGTTAATTGCGGCATAAAGTCCCTTAATATCTGGGTTGGCTTTTTCTACATGGATTACAGCCATTTCAGGGTTTAACAGTTCACCAAAAGTCATTGCCTCCATTTGTCCATCAATAAAAATTATGCCGCCAGTAAAATTAAGTTGATCAAAATGGCGCAGCGCTTCAAGAACGGCACATTTTTCAATTTCCAAATCGACATCAGAATCACACCCACGCTTTTTACACCATTCAATAGTAAAGTCAATGCAGGTAGGAATTAAATCGGCTGTAAGCTGTTGATACTGATAACCAGGATAGCTATGCCGAAAACTGTTTACATGGTTTTTCTTGCTATGAAATTTCCGTCCTTTTAAATCGGTCAAATCGCTGGCGAGATAGACATAATCGTAATTATCTCTGTCATCCTTAAACTTAAACATCGCTGGTCTTTCTTTTTGAAGAACCTCGACAATGTCTTCGTACACCCCTTTCATGACAAACGGCGTACTTTGCGAAGCAAAGTATTCTACCAATTTATCAATAACGAACGGGACTTTAGCTAAATCAGGTCCAAACGGGGGTAGGATAAACGTCGTATCATTGCGACTAGCTTGAATACATAAATGTTCCATAAATAAGCACCATTTAATATTATACCATTTACGCCACATAAATAAATTTGTAAAAGTACACTCTGAACCCTGATACATTCGTTGAGAAAAATACTTATCAAATAAATTCTTTTCTCCTAAGGTTATTTCATTAAAAATAATAATAGCCTCCCTATATGCAGATTAACTACTCTTATGACTTTCATATCTCTTTTTCCCTTCTTCATAACGCCGCTGTTCTTCTTCATTCTGCAACTCCAGCGGTGATACCGAGATCGTCTTTCCGCCAGCATTCAGGGCAACCATAGTAAAATAAGCACTAAGTGCTTTTTTTGTCGAGTTCTCACTATATAAATCTTCAACTTCAACAAACACAGCTACTTCCATTGAAGACCGTCCCACGAAAGTTAAGTAAGCATGACAAGTGACTAAATTTCCGACGTAAATCGGCTCATGAAATGTCAATTCATCAACCCGGGCCGTAACTACATTTGTCCGGGCATGCCGATGTGCAACAACATAAGCAGCGTTATCCATCAACTTCATTATCTCGCCGCCATGCACATTCCCCCGCGGGTTAGCTTGATTTGGCTGCATTACTTCCGCCATAATTACTGCAGAATCGGCAACTGTTTTTCCCTTCACATTGTAACCTCCTAATGACTAGTTTCTTTTAATATACTCTCTCACGAGGTAAAATACCTCCTGCCAATCTAGTTTACCTGGCGAAGCTACTGATAAAATACTGAAAAAGTAAACGATGATTGTTCAATTAATATTTTTTGCATTAATAGCAGACCATATACTATATAATATTTATGCTTGTTTTAGCAACTAACAGCACGCCGAAACCAAAAAAATAGCCGACAAATTGCAGGCACTTTAAAAAGATTACGCCATTGGCTTCCGCAACACTCATATTAAATAAAATTAAGGATTGGCAACCGTTTAAGCGTAAACAAGTGTGCCAATCCTTAAAATGTAGTGCTTAGCGTGGTAAAAACCTTGTTCAGTCAGATCCGCGTTAAAAGTAGGCGGACTGTCTTTAGACCTTGATGATACCAATCGAGTTCAAAAATACAATTACCAGTAACGCCGGCGTTACATATCTAATAATTACAAAATAAACATCAATGAGTTTATCAATAGTTAAATTTCCTTGATTAGATAGTTCTTTCTTAATATCGTCCTTCTTAAGAAAATAGCCGATGAAAATAGCTATAAACAAACCACCCATTGGTAAAAGAATATTCGAAGAAATATAATCAAACCAATCAAAAAAGCCCCGTCCTAGAAAAGTAACATTGCCCAACAAACTGGCTTGATCGGCAGATAAAGCAGCCAGCATACCGACTCCGCAAATAATTACTGCATTAATAATTGCAGCATTTCGGCGGGAAAAACCAAGTTCTTCGGAAAAATACGCTACAAGCACTTCTACTAGAGAAAGCATCGCCGTAGTTGCTGCAATAGAAGTCAAAAAGAAAAAGGCAATTAACAATAGGTTCCCAAACGGCATTTTAGAAAACACTAAAGGAATCGTCATAAACAGCAATCCCGGACCGGCACCAGGCTCCATACCAAAGGAAAATACTGTTGGAAAGATTGCAATCCCTGCTAACATTGAAACAATCGTATCAGATAAGGCAACTTTCGCCGCTGTGCCAAACAAATTGTTATCTGCAGTAAAATAACTGCCATAGGTAATCATCGTACCCATACCGAGCGACAATTTAAAAAAGGCTAATCCCATCGCAGTCAAGATTGCGGCAGCTGAAAGCTGGGAAAAATCAACATGGAACAAGAACTTCAGACCTTCATAAGCACCGGGTAAAGTAATTGCACGAATACCGCAAATTACAATTAAAACAAATAACAACGGCATTAGTGTTTTAGTGATCCGTTCAATTCCTTTCCGAACCCCCAAAATCAATATTCCTCCAACCACCGCCATAACTATTACCTGCCACAAAATAGGTGAAACCGGTCCGATAATTACATCAGTAAATTGGGTTTTTACGCTTTCAGGAGTAATTGCAATGAAATCACCTTTTACAGCCTTATATAAGTAATAATAAACCCAGCCGGCAACGCAACTGTAAAAAAACATAATTAAATAGGCTGCGGCTACTCCCATGGTACCAATATGCTTCCAACCACTAACCGGCTTCAGTTGTTGAAAAGCGCCTACAGCGTTTTTTCTTGTCTTGCGGCCAATATAGAACTCGCCCAACATAACCGGCAAACCAACAAAAAGGATACAGAGAAAATAGACAAGCAAAAACGCGCCACCACCAAATTGACCGGTTAAATAAGGAAACTTCCATATATTTCCAAGGCCAACTGCTGATCCCAGTGTCGCAAAAAACACTGCCAAACCAGACGTAAATGTCTCTCTGCCGCTCTTTGCTGTTCTATTCTGCAAGGTACTCAAACTTATCACCTCATAATTATTTAAAAATAAAAACCTCTTAACCCTGGGTACTCCCAAGGGGCAAGAGGTATGTATTATGGTACCACCCTTGTTTCGCAACGAAACAAACTAATTTATAATTCATGGCAACAAATTCCTAAAGCTAATCCTCCATCAAGGATTGATTATTGATCAATTTGATCATAATATACATATTACGTGTACATGTTAACAAACTATCCACTACCTGTCAACATAAAACTTATTAATTGATTATGCAGTTACTGATCCAAATATTTATAATATTACTGATCCAATATTTATAATATTTTTGATTTATTGAAATGCTTATATTATCTAAAAACAAAATTCTCGCCCCGTAAAAACCGTTTATTCCCTATAGTTACTATAGCAACATTGACAACTATGTAGTTATGTAGTAATTTATTAGTAATTATTACTAATAAGGAGGATTATAATGTTAAAACGAATTACCTTTTTATGCGTAATTTGTTTGTTGGCAACATTGTTGTTAACTGCCTGCAATCAAGCTGTATCCCACCCGCAAAACAAAAAAATCGTGGCAGTTTCAATTGTGCCACAACACACATTTGTCAAAGCTGTTGCCGGGGATTTATTAGATGTTATTACAATGATTCCCCCGGGAAGAAGTCCCGAGAATTATTCCCCCAGTCCAAGACAAATGGAATTACTCAGTCAAGCCAGCATATATTTCGCGATTGGGGTTCCCAGCGAAAATGCTAACATCATACCCAAATTATCAACAATTAATCAGTCAATAAAACTGGTTTCTTTGCATAATGCGGTAGCTAAACATTATCCCGAACGGGAGTTTTCACCCGGTAATCGTGACCCTCACATCTGGCTGTCCCCCAAGCGGGTTCAAGTTATGATTGATACTATTGCCGATCATCTGAGCGAACTTGACCCGATAAACAAGTCGGCCTATACGCAAAATGCAGCCAAATTTAAACAACAGTTAGTTGATTTAGACCAAAAAATCACCCGGTCACTTAAACATACCAAAAATAAGTCAATTATTGTTTATCATCCGTCAATGGGCTATTTCGCGGATGATTACGGTCTGAACATGATAGCTTTAGAAAAAGAAGGCAAGCAAGCTACTCCCCATGACTTCGAAAAAATAATCGACTACGCAAAACGACAAAAGGTCAGGGTTATTTTTTATCAAGCTGAAATTGATAGTAAGCAGTCAAAGGTATTAGCCCAAGAAATTGGCGGCAAAGCAGTACAAATTGCCCCTTTAGCAGAAAACTATATTGATAATCTAACCAAAACAACAAACATTTTTTCAGAAAACTTACAATAGGTGCTTATAAATGAATATAATCGAAATCAATAAGCTAAATGTATTTTATGGACAAAATTGTGCTTTATCAGATATTCAGTTACATATACCTGACAAGGACTTCCTTGCAATTATCGGTCCCAATGGCGGAGGTAAATCAACATTACTTAAATCCATGCTGGGATTGATTTCACCGGCCAGTGGAAGCATTAAAATTTTAGGAACCATTGCTGAAAAAGCTGCCGGCAATATCGGATATGTTCCCCAATACTCACAATTCAACCGAAATTTTCCCGCCAATGTCTTAGATGTTGTTGTAATGGGAAGATTGGCAAACAACCCGTCATTACTATACCGCTACCAGCAAGCCGACTTTGAAATAGCGCTGAACTGCATGCGGCAACTAGAAATCGAACATCTGCAAAATCAACAAGTAGGCAATTTATCCGGAGGTCAAATACAGCGAGTTCTTATTGCCCGGGCCTTAGCAATGCAACCTCGCATACTGCTTCTGGACGAACCGACGGCAAGCGTGGACTCAACATCAAAAACTCATATTTATTCTTTATTGGAAAAATTAAATCAGGAATTAACGATCGTAATTGTGACCCATGATATAGGTGCAATATCTTCATATGTAAAACATATTGCTTGTCTTAACAAAACTCTCTATTATCATGGTGATACAGAATTAAACGACTCCTTATTGCAAAAAGTCTATGGCTGCCCAGTAGATTTAATTGCCCACGGAGTACCACATCGGATTTTACGGGCTCATCCAATAATAAACGGCCAGCAAGGAGGCCAGCCATGATTGACAGTATCTTCCGCTATACTTTTATGCAAAATGCCATACTAAGTGCGATATTGGCAAGCATTGCTTGTGGCATAATCGGTACAATTATTATTGAAAAAAAATTAGTTATGATGAGTGGCGGCATTGCGCACACAGCCTTCGGCGGCGTTGGTTTAGGATATTTTCTGCATATCGAACCCATATTGGGAGCATTACTATTTTCGATTGCAGCCTCTGTCGGAATTGTCACAATCAAACGCAATACTACAACCAGTGCTGATATACTTATTGCCATGTTTTGGTCTGTCGGCATGTCACTGGGCATTATATTTGTGGCGTTGACCCCGGGTTATCCGCCAGATATGAGTTCATATTTATTTGGTGATATTCTAACAGTTTCCCAAACTGATTTAATTGTAATGCTGTTTTTAAATATTGTCATTATTGCCGCCGTTTTTCTGTGCTACCCCGTATTAAAATCATATTTATTTGACGAAGAATTCGCTAAAATTTCCGGTATTAATGTTCGTTATTTAGAGAATCTATTATATGTACTTATTGCTCTTACAATTGTAATTATCATCCGCGTGGTCGGAATAATACTGATATTGGCTTTGCTATGTACACCGCCGGCAATAGCCAAACAGTATACACACAACTTGACAAAAATAATATTTTCTTCAATTTTATTGGGAATCTGTTTTTGTATAATTGGTCTGTGGATTTCTTATTCTTTTCAATTAGCCTCAGGTGTATGCATTATCCTATTTTCAGTTCTTAGTTACATAGTTATATCCATCTTAAAAAATATGAAAATGCATACCATCAAAAAACAATCAATCCCCAGTTGAGTACTAATTTTGAGAAGGAGACCTTAATTATGAAACCTAAAACAAGGCTAACTAAGCAAAGGCAAGCAATTCTTCAAGTTTTTCATCAGCAAGATAGTTTGATGACGGCGCAGGAAGTATATGAACTAGTCCGCTTAACCCATCCCAGAATGAGCTTAGGTACAATATATCGTAATCTGGAACTGTTAACAATTCAGTCTTTCCTTGCCAAAATTGTCTTTCCGGATGGAAAAGCCCGCTTTGAGTTAATCCACAGCGAAAAACCCAATCACCACTTAATCTGCCTAAGCTGCGGTCAATCAGTTCATATTCCCTGGTGCCCCATTAATGAAAAAATGACTGCTTTTATGAACGGCAAATATTTTACCCCCCAGTACCATCAGTTTGATATTTTTGGTATCTGCAGCGAATGTAAACAAAACTCCTCGATTACTAGCTAATCTTTAAACAAGAAGTTTTTGATTTCCAGCGAATAACTTGCTTTATTTCTATAAATGAAAATGAGAGTAAATAAATTGGTACAAGTCGCTTATGTTATTAGGAACCGGTGACTTATAGCAGGACATACCCATCTTATTTAAATAGTAGTTGATGCCGTTATTCAGTAAATCAAAAATTAGGTTTTCAATTAGCCGCATATCATGGGTTACAAATTCATTGTCTTTTTTTATTATTCTGGAGTTAAAAGTATTGCGTTTATGTTCTTGTATTAACCAATTATGCAGGACATAGATGTTTTTTAGCACCTGCGTAAATTGCAGAAAGTTTTCTTTACGCCTTAAACCCTGTACTAACGGCAATATTTCATTCGATAAAAAAAACAAAACTTGCGGAATACCGCTGGTCACAACTTTTTCTCTTGTTCCCTGCAAACCATTAATAGCTGATACATAAAAAATCCGTGCAAAATTAATTTCGGCCTGTTTGGCAAACTCGTCAAAAAACTGTTTACATTCTTGTAAGGAAATTCTTTGATCTAATTGGTCGATCTTATTGACAATTGCTACAATCGTAAAATCCCGGCAATATTTCTTCAACAATTCAAATTCTGTGTACTTGCCGATTCGATTGGCATCAAACACCCAAAAAATAACGTCGGAACTTTTAATAAATCTAATCGTCGCTTCGGTATGTTTTTCATTACCTGAATTAAAACCAGGTGTATCAGTAATCTCAATATACCGTACAATTTCCGAACTTAATTCGATTACGATATTAACAATTTCTTCTGACAATGCGATTCCGGCTGCTTCAAAAAAATTATTCAAGCTAATAGAACCCATTTCAGCAGGTATACGGTATTCTTGTAAGTCATCGTCGTTTTGAAAAACAAGATTATACTTTCGCTCAGATCCATATTTTATAGTTGTAACTACACTGGTTGTCGGTCTAACTCTCATCTCCAGCAAATCTTCTTTGATTAGAGCATTGATGAAAGTAGATTTTCCTGCTGAAAATTCACCAATAACAGCAATAGCTGCTTTATCAGTGCCGCTAATATTGATCTTTTGGAGTTTGTCTCGGGCCTCGAGTATCAATCGATTATTGCGGTAATATAAAGTTTCTATTGCTGCAATCAATTGCTCGATAATATCTAATTCAGTCATATCTACTATACCTCTCTGGAAAATTGGTCCAAATACTCTAAGAGAGAAGCTTTTACCCGCTCGGTTTGAAAAAGTATTTTTTGATACTGTTGCAGACGTCTGTTAATTTCTTCAGATTGTCTGTTTTTTTCCGCTGTTGTTTCGGCAATTACATTTTCTAATAAACTTGAGGCCGATAATAAATAATTGCTAATATTCATTCGGTAATCACTTATAATTTGTTTAAAACTAATCATTGAATCTGCAACAAATTTGCTATTCTCCTGTGCAATCATTTTACTTACCTGTGCTGCAATATTAGCTAATTGCCGCTGACGCTGTTCATTCTGTTGCTGCCGGTCTTTGCGGTTGAAGAAAGAACAAATATTATTGAATAAATCAAATGGCGAAGAAAATAATGTTGTAACGTTGTTCAAAACAGACCGCCATGGATTATCCAAGGATAATAATTCCTTCTTAAGATTGTAATTATATTTATTGGTATCCATAATTTGTTCGGTCAAATTAGAATTAAATTCAGCGATGTTTTGTAATTCCGCTGTCTCATCAATATTTAATAATTCCTGTGATATATCGCTTTGTATTGTAGTTATGAAACGATCGGTCGTGTGCTGCATAATATATATGGCATCAGCTAACTGTTCTTTGACAAATGGAAGTATGGCCTTACCAATTGTTTTTATATCGCCATCATAACGGTAAATAAATTGCATAATACTAACAACTCTTATATTAAATATTTGTGTCAACTGTTTTTCAAATTCATTTATATATTCATCTTCTTTTTCCGCTAGAATCTTCTGAATTGTGCAAATGGTATTCCTAATAGTATCAACTTTTTTTCGCTGTATTTCAATTATTGCATCGAATTCGTTACTATTACACTTAAAGGCCTTTAACTTAAAGTCAATATTATTACAAAAAACATCAATTATTTCCAATAGAGTGTGAATAGGCGGACAAAACATCTCTTTGACTTTATCATTTGATACCAAAAATTGTTCAAAGTCCTGTACAAAGCTTGCCATACCTGATGACTTCCAATCTCCATCAGCAGCTATCTTCGCATTAACCGGATATAATTTAACACGTTGACCAATAATATCATATATTTGTTGCTCCCAGTACTCACGATTATGTTCAAATGAATCATGATGTGGCAAATGGTCTACTTTGGTAACGACAAATAATACTTTATTCATATAGCGCCGGAAAATTCGCAAATATTCACGTTCAGACGCCGAAAGGAACTGAGTTGCTGATAAAACCATTATCGCCGCATTACCGTTAGGTAGATATTCCAAGGTAACTTGTTCATGAGCTTGGTTTAACGAATTTAGCCCGGGCGTATCAAGAATTTCAATTCCATCTTTGCAATAATCTAATGGATAGCAAATATTAATTTCACTGATTTGCTCCGCTAGTTGGTTTCCCTGCTCAAATAGTGCAGAATACTCATTCAATCTGTTTAATGGCACTTCCTGAGAAAGACCATCACGATAATAGATCGTAACTTTAGGTATTTTTGCATATCTGATTAGACAAATATTTGACGTAGTCGGCCGTACGTGAGTTGGTAAAATATTTGCACGCAGCAATGCATTTATCAGTGTCGATTTACCTGTACTAAATTCGCCGACGACCATTACTTTAAAAACATTTGATTCAATCTTATCTTTTAATTTATATATAAATGGCTGCATTAATAATTCATTATTTTGGTTATCAGCAACGCTTAAAAGTCTATATTGCTCGATGGCTTCAAGCAAAGAAGAGATTTCCGCTAAGACTCTGTTCTTCAGTTGATATAATTGTTGAATTGATTCCATATACCTCACCTTGTAATTTCCTCTAAGCAAATTCTATGGAAATATTGTATATCAAATATAAATATTGGCTCATTGTTGTTATTATCCTGTTATACTCTTAAATAATTTGTCGAAGGGCTTTAAAGATAAAACTCCTTTACCAAATAGCAAAGGAGTTGGATACTGGCTTCCTTTAAATTTAATCCTGAGGAAACACCATGATTTTTTCAAATTGAAGAGTAACTTCATCACCGGACTGAAAATGTTGATAAACAGATGCCTTGCCAATTACACGGATAATCTCTTTCTTAACGGCAACCCGGCAATCAATTGAATCACCTAAATAAAACTTATGCAATAAAGTACCGCTAACACCAATATTCTCTGCTGTGGTCATCACAATATGTTCCGGACGGACAGCTAACAAAGCTTTGCCGGCACGATAACCAGGAGAGTAAAGAATATGATTGATACTTGGCAGGATAATATTTTCAGCCGAGACCTCAGCCGGAATAAAATTAACCAGACCAATAAAATCAGCAACAATTTGATTAGCCGGACTCTCATACACAAATTCCGGCATATCTGATTGTTGGATTACTCCTTGATTCATAACAATGATGCGGTCAGACATAGCCATGGCTTCCGCCTGATCATGTGTAACATAAATAACCGTAATCCCCAATTGCTTTTGTAATTCCTTAATCTCAAACCGCATACTTTCCCGCAGTTTTGCATCCAAATTACTTAAAGGCTCGTCCAACAATAATAAACGCGGCTCACCTACTAAAGCGCGAGCTAAAGCAACACGCTGCTGTTGTCCACCAGATAATTGATTTGGCAAACGCTTACTAAAAGCTTCAAGGTGAACTAACTCCAAAGCTCTCGTTGTTTTTTCCATGATCTGTTGCTTGGAATATTTTTTAATTTTTAAAGGATAGGCAACATTATCGAATACATTCATATGCGGCCATACGGCATATGATTGAAATACCATCCCGATATTTCTATCTTCAGGTGGTACAAACTTGTTTGCTTGTGAGGAGCTTACTAACTTGTCGCCAATATAAATTTCTCCATAGGTTGCCCTTTCAAAACCGGCAATCATCCTGAGCATCGTGGTTTTGCCACAACCGGATGGTCCCAATATTGAAACAAATTCGCCATCAGCAATTACTGCATTAAAGTCATTTACAGCCTTTACCTCACCAAACATCTTAGTGACTGATTGAATTTTTACTTCTGCCACAACTAGATCCCCTTTGTTTTGATTTACATATTTAGATTCCCACATTCCCTTTGGATATTTTTCTTAATATTATGTTTCCGAGCAAAACTATTGTCAGAACAACAACAGCTAGAACGGAAGCATCTTGTGGATCAGCATATGTCTGTAATTCATACAGTAAAACGCCGATTGTTTTTGTTTTTGATCCATAAAGAATTATCGACATCGTTAATTCATAAAACGAAGGCATAAAAACCAAAAACCAGCCGGCGACTATTGACGGAGCAATTAACGGGAGCAAGATGTCCTTCAACGATCTTAACCAGTTTGCTCCTGAATTTAGTGCCGCCTCTTCCAGCGATGAATGTACTTGACTTAGTGATGCCGCAATAGTTCTAACCGCCATTGTAAGATACTTCACCATATAGGCAACAATTAATATTCCTAATGTCGAATATAAGTTTAGCCCGAATTCCCCGGAAAATGTGATTATTAGTGCCAATGCAATAACAATACTCGGGGTTGCCCCACCCAGCGTAGCTAAGCTATCAGGTATCCTTCTTCCTTTAGCATGTGTCTTAACAAGTAGATAGGCTACAAATAATGCAATCAAGGTCGCCGCTGTTGCTGCAATTGAGGCTGTAATAAAACTGTTGCTCAGAGTTTCCATATATTGACTGTTATCAACAACCGCCAGCCATTTTTCAAAAGTCAGATTATCAAATGAAACCGGCCGTGACAACGACTTCAACATTGATGTAACTAAAATTGAGGCCAAAGGAATAAATACTGAAACAAGACCATACGCGCCAACAATCGCTGTAATCGGCCATTTCCACTTACCTAATTCCACCAAATTAGGTCTCATACTTTTACCGCCAATGGTAACGTAGTCTTTTTTGCCTAAGATATAAGTCATAAAATATAATATGGCATTTGCAACAAGCATCAATGAAACTGCCAGTGCCGTTGCTTCACGTATCCCTTTACCGGTTCCCATGTATACATAAGTTACAATCCGGGTAGTCAATACCTCAATTTTTGCCGGCATCCCTACAATAGCCGGAATGCCAAATGCTGAGGCAACACCAATAAATACCAGCACTCCTCCGGCCAAAATACTCGGGAACATCAACGGCAAAGTAACCCGATATAATGTTTCAAAGGGCGTTGCGCCGGATACCCGTGAAGCCTCTTCTAATGTGGGATCCATCTTCTCCAAAGCCCGCGAAATTGTAATAAAGGCAAACGGAGAATAAAATAATGTCAGACACCATACTAGACCGGAAAAACTATAAATATCAAAAGGCGCAGCCGACAAATTAAATAATTTTTGAAGATATACATTCATGTAACCAACCCGCGGATTTAATAACTGGATCCAAGCAATCGCGCCGACATACGGAGGAATCATATATGTTGCAACAAAGAGCGTACGAAAAAACCCCTTGGCTGGGAGGTCTGTGCGACCAACCAGCCAGGCTAACGGAAAAGAAATCAATAAACTAACGGCAGTTACTGTAATAGATATTTTAAACGTATTGACGAAAGCACTAAAGTTAACAATATTGTTATAGACTTCCCGGTAATTTTCAATATTAATGACACCGTCAACCACGATGCTGCGAAAAATTAAATAGAGCATCGGCAGTACAGTGAAAGAAATCAGCGTCGCCACAGCAATACTGATTACTATCCATTTCAAATCAATTACCGGCAAAAAGGTTTTTTTATCCACGATTGGAACCACCTATTATCTTATTTTTCCAACACTTTGGCTCTAAAAGTTTCTTTAATTTTAGCATTTTCTTTGGATAATTTTAACCAATCTGGTTTAAATGCTTTATCAGCAAAAGTTTTTAATGCCGGGGCACCTTTCGGCGCATTTACATCATCACGCACGGAATGCATCCAGCCTTTAACAATTGCTTGTTGGCCTTCTTTTGATAACCACCAGTTAAGAACTTTTTTGGCTAATTCTTGGTTTTTGCTGGTATTGAAAATAGCAACAGGGCTAGGAATAATGATTGTGCCGTCTTCAGGATATACAACCTTCACCGGTTCTCCCTTAGCAGCCATTTTCAAGATATTTTCTTCAAGAATAACAACTGCTTCATATTCGCCTTGGATCAATTTGTTTTGAACAGCAGAATTACCGGATTCAACTACTAATCCATTGGCCTTTAAATCTTCGAAATATTTCCAGCCATATTTTTCGGATAGAACACCGGCAGTAACGTATGCAGTACCGGATAACAACGGACTAGGCATAGCAATTTTGCCTTTCCATTTTGGATCAAGCAAATCTTTGAAAGATTTTGGAGCATCAGCTGCTTTTACTTTATTGGTGTTATACGCAATAATCATGTTGCTTACGCGTACGCCTGTCCAATACCCTTCTTTATCTTTGTTTAATTTGACGTCTTTCCGGTTAGGAGCATCATATTTGAGCAATAAGTTTTTCTCTTGCAAAGTGAGATAATATGATGGATCTGCTACCATCAATAAATCGGCTTGAATTTTTTTAGCCTCAATTTCACCGGCAACTTTAGCCATAACTTTTTCGGTACCGGCTTGGAACCACTCAATTTCGACATCAGGGAATGCTTTTTTCAATGCCGGCTTTACACTTTCAATAATATCAGGATAAATTGATGTATAGATCATCAGTTTACCCTTTGCAGCCGCTTTTTCTGTTTTGGCCGATTGTCCGCCACACCCAGCCAACACAGTTGTCAATAACATCATAACCGCAACCAATAATACTACAATTTTACTATACTTCTTCACCAAAAACCCTCCTAATAAAAATTAAATTTCAACAAAAAAGTTCTAACCCTTCCCCTCCTTTGCCAGCATATAACTAACGCCTAAACGGCGTAGTGTTAAGGTAGTTGACTTTCCTCGGTTGAAAGTTGTTTAGCCAAAGCACCGAGATCGGCAAAAATATAATTAGGTACAACTTCGGCCGTGCAAATATCACCTAGTTTTGTTTCTCCGCTAAGTACTAATATTGAAGCAATCCCCGCATTCCTTCCTGTAACGATATCCGTATAAAGTCTATCACCGATAATAGCCATTTGGGAAGGAAAATAATTCTTTTTACTAAATACTGCTTCAATAATATCACGATTAGGCTTGCCGATGATATGCGGACGCTTACCGGTGCTGGCCCAAATAAATTCAATCATTGCTCCGCAATCAGGAATGAACCCACTTTCAGTCGGACAATTTTTATCAGGGTGAGTCGCAATAAATTCAACTCCCCGGCGGACTAAATCACAGGCAATAGCTAGTTTCTCATAATTTAAAGTTTTATCAAACCCCAGCACAACATAATCCGGCGACTCACTCGTTAAGATAAAACCATAATTCTTGAACTCTGCCTCTAAGGCCGGTGTACCCATTAGAAAAATGCGGGCGTTCGGCTTATTTTTTTTCAGATATAAGGCCGTAGCTTCACCGGATGTCAATATATCCCCGGCTTCTGTTGGCCAACCCATTTTTGTAAGTTTTTCGGCATAATAATCAGCAGAGGCAGATGAATTATTGGTCAAAAACAAGTAGTCACGTCCGGTTCGCTGTAAATAATTCATAAAACCAATAGCTCCCGGCAAAACTTGATTGCCTAAATAAAAAGTTCCATCCATATCTAATAGAAAACAACGGATCTTCGCTAATGCCAAAAAAAATACCCCCAATAAGGCTATTAATATACATGAATAAATATCTTCTCTAAAATCTCAAAATTTCCTGCAGAAAATGATTATTACAATTTATCAATATTATATATATTTTCTCGGTAACATCGATAAACCTACAAAATGATATTTTTATCTTATTCAGCGAGTTAAGACTCCCGCCTCTATAGGCGGCGTCAGCTCAGGTGGAGTTGACTCTCCACCTGAGCTGACGCTGTTTCAGCTTTGCTGAAACGAGTTCACTTCAATAATCATAAAAGCTCTTACTATTCAGTGCTGTCAGCAATAGTAATATCACAACGCACTTAACACAGAAAGAGCTTTTTTATATGAATTCTATTAAGACTATACAATCCTAACTTTATATTCAGTTAACCAATCATGTAACTGAATAAAATAGGCAAATAATTGACTGATACCCATTAGTTGGCCGTACCACGGTTTATTATTACTTATATTTGCTTTTAAGTAATTTTTAACGTTCTCAACATTGATTAATGGTAACAGCGGCGAATTATGATCATTAATAATCTCCGACAATTTTTCCCGGACCAGATTGCTGAAGACGGGATGATGCGATTTGGGATACGGGCTTTTTTTTCGCCATAATACGTCTTGAGGTAATAATCCGGTCAACGCATTCCTTAGTAAGCCCTTTTCCCGGTCTTTGTAGTACTTCATTGACCAGGGAACATTCCACATATACTCGACAATCCGATGGTCACAAAACGGAACCCGCACTTCAAGTCCACTAGCCATACTCATACGATCTTTTCTATCAAGCAGTGTCGGCATAAATCTGGTCAAAGTCAAGTAGAACTTTTCCCGCATGCGTTGATCTATACTGGTTTCACCAACAAGCCTCGGTACCTCACTGACAGCCTGTTCATAGCGTTCCTGTACAAATCTATAGGGCATCAATTCCTGCTCTAAACCAGCAGATAACCAAGAATTTCTCATGTCTACTGAATCTGACCACGGGAATGTATTTAAATTTATTAAGTCCGGCCGGTAAAACCATGGATAACCACCAAATATTTCATCAGCACATTCTCCTGATAATGCCACCGTTGCACCATTCTTAATTTCCTGACAGAATAAATATAAAGAAGTATCCACATCGGCCATACCGGGAAAATCCCTTGAAATCATGGCCTGCGGTAAAATATCATACAGCTTTTCCGAAGGAAGCAGTATCTCATGATGCTCAGTTCCTAAGAATTTCGCAACCTTATCGGACCAAAATGAATCTGAATCCGGTTGATATAAATCAGGTTTAAAATACTTTTCATTATCAAGGTAATTAACTGAATAAGTGATTACTTGCGCATTTTGTTTATTTAAACTGGCAATTGCGGTAATTGCACTGGAATCAAGCCCTCCTGATAATAAAGTACAAACAGGAACATCAGCTGTAAGCTGTCTGGTTACAGCATCCTCAACCAAACTTCTTACCGTGTCAACTGTTTGTTGGAAATCTTCTTGATGCGGTTTTGATTGAAGTTGCCAATATGGTACAGTCTTAAATAGGTATCGGTTGAAAATTGCATAATGCCCCGGCTTAATTTCGGCCATATCTCGAAATATTGCGCACCCGGGAGTTCTACCCGGACCGATCAAAAATATTTCTCCAAGCCCGGTCTTATCAATTATGGGTTCAATCGCCGGATGGGCAAGTAAAGCTTTAGGTTCAGAGGCAAATACTAAGCCGGACGGCAGTTTAGCATAGAACAAAGGTTTTACACCGATGCGGTCTCTAGCCAAAAATAATGTCTGCCTAAGCTCATCCCACACGGCAAAGGCAAATATACCGTTAAGTTTTTCCAAACAAGCTGTTCCCCACTCGATATAGGCAGTCAATAGTACTTCAGTGTCACATTCCGTTGTAAAATAATACCCCCGGGCCAGCAATTCCTGTTTTAATTCCAGGGTATTATACAATTCACCATTGTACGTTATGATATATTTTTCCGCTCCTTGGCTGCGTATCATAGGTTGCGCACCTCTGGCAGGATCCATAACACTCAACCGCCGATGACCCAACGCAACATGGTTAGAAAAATAAAATCCTTGGTCGTCCGGGCCACGATGCATCAATACTTTTACCATCTCTGCCAAAATAGCTTTCTCACCAGATAGGTCTTGGTGCCAATCTACCCAACCTGTTATACCACACACAATTATTCCCCCTTATAACAGTAAAGACACCTACATTACTGATTTACAGAATGCAGGCGTCTTTGCCTATTCATTAATCCTAAATTAATTGTATGCAAGATAACCAATAAATGTTACTAATTAAGCTGTCAGGCATACCTGGCCTAAAAATGACTTTAAGCGATCATGCTGCGGCAATTCAAAAATATCACGGGGCGTGCCTCGTTCCGCAACAATCCCTTCATGCAGAAATAGCACTTGATCAGAAACCTCTCTGGCAAAACCCATTTCATGGGTTACGATAACCATTGTCATTCCTTCTTTAGCCATATCTTTCATTACTTTAAGCACTTCACCAACAAGCTCCGGATCTAATGCAGATGTCGGTTCGTCAAACAAAATCACTTCCGGTTCCATGGCCATTGCTCTGGCAATCCCTACCCGTTGCTGCTGTCCACCTGATAATCGAGCCGGATACTCATTAGCCTTGTCGGCCAAACCGACTTTATCCAGATAAGCAAATGCAATATCCCTTGCGGAAACCTTATCAAATTTTTTAATGGTCAGCGGACCTTCCATTACATTTTCCAGTGCCGTCATATGAGGAAATAAGTTAAATCTTTGAAAAACCATACCAACCTTTCTCCGTAAATTAATTATGTCGATTTCGGTATCCTGCACTAATTGCCCGCCAACCCAAATTTGTCCTTCATTTTTTTTCTCAAGAAAATTTATACAACGCAGTAATGTACTCTTGCCGGAACCACTTGATCCGATAATGCACACAACTTCGCCTTTAGTAACTTGCATATCAATACCCTTTAAAACTTCCAACTGCTTAAAATATTTATGCAAATTTACAATTTCAATCATTCCGAATCACCTCACTATCATCTTTCATAGATTTTAAATCTTCTTTCCACTCTTAGTAACAAGCGGGAAAGTCCGCTGGTAATTAACAAATAATAGCAAGCAGCAATAAAAAATATTGGAAAAACATTATAAGTCGCCGCTACGAATTGTCTGGACAACATTAGTGTTTCGGTGATCGTAATTGCACTTGCCAATGAGGAATCTTTGACGGCGATAATGAATTGATTCCCCAATGCCGGAACTGATCTTTTTATTGCCTGCGGCAAAATTACCCGCCGCAGCGTCTGGTACTTTGTCATGCCCATAGCTCTTGCCGCTTCACGTTGACCATAATCTATGGACTCGATTGCTCCTCTAAATATTTCGCTGATATAAGCCCCATTATGAAAAGCCAAACCAATAACTGCAGAAAAGAAACTATTAAATTCAATACCAAGCTGGGGCAATCCATAAAAAATAAAAATCAACTGCAATAGCAGCGGAGTTCCGCGTACAATTGTTACATAAAAATCAGTGAATGCTTCCATCAATCTGTTATGAGACAGTTTTAGCATTGCTGCCAACAAACCAAATACAGTACCCATCATTATGGATAAGACCGACAACTTAAAAGTCATAAATACGCCGGGAATAAACTTCGGCGTAAACACTACCACTGTTGTAAAAAATTCTAAAATATTGTTTATCATGACATGTTACTCACTTTCCAAAGTCATTAAGCTGACCGGGATAATATGTTATAAAAAAGGAATTAGAACTAATTCCTTTTTTATAACCATTGTTTAATTTATATTCCTGCCAAACCATTTATTACTAATTTTTTCATATGTTCCATCAGCTTTCATTTGCGCTAATGCCTTATTTACAGCTTCAACTAAATCTTTATCTTCTTTGCGGATAGCGATGGCAATTGTTTCACTGTAAAGAACGTCACCAACCGGCTCAATTTCCACATTATATTTCTTAGCTCCATATAAACCAACAAGTTTTCCGGTTACCAATCCATCGGCTCTACCCAATTCAACGCTTTTCATGTTATCTACATCACTCTCAAATTGCATAACCTCTTTGATGTTCTTCATTTTACTTAGTGCTTCCTGGAAAGTAGTACCCGTAACAACTCCTACTTTACCATCTTTGAGGTCAGCAATATTCTTAAATCCAGAGCCCTTTTTGGCAAAAAACTGAGCACCGTCATGATAATAAGGATCAGTAAAGCTGACCTGTTTTTTTCTAGCCTCCGTTACTGCCATACTGCCAATAATCATATCAAATCTTTTTCCTTTAAGTCCGCCGATAATTCCATCCCACGCAGTTGTAATCGGTTTAGCTTTGACACCCATTTTAGCAGCGATTGCATTAGCAATATCAATGTCAAAACCGGTTAACTTACCATCCTTGCCGATATAGTTAAATGGCGGATAAGCTCCGGTCATAGCAAAAGTCATTTCCTTAGACTGTTTGATCTTCTGAAAAGTTGTTTGAGTTTGAGAACCGCAACCGGTCATCACGACGGCAAAAAAAATAATAAATAAAAAATATCCTAACTTTTTAAGCACAAAAAATCCCCCCTAAAATTTTACTGCCAATTTAATTATAACATTTGGATTGTTAGTTAGCAAGACTAACAATCCAAATTGCAATAAAAAAACGAGGAAAACCGAACAGGCTCCCCTCAGTCGAATTTTGCTTATAGCTTCACCCGGAAAACTACTTTTGTGTTTCGATAAATCGAATTATTTGTATCAAGTAATCGCTAATTACCGGAATATTTATAAGAATAATTCTGCGCAGCATTTCAACAATTATCGCAAAAATTATAGTGGTGCCGATAGCAAACCCTAATCCGCGGGCCACACCGGCAACAAAATTTACCCAAATCAGCTTACGCGGTTTTTCCAACAACTCAAGATAATCTGCAATCCGCAATGATTCCAAGCGATTTGCCAATCTTTCTATTATCTGTATTTTTTTATTATCAAAATTGTTACTATTCACACTTTTCACTCCAAATTATTATTAGTTAAAATTTTGATTGACAATGGATACTGATACTTGTATAATTCAGTTTAATAGTTCAATATAAAAAAGGCAATGACAGAAAGAGTAATCATATTTGAACCATACAGAGAGCCAGTGGTGGGTGTAAACTGGCGGTAATAATATGATGAAGTTCATTCTTGAGCCGTGAGCTGAAATTCTACTAGTAGGCTTCTCCGTTTTTCCCGCGTTAAGGGGCAAAAGTTGATTTTGCAATCAATTAGGGTGGTACCGCGGATAAAGTTCGTCCCTTTATCTACGGTATTTTTATTTTTACCCTGTCTTTTGCTTAATCTTAAATTTGGGTGGTACCACGGATCATCGTCCCTTTAGCGGGGGACGGTTTTTTTTATTCTTAGCGCTAAATAAGAATAAACAGCAAATCTACCAAATTCTGGAGGTTATTACCATGAATATCCCTTTATTAATTATGTTATGTTACATTGCTGTGTTATTTCTAATCAGCTTTTATGCTAAGCGGCGTTCTGAAGGAAGTTCTGAAAATTATATACTTGCCGGTCGGCAATTATCTACGCCGCTAATTGCCGTATCAATTATCGGACTTGCGATCGGCGGTGCCTCCACCATCGGTGTTTCCGAGCAAGCATTTAAGGTTGGTCTGTCAGCAGGATGGTATACAGTTGCGTGGGGTGCCGGTGCAATAACGATGGGCTTCTTACTGGCCAAAAAATATCGACAAATGAACATTGCGACAATTCCCGACCTGTTAGAAAGATACTATGACCGCAAAAGTATTGTTGCCGGAGTTGCTTGCCAAATCATTATCCAATTAGTTATAACCTCTCTACAATATATTGCCGGCGGAAGTATTTTAGCCTCACTCTTACCGGAAATTTTTACGATGCAAACAGGTATGATTACCAGCGCGATCGTTTTTATTGGTATCACATTCATTGGCGGCATGTGGTCAGCAAGTTTGGCAAACATTTTAAATGTTACTCTTATTTACGTTGGTATTACCGCAGCAACAATTATTCAGGTAACTTCATTGGGAGGTATTAACAACATTGCAATCCGCCTGCCGGCAAATGTGCCATATTTCGATTTTTTCCAGGGAATCGGCTGGCTTGGAATCGTCAGTTGGTTTATCGTGATGATTACAGTTAATCTTTCATTACAAAGTATTGTTCAAATATCATTAGGCGCAAAATCAGTTGAAACGGCCAGAAAAGGCTTTATAGCCGGTGGAATTATTATGCTGCCGATAGGCTTTTTAGCAGCTATCTTAGGTATCACAGCCAAGATGACCTTCCCAACAGCTACAGCGGCCTCCGCATTACCACAAGCTATTATGTCGCTTAACCCATTTTTAGCAGGCATTACCTTAGCAGCATTATGGGCCGCAGATATTTCGACAGCTTGCAACTTATTATTAAGTTCAGCGACGCTATTTTCGCAGGATATCTATAAGAAATTTATAAATCCGCAAGTAAGTGATGCCAAATATGTCTTAATTACCAAATCATCTGTTGCTGTTTTAGGCTTGTTGACATTTTTACTGGCGCTCACCGTCAGCGGAATCATTAAAACCCTAATGGTCGGTTTAAGTCTCACGACCGCTTTTAGCGTAATTGTTTTATTTACAATGTTTGCGCCACGGCTTTGTACAAAGAATTCGGCATTCTACACTATTATTTCCAGCCTTATTGTCTTGCTCGTATGGCAATTTATACCCAGCGTAAGAATATTTCCTCATGTAATATATTTGGAATGGCTGGTTTGCCCTATTATCTTCCTCATGTTTTCTATTTTTGAACCCAATTCCGTTGCCAAACCGGCAGTAGAATCCGACTAACTTCTATATTCTCCGGCGAAATGATTACTGCCAATTCCTGACACCGCGGGATAAACTTGGGTGTTCAGGAATTTTCTTTATCAAGCTAACTGCTATCTACCCTTACTCATGCGACCATAAATTAGTAAGTGGCAGGATTTCATTTTGCTGCAGGTATCCGTCAAAAAAACCGGGTAAACATCCTGTTGGACTTACTGAAGCTATGGATTGCAACAAAATTGGCAGATCAACAACTTTATTCTGAATTATTGAGAAAAATTCTATCATTATGTCATCTAATTTTAGCCGGTAATTGATCCATAAGTGCCGCTCCCAAGCAGCAGCCAGGAAAAATCCTCCATGATTCATATAGTGAGTTATGTCAGCTGCATCTATTTGCTCTTTATTTTGAATTTTACTGACTGCTTCCCGGTATAGCCGATAATTTATATCAGTTATCTTTCTTATATATTGATCGTTTACAATACCGCTCATCCACAACAATTTTAAGCTCAGATAACAAGTAAACCCTTCAAAAAACCAATCCAATCCGGTCTTTCCCGCCCGGCATGAAATGCCTAACCATTGATGGATCAACTCATGTTGAAATAACCAGGCAGTATCTTTATTATCAGCTTCTGTTCGGGCGGGAAGCTGCAAAACTATTCCTTGAAAGACCGAAAACCCGCTGCCAATTTGATGTAAATTATCGATTCTATCTGACCTTATAATTAAACAAAGCAACTTATCAAAACAACTTTTTCCAAAAAAAGCATTGGTAGTACTTACTATTCTTGGTATTTGCACAGAAAGATATCCATACAAATCTTGGTTTATGTTTTCACAGACCAAAGATAGCGTATTGTTACCAACGGACAATTCTAGCGAAGAACTAATTCCTCGTAAAAACATACTTAGAAACAAATCAATGCCATTGCTACAGTAATAATAGTTTGGCTCAAAATTATTTGATCTCAAGATAGACTGTTCAAAATTGATTTTATAGTCTGTTTGCTGATTGACAACTCTGATAAAAAGACTTCTTCCCCAAATTAAGTCTAATTGGGTGCTGTTTATCCTGGGTAAAATCGACTTATCTTTACATTCGGTTAAGTTAACGCAGTAATTAAATTTAACTCTATTGGTAAAACCGGTAATACACCACTTGCCTTCGCTAACCCGGCTGAGGGAAATCTCTGTTTCTTCTCCGTTAAAAAAATGTACATTTTTACCACAAAAATCAGGACCGGCTTGCAGCGTAATAAAATTGTCCGGAGATCCTTCAATTATACCTGTAATAATTACATTATCTTGATTAGTACTCGTAACCTGATACGAAAGCAACATCATCCTAACTTCCCACGCTCTCATAACGTTTAATTCCTTGCGTAAAAGCCCAGCCGGCCATCAGCGATGTAATTACCGCTGCGATCACCAAACCTGCCAATATACTAACCGTATGCCAGCCATCTCCTGTGGAAAAGATTAGTTTTGCTGGGAAAAAAGAAGTAAACGATATAGGAATAATAAATGTTAACACAAATTGTAAACTTTCGGGGTATACAAATAACGGCATTTGATTAAACAAATTAAAACTTAGTATCGAAGCAGCCATACTGTTCCGCCGCTTCATCCAAAATCCCCATGACAAAAAGAATATAAATATCGCACAGTAGGTAACTGTACCGGCTGTAATTGCCAATATCAAAAGAATTAAACTTCCTGCGGTAAAATTCAAAGGTACACTGATACTTGCAATTATCATAATTAAAATTCCTTTAACAACAATAACTATTTGGCTGATATTTATATTACGCAATATTACATTAGCCAAAGGATGAATTGGTTGGACTAATAATTGATCCAAGTCACCTGCCAGTAAATACTGAGAGTTAAATACAAGAAAGGCGCGAAATGCGAATATTGAACTGAGTCCAAATGTCACGTCCCCAATTCCCAGCATAAAAACTATCTTCCAAAAACCCCAGCCATTAATGGCTTGCCCCTGTCCCAAAAAAGTTCGGACAAAAATGATGCTTATTGCGGTAAACAAAACTTGACTAACTAAACCTACGGCCAGGTTAGTACGATATTGCATTTCAACTTTCCACTGCATTTTTATATACTTCATTACTAGATAAATAAAGCGCATCGCTATCCCCCGTTAATAGTTAGCTTAGCTACCGACCGTGAAAACAACCATTTATTTAACAAATTAAGCAGAATCATCCAAATCACGCCAATGAAAAAATAGCGAAGACCCATAGCCAAATCCGGTGGCTGGATGAAAAACTTTAACGGTAGAAAATAAATGAATTGAAACGGGAGATAGCCCAGCCAGGCAAATACGGCCGGCGGAAATAAGTTCAACGGCACTACCAACCCAGACATTAATCGCAGTAGCATCTCAACCATCCAGGTGATTTGAACATTGACAGTAATATAAAAAGATAGACAGCCGATAAAAAATTGTATTTCATAATATATGTAAAATGCTATTAAAAAAAATAATAAAAAAATTATATTATTGGTTAAGGCAAAATTTAAGTTTTGGACAAGAACACCTAGTACAGCAATACCGGGAATACAATAAAAAATTATGCGGGCCAAACCCTTCCCGACCGATTTATAAAACATCATATAATGATAATCTATCGGTCTTAATAATTCTATCGCTATTTTACCGGTAATTACACTATTACTGATCTCGGAGTCTATGCCTTGGTTTAAAACCATCCGCAGTAACCAGCCTAATGCATAATAAGTTATAATTTCCTGAAAGCTGTAACCTAATTTAACAATATTATGTTGGGATACTGCGTGGAAAAAGAAATAATAACCAATAAATATTATTGGTGATGTTAAGAATTCGAATAAAATATCGGCCCGATACGCAGTAAACTCGAGAAAACTTATTCGCATAACTGCATAATAACGACTAAGCATTCGATTGGCGAAAAGCATTAATTATTACCTCATTTAGCGTTGGTCTTTCAATAAAGAATTCGTCAATTTTCCAATGGTATGACAAGTTTTGCACGAATTTTAATACAACATCATTAGCAACCACGGTGTCTTTATACAAGCACTTCAATTGGGTTGGCAAAAGCTCTTGCACTGCTATTCCCCTCGGAATATTGACCTCATTCAAGTCAGTTATCGGTCTTGCGAAGACCACCGTTATTTTTTTATAACAATTATACTTTTCAACCGCCTGGGCTACTGATCCGTCAAATATCATCTGCCCCTTATCAATGACAAGCATTCTATTACATAACTTTTCAATGACAGCTAAGTCGTGGCTGGCAATTATAATTGTCAATGCACGATTTTTTTTCATGTCCAGTAATATTTTTACGAGTTGTTCGATGGCTACAATGTCCAAGGCAATCGTCGGTTCATCAAGAAATAAGACTTTAGGACGTTGCAGCATTACTGCTGCAATAGAACACCTTACCCGTTGTCCCAGGCTTAAGGTCCGAACAGGCTTAGTTAATAAATCGTTTAATTCAAAAATTTTTGCTAGCTCGTCCAAGTCTCGCTTATAGTCATTATCGGCAACCTGATATAATTGCTGATATAAATTAAACGAATCCATTACCGGCAGGTCCCACCACAGATTACTTTTCTGACCGAACAGCACGCCGATATATTGTGAACAATCGCGCCTGTCGGTAAAAGGGTCGCGGCCTAGCAAAGAAATTTGGCCGGAATCCGGTTTAAGTATTCCCGTCAGCATTTTTAACAAAGTTGACTTGCCTGCGCCATTAGGACCGATTATCCCAACTGTTTCCCCGGCAGTTATTGAGAAAGATATGTCCTGTACAGCAGATTTTTGACTATACACCGGGAAAAATAACGATTTTAGATTTCCGCAAAAACCGGCTTGCTGTTGCGGAATTAGGTATGTTTTATTAACATGAGCTACATTGATAATCATTGATTTTTTTTCCTTGCTAAAATAATTAACTGGCTGCGACTCTCATCGGGAAAGAAAATTTTGGAAAAGCTGGTGACAATACGATACAGTAACATTGATTGTAAGAGTCGTATTCCCATCCAGCGAGCCAGCGGAATTAAAAATCGGTCCATCAGTTGCGATGGTCTCAACAGCAGGGTATTCCAAAAGCCAGGATAGAACTTTCTTTTAAGCAATAAGATGTTAGGAGTAAAGATTCTTAATTTGGTCAAGTAATTTATTGAATCCAGCCAACGAATTATCGGCAACTCAATTTTATAATAAAGGTTTCGATATATAGTACGAGTTTCAACTACATCAAAATATTCGCCGACCAAACCTTGCAAACTTTGCGTATCAAAATGTCCGGCAAAAAACACGTTAGCACTAATTAATATACAACCATTCCGGCGTAGCATAGCTGCAGCTTTAGCTAAAAATTGCCGTTGTTGCTCTTCATTAAAATAATACAATACCTCTAAGGCTGATACTAAGTCTGCACAACCAACCGGTAATTCCATTTCCAGGAAATTACCGACAGAAAAAGTTAGATTTTCTACCAACTCATACTTACACTGATTTTGTTCAATGCGTTCCGGGTTTATATCCAATGCTACCACCCGGTCGGCCAAGCGGGACAACATTTGTGAAAACTGGCCGTTAGCACAGCCGATATCATAAACAAGCTGGATTTGCGGAATGTGCTTGTTTACCAACTTCAGACTATGCCTAAACCTATCTATTTGTGATGCTCTGGCTGAAACATACCAAGGCTCATTAGCCAGCCGCTCAATTGTTGCATCATCAATTTGTTGCGTCACTGCAACTTCTCCTCTATCAATATATTTGCCAAATTCTCCGCAGACGAATAAATAACATGACTGGCTGTGCTTGGTCCCAGTAGGGAAACTAGCCGCTCAAACAAGTAAGATGAAATATTTTTGATATTCACACATGATCCAAGTATTGATTGCAAAGCCGATAACGTATCCAGTTGGGAAAAGGCTGTTTCACTTAGCGGCTGATAATCCAACGCAATAAAATGCACCTTATTGCAAGTTAGCATGTTAGTCTTTTTAGTACCTTGACATTGTTCATAAAAACGCCCGTCAAATAAATACAGCAAGTTTTGGCTTTCCGGCTTAATTTTATATCGGAGAACCAGTTGATTATCCGGTTTTATTAATATTTTTCGCGGAAATGGAATCAGCTCGGCTGTTTCAACGTCTATTGCCGTGATTTCATCAGACCCCAATAACCAACCTTGCCTTGTCAGCAGATAGCACAAGGTGCTTTTGCCGGAATTCCCAGCACCGGCCAATATAACTAATTTGTCGTCTTTTACAAGCCAACCTGCATGTAATGCAATCATATTAGAGCCATTCCGTACCAACTGCCGGACGATAATACAGTCTAGCTGCCAAATAGCTAACAAAATATCAGTAAATTCCCCCACTAGGCAATTATTAATAAAAATATAATACAGCCGGTTCTGATCATATAATTGAAAAGACCAATTTGGTTGGCAGGATTGTTGGTTAATCTCCATATTTTGGTATATGTTGCCAAAGTGTAGGTCTGCATCATCATTATTTGTCTGTAAAGAACAATACTGATCAAAAAGTAAATAATATCTTATTTTCGTCATCTTGTGTCCTGCTGCAGCAATCCATATTGACTGAGGTTTTTTAAAACTGCATTTACATCCCGCCATCCTACTGCAACTGAAACATCAAAATAGCTGCGATATTCGTCTACAATTTCCTGTACTGTTCTTGGTTCCATGCATAATTGAAATATAATCTTTGCCGTAATATTAAAAGAATGAACGCGGCCGAGGTCAACATCAAGCACATATAAAAATTCATCTTTCTCAGCTAATAAGAGATTCTCTTTAAGCTTATATATCTGGTTCATCAACAAGCCTCCATTAATTATCCCTTGACCAAATATTCCTTAAAGGATGCGGAATGCTCGATCGCAATTTACCAATAATTTTGTTGATCTCCATAAGATGTTGAGCATCTTGCATGGTAAAATCACCATTAACTTTATTTATTAACTGTACCAGTCCTATCGGATAACCGAAAAAAGATAAAATAGGTGCAGTCAGAATGGACTGTGTCGTAAATCCTGTATAGTGATCACGAACCCGGCATAATGAACGGTGATCATAGCTGCAGTCATTAGAAATTATCGGTTTTTTACTTTGAAGACACTTTCCGGCCAAACCCTCACCTTTTTTGACATCAATGCTCATATTTTCTAATCCTTGAGCGATAACCGTAATAAACCTACCATCGGTTTCCTTAAAAAAAATTGAAACTCGTTCACAATTAAAATCCTTTTTTAGATTATTAGCAATCGCTAATATTTTAAAATTATAATAATCATTTTCCTCAATTATCTGTCGATACTTCAATAGGTCAATTTTCATTTTTACCTCTTTTGGGCTATAAAAATCAGTTTCGTGCTATCTGCACCAAACTTATTTGCCAAATCATAATCACCAAATTCATGCAAAATCTTAAACTGGTGATCTTGCAGCAGTTGTCGGGTTGGTTCGATAAACATTCTCCGAATTGGTGAAACAAACCTGTCTTGGGTAACAGTTCCTCGCAAATCCGTAGTCTCATAGATAAATTCTAATTCTTTGATATTATCACTGACAATTCTGCATGAACTGCGAACTACTGTCACCGCCCCGGTTGCATCGCTTCCCTGGGAAATTATATTAACCTTGCCGACTGGAAATTGCCGAAGATTATTCTCTTCAGGCAGAATTTCCATAATGAACAAGCCCCCGGAATCCAAGGCGTTATAAATAGAATGTAAGCATTCATCCTGCTCTTGTTGCGTATACAACGCATTCTGAAATGAATAAAACATATTTATAATTACGGAAAAACGAGCAGCCACAACAAAATTTCTCATATCGGCATGAATCCAATTAACAGATGTATTTTGCTGCAAAGCTTTATGCTGCGCCTCAGCTAGAATAGCTTGATTTACATCGAGCCCGCTGCAATTATGACCTATTTTGCTTAATTCAATAATATGCGAACCCGTACCACAGGCTAAATCAAGGATTGATACGTAAGAATTAAAATGGTTGAATATCACCTGATGAATAAAATTAGCTTCACGGGAGTATTTCTTAAAAAAGCCAAATAATTCATCATAGCTTTGAGCATAAGACTGCAAAAAATCATTTTCTGCCATGATTAATAAACCCCAACTTTGGGACATCTTTTAATAACAACATTAGTACCGGCATTGGGATCAAATATTTCAATTTGATTTGGGTAAATAATGCTCATTATTAATTTCCCGCTGCTGGTTTTTTGAATAATCCCTCGCAAATAGACGAATTGATTTAAATAAGTCTTTTCAGGTTCAATAAAATTCTCCCGATTTGCTCCCCAGATAATCACAGTAATCTTTTCATTTGGGAACGGTTGGCCAATATTCAAAAAAGTTGGGTTGCCTGGCTGGTCTTTAGCATAAAAGGTACTGCTGACAAAACCCTTTACTATTTTATACTGACCAATATGACTGGCAACTTGATATACACTTATCGGAGTATCCTCAAAACTAATTTGGCTGGGATCGGTTACGATAATAAACGGCTTATTGCTCTGACGTGAAATACCAATCGGTCCGGTTACACATATACTTTTATGCGCAAGCTGTTTAAAAAACTCATCACTAAACTTGTTGCGATGCTGTTTCCAAATAATAACAAAAAACGGGTCGTTTGGATAGGCAATATCTAAATTAATATAGGTAGGCTCATCTTTTTGACTTACGGCATAGAAGATACTTGCTACTCTTCCACAAACAGTAACGGTTTTTCCTGCATAATTACCGGCATATTTCGATAAAACCAACTCTTCGGCTAAACAAATATTACATGTCATTATAAATAATAAACCAAAAGTAACGGATATAAGCATAAGTTTAATATATTTATTCAAAACTCACTCCTCCTTATAATGACAAGACATGATTTAATTTGATAAGGCCTGCCCGGTAAAACGCACTAATTTGACTGCGAACATCATACAATGCACAAACATAACTGATGTGACATTCTTCCGAAAGCGCCCTGGCAATGCTTTCAATATTTCTGTTCCCGTCACACAAATCAAACATCCGTCCGGCCATACCATTTAATTGATATTCTGCACCGGTATTTTTATTATAAATTCTGCTTTCATCTCGCCAACTGATCTGATTAGTATACTGTACGGGTATTTCGTTACCCTGCAAATAATCTTGACCAGCAATTCTTTTCAAAACTTGTGGTGCTTGTTCATCAAGTTCATAATATAGCCATAATGCTAATTTGATATTATGCTTCATTATTTCGCAGTTTTCGCGTACAGGTGTAAAGTAGTCGCCATTCACATGGTAGTTATCCGAAATACAAAAACCGCCGCAAAGAAATTTAGCCCAGCATTTACTGCAAACTGGCCGTTGCAAAACATTTTGCTGCCAAATCTCCCGCTGTTTAGTATTATTTACTCCATTTTCCACACTGCCAATATTCTGATAAGCATTACCCACCATCTTATGGCACGGATAAATTTTACCATCGGCAGCAATGGTAATAAAATCGATCCCCATATTACAGCCTCGGTAGCGCCGGGTATTTTTGGTAATCTTCTTGATTAAAATTACAAAATTGTCCATTATATGATCACTGCCATTAATAAGTTGCTGATAATAATCCTGAGCCATCTGGGAAAACTCATTTTTCACATAGTCTATGTCAGTCAGCGAAATGCAAAAGGGACTATCGGCAGGAACTAAGCCCCGTTCAAATCTAGTCTCAGGAATTTTCTGAGAACAAAAAAAATCAAAAGAATCTGCAATATTAATGGTCGGCTTGAAATATGTAATATTTACTTTATAGTTTATATCTGTATGGGCAGCCAGCTTTGTTAAATTGGAAAAAGCATCGGTGAAAACGCTTTGCTTCTTATATTTATAAACCCTTAGTTTGTCGTTAATTTCCTGATCTCCGTCAATACTGAACAAAAACTCGATTTTGTTTTTTTGAAAGAAATCGAGCATATCATCGCGTAATAATGTTCCATTGGTAATAATGTTGAACCGGAACCACCCTGGATATTTATCGTTGGTGTACTCGACAATCTTTTTAATATTATCAAATTCAATTAACGGCTCGCCACCAAAAAAAGTAAGATTCACACCTTTAACACTAATTGTTCGGATATAATCTACCGCCTTTAGTGCCGTATCCAACGACATAGATATGTCGTTGTCTTTATAACCGTCCTTAAGTGAAGGCATACCCATAATGCAATATTTACATGCTAAATTACATTTATGGGTTATATTCATCAACACCGATAGCAAACCGTTGGGACAAAAATCGTCATCTGTTTTTGGCGGCAGTGTACAAATATAGCCCAGGTGAACCTTTTCTTCTATTTCTCGCACAGCCTGTTCGATCTGTTCAAAAGTGTATCGGCTTAAAGCCTCTTTATTGCTTAGATTTTGCATATAATAAATAATTTCCCAGGCTGCCTCACTAATGGGATGAGTTAATCCACTGGGTATATCAATTAAAATTCTACGGTTAAACTGTTTGATGAGGTACAGCCTGTCAACTTGGACACTTGTCAACCTCGTTAATAAATTATTCATAATAACTCCCAAAAATAAATTATTAAAAAAAAGCTGCTTCCAATATATTTATGTAAGTAAATAATCAGAAGCAGTCCATTGGTAAGAAAAACTAGTTATTTTCGGTTGGTTTTTTTTCTTCCGGACGATGGAAAGCACAAGGTTGTTCAATATCTCTTATTTCCTGCGGAGTAATGACTGTTTTCATCTCAGGCCTTTGATAAGAAATCTTACTTTTCTCTTCCATCATTTCACCTCCCTTGATTTCTAGACAGTACCAACTTTTTTTAACTATACCACACCAACTGTGTTAAAACATCATCCCACAAGTATGATTTTTGCCGCTAAACCGATACTGCATTAAATTTTCTGGCGCTGTAATATTTTAAGTAAAGGGTATCCTACCACAAATACTACCGCTGCCTCGCTAATTCCGATCGATACAACAGTTAACCAGTACGGTACATTATATAAAAATGATAAATACATACTGACAAAGATTGCATTAAGAACAATCGGCCATATAAGGGCAATTATCAAGCTGTGGCTTTTATATGTCAGCCATGCCGCAACCAATGTTACTGTACTTCCACCAAATATATCCCAAGGTCCGAGTCCTCCCAACATGTTTGCAACCAACGTTCCGATAAACAGACCAGGAATTGCTTCAACATAAAGCACAGGCAGTACGGTCAAAGCTTCACTAATCCTAAATTGCATAGGTCCGTAGGATACAGGCGCTAATACATAAGTAAGGACAACATATAAGGCTGCAATAAGCCCTGCCCGGATTAGAGTAATTTTTTGCATAATAAACCTCCTCTTAACACTGATAAAGCTAACAAGTGTTAACTTATGGCTCGCGCCAGTAATCGCTAAAAAGACTATAAGTCTGGCGACTTATAGTCAGTGAATTGCCAAAAATCGAACGCATTCAAGAATGCATAAAGGTTATCCTATGATCTAGGAACTACTAGCCTGCCGATTTTTAGTTTATGGCAAAATAAACAGGATATACACTGCTATTAGTTGCCTACTTACGCAAATGATGGCTGTCATTTAACAGGTCGACGATTGTTCGCTCACCATAATAACTTATTATACTCACCGCCGTATTATCTTGCCGTAAGCTCCACAGATAATTTAAATGAAGGTTCAACGCAGCACATATAATAGTTCTAATTGTACCGCCATGAGAAACTACAGCAATTGTCTGGTCAGGATGTGTTTTCACCAACTGTTCCATGGCATTGCCGGCCCGCTCCTTAAGTTGACGAAAACTTTCACCGCCTGGTACTGCCAACTCATCAGTAAAACAATATAATTTATCCAGTAAATCCGGCCACTTTTCTTTTATACCGTCATATAAGAGCCCTTCCCATAATCCAAAATTGATCTCACGAAAAGCCGGTATTGAGATAACTTGCAAATTATGGCGTCTGGCAATATACTCAGCAGTTTTATAGGCCCTGCTCAAATCACTGGAATATACCGCTGCAATTTGTTCGTCAGCTAACCGGTCGGCAACTTTTGTAGCTTGGTCAATTCCCTTTGGCGTTAAATCGATATTTGTATGGCCTTGAAATTTCATTTCCAAATTCCAATAAGTTTCTCCATGCCTTACTAATATTACTCTTGTCATTTTATTCACCTACTATCTGCCGCAAAGAATTTATAAGTCTAATATTTTCTTGCGGCATTTTAACCGCCACCCGGATATAGTAAATCGTTAACCCCGGGTAATTACTACAGTCCCGAATCATTATACCATATTCAAGTAATCTTGATTGCAATTGCGCTGCAGAAATACCAGTTCGCTCCAAATTAATAAGAATAAAATTAACCGAAGGATAGCAAGGCAATATCCCCGTAATCTTTTTTAGATCAAAATATAATCTCTCCTTCTCTTGCATAACCATCATTCGGCTAACTTGCTGATATGCTTTATCACGTAATGCAGCAATTCCGGAATATTGTGCTAAAACATTAACATTCCAAGGGTCTTTACTATTCTCCAGCAATCGAACCATATCCGGACATGTTACGCCAAAGCCCAGTCGTAATCCTGGTATGGCAAAAAACTTAGTTAATGAATTCAAGATAATCAAATTATGATATTTAAGCACTAAGCTGCGACAAGAATAAATACCGTTATCCGGCAGAAAATCCAAGAAAGACTCATCGACAACTACTATAGTACCATTATTTTTGGCAACTAAAATAAAATGTTCCAATTCTCTTCTTGAAATAAGCGTGCCAGTAGGATTATTAGGATTACCGATAAAAACAATCTGTATATCTTTGATTATTACAGCTAACTCTTCCCAGCATGGCTTATATTGTCTGTCCGACTTAAGAAAATAATATATAATTTCAGCTCCGGCCGAACGGGCGGCACGTTCATATTCATTAAACGACGGAGCCATTACCAAAACACGGCTTGGCCGCAAAGTATGGCATAGTATATACATCAGTTCAACTGCGCCATTGCCTAATACAATTTGATCGAGGTCGACATTATAAAATTCTTTAATTTCATTCTTTAAACTATAACCATGCACATCAGGGTAATGAATTACTTTATCAATATTATCGATTATGGCCTGTTTGGCATTTGGAGACAAACCTAAGGGATTAATGTTTGCGCTAAAATCAAGCAACTGGTCAAATTCAACTCCTCGTTGCCGTTGAATAGCATACAAATTACCACCGTGATCATAATTGTTCATAAAAACCACCTATACTCGAAATAAGCCACCGGAAATGATTTTCGCTGTATTGAGATAATTAAGTTCCGGACATTGTGAAATTACAGCTTGAATACAGTCTTTCCTGTCTGACAAATCGGTATTGTCAAACAGAATTCCCATAACTGTACCGCTATGGGCTACATTTATCCCAACCGCGCCATACTTCTCACCAATTTCAATTAAAGCTTCCAAACAAGGCTTATACAAAATAGCTTGATTAGCTCTGGCGCTAATCGTGGCCGCCCGGCCGATAAGACCGCAATCTTGTTCAGCCAAACCCTGTTTTAATAATTTAACAGCAAGTTGAACTTGATCTTCTTTTATCTGATTAAGAGCAATCAAATCACTTCTTTTATTAAAACTGATCGTATCAACTTGACCGCCCATATCAAAGATTACTACCTGCAGCGACGGAGGGTAACCCAAACAATTTGAAAACGTACCGGAGACATGATCCAGCATGACAATACCCGGAAAAAAAATACCGTCGGTCGGTTCTATTTCCAACGCTATTTTAGCAATCTCTGCTACTGTTATAGTCTTTCCTAAACAAAGCGCTGTCGACATACAGGCTGCGGCAATATCAGCACTGCTTGAAGCCATTCCTTTTCCGCAAGGTATATCTGATTGGCAATAAGCAGCAAATTCTCTATTTTCTCCAAAAAGTTTAAGTGTCTTTTCAACAGCCAACTGTGTTTTCTGTCCGGCGGAACCACCTGACTTATCAAGTACAACCTCAATTCTGCTAAAAAAGTTGATCGGACAAGTCACTAGAAAATTACACCCGCTAATTGTTCCCTGTACTAATTCACCGCATGACCCAGGAGCCGCCACTACATTACCCATCCATTACTCCCCATCCATGTTATAGTGTTGAATGTTCTGTCATAATATTGCTGCAACAAATAAATAAACCGCCTCTGTTAACTCAGCTGTTGCTCCATATATATCACCGGTAAGCCCACCTAGTTTTTTTACCGCGTAATTATTAAATATAAAAGCAAAACATATGCTTAATACTGAAGCAATCCAAATATGCTTGTCAAGCATAAGCAATAATAAAATAGTAAATAAGCAAGCCACTGTAAGGCTGCTTTTTTCTGTATACTGGGTAAATAACTTCCCGATTCCCTCTTGGCGAGCATAAGGAAACAATGTTATTGACATTACCATTGCCAATCTGCCGATAATAGGCATAGCAAACAGTAAGTAAGGCAACTGTTTGGAATCGGTATCTAAAATGATTGACCATTTAAATAAGATTAACAACAATATTGCCACTACGCCGTTAGCTCCAACCCTGCTGTCTTTCATAATATCGAGCATCCGTTCTCGGTCACGGCCGGAAAATAAGCCATCAGCTGTATCCATTAACCCATCGCAATGCAATCCACCGGTTAAGATAATTCCTGCGGCAACAATAATAACTGCCTGCATGTGAGTAGGTAAATATGTTTGGCCAAAAACAGCAATCAATGCATATAGAAGTCCCAATACAGCACCCACTGCCGGAAAGTACTTGACACTATGGCCAAAGCTTTCACTCGACCATTTTGTTTCCCGCACTAAGTGAATACGCGTTAAAAATTGTAACCCGGTAATAAAATCGTTCATACTACTCTCCTGATTTAAAAACTTTAAACATCAATTAATTAACTAATTTGATACATATACTATCATGGTGATTATTGCAACAAACAAGCCTGTAACACCGTACATTATCTCAACGGTTCTTTCAATATGCCTAAAATTCAGCTTCTCGTTTTCATCTCCCATGTAGGCTCGAAATGACGGGGTGCCAAAATAATAATTCAGTCCTCCCAGTCTTATGCCTAATGCGCCGGCAACACTTGCCTCAGCATAACCGCTATTGGGACTGGGGTGTTTATTAGCGTCACGCAAAATGCATCGCATAGCTCCCTGCCAATTCAACTTTAATAAAAAAGATACAATAATAATCAGTACGCCGGTAATTCTGGCCGGAATCAAATTAAAAATGTCATCAACACGGGCTGCGACCATCCCAAAATCTATATATACTTCATTTCTATAACCAATCATGGAGTCAAGCGTATTTACTGCACGGTAAAGAAAGGCCAAGGTTACACCACCAATTGCTGCAAAAAACAACGGAGCGATAATTCCATCCACAATATTTTCAGCCACTGTTTCTACCGTTGCTCTTGTTGCTTCTGCCTCGTCCATTTGGTCAGTATCCCGACCTACAATCCAACCCACTTTCTTCCGGGCCCTGCAAATATCCTGATCAACTAGATATGTTCTTATTTCCCAAGCTGCTTCTTTTAGACTGCGGGGAGTTATTGTAAATGACAATAATATGATTTCACCTATAAAAGCAGCTAAGGGGCTTATGCAGGTTAAACCTCGGATTATCAGCCAAATACTCACATAAGTAATTAATAAAATTAATGCTACTAAAAATGCACCTTTTAATACTTTGATCAGCTTTGATTGTTGTGGCCGCAACAGCTTAGATTGACCGTATGAGATCATTCTGCCGATCAGCACTACCGGATGCCAAGAAACTCTGGGATCGCCAATAAGCGAATCAATTATCACAGCACCGGCATACAACAAAAAGTTAAAATTCATGATTGCACCTGTTAATGTTCACAGCCAATCGTTTAAAATCTACCGCTAAACCGCATACGACAAAATATACTTCATCTGCCGCCGCCGCCAACTTCTGATTAACCAGTCCGGCTATATCGCGGTATTCGCGTGAAAGAGCATGTTCCGGTACTATACCCATCCCAACTTCGTTTGTTACAAAGACAACCAATGAATTGTTGCTTTTCGCACTTTGTACAAGTTTGTTTATTTCATCCATTATATATTGGTAATGTAAAGATTCATCCAATTCATTGCATGCTTTCAATAATAAGTTAGTTGCATATAATGTTACGCAATCAAATATTATTCCGTCGTAATTTTGCACCGCTTCTTCCATAGCTTGATGAGCAGCAAGCGGTGCTTCATATGTATACCAATTTGAAGGCCGGCGGTCACGATGCCGCTTGACGCGCAACCGCATTTCTTCATCCAATACTTGGGATGTTGCAATATAAGCAATCTTTCCCCCATTTGCAGCAATATAATTTTCTGCGAAAGTACTTTTACCGCTGCGGGCGCCACCAGTAACCAGTACAATTTTACCTGCCATTTTTATCACCTGCCTGCCGAAAATAATACTAAAAAGTCTCCCTATAGCAGGGAGACTTTAGGAAATCGATTAAAAACCTAAAACTCACCTGCCTATCGCGCGTAGGTCATAACGGTGTGCGCTAGAATAGGCAGGTTTTCTGACTCTGGTTCATTGTCTTGCCACGCCTTCCCAAGATAAACTTAGTGGCCTAATAGGCAGACTCTCCATTACAGTGGCGGGACCGTGCAGGATTTTCACCGGCTTCCCTATTATGCATAGGCACCTATTCCCTAACAAATATAAAATATCTTATATTAGATTCAAGGTTTCTTTGAATTATCCTGCCTATACATAACAAAAACACAAAATACATTAAAAACTATATCCAGCCCCGACTTTTAATTGTGTTTGCAATACGTTGCAATGCAACCATATAAGCAGCCAGCCGTAAATCAACGTTCATGTTAGTATGCATATCATAAATTTGTTTAAATGCCTTAACCATGATATCTTCAAGACGCTGGTTAACTTCGGCTTCTGTCCAATAAAAGTTCATTATATTCTGTACCCATTCGAAGTAAGAAACTGTAACACCACCGGCACTTGCCAAGATGTCTGGTACAACCATGATGCCTTTGTTAAATAGTATTTCATCGGCCTCAGGAGTAGTAGGACCATTGGCTGCTTCCGCCACAATTTTTGCTTTTACCCGTTTTGCAATATCAGTTGTAATCTGATTTTCAAAGGCCGCCGGTATAAGTATGTCAACATTACTGGTCAGTAAATCTTCGTTGGTAATACTCTGTGCACCAGCCAAACCGACAACGGTCCCGGTTTGGGCTTTGTGAGCTATTACATCGCTGGGTGTTAGACCGTTCGGATCGTAGATACCGCCTTTGCTATCACTAACGGCAATAATTTTGCATCCAATATCATTCAACAATTTTGCAGCATTGCTACCGGCATTGCCAAAACCTTGAATAGCCACAGTAGTACCTGCTGCAGGTAAATTAATTTGTTTAGCCGCCTCACGGATTACGAACATACATCCGCGCGCCGTAGCCGAGCTTCGACCTGCAGAGCCTGAATTTTCTACAGGTTTTCCAGTGACCACTCCCGGAACATTATAGCCCCTAAGCTTACTGAACTCATCCATAAACCAACTCATGATTTGCGGCGTTGTGTAAACATCAGGAGCGGGAATATCTTTCTCCGGGCCAATAATCTCCGCAATTGAGTCTACATATTTACGGGTTAATTGCTCCAGTTCTCTGGTAGAAAGTTTTCGAGGGTCAACCCGAATACCACCTTTTCCTCCACCATAAGGTAAACCTACCACTCCGCACTTAAAAGTCATCCACATTGACAGAGCCTTCACCTCATCCAAGTAAACTTCCGGATGAAAGCGAATACCTCCTTTAGTAGGTCCGGTTGCATGAGAATGCTGAGATCTCCAGCCACGGAACACCTTAATGGAGCCGTCGTCCATTTTTACAGGAATACCAACTTCTAATACTTTGGCTGGTTCTTTAAGCAATTCGTAAATACCTGGGTCCAACCCTAGACGTTGGGCTGCAACCGCAAGTTGCCTTTGCACTACCTGTAACGGATTAAAAGTTTCTGTATTCATTTAGATCCCCCCACTTAACATATTAATAAATTATATTAATTAGTATTACCAGTAAGGGAACAACAACCACATTATTTAACTGAATGTTTCTGACGACGCTTTTTCAGGACTTGTATTATTGTAGCTGTAGCTAATAGACCGACACCAACAAGGTCTGTAAATCCACCCGGATCAATCATCATTAAACCGCCGACAAAGAATATAATTCTTTCCAAAATATTAGCATTGGTAATAAAGAATCCGATCATTGATACGCCCAATCCCAGCATACCAAGCAACGCGGTTATTGTAACCCAGATCAAGGTTGGGACTGTTGCTTTGATCATCAATATGCTTGGTGATAGTACAAATATATATGGAATAACAAATGCCGCAATTGCCAGTTTAGCCGCATTAACACCTGTTTTCATCGGATTTCCGCCGGCAATACCCGAACCGGCATAAGCGGCCAAAGCAACAGGCGGTGTTACGTCTGCAATAATTCCAAAATAGAACGCAAACATATGGGCAGCTAAAACCGGAACATTCATTTGTACTAAGGCCGGTGCGGCAATTGTTGAAGTAATAACATAATTCGCAGTAGTCGGCACACCCATCCCTAGTATTATTGAAGTAATCATCGTAAAGAACATGGCCGGCAATAATTTTCCTCCGGCTAAATCTAACAAAGCAGTTGCAAGTTTAAGGCCAACGCCTGTTTTCGTAACGACACCGATAATAATTCCGGCTGTAGCACAGGCAATTAATACACCTAGAACTCCTTTAGCTCCGTTAATTAATCCTTGAATGATATCCATAAATGAAATTCTTGTTTCCTTACGTAACATTGAGGCTGCTATCGACAGGAAAATGGCCCATAGAGCGGCCCGCATCGGTGTATAGCCAACAACAAGTAAATATACGATTACCACTAACGGGATTGCCAAATGCCCCCGGGAAACAAATAACTCCATAAACTTCGGTAACTCTTCCCGTGGCACTCCCTTCAATCCGTTTTTCTTGGCTTCAAAATGAACACCGATCCAAATACCGCTGAAATATAGTAATGCCGGAATAACAGCTGCTTTTACAACTTCAATATATGCAACACCAACAAATTCCGCCATGAGAAAAGCTGCCGCTCCCATAACCGGTGGCATTAACTGTCCGCCTGTTGATGCTGCTGCTTCAACAGCACCGGCAAATTCTTTACTGTAACCAAGTTTTTTCATCATTGGAATGGTAAAACTTCCGGTACCGGCGACATTAGCGACTGAACTGCCGGATACAGTTCCCATCAAGCCGCTGGAAAGAACTGCTACTTTAGCCGGACCGCCACTGGCCCATCCGGCGATGGCATTGGCCAAGTCAATAAAAAACTTTCCTAAACCAGTCGCCTCCAAATACGAACCGAACAAAATAAACAAGAAGATGAAGGTAGAAGAGACTCCCAGAGGAATACCGAATATCCCCTCAGTTGAAAAAAATAAGTGGTCAATAAGTTCGCCAGGACCAACTCCCCGGTGTGCTAACAACCCGGGCATAAACGGACCCGCGAATGCATAACCAAGGAAAAACAGCGCAACAATTACCATCGGCCAACCGACAGTACGCCTTGCTGCTTCAATGACTAATATCAACCCCAATAAACCAACTACTAAATCGGTAGGAGTGGTTAATCCAGCTCTTAGTACTAATTCATTATAAAAAACCACAATGTACATCGGAGCTAATGCTCCTAAAACTGCCAGCAAAAAATCCACCGGATGCAACTTTTCCCGCGACCAGTTCTTACGTGTAGGATATAGCAAAAAAATCAGAACCAATCCAAAACTTAGATGGATTGCCCGTTGCAAATGCGCATCCATTACGCCGAAAATTGCTGTATACAATTGAAAAGCAGAAAACATGATTGCAATGCCTGCTACAATGCGCGCCATTAAACCTTTGTAATTCATAGTATCTGATTCTTTATCATACTTTTTTAAGACTTCCTCGGCGCTCATCTCTTTGCTCAAGAAAAATTCCTCCCTTCATACTTTCCTAAAATATATCATTTTTCATTTATTCTTACAACCAACGAGTGTAATAACGTCCTGCCCTAATACGAATCAAAGTACCACTAGGAAGTTCTTGATACACAGGCAAAACCTGTCCATTATAAATAATTGAAAGTTTCGCCTCCGGACCGCTGCGTACTTTAACTACTGAAAAGTGACGTTCCACTTTTAAATCAAAACCTTCCTTGGTTTGAGTAAAAATTCCGTCGCTTGGCAAGGAAGGCAATCCTACCCCGTATGAACTAAATTGAGTAGAGTAAAGCATTAAATCGTCCGGTCCCTTAACAACGAAATTTTCATAGACAGGCGTAAGCTGAACAGAGTGAATATAATATAAACTCAATTTATCGCCGGCATAAGCAGGCATAGTATATTTAATACCTTGATCTGTTTCAATAAAAACATATAAACCGCTTAGCAAATATCCCGCAGCAAAAACTACAATAATCAATGCTGGCCAAAATATTTTCTTATAAATTGACATAACTACACCCTAGTTTCCATTATAAAAATCAAACCGGAAACCGGAAAGCCCGGTCCCCGGTTCAAAAATGTTAATGATAATATGAATTACTCTTATTTTTCTTTATAGAATTTTTCGGCGCCGGCATTCAATTTAATTGACATACCTTGAGTAGCCGTATCTTTGGTAATATTCTTACCTTGTGAATGAGCAGCCTTCAGTCTATCACCATTAGTGTAAATAGCCTTAGCAACTTTATAACCCATATCAGCATCCATCTTATCAGTAACAACCAGCATAGCTTTAACAGCTACTGCAGGAGTATCGGTAGTTACATTTGGATAAGTTTTGGCTGGAATTACAACTTTTGTATAGAACGGATACTTTTTAATCATAGCGTCAGCTTTAGCAGCATCAACAGGAATTAATACTAATTCGTGTTGGGCAGCAATATCTTGAATAGCAGCAGTTGGGAACCCTGCAGTTACAAACGCAGCGTCAACATTGCCGTCTTTCAAGCTGCTGGCAGCTTCGCCGAAGGACAGGTATTGAACTTTAAGATCCTTATAAGTAATACCATAAGCTTCCAGAATTTGACGAGCATTAGCTTCAGTACCGCTTCCTGCTGCACCAACTGCTACCCGTTTGCCTTTCAGATCGGCAATTGTTTTAACTCCGGTTTTCTTTAAAGTTACGATTTGAACTGTTTCAGCATATAAGGTTGCTAAACCTTTCAAATTGGCAACTTTTTTACCTTTGAACATTTCGGTGCCATTAGCTGCATAATAAGTAATATCGTTTTGTACAAAAGCAATATCAACTTTGCCAGTGCTCAGAAGGTTAATATTTGCAACTGAAGCTCCGGTACTTTGGGCGCTAGCGTTTACGCCAGGGATATTTTTATTTAAAATTTCAGCAATTGCTCCACCAAGCGGATAATATGTACCAGCGGTACCACCGGTAGCAATATTGATAAATTTCTGAGCTGGAGCTTTGTTCTCGGTCTTGGATGATTGTCCACAGCCAGCGACCATTACAACCAGCAATAAACAAACAGTTACAATAGCCAGTAATTTTTTCATAGTTTCCCTCCTAAAATTGTTAATAGCGCTTAGGTCACGTAAATATTCTCCCCCCCCTGACTCGTGACCGTGTACATAAGAATACTAAAGCGATATTAGATTATATTATTTATTGGTTCGATGTAACACTTTAAATTCCTTTTATTTTGAATCGTTAAAAGCAATTTTTATTTATAGACAAACTTTAACAAATGTACATTTATACGACACAACAGTTTACTACTTGATAATTTTTTTAATTTTCAGTTTAGTTAAATTTGTTTCATTTTAGCAAAAGATTTGTTATTTTTTACTTTCAAAGAACTTCATGTTATAATTTTTATTGTTAAATTTTTTATTGAAAGGATGTATTACTTTGTCACTTATTCCAGCTAAGCCAATTATTAAAATCACTAAGACCTTATATTTTAACACGTTTCGCTGCCTGGTAACCGATGAAGAACAAAACATTTACGGTACTTTAAAAGTTATTCCCGGATTACCGTTGAACCGCAGTGAAGTTCCCGACGATGCTCCTGAGGTAAGCCCATTTTTATTAATACTTGTCGAAGATGCAGATGTAACAAAAGATACTTTGCTAGATTTTGAAGAAAAAGTTTCTCGTGCTGTTATGGACCGGTTTAAAACCGATGACTTTAGACCGCTTCATTGTCAATTCTTTTACCCAAGTCCGGCGTTTATTTTTGAAAATACGGAAAGTATAAAAAACTAAAAAAGGAGCTGTGTTGAAATTGTTCGCACAGCTCCTTTTACTTTATATCTTACGCAAAATATTTTTCTTACCCAAATTTTCGGTCCTTATGGCTTATACAGCAATAGTTTTTCATCATGTGTTTCCAGAAGTCTTAGTTGTTTTGTTTGGTCGGCCAATGCTTCAAAGTCCTTTTTCATTAATATAAAATAACTTGGGCCAGGCTTATTTACAGCTTTTATTAATTTTGCGACATTTTCCTTGGCATCTACCTCGGTACCATAAAGCTCTGAATAAAAGGTAAATCCCGGATGTAAAAATTTAGTTACATAAATTGGGGACTTCCCGTCATATTGCCGAATGAAACTTTGTGCAATATACTTAGCCGTAAATCGGGGGGCGGCCTGAGGAAACATAATACCCAGCAAAATCAATGAAAAAACCACGCCGGTAATTACCTTTACCCAAAAAACCTTAGCCATATCTCTTTGCCAAATAAAAAACCAGACTATCGTTAACGAAATGCTAAACAGAATAAGTACAGCTATTACACCATTAGTCAGTTCGGGAATATACTTTAAACCAAGAAACATACCTGTCCCTAATAAAATAGTTAAGATACTATATAGCAGCGGCCAGCTAATAATTCGTTGACTGCGCCGATAATCCCACAATCTGTCAATATTCCAACCCACGATGAGTGCTAAGGGAGGAAACATTGGCAAAATATATGAAACAAGCTTTGTTTGAGAAATCGTAAAAAATACAAATATAAACGCAGCCCAGATGTTTAAATATAATAATTGCGGATAATCATGGCGGCTGTCAGTAAAAGATTTCCATACAGACTGTACCATAACCGCCGACCATGGAAAAAAGCCGAGTATAAGAACGGGGATATAATAATACCACCATACCGTTTCCGGGTGCTCCGGCGAGGTAAACCGTGTTATGTTATGAAAACCTAAAAAAGTCTCTACAAAAGCATTACCATGATTTATATACATGTAGATATACCATGGTAATGCAACTAAAGAAAATACTAACACCCCACTGAGAATCTTCATATGTTTCATTTCTTGCCACCTTCCTGAAAACAGGAAGTACAAGAAAAGTATTGCACCAGGGAACAGCAATCCTACCGGACCTTTGGTCAAAGTAGCCAGTCCGGCAAAAATATAGAAAATATAATACTGGCGATTTATAAACGCCAATAATGAAACCATTAAACAAAAATTAAGCGTAATATCTGTTACAGCGGCTTTACCCAAGTAAAAAAATTCCAAACTTGTAACAAGTACTAATGCTCCGCAAGCTGCGGCCCGCTTATTAAATAATTTGCTGCCGTAATAGTACATGACTAAAACACTCAACACCGCCAGAAAAGCTGATGGGAACCGAGCCGCAAACTCATTGATACCAAATATTTTATAAGAACCGGCTACTAACCAATAATACATAGGCGGTTTGTCATACCAATACTCTCCATAAATGCGTGGCGACAGATATTCATTATATTTGATCATTTCTTTGGGAGTCTCGGCATAAACCGGTTCATCGGGATCCAGCAACGGTATTGTTCCGATATTATAAAATATGACAACTACTGCAACAATACATAATAAAAAAAGAAATCCCCTGTTTCGCGACAACATATTCTACCTCCCAATTACGAATGAAAATCATTAGCAAGTGCTTTATAAGTTCGGGCAAGTCCATCGGCTAACTCAAATTTTGGCAGCCACTTTAAATATTTTTTAGCCATTGTATTGGCCAACACCGAGCGATAAATATCACCATCACGAGCAACAGAATACACTATTTTATTGTTTCTGTTGGCAATATGCAATAAAACCTCAGCTAAATGATTTATACTTGTCTCCTGCGCAGTACTAATATTATAACATCTATTGGCAAACGCAGTTTCCAATGCCGCGCAATTAGCTTCGGCAACATCACCAACATAGATAAAATCCCTAGTTTGGCCTCCATCGCCAAAAATAGAAATTACTTGTTCGTTATAAATCTGGCGGGTGAAAGTACTAATTACGCCACCCTCACCGTTCTCTCCCTGTCGCTCCCCATATACATTGGCATAGCGCAGTACAACAAATTCCAACCCATACATAATATTATACAGGGATAGATACTTTTCAGCCGTAAGTTTACTTAATCCATAAAACGATGTCGGTAGAGCCTCTGCTTCCTCAGTCAGTGGCAGCATGCTGTTTTTCCCATACGTTGCAGCACTTGATGCAAACACAATTCTTTGGACATTATTATTACGGCAAGCTTCTAAGATATTTACTGTCCCCTGTACATTTACATCACAATCATAATATGGTTGAATCAAGGAATGAGGAACGGATGTTTGTGCCGCTAAATGAATTACACCGTCAAAACTTTCCTGTTTAATTAATTGATTGATGGCTTCATCGCGAATATCTAATAGAACAAAGCGAGCATCCTCATTCACGTTTTTTTTCGATCCTGTACTTAAGTTATCCAATACAACAACTTCATAACCCTTACGCAGCAAATTATCGACTACATGTGATCCAATAAATCCGGCTCCGCCGGTGACAAGTACTTTCAACCATAATCCTCCTTATTCAATTTGCTTGGAAATATAATCTCTGCCAAAAACTCTAACTGAGAAATATAGACCAATAGCAAATGGCAGGTATTCGGCTAAAATTCTCCAAGCAACAGCCAAAATACCGACTGTGCCGGTTGGAACAATTTTACTAAATAGCACAATAAATCCTCCCTCCGCTATACCTGAGCCACCAGGCGTCGGAGCAAAATACAGTAAAATATTTAGTAAAATCATTCTACCCATAACTTGCCAAAAATTAAATTTGATTCCTAACCCCATAAACAGCATCGGCACCATCGTATATAATGCAAGTAAACTGATGGCCGACTCTATTAACACCCTAAGAATGCTCAGCGGACACGAAGAAAGCATAACAACTGCGCTTTTTACATCGCGATATAAAGCAAATATACGTCTACGGCCGCGAAAGCCTATTTTCTTAGTCAACATAATAAGTAAGTAATCCGGGTAACGAGTTTTCATAATGACAATACTGCTGGCAATAATAATTATCATAAGAATCGATACTGATAATAAGGCGCTTTCCGAAATCCACGGAACTACCCCCGAGTCGTAATAAAAAACCACGGGCATACAGGCAATCAAAAAAAATATCGACAATAATGTTCGAACTAAAACTAATACGGTTGCTTTGCCTGTCGGAACGCCGGCACGACGCAAAAACATTACTTGAGCAACTGCACCACCCGCAGCGCCCGGGGTGACCAAGGCCAGGAAATAGTTGCTAAATACTACATAAACAGCTTCCATAAATGAAATTTTTTCGCCGGAAATACGTACTAAATGCATTAATCGTGTACCGTCAAAAAACAGACCAACTGCCAAAAAAAACAAAGCACCCAATAATGACCACGGTTTAAATACATTTAAATGCATCAAAGTATTAATATCCACTGTAAAATAAATGACGGCCCCTGAAATCAAACCTACGAACAAAAACAGCAATATCAGCCGTTTATAAAATTTACCCATTCCCCAGCTCCTTAAAAGAGATTAAGTTAATATTTAGATCATTTAGCTTTTTTAGTGTTGTGTTACTGGTAACTGCGTTTAGTTCCTGCTGCCAGTGATATGGCCAGCCAAATGTTTGTTTTAATACATCGTTTTTAATACCCGGATGTATCATTATTTCAGATACCCCATCAGGAATAGCTTCCAGAATTCGATGCAAGTATGGTTCCAACAAGTTTCCACCGGCCAGCATCCCAAAAAAATAATCGGGCACAGCTAAACCCATTCGCAAAGCTTTTTGCTTTGCTGCTGCAGCGAGTGTAGTCAAACCCCATTTACCAATAGTTCTATAAACCTGAAACGGAAAACCGCCGGAAAAAAAGTATGCCTCCCGGGGAATGCGAATCGATGCTATATCGTACTTTACCGCTAATCTTAATACTAAATCTAATATTCCCGGCAGTACATGTAAATGCTGGTGACTATCAACATGCGTTATATTTATGCCAGTTGAAATTACTTTCTGGACTTGGGCTTCTAATTCCTTCTGTATGTCAGCAAGACTTATTTTATTAGTAAAATATTTTTTCATGAATTCCAAATAATTTGTTGTCAATAAACCATCATTATCTACCAACGTTGGTATTTCAACAGGGTTACAAACCGGCGCACAAGCCACTAGTGTAAGATGAATTCCTACGCCTAAGTTATTCAGTTCACGAGCAGTCGACACGGCATGATCAAATGACGAACCACCGGCCATGAGAGAAGTGCTGGTTATACATCCGAGGGTATGTCCGTGCCGTATTCCATCATTAATAGCAGGATGTAAGCCAAAGTCATCAGCGTTAATAATCAAATATCTCATACACTCACCTAATTTATGGGGAAAATCGCAGCATCTACCCGACAGTTTCCGTATGCGCCGCAAACGCACTATGGTTATGTATTGATTCGTAATTCTTACATTCTACCTCAAACCAGGTAATACCGGTTAATTCTCTCATTGATATAACTGCATCCCGTAGAATATCCTCAACAAACTTTGGATTCTCATAAGCAACTTCGGTAACAAATTTTTCGTCTTCTCGTTTTAATAAGGGATATACCGGGCAGCTTCCCTGATTACCTAGTACATCAGCCAAGTCCTCAAACCAGATAATCGTATCGCGTTCACTGCGAAGTTTCACTTTTATTACCCCACGTTGGTTATGAGCTCCATATTCAGCTATCTCTTTACTACAAGGACAAACAGATGTATAAGGAATAGTAAATCCCAGCATAAAATCCAGTTCGGTTCCCTGCTCCATAATACCGGAAAATGAACAATCACAATCCAATAAACTCTTTAAGCCGGTAACTGGTGCCGATCTTTCAACAAAATACTTAAACTTCATCGACATTTCGGCTCGCTGAGCATTCAGCCGCTGCATAATATCCCGCAAGATTAGTTTGATTTCATTACTGGATATTGGCTTTTGGCTCCAATCACTAAGTACCTCAATAAACCGGCTCATATGCGTTCCCTTAAATTCCTGCGGCAAATCTACCATTAGTTCTATTTCGGCCAACACTGTTTGCCAGGACCCACTTTTAGTTTTTATCAAAAACGGTAAGTATACATCGCTTACGCCAACCTTCTGGATTGCAATGCCTCTTTCGTCTATCAGATTTTGCACATCTCTCACTTAACTACCACTCCTAGTCAAATAAGGAATAGGATCGGAAAAACCGGCCTCTTCAAATCCTTTTAATCGCAACAGGCAACTATCACAAACACCGCAGGCTTTGTCCCCACCTTGATAACAACTGGTTGTCATTGCTAACGGGGCTGATAATTTTTTGCCCAGCAACACAATATCTTTTTTTGTAAGATATAATAGCGGCGTTTCTACAGTAATTACTGACTTATTCTGCACCGCAGCCTTGGTTGTATAATTAGCCAATTGTTGAAAAGCACTAATGAATTCTGGGCGACAATCCGGATAACCGGAATAATCTAAAGCATTTACGCCAATAAAAATAGATTCCGCACCAACAACTTCGGCAAGCCCCAGCGCATAGCTTAAGAAAATTAAATTACGGGCCGGTACATAAGTTGCCGGTATATCTGTCCGCCGGACATCTCCCGCCGGTACAGCAATTTGAGAATCAGTAAGCGCACTTCCACCCATATCATTAAGATTTGTTTCAATAACTAAATGTTTGTCCACCGCGTAATAATCAGCAACATTTTTGGCACATTCAATCTCACGATTATGACGTTGTTGATAATTAAAACTGATTGGATACAATTCATATCCTTTACTATGCGCAACAGCCATACAAACAGTAGAATCCAATCCGCCTGATAACAAAATAACAGCTTTCACAATTACACCTCTATTGTTCTATTTACTATTTTTAAGTAATCTATAATATTACGCAATTACATCTATGATTTTTATACCGGAATTAGTTTCCATATCAATAAATTCGCCGTCTTCTGTTTGCACCACCGGCCTTGAAGATAAAAATAAACCGGATTGAATTACTCGTCCCTTGCGTCCGTCATTTAGTAAAATATGATTACCAATAAAATATTCGCGCACATTTTTCAAAAAGGTAGTACAAATCTCCGGATCCAAACGACCATACATATCTTCAGCTATAGTTTCCAGCACCTCAAACGGAGTTACCTTTTGCTTATAGACTCGATCGGATGTCATAGCGTCATATATATCGCAAACAGCGATAATCTTAGCATAAGGATGTATCTTGCTTGATTTTATCTCCAGCGGATAGCCGCTGCCGTCTAGCCGTTCATGATGTTCTAAACTGACAAATAGTATTTCTTGAGGAAGATTCTCAACTACTGACAGCAACTTATAACCCTGCTTAGTATGCAATTGCATTATATTCATTTCCTGCGCGCTTAATTTCCCGGGTTTATTTAAAATCTTTAATGGGATCTGCGTTTTCCCAACATCATGAAGCAAACCGGCCAAGACTAATTTATTTAAGTCATCGCCCTTATAACCTAACCAGCGCCCTAATATCCCTGATAACACTGCAACGTTTATAGAATGATGAAAAGTATAATCATCAATTCGGCGAACTTTATATAAGTTACTGATTATACCAGGTGAATTGAGCAAAGGATCAATATTCTTCTTCTGTAATTGAAACATTTCTTCTAAAGAAATCTCTTTGAAATAGCGAATAGTCTGAAAGGCTTTTCTTACCTCAGCAACCGTACTGTTGTAATTGCGATGAAACGCCTGATCAAATGAATGTACTTGCTCCGTATCTTCGCTGAGCAATTTGATTTTTACTTCAGATATTCCCCACCATTTCAATTTTTCTATCAGAAGTCCAGTAAGCAGGGTCCCCGGGCTTAGAATTATTCTGCCGTTATCAGCAAGTATAATATCGGCAAGTTCCATTCCATCCTTGGCATCTTCAATTTTAACTAATTTATTACGCCAACCATGGTCCATGGGTCACCTCCACAACTGCAACTCTAACTCTAATTACACTAATCTACATTTGATATTCCTTCAATGCTTGCTGTCGTACAGCCTCTAATATTAGCTTGAGCGGCACTTTCGCCCGTTCTGCCAAAACCCGGCAATCTTCATATTCAGGAGTAATATTACACAGTTCTCCTCTATGATACGCTAACTTTACTCTAGCCTGTCCCCATTCGACTTGTACTTCAACAATCTTTCGTTCGGCAATTTCACGGCGGACGTTATAGTAACGAAGGCCAATAGTAGTTGTCTCGTTTAAGAGAATATCAGTTATTTGTTCCTTTAGATCTTTATCAGTTAAAATTGAAATTTTCTGAGCAGGCCGACCCTTTTTCATTTGAATTGGGGTCAACCAAACATCCAATACACCGGCAGCCAATAGTTTTTCGGTCACATATCCCAATATCTGCGGATTCATATCATCAATATTGCTTTCCATAACTAACAAGTTAGGGGAACCGCTGACAGGGACACTGTCTCCCCAAAAAGTTCTAAGCACATTTGGTATTTCTAAGTCCCAAGTTCCTGCTCCGTAGCCAATTTTACGGGTAATAAAACCAGCCGGCTTGTCGCCGAACTCATTTGCTAAATAAGTTATTAAGGCAGCGCCGGTTGGGGTAACAAGTTCTTTTTGGACATCTATAGAATAATAAGGCACGTTGTTCAATAACTCCGCCGTAGCCGGCGCAGGTACCGGCAATACCCCATGAGCACATTTTATGAATCCACTACCGACATTTAATTGGGAACAGTAAATTTTCTCAATTTGTAAATAATCTAGACAAATCATCGTGCCAACGATGTCAACTATAGTATCAACTGCTCCTACTTCATGAAAATGCACCTGTTCAACAGTTACTCCATGAACCTTGGCCTCCGCCTTGGCTAAACAATAAAAAACTGCTTTACTGGCCTCTTTGATCTTTTCGTTTAACTGTGACTGGTCAATAATTCCTAATATATCCGGCAAATGGCGATATTGTTGGAAAGTGCCATGATCATAATTGTGGTTATGATCATGGTTATGGTCATGGCTTAGATTATGATGATCATGACCTGCGCCGTTATCAATCTGCACATCCAAATAGGTTGCCCGAATTCCAGCTTTACTAACCTGTTCAAGCTGCAATTTATAACCACTGATATTGAGCTTATTTAACTCTTGCTGCAAATAATCAGTAGGAACCCCTAAGTCGACCAGTGCTCCTAATATCATATTACCGCTTATTCCGGCAAAACAGTCGAAATACAATGCATTCAAAAAAATCACCTCATATTGTTAATAATACTGGCAAGTCTTCCGGCGCCAAAACCGTTGTCGATATTAACCACCGCGACTCCGGCGGCACAACTGTTTAACATGCTTAACAGTGCTGAGAGACCGCCAAAATTCGCACCGTACCCGACACTGGTGGGAATTGCAATAACCGGCTTAGCCACTAACCCGCCAACGACACTGGCTAGAGCACCTTCCATCCCTGCCGCCACAATAACAACATTAGCTTGTTCTAATAATTCATGCTGAGCAAATAATCGATGAATACCGGCCACTCCGACATCAAAAACCCGTTTTACGTCATTACCCATTATTTCAGCTGTAACTGCAGCCTCTTCAGCTACCGGGATATCACTGGTTCCTGCTGTCAGCACCAAGATAAATCGTTTCTCATCTACCGCCCGTTTTTCCCGCTCAACGGTAATAAGACGAGGCAACTCGTGATAATGTGCATCCGGAATAATTTTGCTAACAGCTTCGAACATTTCGCAGCTGGCCCTCGTAGCCAAAATGTTACGATTTAAGCCTGTCAGATGTTCCATAATCCCAACAACCTGTTGTACTGTTTTGCCTTCACAATATACTACTTCCGGAAATCCCTGTCTCATCATCCGATGATGATCAATTTTAGCGTAGACGAGATCTTCATACGGCAACACCCGCAGCTTGTCGATGACCTCTTCCATTGCTAGTTTGCCCAGTTGAAACTCAGATAATATATTCTTAATTTGTAGAGTGTCCATGTTACACCTCGTCATTGGTATCGTTCATGCTTCCGGTCCGGTAACCGGCCAGATCCAATACAACAAATTTATAGCCGATCTTAGTAAATTCAGCCACTATTTTATTCCGTATACTTGATTGCATAATTTCAAGAAATTTATCCGTAGGGATCTCAATGCGGGCAATACTATCATGATGCCGAACACGCAACTGTCCATCCAGGTATTGCTTCAGCAATGCCTCTGCCGCCTCCACTTGTGATAGAACTGCAGGCGTAATTGGCAATCCATAATTTAATCGCGATACCAAGCAAGCAGCGCTGGGCTTGTCCCATACCGGCAATCCCCACGATTTAGCAACATATCGGATATTATCCTTAGAAAATCCTAGTTCACGCAAAGGACTTTTGACCCGCCCGGCTAGCTCTGCCAGCGCCCGCATTCCTGGTCGGTCCTCTTCGCTATCATCAGCATTAGTACCTTCGATAACGAACGGAAAATCATGTTGATCGGCCCATTTAATTAAAGATTGAAATCTCGTCAGTTTACACCAGTAACATCTTTGTTTATTATTTTCAAGAAAATTACTGTTTTGCATTTCAGGTCCGTTGACTATGACATGTTCTATCCCCAATAGTTTAGCGAGTTGTATACATGCCCGAATTTCGCTTTGGGGCAAAGATGGCGATTGGACAGTAAGTGCTACTACTTGTCCGTTTAATGCTCGGTTAGCTGCCGCAGCTAAAAAAGTACTGTCAACTCCACCAGAAAAAGCAACGATAACTTTTTTATAGCTTTTTAATAACAGTTCAAGTTTATTGATCTTATCTTCAATAGTTTGCACAAAAAGCCTCCCATTTTTGACCATATATATTATTTTACACCTTACTAGAAAAATCCTGTTAACTTAATAAGATTATTGAACTGGCCAACGTCATATTGACCATACTTAAAAAAAGAATTGAAACGATGTCAAATTATCACATGACTCACCATTTCAATTCAAAATTAGTATCTTGAAATTTTACAGGGCAGATGCTTGTAAATTACATACTCAAAATACCTGCCAAATCTACAATTGCATAATCTATTCCTTTTCTTTCGCTGAGAGCTGCATGATAATCTTTTGTTAATATATCACCATGTTCAAAAGCAATTAATTGATCTTTACTACCCGCGATATAAGCCTCTACGGCTCTTGCTCCCATCCGGCTGCCCATAATATTGTCGAATGCCGACGGACTGCCGCCGCGCTGAATATAACCCAATACAGTCACATGCGGTTTGAATGGAGTACTCACAGCAATCTGATCGGCAATATCGTAGCCTTTAGCTGCTCCTTCGGCAACCAGTATAATGCTATACAATTTGCCGCGTTTATAGCTTTTGTCCAAACCTGCACAAATATCCCTAATATCATAAGGTTTCTCCGGCAGCAACATTACTTCAGCGCCACAGGCAAGCCCTGCCATTAAAGCGATATGACCGGCACTACGACCCATAACTTCCACCACGGCGACTCGTTCATGCGAAGCTGCCGTATCGCGGATTTTGTTCACCGCCTCCAGCACAGTATTCAAAGCTGTATCAAAACCAATTGTGTATTTTGTTCCCGGCATATCATTATCAATCGTACCTGGTACTACCATCGTTGCTATCCCCGCCTGGGACAACTTTACAGCACCGGCCATTGAACCATCGCCGCCAATTACTACCAACATTTCAATGCTCATACGTTGAAGGGAACCGACGGCCTGGTTAAAGCCGTCGGCAGTTTTAAACTTATCACTCCGGGCAGTTTTTAACATCGTACCGCCGTGCTGAATGATTCCGGCAACCGAGTGTAAAGTCAACGGTACAAATTGGCCATCCATTAATCCGGCATAGCCATGTTCTACTCCGTAAACCTCTAATCCGTGATAAATTCCGGTTCGGGTCACAGCCCGAATTGCAGCGTTCATTCCCGGCGCATCGCCTCCGCTGGTTAAAACCGCAATTCTTTTCACCATGATTCCTCCTCTATGAATTCACAGCTTGCGAGGTCTTGCGCTGCTTCCAATATGTTTGCAATTGGTCCATCAACAAATAAACTAACGGCACAACAATTAACGTTAAAAAAGTCGATGTGATCATGCCGCCGACTAATACTACACCCATCGATTGACGTAATTCGGCACCGGCACCCCAGCCTAAAGCAATGGGCAGCATACCTAGAATTGTCGATATTGTTGTGATAAGTATTGGTCGTAGCCGTAAAGAACCTGCTTCCAATAAGGCATCAGTAATTGAAAACCCTTCGTCGCGCAGTTGATTGGTATAGTCAATTAAGATAATTGCATTTTTAGTTACCAATCCCATTAACATAATTACACCGATCAGCGACATAATATTTATCGTATTTCCTGCTATCATCAACCCTAAAATCGCACCAATCAACGAAAATGGCAATGATAGCATGATCGTAAGCGGATGGATAAAACTTTCAAATTCTGAAGCCAATACCATGTAAATAAGTATTACTGCCAAAATTAGCGCTTTGGCAATCTCGCCGAAGGAATCTTGCATCATTTTGGCCTGACCAACAAATTTGTGGGAATAGCCAATAGGTAGATTTAGGTTCGGCAAAATATCCTGTTTGATTTTTTCAATTACTTCACCGGGTGAAATACCAACTGCATTGGCATAAACGATAACCTGCCGCTGACGGTCTTCCCGGTCGATCTGGGTCGGGCCCGACGACAATTTCACTTCGGCAATATCACCTAGCCGAACAAATTGTCCGGTAGGTGTAGACACCCGCAAATTAGCAACATCATTAATGTTTAAGCGGTTGGTCTCTTTCATCTGCACGCGAATATTATAGTCACTGCCGGCCACCGAAAATTGGTTGCTCGTAGTATTTCCCAGGAAAGCGGTTTGAATAACCGTACCGGCACTGGTAGCATCTAAGCCCACATCACCCATCCGGGCCGGATCAAGCCGTATTTGGACTTCCGGTTCCATCTGAGAACTGGAAATATCTACATCGGTAGCACCGGGAATTTTTTTAATATTCTCAATGATTTCCTCGGCAAAACGGTTCAATGTATCCAGATCCGGTCCGCGCAAAGCAATTTGTACCGGCCGTGAATCACCCCGTCCGCCTCCTTGATTAGTGGTTAGTGAAATTTTCATATCTTTATTGTTGCGGAATTTGATTCTTAATTCATCCATTATTTGCGTCATTGAGCGTTTGCGCTCATTAGACGGCACCAATTTCACCGATAATTGGCCCTTATATACGGGATTCCGGGAACTGCCAATCCACAGTGATACTGTTTGCAATTCGGGAATTTTTATTACTTCATTTTCGATCGGTTTTAAGATTTCCTTCATTTTCTCCATTGAAGTACCGGTAGGAGCTTGAAAGTTTATACTGAACTCGCCGGAGTCATATGTTGGTTGAAACTCAATCCCCAAAAATGGTACCAACAAAACATTAAGAAATAGTGATAATATCGCAACAGCCACAATTTTTTTTGGTCGTTGAAATGCCCAGCGCAAAAAATCTTTATACAGTTCACGCAAAGTAACAAAACCGTCTTCCCAAGAATCCAATTTGCGCTGAATCCAGCCGGTTATACCGGTTTTTTCTTTTTGGGCTAAATCATTTTTCAGCCAATAAGCCGACAACATCGGTGTTAAGGTAAAAGCTACAAATAGCGAAAATGCAACGGCAAAAGCAACTGTCAAGCCGAATTGTTTAAAAAACTGGCCGACAATTTCACCCATATTTCCAACCGGAACAAACACGGCCAAGATAGCCAAAGTTGTCGCCGTAATGGCCAAGGAGATCTCATTTGTAGCATCTAAAGCAGCTTGCTTAGGGCTCTTACCCATTTCCAGATGTCGAAAGATATTTTCTACTACTACAATGGCATCATCGATCAAAATACCAACCGACAAACTTAATCCCATTAGTGACATATTATTTAAGGTAAAATCCATGGCCTTCATTAAGAAAAAGGTGGCAATAATTGAGGTAGGAATAGCAAAAGCGCCAATAATTGTTGCCCGCAGGTTCCGCAAAAACACATAAGTTACCAATACTGCCAACAAGCCGCCGAATATAATAGCTGTCATTACATCGTCAACACTGTCGCGAATATAAGTGGAACGATCCCGTACCAATGAAACCTTAATATCCTTGGGTAATACTTCCGTTTCCATGCGCTTCATAGCCGCAATTGCCCGATCAGCAACATCCACCGTATTAGTTCCTGATTGCTTCTGAACTAAGATAATGACGCTGGATACACCGCCTGTTCTGGCAAAGGTTCTTTCTTCTTCCCAGGTGTCCTCCACCGCTACGACATCGCTCATACGTACCAGTTTACCGTCTTTATTAGCAACAATAATGTTTTTTATATCATCAACATTTCGGTATTTTCCTATTGTCCTGACAGTAAGTTCCAATCCTTGTTCATTAACTTTACCGCCCGGTGTGTTGATATTTTGATTGTTGGCTGCCGCCAGAACCTGCTGAAAGGTAACTCCGTAAGCCTCCAGTTTCTGCGGGTCAACAGTCAAAATTATTTCCCGTGGACTAGCCCCGATTATATTGACCTCAGCAACTCCATCCAGTCTTTGCAGTTCGTCTTTAACAATATCTTCGGCAATCTTACGGATCTCTCCCCGATTGCGAGTGTCAGAGGCTAAACTGAAACCAAGAATTGATTGCGCCGTTATGTCAAACCGTTGGACTATCGGTTCATCAATCTGGTCCGGCAGTCTTTTTCGCCGGCTGGCCACTTTTTCACGGACCTCACTTGAGGCTTGTTTAGGGTCGGTGCCTAATTCAAACTCTAATGTTGTCTGTGAATACCCCTCGCGAGAGATAGACGACATGGTCTTAATACCAGCTACCGAGCTGACTGCATTCTCGATAGGCTTGGTAACCAACGTCTCCATTTCTTCCGGCGAAGCACCGGTGTAAGTTACCGTAACAGTGACTATCGGAAAGTCAATATCCGGGTATAAGTCGATTCCTAGTCCAGGGTAAGAATTCAGCCCAAATACTACCAGCAACATAACGATCATTGTTGTAAAAATTGGGCGCTTTATAAATGTTTGTACCATAGCTTACTTACTCCCTTCCTGGGAAGAACCGCTAATTACTTTGGCTCCGTCATGAACTTTATTTTGTCCGGAGACAACAATTGTTTCGCCTTCTTTTACGCCATCCAGAACTTCGACCCAGCCATTGCCGATATAGCCGATTTTTAACAGTCGCTGCTGAACTATCCCCTCATCTAACACAACAAAAACTGTTTTTTGATCCTCGCGCATTACCAATGCACTTTGTGGTACAGCCAATGCATCTCTATGTATATTTCCTTGCACCCGTGCTGTAGCAAACATTCCCGGCTTCAACAAGGACTGTTGATTAGCAATACTAATTTCAGCGGTAAATGTCCGCGAAGGAAGAGCTGCCATCGGCGAAATTCTGGTAACAGTTCCGGTGAATGTTTTATGCGGATAGGCATTAACCAGTACTTTAACCGGCAAACCAAGGCTTATTTCACCGATTTGTGCTTCGCCAACAGTAGCTTTGGCCAACAAAGTTGAAACATCTCCCAATGTTACTATCGGATTGCCAAGCTTAACAAATACACCGGCTTGGATAAATCGTTTCAGTACTATCGAATCCCGGGGGGCAGTAACTTCAGTATTATTCAGTTTTACCGATGATACATTCAAACTTCCGGCAGCAGCAGCAACTTGGCCTTGTGCCAGATCACGTTTATATTTAGCTGCATCAAGTTCCTGCTTAGATACAGCTCCCTGTGCCGCAAGTGTCTGCATCCGTTTAAAATCGATTTCAGCCTGTTCCAATGTCGCTTTAGCCGCATACCAGCTGCCTTTGTCCCTGGCGACCTGGGCTTCCAGTTCACTGGTGTCCAATCGGGCCAATATCTGACCGGCTGTTACCGTCATGCCTTCTTCCACAACCAAGCTGTCTATTCTTCCCTCAACTTTGGCAGAAATGTCAGCACTCCATACCGGATCTAAATTAGCAGAAAAAGTCAGCTCCGGCTGAATATCTTTTCGGCCGACTTTCATAAATTCTACTGCAATTGTCTTATCCCGTGAAACACGTCCGGCCCGTTGTTTGTTTGCTTCCAAATTGTGATAAATTCTAAATGCAATGATCCCTACCAACACAACACTCATCACCAGCAAAACCTGAATAAATTTCTTTTTACCCAATTATGACTCCCCCAAGTGCATTATTATTTACATAGGATTCGACTGAAAAGTCAGGAATCCTTTGTTTTTTAGTATATAAAATTTCCGAAGTAAAACAAGGTTCGGCCACGTAAGCGAACCTTGCTAACAATATATGATATTATGTTACATTTATTACCGTCTACAAATTTTGGGGTCATTTCCACCTTGATATTCAGTACCGCCTACTATTAACTCCGGAATTCTAATTGTCGGCTGGGCATCAGACACCGGCGCGCCTTGGCCGTTCTTTCCGCATACACCAATGGTAAAACCAAAATCACTGCCTACCATATCAATATTTTTTAAGGCTTGTGGTCCATTGCCGGTTAAAGTAGCGCCTTTAACCGGATAAGCGATTTTTCCATTACAAATCCGGTATCCTTCAGCTACCTCAAACATAAAGTCGCCGTTCACGGTGTTTACTTGACCGCCGCCCATTTTTTTGACCAGCAAACCATCTTTAACAGCTTTTACAATCAAATCAGGACCGTCTTTTCCGGGAGCAATGTAAGTATTGCGCATCCGCGGAATCGGCTTATCTTCAAACGATTCCCGGCGGCCGTTACCGGTGGAACAAGTGTCATCCCGCCGGGCTGTTAAATAATCGTACATATATCCTTGCAGCACCCCGTTTTCGATCAAAACCGTTTTCTGCGTAGGAAACCCTTCATCATCAAATACCATTGTTCCAAATTTACCAGGAATTGTACCGTCATCAATCACCGTAACCGTATCCGCAGCAACCTGCTGCCCTTGTTTACCGGCATATACCGACAGCCCTTTTTGGACCAAGTCAGCTTCCAAACCGTGTCCGCACGCTTCGTGAACCATGGTACCGCCTGCTTCGCCGGCCATTACGACCGGCATGTTTCCTGCCGGTGCCGGCTTGGCCTGCAGCATAGTTAGAGCCCTGGTCGCCGCCTTTTGTCCCATTTCCCATGGTGATACTCTTTTAAATAATTCGAATCCACAGGCGCCGCCATTGGAATCAAACCCAGTCTGAATCATATTGCCGCCATTTGCAATCGCTGTCACCGATAACCGTGTTCTAACTCTTTTATCTTGTACATAACGGCCTAGTGAATTTGCTATAACTACATCTTGTACCGCATCGGCATAGGTGACGGCGACTTGCGCTATTTGCCCGCCTGTTTTTCTAGCTGCCGTATTGGCCTGCTCAACAACTTCGACCTTGTCTTCTGTCTTGACCTGGCCGGGAAATAATTCTACTTCGTTGCAAAAATCCGGCGCGATTTGTTTAAAATCCAAAGTAACGGGCGAATTACCACGCTTTACCGCCCGGCTGGCGATATCGGCAATCTCTATTAGCTTATCCTTGTCCAGTTCATTCGTATAGGCATAGGATGTCATATCATCATAAACAACTCTGATTCCGGCCCCGATATCCGTACCCGACTTAATTCTTTCAATATGATTTTCTTCACAGGAAATAAAGGTAGTAGCTTTTTTTTCAATAAATATATCGGCAAAATCGCCGCCATGCTGCATGGCTACTTGCAGTACATCACTAATGGTCCGCTTGTCGATCAACGATTTAACCCCCCATTCGGTTACTGGCGTTTATTATTTACAAATTTGGTGCAAAACAGTTTGCAGAACATCCACTGCAACATCCTTATGAATAACGGCATCGCCGATATTCCTCAGCAATATCCAATTTACTACCCCATCCATACTCTTTTTGTCATGGCGTATTGCGGTTACTATACTATCAGCATCGCACTCCGAGGTTGAAACAGGCAAATTGATTTTTTGTAATAATTTCAATAGTTGCTTTGTAAGCTCAGCCGGCGAATGCAGCAATTTTTCGCTTAACAGCGCAGCCCCATGCATCCCAATTGCTACAGCTTCACCATGAGTATATTTATTATAACCGGTCACTGCCTCCACAGCGTGACCGATAGTATGGCCAAAATTGAGGATCATTCTCACTGAGGTATCCTTTTCATCCTGTTCAACAATCCTTGCTTTTATCGAGCAGGATTTTGAAATAAGCCTAAGCATCACTTCTTCATTAATATTAACTATTTTTTGTACATTATCGATTAAATACGCAAATAAATCTTGATCAGCGATAATTCCATATTTAATAACTTCCGCTAAACCGTTGGAAATCTCGCTAGCCGGTAATGTAGTCAATACTGTCGGATCGATCAATACCATCCGGGGCTGGTAAAACGCACCGATAATATTTTTCCCCAAAACATGATTGATGGCAACTTTCCCGCCGACGCTGGAATCAACTTGGGCCAGCAGAGTTGTAGGTATTTGAATAAAAGGAACACCGCGCATATAGGTAGCGGCAAAAAAACCGGCCAAATCCCCCACTACACCGCCGCCAACAGCCAATACCGTGCAGCTTCGGTCAAAACCGGCCTTTACCGCTTCTGTATATAAGCAGTCCAACACAGGCCAAGACTTCGATTGTTCACCCGGCTTTACACAATACAGAACCGTGCGATAGTGATTGCGTTGTAAATCGGCCGCCAATTGTTTGGCGTAAAGACTGCCTACATTTTCATCGGTTATAATAAAGACATGGTTAGGCATATTCAGGCTATCCAAAAATAGATGAATCTGCTGCATTAATCCGCAACCAATATGGATTTTATAACTATTACTGCCCAAATTCACCTTAACTTCGCCCACGCAGATAACCTCCCTGTCGTAAAAATATAATTATTTGTTCTACCACCTCTGCCGGCGGCAATGAGGATGTATCAATCTTTAAATCATATTCATTATAAAGACTTTGTCGTTGTGCCAACAAATCGGCTATTATTTTAAATTTATCTTCACCCTCCAGCAGCGGCCTGGTCCTCCGACGCTCAGTTCGTTCATAGATAACCGCCAAGGAAGCTGTAAGTAAAACAACAATTCCATTCATCCTAAGATTTCTTAAGTTTACCGGATCTAGTACCGCCCCGCCGCCAGTGGCAATAACCGTATTGGTGTAACGGGCTATTTTGGCAATGATTTGTGCTTCGACATCACGGAAAAAATCTTCGCCGTGATTGGAAAATATTTGCGGTATTTCTAATCCCATTTGCTGTTCAATTTTACGATCCACATCCACAAACGGGCGTTGCAATCGATTAGCCAGCATTTTTCCGGTAGTAGTTTTACCGGTCCCCATAAAACCTATCAAAACAATGTTGCGCATATCTTTAACCACCTATACGCTGAAGATATTCCTGAACCGAATGTTGCAAGTCGGCCATACAATCACTGCTGAATTTTTCCAACAGTGCTTGGGCTAGTACTATCGCTACCATTGCTTCTGTCACCACTGCGGCAGCCTGAACCGCACACACATCGCTGCGTTCACTCACCGCCGGTACCGGCCGGCCGGTAATCATATCCACCGAAGCCAGCGGCTGCATCAACGTCGGAATAGGTTTCATAACAGCACGCAGAATAACCGGCTGACCATTGGTCATGCCGCCTTCCAAGCCGCCGGCGTGGTTAGAAGTACGATTAATGACGCCATCATCAACACTAAATTCATCATGTGCCTGACTGCCGGGAATACCGGCATATTCGAAACCATCACCGAACTCCACCCCTTTAATCGCCGGTACCGAAGCAACAGCTGCAGCCAATTGGGCATCAAGACGCCGGTCCCATTGAACATGACTGCCCAACCCGGGAATTATTGGCGTAGTTATTATTTCAAAAGCGCCGCCCAAGGTGTCTTTATTATGTTGCGCGGTCGTAACAGCCCGACGCATTTCTTCGACAACTGACGGATCGATACAGCCAAATTCATTATCACGCCGGGCGGCAACCAACTCATAATCTACAGCTTGTTTTTTTATAACCACTCCGCCGATATTGATAACATGCGAAATCAAATGAATATTAAAAACAGCCAATAATTGCTTGGCGATAGCACCAACCGCAACTCTGGCTGCTGTTTCCCTAGCGCTGGCCCGCTCCAAAATATTTCGAATATCCCGATGGTTATATTTTAGCATGCCACAGTAATCAGCATGTCCGGGGCGCGGAGCGGACAATATATTGCCGGTCTCAGAGCCAAAGACAGCCATGTCCCGGCTGCGGTTCTCCCAATCACGGTTCTCGATCTGTAACGTTACCGGACTCCCGAGGGTTTGGCCAAACCTCACCCCGGATAAAACCTTAACTTGGTCTTGTTCGATGGCCATCCGCCCGCCACGGCCGAACCCTTGCTGGCGCCGATACAACTCATGGTTTATATCATCCAAATCTATTTTTAACCCGGCCGGCAATCCTTCAATTATTGCGGTTAATGCCGGCCCATGCGACTCCCCTGCGGTTAAATAGCGCAACTTGTTCACCCCTTGTTGTTAATCTTATTGTTTTTAGTAATATAATCATAAAAAATAATGGTAAGTTTTGTATCTAGTATTCCCTGTTGGGCTTGGATGTTAACCTTATTTACAATACTAAAGCGTAATCTGTTTTCAAGGTAATTGTAAAATTTAAGCTGGGAAAAGTAATTACCGCGAATATCCACTTCAATCGGAATTTCACTGTAAGCCGCCTTCATAACAACTTTTTGCGGCTTCAATCGTAATAACTTAACACCGGAATCTTGCGCCGCCTGTTGAACTTCCAATAATAAGGCCGACATAATCGTTTGATCCGGCAATAATCGCTGCGCCGACATCAATTTGGCATCCAATTCCGACAAGTAATTATCGGCATCAGGGTGACTTCGTACAAATGACTCTACCACGGCAACCCGCTGTCGGTGGATGGAAAGTGTATTTCGGGCCAAAGCAATTTGGTCTTGTTGCGGCTGAAAGAAAAAATTATAAAATACAATTGCCGACAATACTATGAGCGCCGCAAAAATCATATTATAAACTTTTGCCGTTATTTTTTTTATTTCCAGCATTGGTTATGTCTCCTTAATTTTTACGACAATTTCAAATTTTGTCAGATTAGATCTATTATCTTGGTCGGCTGAAATAAGCATCGGTGCAGTAAATATCTCGTCCTGGCCCATATTCGTCAAGAAAGCAGCCAATTCAGAATAGCTTGCTGCTTGACCAAGTATTTTGACATACGTCCGGTCAACTGTTGAAACCTGGGTCAACCATACCTTGGGCGGCGTAATATAGCCCAACCTCGATAAAGCGGCATGCCAAGACTTTCTTTCTCTGGACAACTTGACCAGCAGGCTGTTGCGCTGATTATAAGCTGTTTGTTTGGCTAACGCCGCCAACATTTTCTGTTCCGCCGGACGCAGCAGTTGGTATTGCGCATCCACAGCCAATAGTTCGTCGTTTAAGTTCCACAACACATATTGATTGTAACTAAAGATTACCGCATAACTAAACAATACCAGAGCTGACACGATACTAAAAAGTTTCTTACGGGTAAGACCTTGCGGTCTTTCTTGCGGAGGCAACAAATTTATTTTCATTATTTTTCACCTCCACGCAACGCCAATCCTACGGCAACCGCAAAACGGGCGGCGTTTTGAGCAAGATATATTTCATCAAAGCGGTCAATTCCCTTGAAACCAATCAACGGATTATGCAGCTGGATATTCGGACCTAATTGACCGATTAAATTAGGAATCAGATTATCCAAGCCGGACCCGCCGCCGGTTAATATTATTGATTCAACTACGGCGTCCTGATTTTGCAGTTGATAAAACTCTGCTGTACGGCGAATTTCAGTAGCAAATTCGGCAACAATCATGTGCAGTTGATTATGCAGTTCTGAAGTTTCCGACGTAATATCCCGCTGCAACAGTCCTTGCTGGCGAGTCTTCAGCCGTTCGGCTTCTTCCATGTCTAAATTTAAGGAATTCGCCACCGCTTTAGTAAAATGCTTACCGCCGATAGGTACTGAACGAATTACCGTCGGTATATCTTTTCTAAATACGGTTAACTGCGAATAATCATAGCCAATATCAGCAACCAGTATTTGCTTACTGCCGGTTACCATCGTCCGGGCCAATGCCGCCGACTCTATTTCGATGGCTACCGGCCGGATTCCGGCACTCTTAGCCAGTGCAGCTATATGGTCAATAACAGCTTTAGGCGAAGCCACCAGCAATAGCTTCAATTGCATATCCGTCTTACCCGGCCCAACTACCGAAAAATCATAGTAATAAGCATCTGTTTCATAAGGCACATATCTTTCTATATCCCATTTAACAGCTTCTTTTAACTCCGTATCGGTCATAAACGGAACTTCTACTTCCCGTACAAAAACATGACGTCCGCCAACCGCAAATACAGCATGTTTGGCAGAAAATCCATTAATGTTAAGCAGACGGCGCAGTTGTCCGCCCAAATCGGTCAGTTCAGCCGAATCATGTTCGATTGTTACATCAAATGAATAGTCTAAACTGGCAATATTATTTAAAACCGGCTGTTTGCTGTTGACAACTTCGGCAATCTTTATTTCAGTGGCCCCAATATCAATGCCTAATAAAATTTTCGGATCACGGGGAAAAAAACTGTTTATAAACCTTAACATTAAGATATCTCCTTGCATCTTAAAATTGGCCAAACTGCAATTATCTTCGATTGTATTTAATTATTCAACAAAATCCGGGCTGCTCCTGCAGTATTTACCATATTGACCAATATCCTGTGAAAAAAAATATCATATTATAAAAAGCTGCGTAAATACCAAACGAGAATTTGGTTACCGTATAATAGTGAGATAAAGGCACCAATGGCAATAAACGGGCCAAACGGTATCATATCTTTACGTTTCTTTAATTTTAAAATCATTAGCAGCATGCTGCCGAATCCGCCCATGATGAACGCTAGCAGCAGTGCAACCAAGGTTAATTTCCAACCCAGCCAAATACCGAGAGCCGCCGCAAATTTAATGTCGCCGCCGCCCATACCGCCCCGGCTGGCAATAGCAAGGACCAGCAGCAAACCGCCGCCGGCTAAGCTGCCGATCAGCATGTCCGCCAAACCAAGTGAATGCAGCCAACTATTAACAATCAGTCCGGTAACCGCCAAGGGAATCAGCACTGAATCAAGAATGAGCTGATGGTCATAATCGATAAACGTAATTACAATCATAAAGCAGGCAAATATCAATGCCGCCGGCAGAAAATCAGTTAAACCTAATGTTCGCAGACAAATTAAAAATATTACAGCCGTAAGCAGTTCCACCATGGCATACCGGCCGGAAATCTTAGCCTGGCAATGACGGCACTGGCCTTGTAAAAAAATATAGCTGACAACCGGCACTAAATCCCAGGCGGTTAATCTGCTCTTGCAAGCCGGACAATGGGATGGCGGCCTAACGACCGACATACCCAGCGGCAGCCGGTAAATGCAAACATTTAAAAAACTACCGATAACTAAACCAATTGTCCCTAGCAACAACTCAATCATAATTGTACTTCCCATCTATAGTCGGTATATATTACAAATAAACCAAGAAGCCAATTGACCTCTTGGTTTTACTAACTTTTAAAATAGTGTTTTAAAGTATTTGAATATTAGAGCTGCTCAACTGTTTTATAATCTGTTTCAATTTTAACCGCAGCTCTTCCACTATTTATGTAGTACTTTCCATCACAGGTATAATTGGTTGCGCCTACTTTAAAGGTCGTTGCCGGCGCAATTGAAGTTGTCGATAATTTTGCTAATACAGTAGCATTCGCACTTAATTCACCGTCGCTGGGAGTACTTCCTGTCTCCGCAATAACTAATGCTATAGCACTGTCAACGGTTCTTAAATCGGCTTGAACTTTTGCCCCTTTTGCAGAATCAGTCGCACTGGTAAATTTCGGTACAGCAATTGCTGCTAAAATACCAATAATGGCGATTACGACCACCAGTTCAACTAATGTGAAACCTTGCTGCTTTTGCAGCTGTTGTCTAATATTTCTCAACATGATTAACTTCCTCCTCTAACCTTAAATAATATAATTTCATTAAACATACATATTTTTCTATTTACTCAAATTATATACTGCAAATAGTCATTTAGTAAATATTTTTTACAGAAAATTTATATTAAAATTAAATCATTATCAAATTCTGCCGAAATTTGTTACAACATCAAATAACGGCAAAGCAATTGAAATAACAATAAGACCAATAACTATACCTAATATGGCAATCAAAAACGGTTCCATCAGCGTACTCAGGCGACCGACGGTTTCGTCTACTTCGTTTTCATAAAATTCGGCGATTTTTTCCAGCATTTTATCCAACTGACCGCTTTCCTCCCCAATAGCAATCATTTGAATAACCATCGGGGTAAACACTTTGCTGCCGGCCAGTGTAACTGCCAGCCGCGCGCCTTCAGTCACGCTTTTTTGCGCCCGTTCTAATGCCTCCTCAATATTAATGTTGCCGGCCGTCTGCTTAACTACATCCAACGCCGAAATAATCGGTACCCCGCTTTGTACCAACGTACCGAAGGTCCGGCTAAACCTAGCCACCGCGATTTTGCGGAATAAATCGCCGAAAACCGGAACTTGCAGAAGAAAGCGATCTCTAATTGACTGGTATTGTTTGCGCCGCATAAGATAATTCCAGCCTACGACGGCGGCAATTATAGCGAGAATACCAATAAACCAATAATTTTTAAGAATATCGCTGAATGACAATAGAATTCTGGTCGGCAGCGGCAATTGGATTTTCATGTTATCAAACAGTTTTAAAAATGTCGGCAACACAAACACCAAAATAAAACTCACCGACAAGGCAGCCATAAATATTACTACCGCCGGATAGACCATCGCTGATTTAACTTTTTCATTCACTTTGTGCTCTTTTTCAAAATGAATAGCCAGCCGGTTCAATACGACATCCAATACTCCGCCTACTTCACCGGCATCAATCATGCTGACCATAATTTTAGGAAAAACCGAGCTGTAGCTTTGCAAAGCGCCGGCTAACGATTCTCCTTCCTGCACCTTCTTATACACACCTTGCAGGGCATCCTTTAATTTAGCCTTTTGAGTTTGCTCTATTAATACATTCAGACAAGAAACCAGCGGCAACCCGGCATCAACCATGGTGGCAAACTGCCGGCAGAAAATCGCCAAATCCTTAGCGGATATTTGCTGCAATTGCTCAAATGCCTGCGCAAGGGTGGTTTGTTGTTGTTTGGCCTGTTTGATCGAAGTAACATAATAGCCCTTGTCCCGCAAAAAGGCTGCCGCGGCCGGAGGATTTTCCGCTACAACCGAGCCGGAAGATACCTGCCCGGCCCTATCACGGACAGTATATTGATAAGTTGTTGGCATTTACACATTCCCCCGTCTAATCGTTTGCTTGCTGGCCATTCACGCTGCTCAAAGCTAATGCATTAGTCGCACAAAGGTCTCATAATCCATTGCCCGGGCTACGGCATCCTCGTAAGAAATAGTTCCGGTTCGGTATAAATCACGCAACGCCATATCCATTGACTGCATACCATACTTACTGCCGGTCTGAATCACCGACAAGATTTGGTGGGTTTTGCCTTCGCGAATAAGATTGCGTATTGCCGGTGTTGCTACCAATATCTCTAAAGCGGCAACCCGGTTGCTTTCATCTTTGCGGGGAAGCAATTGCTGGGCAACTATACCCTGTAAGGTCAAGGATAACTGAATCCGGACCTGCTGCTGCTGATAAGGCGGAAATACATCGATAATCCGGTCAATTGTCTGCGCACAATCCTGGGTATGCAATGTTGCCAGCACTAAATGCCCGGTCTCGGCTGCCGTAATAGCAATGCCGATAGTTTCCATGTCCCGCATTTCTCCCACCAATATTACATCCGGATCTTCCCGTAATGACGCCCGCAACGCATTGGCAAAAGATTTGCTGTCAGCATTGATCTCCCGTTGATTGATTATGCTTTTGTGGTGCTTATGCAGATACTCTATGGGGTCCTCCAGCGTAATGATATGACAAAACTTTTCCTGATTTATCAAATCGATCATCGCCGCCATAGTAGTCGATTTTCCGCTGCCGGTCGGCCCGGTTATCAGTACCAGCCCCCGTGGCTTGCGGGCTAACGTTTTAACAACATCCGGAAAGCCTAGCTGATCCAAATTCGGTACTTGTTCATTTACCGTTCTGATGGCAATTGCAATTGTGCCCCGTTGCCGAAAAGCATTAATTCTGAAACGGCTTAATCCATGAATTGCATAAGAAAAGTCCAGTTCGCCGTTATCAAGAAATTTACGCAATTGCTCAGAATTGGTCAAAGCATTCAGCATGTTTTCCGTATCGCGCACAGCCAGTTTAGGCCTGTCTGTTTGCACCAGCATACCGTTAATACGGAAAACAGGCGGTACTCCTACCGTAATATGAATATCGGAAGCATTCCGGTCAACTGCTTCTTTAAGTAGATCCTCTATCACTGTATCCCCCCCATTACAGTCCCGAATACGCTACGCGAATGACTTCTTCGATAGTAGTTAAACCTTGAAAAACTTTATCAATACCGTCCTGCTTCATAGTGGTCATTCCCTCTTGCATGGCAATAACTTTAATTTCATCACTGGAAAGGCGTTTATTAATTGCGTCTCTTAACTGAGGACTAACCACCATAATTTCATGAATGGCCATCCGTCCTCGATAGCCGGTATAATCACAACGCGGACAGCCTGTGCCGCGATATAATTCAATTTGCGTATCTTTTTCCACACCTAAAAATAATCGTTCCGGTGCATCTGGCGGCAAGAAATACTTTTGTTTACAATCGCTGCAAATCGTTCGGACTAATCGCTGGGCAACAACTCCCAATACTGACGAAGCGACCAAAAACGGTTCGACTCCCATATCAACTAATCTGGTTACTGCCCCGGAGGCATCGTTGGTATGTAAGGTAGTAAAAACCAAATGACCGGTTAAAGCAGCCCGGATGGCAATGTCGGCCGTATCCGTATCCCGAACCTCACCGACCATAATAACATTGGGATCTTGCCTTAAGATGGAACGCAAGCCATTGGCAAATGTCAGTCCGGCTTTTTGATTTACTTGAACTTGGTTAATTCCCTCCAACCGATATTCAACCGGATCTTCGACCGTAATAATATTCATACCCGGTGCATTTACGTCAGCTAATACTGAGTAAAGCGTTGTTGACTTACCTGAACCGGTTGGTCCGGTGACCAAGACCATTCCATAAGACTGCGAATACAGTTGCCGGAATTTTGGCAGATTTGCTTTACTGACACCTAATCCCGTAACATTCAATATCACCGTCTGTTTATCCAATATCCGCATAACTACTTTTTCACCGGTAATAGTAGGCAATGTTGAAACACGAATGTCAATATCGCGACCAAATTCTTGAATTTTGATCCGTCCGTCCTGCGGCAGTCGTTTTTCCGCGATGTCCATACTGCTCATAATTTTTATCCGCGACAAAATAGCAGGGTGAATATGCTTAGGAAATGTTGATATCTCGCGCAAAACACCATCGATTCGAAAACGGATCCGCAATGACTTATCCAGCGGCTCAATATGAATATCACTGGCCCGGTTTTTGACGGCCTGGGCAATAATTGAATTTACAATACTAATAATCGGCGCATCGTCGGCCGTTTCCAATTCTGATATAAGTGCAACATCTTCGGGCCGAAGCTTGTCCACTACTTTATCTACTAAATCCTGCACCCCAAACGATTGATTAATTATTTGCATTATACTTCGTTCCGAAGCTATCACCGGTTGTACCTCACAGCCGGTGACCATCCGGACATCTTCGATGGCATAATAATTAGTCGGGTCGACCATCGCCAATTTGATTATCTTTCCTTCTTTTTGCACGGGAACTACCTGATATCGTTCAGCCAGCGACACCGGAATCAGTGCGGCAACTTCACGGGGAACATGAAGACTCATCAAATCAAGATGCGGAACACCCAGTTGAAACTCCAAGACCTCAATAATTCTTTCCTCAGTAATATAGCCCAAGTTAATTAGGACTTTACCTAATCTTTCCCCAGTTCTTTTTTGGACCTCCAGTGCTTTGTTCAGTTGCTGTTCTTGAATCAAGCCGGCTTCTATCAATAAATCGCCTAATCTTTTTCGCCTTGGCAGCATAGTCATCATCCCCTTATTACTTAGATCATTAGTAACCGAATTAATTCATGTTTTTGTCTGTACTATTAATATCTTTGCAGTTGTAATTTCTTTAATAATGACAAATTTCCTGCCTTTGCATCATAATCATTCACCGGCAGCAACGATGTCTATCATAATTTTCCCATCCTTGCCACAAATCATAAGCCTCCAGATAGATTGCCGGAATATTTACTGCGCAAATAACGGGTAGCCAAATCCTTGATTCGCCAGCAGTCCGGCGCATCACTGTTTTAAATTCCCTTTCAAATTACCACCGCAATATCTTCATTGTTTTTTACAATTGTCGACCATAAATAGAGGATAATATTACGTAATGTAGAAAATAAACAAGAAATATCAGTAATTTTGCCAATTGGAGAGATATAGATGTTCAAATCTTTTTTTTCGCGAAAATATAGTAAATACCTGTTATTTACGCTCCTTTTCTTAGTTGGCATTTTATTCTACTTACAATCTACATCGCCAGTTATACCTCCGGCAACAGTTCCGGCGAATCCACCCAAGGCTATAGTTGCTGCTGCCGATAATAAACCGCTACTGCCCAATGGCTATATAGCTAACAAAATCATGCGGGACCCGTTTAAGATGCCTAGCACATTGACCAAACAATCCGGACCATTGACTTATCAAGGTGGTTCTAAGGCTGCTAGTTACGAACACCTAGGTCTGCCTGTTCTTACCGGGATCGTAAAAACAAATAATTACCGGGTTGCAATACTTGAATATAACGGCAAAAGCCGTTATCACCGGTTGCAAGATAAGATTGGTCCTTATCAACTCATTGCAATCAGTGATAACTCCGTCACATTATACAGTGCCAATGGCCGGCAGGTCTTACCCTTAAGGAGGTAGTAACAATGAGAGCCAAGAAACATCTTATTCTAGCGTTATGCATATGCGCCGGCTTACTGTTCAATTCTGTTGCAGCGGCGGTACCGGCAAAATTAGTTAATCTGACTGTAACGGACGCTCAAGTTCGCGATGTATTAACAGCATTATCGGCGGTGGGCAGAATCAGTATTGTTGCTGATGACTCGGTCACTGGTAAAATAACTATCGAATTAAAAAATATCCCGTTTGAGACGGCGCTGGACCTGGTAACTAAGACCAAAGGCTTGACTTATCAAGTAGTGAGTAATGTAATTGTAGTTTCGTCGCCGGAAAAAATGTCCAAAGGTTTTGGTACAGTACAAGTTATAAAATTAAAATATGCCAAGGCTGAAGATCTTAAAAAATCGCTGGTATTGATTATTCCTGACGATCGGATAAAAGTTGACAATGCTACTAATTCTTTGGTTTTTGTCGGCACTGACTCCGAAGCGCATAAACTGGCTGAAGCCTTGAAAAACTTAGATGTTCCTTATGAACAAGTTTCATTAGAAGCTCAGGTCGTAGCCATTAGTAAATCAGCCAGCAAGGATTTGGGTATCCAATGGGAGTGGGACAAAACACCTACCCAGCAGAGTACTGATTCAGATTCCGATACATCCTCTTCAACCTCCGACTCTTCCTCTACTAAAGGTTCGATCAAGTTTGGCAGCTACAATGGCAAACCATTTGAATTTCTGTATCAAGCCCAAATCAACGCGTTAGTTGCTAAAGGCAATGCTAAAATTTTAGCTAAGCCCAAAATATCCACTATCGACGGTAAAGAAGCAGTAATTTTTATCGGTGACCACATTCCGGTCCTGACCGAAAAAAAGGAAAACGGTGTTTCCACGTACAGCACTGAATATGTCGATGCCGGCATTAAACTCTCTTATACGCCGCGAATTAACGCCGACGGTCTAATTTCGGCCAAAGTACATACTGAAGTCAGTACACCAACTTTAGTATCAGAAATCAAGAACTATAAGATCACTACCCGCCAAGCCGATACACAAGTAAGAATGAAAAACGGTGAAACATTAGTAATTGGCGGCTTGATTGGCAGTGAAGAATCAAAAAATAATAGTAGGATTCCGTTTTTAAGCCAACTGCCAATTCTAGGTAATTTGTTTCGCAATGTAAGTAACTCGAAAACTGAAACCGAAGTTGTAATATTTTTAACAGCAAAAATCATTGAGCCTTAGAATCTTCAACAATTAGAAAAGCAGTATCGACTAATCCGTTATTAGTTGATACTGCTTTTCTAATTTACTAATCTTCTTGCTCATGGCGGGGATGATGGATAACAATAGTAATGGCCCTACTGATGGCACTAACAATATCAATATAAAACTGCTGCTCTAAAGCCTGTACTTTAGTATAAGTCTCCCCTTTCTCAGTCACTACATAACGAGTAGGTAAAAAGTTGAGTGCCAATGCAGCAATGTCATACCGACAGCGTTGGCAGTTACATGCTCCCGCGTGTCCATTGATCACTTCATCTAACCGTTCCCAGACCAAATCTTCCATATAATTCTTGAGAAACATTTAATCTTCTCCTCCGCTCAATTATAAGTATAGTTTGTTTGTATTCTGTTTACGGCATTTGCATTCCGTTTTATTGATGTCCCGCCGCCAATTGACATCGTTCCTCCTGCTATGGCTATACCGCTAAACACAACATTCTCTTTTATATCTATATTCTGCCGGGCAAGTAACAACGCATTATTAATTGCCGCGCCCTTTCCGACAATAATACTTCTTTCCGAAATGAGGCTAATACGTCCGGGCATTTTTACACCCTCATTGATAATAATACTATTTTTGCTATAAATTACACCATTGCCGGCTAAAGTTTTATACTTTTCAATCTCCCAGGGAAGTTCTTGCGCTGATTCATAATAATATACCACTCCGGACAAGCCAATTCCTTTATTGATTTCCGCTGTAATCGGCGGGCGATACGGACTCAACTGATATCCACTACAGTTTAGTACAGGTATTGTAATGTCAAGCAAATTAGATGAAACTTCAATAAAATTACCGCCCACCTGTGTCTGCTTACGGCTACCGACAGTTATGCCCTGAATACTGTTGGCGTCAACTATCGTTAAATTATCGCCGGAAAACAACGTATATTGGTAGGCATTCGACTTAGGCGGCCAAACATACGCAAAAGAAACAATCCGTTCGGCAGTGTTAACACTGCCAATAGCTCGAACCCATACAACATCACTGGAGGGAATAGCCTCAACACGATATCGTCCGATACAAAGTTCATTATTCAATTCTTCTCCCGGATAAGGGATTCCTGCCCATAATATATTTTTGTTTAATTCATAAATTGCCCGTTGAATTCCGGCTTCTGCTAAATATTGAGCGGCCACACCATCGCAAAATTCCCTGCTGATTTCCTTCTCAGTACGTAAGACGGGGAGTATTGCCCTACCCATACATAATAATAGCACCATTACTAAAATAATTAATATTGAAGCTGAACCGTTCTGTGCAATTATCCGGTTTTGTTTAAGCAAGTTATCACCGTCTCGATTTGAGTTTCGGCCCCGGTAAGGTAATCGGACAATACTATCTGCAAACGGATGGAATATTGTCCTTCGCGGTAAAAAACTAATTTCTTGACCTCGACCCTACTCGGTTCGGTTAGTTGGTTTACTCCCGGCACTAGATTATTATCATCTTTTACCCAACGGTAAACAGTCGGTATTTTCACGAAATCCGTCGGTCTTGCCGAATAAAATCGATATGTACGATAATTTTCAAAATTCCTGAATTCTAAATAACCGCCACTCTGTCCAAGAGCAGGATATATTACCCGGCCACCCTGGTAACGAAAATCTTTACTGATAAGTTCTACCGCAACGCGCATATTCTGTTGCAAATTGATACGGGCCAGCTCTCTTGACCAGCCTTGCCCCCAACTAAATACAATCCTGGACAACAATATTATAATGATGCCGGTAATTGCAAAACCGCAAACAATTTCAATTAAACTTATTCCATCCTCATTATCTCTGATATTCTTCATTTAGCTCCTACCATTGCGGGCCGGTTGGTAATCCTCCGGCAGATAATGTCGAAAGCAAAACCGCTTGGGGTCCCCTATTAGTCATCCATTCAATTTTAACGTTTATTTGTGTTAAATCTGTTTCAATATAAGTATCCCGCACTGTTTCATTCCACAATAGCTGGTATCGTTTATTATCGAATAATATGGTTTGCATCCCCGTCTTTGTTGTCGTACCTTGCCTGATTCGCTCTATCTGCTCTTGAGCAAGATATACTGCTTGCATCTGATTGTTAGACTGATGGACTGCAACCGCCATTGGCAACAGTAAACTTATTAATGTTAAAATCGCCGTACCCAATATTAAAATAGCTAAACTTACTTCAGCCAGAATGAAACCTTTCACTTTACCATCACCCTCCCGGTTGCCGGTAGAACGGTAATCTGACGGCTATAAACCGGAATATGGCCTTTAGACTTTAATATCAAAGTGTATCCTGAGACCGGAACACCATCCGAGTTGAACTTTATTTCCGGCGGTGCTCCCTGTATAAGTACGTCCGAAAAACCGCTTTGATCAAAAGTGACTTGTCTGATTGCGGTAAGACGGTCAACGATAATATATCGCTGAGGATAATCGGTAAAAAATAAAATTTTGTACGAATGGCCATTCCCTGAATTAAGATTTTTTTGCTGAATGAGACGAATATCCGCCGCTACCATATTTACCGCACAATCCAATTTAACCTTATATTGCAGGTTTAAAAAACCTTTATACGAAGCCAATGCAAATTGACCGGCAATCAATAATAAGCATATCGTAATTATAAACTCCACCAGAGAATAACCTTGCGCAAACAAGTACTTTTTCTGTTTCACTTCGACACCCTCTTGCTATTGACTTGCTTCTGACTGCACATCCTGATTACAGGTGTTCTTTCCTTTTAAAACATATCCGTTCCCGTCTTCATCAACCAAGTAATAAAAAGCTTGTCCTAAAGCATCCTGCGGTTCTAAGTGAATATAGTCAGGAACCAAATCGGCAAGTTTCACCGGATAGGCATTATGGTCGCTATAATAAACCATAATTACTGTGTCTAGTAAGCATAAATCAGCCAGCAGCTTAGTATCTTTGGCCTGATCAACAATTGTACCCATCTTAGGCACCACGATCCCAGTCAATATGCTGATAATAGCAAGAACAACAATTAGTTCAACCAGCGTTAAGCCTTTATTACTATTGCATCCCAACCTTCTCACTCATACCGCCTCTTTTAAAACTTTAAGCATCATAATGCCCGTGAAATATCGGTAATAACTTCAAACAAAGGCAAAATAATAACAATTAGTAAAAACCCGACGATTCCTGCGGTTATTGTAATTAATACCGGTTCCAGCAAATGGTTCATACAATCCAAGGAATGCTGAACATCCCGTTCATAAGCATCGGCTACTTTGCCCAAAACCCGGTCAAGATTCCCTGTTTGCTCTCCTACTGAAATCATTTGCATAAAAACCGGTGTAAAAAAATCTTGTTCTCTTAAAGGAACACTTAACCCCCAGCCGGCTTTTAAGCTGTTCTCAACAGCTATCAGTGTCTTATTCATCGTTAAGTTATCAACCATTTTTCTCACTGCTTCGACCGCCAGCAGCAGCGGAACTCCGCCTTGCAGCAAAATACTCAGCATTCGGCTAAACCTTACTATTAAGTTTTTACGCCAGATATTCCCCAGCAGCGGCAAATGAAATAAAAGGCTTTCCCAAACCTGACGCCCCGGAACGGTCTGTTTAGCGCCATACAACCCGCATACTATAGCTAAAAGCCAACCTAAATATTCCGCACCATTGCTTCGTATATTACTCATAAAGTTTATAAACTGTAATGTCGGCGCAGGTAATTCTAATCTTAAATCCTTATAAAAATTGACAAACTGAGGAAATACATACATGATAATGAATGTCACCGCTCCACCGGCTAAACATAGCACAAAAAGCGGATATACCAAGGCGGCCCGTATTTTTTCCTGTAGTTGATACTCTTTTTCAAAATATTCAGCTAATTGCTGTAAAACAATATCCAATACTCCGCCCAATTCGGCAGCTTCAACCATACTTATCATTAACCGCGGAAAAGTACTGGGATGACGGTTCAACGCCTGAGCTAAAGACTCCCCTTCCTGTACGCTTTGATAGACATCCTGCAAGACACTTTGTAATGTTAAATTGCTTGTCTGTGCTAATATCACACTTAAACTTTGGACTAAATTTACTCCTGCATCCATTAATGTAGCAAATTGTTGGCAAAATATCGACAAGCTTCGTTCACTTACCGACTGAAAATGTTCCATCACCGACATAGCTATCGATCGTCTGCTCACTATAATTTCAGTAATATAATAGCCCTTCTCCCGCAAATGAACAGCAACTGCATGCTTATCCGGAGCCAATAATTCACCTTTGAATTCCTTGCCTTGATCATCTTTGGCACGATAGACAAAAAATTGGGCCATAATCCACCTTCTCCAGCAAAAAAAGCAACCGTTGGCCGGTAGAATATACCGTCAAACGGTTAGATGAATTTTCTGTTATTTAATTTCTTCTATATTTTTACAAATTATCCTGCAAAAAATTGTAAAAAATTTTATTTTAATTGCATCTTTAAATATGATTCAATTTGTGCATATAATCTGTCCGATGAAGTATCTGTACCCGTCCAGATCGAAAATGACAGCAATGCTTGCTCAATGAGCATTGCCAATCCGTTAATTGTAGCCAATCCATTTTGTTTAGCCTGTTGCAAAAAACATGTTTCCAGCGGATTATATATTAAATCATACGCGATGGCGCTGGAGTTGACTATACTCCAATCTACCGGTGGATATTCAAAAGCATTAGGCGACATTCCCAGCGGAGTACAGTTTATAATTAAATCGCAATCTTTAAGTTGACTAGCAAAATCAGCACTTAACCAATCATAAGCCTTGACCCGCAATATGCCGGCCAACCCCTGACACCATTTGCTTATTTTTTCCTGATTACGGCCACCCACCGCTACTTCAGCAATTCCGTTATGCAGCAAACTATGTATCACGGCCCGGGCCGCTCCGCCCGCCCCCAGTAATACGGCCTTTTTACCTTTAATGGTAAATCCGCAACGGATCAACGAATTAAGAAAGCCTCCCGCATCAGTATTAAACCCGTGTACCTTATTGCCCGCTATCGCCAAGGTATTTACTGCACCGATCCCCTTTGCGGCATCATCTAATTCATCTACATATTTGACAATATCTACTTTATGGGGAATTGTAACGTTTACACCAATAAAATTTAATGCTTTCAACCCACTTACGGCCTGCTCTAAACAACCGGGCTGAACAGGCAAGGGAATATACCGCCAGTTTATTTTAAAATGGTCAAATGCCAGATTGTGAATAAACGGAGAGAGAGAGTGCTCCACCGGCCAGCCAAGTAACCCGACGAATTTAGTTCTAGCGTTAATCATAGCTGATACAGTTCCGACCGTCGGTCAGCAAAAACCGACATGCTGTTACGGACCTTATCAAATATCTGCATATCGATATCAGCAATAACTATTTGTTCCTCATCGGTTCCTTCCGCTAATATTTTTCCGCTGGGTGCAATCAACAGCGAATGTCCATAGAACGGGTTTCCTTTAAAATCGCCAACACAGTTAACTGCACAAATAAATAATTGATTTTCAATTGCTCTGGCTTGACACAATACCCGCCAGTTCTCATTCCGAACAGTAGGCCATTCGGCCGGCAGATATATTACTTTAGCTCCTTGCAAGGCCATCATCCGAAATATTTCCGGGAATCTCAAATCATAGCAAATCGCTATTCCTGATGGAACTTGGTTCAGTTCAAATTGGCACAATCCTTGTCCAGATGAAAAAAATCTGGCCTCATTGGTAAAACTGAATAAATGCATTTTTTCATAATGAGCAATTACATCGCCCTTAGTATCAATAATTACAGCAGCATTATAGATCTTATCGACAAGTTTTAGCGGAATGGAACCGGCAATAACATTAACATGATATTTTTGGGCCACCTCCCGCAACTGCGAAATGGTCGGTCCATCAATATGCTCCGCTTTTTCTTCGATATTTCCCAAAGAATATCCGGTTGTCCAAACTTCCGGGAACACAAGGACATCTGCTTGATTAGCGACTTGTCTGGCTAATTCCAGTCCATGGCTTCGATTTTGTTCTATTGCCCCGGGTATTACCTCCATTTGAATCATTGCAACCTTCATATTTTCCCCCTACTTCAACAAGCCCTTGGCCTTTAATATTTTAACTGCTACTTTTTCCAGCTGTCGGGTAAGCCTTGTGCCAATAAACTCTTTTGAGCTAAGCGACTTAACCAAAATTGTGAAAAAACCCATGCGGTTACCGCCAAGAATATCTGTAAACAATTGATCTCCGACAACTGCAATTTGTTCAGCCGGCAAATCCATAATTTTCATAGCTTGGTAAAAGCCGCTCTTGGTTGGCTTCAGAGCCCGATGGATGAATGGAATCTGCAGTATTCCGGCCATTTTTTCTACTCGCGTACGATGATTATTAGATACCAAAACGACCTTAAAACCTTGTAAATGGACATTTTGTAACCATGAAAGTATTTCCGGCGCAAATTCATTTTCATCCCAAATCAATATAGTATTGTCTAGGTCTAAAATAAGCCCTTGAATGTTTCGTCTTTGTAAACTTTCAAGCTGAATATCATGAACAGAGTCAACAAACAAACTAGGGCAAAGTAATTGGTACAAACCAATTCCTCCTCATTCTGTAAGTTAAATTATACCATGAGCAGTACTTTTAGAAAAGGTTTGCCCTAATCTTGTCCTGTTATGCATCGTTGCAATATATATTTGTATTAAGTCTCCCAACCTCAAATTTCTAAAAACCACCGGCCTTCATCACAAAACAAATATACTTGCTTACCGTAAATACGGCAAGTATATCGCATACCTTGCCCTCCGCCTTTAAGCGAGGCCGCCGGGCATATGGCTAAAATACGATCAATTGCAAAATTTCTCCCATCTGTCCAGGTTATTATCAGTGGACGGATTTGTCCGTCAGTATTATGCTCTGCTGTTACTTTCACAAAAATCTTACCCATATAATCACCTAAAAAAAGATACTGGATGAATTACATGGTCCTCTTTGGGACTGAATCCAGTTAATTTTCGATCTAATAGCATCGAACACCGCCGTACACTATAATGACCGAAGCGCGCTCTTATTCCGTCTACTGTTTTCTCAAGTTCTTCCGATGATGTTCTATCGCCCTCAAACAAATTTAGTTGAATATGCTCATTCGCCGTCACCAAATCGCAACCGCGTACACCAAGGCTGCGGATAGGTTTATCCCAATTATAATTTGTCAACAATTCCAGTGCTGTCTGAGCAATCTCGGCAGACAAAAATGACGGTCTTGTTAGTTTTCCTTGCCTTACGCATGATACAAGTTCAATATTCCGTATAGTAATCGCAACTGTTGTGCATTTTAGTCCAAGCTCACGCAGCCGCGCGGCAATACTCTCGCTAAGTACAAAAATTATTAATTTTGCATCTTGTTCATTTCTTAAATCCCGTGCTGTAGTAGTGCTGTTACCGACAGATTTAATTAAATACTCTTCCCCGGAATGCCGCACGACAGCTGCATCATAACCATTAGCAAAATTCCATAACGTCTCACCCCACACGCCTAGTAACAGACGCAAACCGTTTACATCAGCTTTAGCAAGATCACCGACGGTAAATATCGCGCGATTTTCAAGTTTCCGCTGGGTTGAACGTCCAACATACAGTAATTCGCCCACCGGCAGCGGCCATACTATTTTTTGAAAATTGTTCTCCGTAATAACAGTTGTAGCATCCGGCTTGTTTAAATCGCTGCCTAATTTAGCAAAAATTTTATTAAACGAAATACCGATGGACCCGGTAATACCAATTTCTTCCCGCAACCGGCGCCTAATTTCAGTGGCAATCATGTGTGCATCGCCAAATATCTTTAATGACCTTGACATATCAAGCCACGCCTCGTCGATACCGAAGGGTTCAATCTGATCAGTATAATCAGCATATATTAACTTAGCCAGTCTCGAAAAGCGCAGGTATTTGCGAAAATCAGGCGGAACCGTAATCAAACCCGGACATTTTTGCTTAGCCTGCCAAATTGCTTCCCCGGTCTTAACCCCAGATTGCTTGGCCGGATAATTTTTAGCCAATACAATCCCGTGACGCGCTTCAACGTCGCCACAAACAGCAATTGGTCTATGGCGTAGTTCCGGCCTGTATAAGCACTCAACACTGGCATAAAAATTATTCAAATCAATATGAAAAATTGTTCGTTGCATCTTTAGGCCCCCAATATAGAACATATGTTCTATATTATTATAAAATTACCTATCCTAAAAATCAACTGATATATATTCCCATATAAAATACCGGCAGACAATTAGGCTGCCGGATTACAAAAAACCGATCAGTGGGCAAAGTAGTTATGGATAAAAATATAGTTCCGGAAATAATTGCGGCAAAGATGTACCTACGACCAGTTCGGGAAAATATATAAAACCAATACTGCCGGAATCATTATTAGAATTTTGATAATACGGACAGAATCCATACGGACAAAACCTACACGGACAATACTTACAGCAATAAATCATCATATAGGAACCTCCTATCTGATTCCTATCTATAATATGTAAACCGCAATAGTGATGTTACAATTATAGCAATTACAGCTTGTCTATAAAAAATGCAAAAACTTCCAAGAATAATCATGGATCAAATTACATATTCATATAATAGCGATATTCTGCAATAAAAACACAAGGAGGTTTGCTATGAAAAAGTTAGTTTCCGGCAACTTTTCCAGTGTTTCCGATGCGGAACTCATTACAGCGACCTTAGGATCGTTTCCTACCAATGACTTAGACAAGCCTCCCAAAGCTCAAAAAGATGATAAACCAACAGATGATACAGTTGAGACACAAGAGTGAACTCGTTTCAGCAAAGCGCAAAGCTGAAACATCGGGGGCTCAGGTGGAGAGTCAACTCCACCTGAGCTGACGCCGCCTATAGAGGCGGGAGTCTTAACTCGCTGAATAAGATAAATAATCACCGCCTCATAGAGGCGGTGATTATTTATTCTTGTTCCAAGGTTTAAATGCCTTAATTTTAGCTAATAAAGTCTCCGGATGGCCGTCAAAGGTAAGTGCTCGGTCATCAATGTAGACAACAGCAGGCGGTTTATTAACAGCAATATCATCAACAATAATATTATGTTTTTCTAAATAATTTCTTATTGCCTCAATTCCCCCCGGCTGAGAACATCTTGACGACACAACTACAACCCGATAACTTCGGCGTATCTTAGCAATTGCTTCGCGGATTCCTTCAACCGGCGGGTCTGAAATTACTGCAGTCCCCTGCCAGCAGCTGGTATAGCTATTTATAACACCGTCAAAATCAAATACTACCGTTTGCTTAGACGTGATTATTACCCCCGCTCTGCTTACCGTCACATTCCAGTTTACATTTAGCTTGCTTCATTACCAATCGCAACATTCATCATATTTTTTATATTGCAATCATTAATGAAAAATTAATTACATTTATTTCCAGGAAATAGCATTACGATCTTGGCAAAACTAATACTGGAGGTGATAATCATGGTCCGCAAAAAATTACCGCATACAAATGATTCTTTAGAACAGAAAAAAACCAAAAGAAAAAATAAAACTGCACAAAATGATACTTATCTCGCTGATAAACACACTAATGATATCAATCATCCATCAACTTAAAAAGCATCTTCAAGTATAAAGAAAAGAACTCTCGCCCTAGCAGTTACTAACAGTTATATATAAATTGCCGTCTGTTACTGCTGGAGATCAAAAATTAGCCATCCATATAGCCGGATAATTATGTTAAATCGTCGTAAACAAAATACTGCTAACCACTAAATAGCGGGACCACCCGCTATTTTCTCTTTAATCAGTAGAAATATCATACTCCCACGTTAGACAATAGCTTTAGTCAGTACCATCTACCATAAATTTTAATCAAATAAACCATCGCAGTGCCAGCATAGTTCCCATGCCGGTGGTCAGCGTAACAAGAATATTCCTGCTCTTATAGGCGACAACAGCAGCGACAATGCCCGCCAATAAATAGTGATTATGGAATGATATGTCAATTTGCCCTTTCGGCAATACCAACGCTGGAACAATCAACGCCGTAAGAATGGCAGTAGGAATATGTTTTAACCAGCGTTCCAGCCAATTAGGAATTCCCATTTGCCTAAACAACGCCACACAACTAAATCTAGTCGCAAAAGTAACTAGTGCCATACCAATGATTAGCATAAAAATCTCACTGCGCATCTTCCTTACCACCTTCCATTAAACCCCCGATGATCGTTGCTACCAGGCAGGCTGCAATCATATACCATTTCCCCGGCAAATATGTAGCTCCGACTATAGCAATAATACCGGCAACAATGCATACAGCCAAACTGGTCCGGTCGGTCAAGCGAGGGAAAAGTAATACCAAAAAAGTAACAGGCATCGCAAAATCCAGCCCCCAAGCCAGCGGGTCGTCAATATAACTACCTACCAATACTCCTGCCAGCGTCGACAAGAACCACGAAACATACAGTGAAAGACTTGCCCCCAGTTGATAGGAAGGATTATATCCGGTTTTATCAATACGACTGATAGTTATAGCATACGCCTCATCAGTTAATAAGAATGCAAGCAGCGCCTGCAGTGAAAAAGGTTGCTTCACCATATGCGGAGCTAAGGAAGCTCCCATCAGCATATGTCGCAGATTAACCAATAAGGTCGTAAATACAATAATACCCCAGCCGGTGATACCAGCCCCCAACATTGTAATGCCAATAAATTGTGAGGCCCCGGCAAACACCAACAGTGACATCATCACCGTTTCCAGCGATGTAAGACCTGCTGTCAAGCCCATTACACCACAAGTAATTCCAAAAGGTACGACCCCTACCAAAATTGGCCCGGCATTTTTTACTCCCTGCCAAAATTCCGGAATTGTCAAACTACAATTTGTTATAGATACAGCTCTAGAATTATCCATGCAACCGGACCTCCTTTAACATATATATTATAGTATCGAGAAGGAAAATAAACGTAAATATCCAATTACCCAATTAATAAAAAAAATTGGATACCAATCGACAGGAGAGTAAAAATGGATACATCCAAAATGGTTAAACTATGCAAATTGGAATTTAACTCACCGGTACCACTTTATATTCAAATTGCAAATTACATTACAGATATGATCATTCAGGGAAACTTACCTCCAAAAAGCAAACTACCTCCGGAAAGAGAATTGGCGGCATTGCTTGCGGTAAGTCGTACTACGGCAATCAATGTCTATCGTCAGTTAGAAAAACAAGGTCTGGTAGAAACTAAAGCTGGCAGCGGTACATATGTCGCGGCCAGTCAGACAACTCAACCCAATACCGTCCGTATTCCTTGGTCTCAACTATTCAACCCATACATTCAAACATCAATGTCCTCTATCCTAAAAGATATGATTGCCGCACCATCATCTGGTGAATGTATTTCATTGGCAGCGGGAAAACCAGATCCTGCCCATTATCCGCTGGACATTTTTCAACAACTTTATGCGACGGTAGATATCCATACCGCTGCTACAGATTTTGGCTATATTGCGACAGAAGGATATATGCCGCTGCGCTGCGCAATTAAAGACTTGATGCTGGAGCAAAATATCATCACTGAACCGGAAAATACCATCGTACTTTCCGGTTCCCAGCAAGGTCTATATTTACTTAGCAAAATTTTATTGGAACCCGGAGATTATGCAATCGTTGAATCGCCGACCTACATCGGAGCGCTTCAGATTTTTCAAGCTGCAGGAGCACGGCTACTGAAAGTTCCGGTATCCAGTCCACTGGATTTAAATTTAATTAAAGATTATCTTATTCGCTATCGCCCCAAACTATTTTACATTATCCCTACTTTTCAAAACCCAACCGGTCGTTGTCTCTCATGGCAGGAACGCCGGGATTTACTAGAATTAGCAGCCCGCTACAGACTTATCATTATTGAAGATGACCCTTACGGCCACTTATATTACGATAACCAACCGCCGCAGCCACTCAAAACTGCCGATCAGTACGGCAATGTCCTGTACATCGGTACGTTCTCCAAGATGCTGTTTCCCGGCCTGCGTACCGGATGGCTTATAGCACCTACCGAAGTCATTCAGCGCTTAGCCTTGGAAAAACAATATATTGATTTGCATAGCAACAATTTAGCCCAAATATTAATTTACCGGTATTTACAATATAATTATTTGCCGGACCACTTGACGAAAATCCGCAAAATATATAAACAACGGCGCGACACTATGGCCCAAGCATTAAATCACTATTGCCGGGAACTTCTTCATTTCAGCTTACCACAAGGCGGTTTTTATTTCTGGTGTACGCTGCAATCCGAACATTCATCCCATCTGTTGCTTCACGAAGCAGTAACTAAAGGTATAACTTTCGTACCTGGAGAAGCCTTTTATCAAGCTCCGGCACCTACCAACCAATTTCGCCTTTGTTTTGCAACCCACGAAGAAGAATTACTTGTGGAAGGTATCAAAAGACTGGCAATGGTTATCAAACATTCCCTAAATAAAAAAAGCAAGACAGTTTACCCCGCTGGTTCATCAATTCCAATTATCTGATACCTTGTCGGCGCGGACATATTTTGCGGCACAGGTTGCATAACAGTACTACTCCGCCACCTTCGGTAAATTTAGTAGAATGACTACGACAGGCCTGCTGAATAATCGTGGTACCATCGAGGGCTTGCCCTGGACAAGAATCAATACAAAGCTGACAACCGGGAATACAAGCCTCATAATCGGCCATATGATCCGATTCCAGTTCTAAATCTGTCAGTACAGCTCCCAGCCAAAGCATATTACCAAAGTGTTCGTTAATCAAAAGCGTATTCTTTCCCATTTTTCCTAAGCCGGCTCGTACTGCGGCATGCTTCAATGATAAAATTCCCTGACCGTGCCGTCGCTCACTGTCCCAGTAATCATAAGGTTCGGAAGACGGTATAGGAATTGCGCCGACACCTGCCGATTCCAGTTCCGAAGTAAGCTGAAAAGTAATGGTATCCAGTTTATCAACCATTTTGTGACGAACAAAGGTATATGGTGATTGGGTAGACGCTGAAAGTGTATTAGCAGGAAAACGGGCAGCAAATACAATAACTGTTTTACATTCCTTCATAATATCCTTAGGATGAAATCCTTGGGGTGCATCAACAAAACGATCCACGCCAGCAAATCCGCAAATATCTGCCCCTAACTGGATCACCCTAGCCTTGATCTCATTACTTGAAATCATAATATATTCTCCTTTCTTAGTAACAAATGACCACCATACCGCAATACTTCACAACATCCCATCTCAGCCGCAGCCGACATAATACTTGTAAACCATATATTCCCATAAAGCTCTGAAAATCCTGCAATAACCTGTTGCTTCTACTTAGTCATTTTAACTATTCTATGACAAAAAAGGAACGTCCCCTTGTCATCAACTTGTCATCAAAAGAGACGTCTGTCTTATTCGTCATACTCTGTCGGGAGCAGGTTCAATGTGAGTAGTTATAAACACTGCTTCACCAAAATGCTCATGCAGCGTCATTTCAATTTCGGTCGCTATCATATGGGCAATCTTTACGGTCAAATTAGGATCAACTTCGATATGCACTTCGATAGCAGCTTTAGAACCAATTCGGCGGGTACGAAGTTTATGCGAACTTACTACCTCAGGATGCTGCGCTATCGTCGATTCAATAAAATCAATGTCATCCGCTCCTAAAGATGTCTCCATTAATTCACTAAAGGCTGGAGCCAATATTTCTAAAGCCACCTTAAAAATGAAAAAGCTAACCACAATAGATGCGATCGGGTCGAGAATTGTCCAATTAGATCCTAGAAAAATTGCACCACCAATACCAATTAAGGTCCCAAAAGAAGAAAAAACATCTGAGCGATGATGCCAGCCATTAGCGATGACAGCCGGTGAGTTTATTTCTATACCAACGTTTCTCGTGTATCTAAATAGCCATTCCTTTCCAACAATTGATATGACCGCTGCTACAAGCGAAATCATACCAGGCTTTTCCAATGTAACGCCTTGCACAAAAACCGCATATATATTCTGCGCACCTGACTTAAAAATACCGTAGCCGGCAAATATTAACGCTAATCCGATAATTACTGTTGCAAATGTCTCAAATTTACCATGACCGTAGTTATGGCTTTCATCTGCTGGTTTTGCCGTAAACTGAAATCCAATCAAAATAACGATATCCGTAATAAAATCCGACAATGAATGTATTCCATCCGCAAGCATTGCCGCACTTTTCCCCTGAATGCCGGCGAAAATCTTGAGTACCGTTAAAACTATGTTTAGCCAAAAACCGGCCCAAGTTACTTCTTTTGCTCTTTTGTTTCTAACTTCTTCATTCATTATTATTCTACCACCCCAATTTTGAAACTGCCCCGTTCTTTCCTTTTCTATTGTTCTGTTTATCTACCCGACTTTATGTATGATCGAGTACAGCCTAAATGAGCAGGCTACATTTTTTCCTTGTTAGTACTGCTCGTTTCCGATAATTATTTCAACCATTTTTGCTAATCGATTACAGGAAATATCTTTGTCAGGTCGAAATCCGTCATAGAAAGGACGTGATATTTTGGCTGTTTATATGATTAGTTATGACTTAAACAAAAAAGATAAAAACTACGAAGAATTATATGGCGCCATAAAGTCATATGAGACTTGGTGGCACCAATTAACTTCGTCATGGTTAATCGATACTCAGGAAGATGCTGCTGCAATATTCAACAAACTTAAGCCTCATATTGATACCGACGATACATTATTGGTTATCCGAGTAACGAAAGATTATAATGGCTGGCTGACCGACAAAGCTTGGGAATGGATCAGAAACCGCACTTTTTAGTTTAAATCATAATTTTAAAAACTGCAAATAGTCTGGCGAAGAAGTGGCAAAGAAAAAGCAATCCATCAAATTTTTGCAGAAATATGTGTCATTAAAGTGATTCGTTTCATAAAATACATCAAACAGTTATCCCGTAAAGGGGAGTAGCTAACGGACAATAATCCGTGAGTAGAATCGACACACTGGCGAAAGCCCGGTTCTACTGGCAGTACGCCTGCTATAGCGAGACCTTTATTTCCACCTACTACTGGAAATAAAGGTCTCTTCTAATTTTTCTTCCCAGAAAATTCACAAGGTTTGTAGATAACAATTCTACAAACCTTGCAGAAGTCCAAAACTTAACCTTGCCCAGTAAAAGTAAGGTACAACAAAACAGTATTCAAAGCGATAATCATACTAACTATAATCCAACCGATACAATTCGTGAGTAGACCGTTTTTGAACTTACCCATAACATTTGCTTTGTTAGTAACAATCATTAATGGAATAATCGCTGCAGGTAAAGCGAAGCTTAATGACACTTGGCTGTAAACTAAAGCCTCCATTGGGTTCACGCCTGCAATTAAAATTGCTAAGCCTGGAATCATTGTGATTAAGCGTCTTATACTTGCAGGTATATCAAAGCCGACAAATCCCCCCAAAATTACTTCTCCAGCCATCGTACCAACAGTAGATGATGATAACCCGGAAGCCAACAACGCCAAGCCAAAGGCTCCGGCAGCCATATTACCCATTAATGGCTGCAACGTCATATACGCGGCCTCGATACTATCGACATCAAGACCATTACCGTTAAATACTGCAGCAGCTACAATTACCATGGCTGCGTTTACGATAAATGCCATGTTCATAGCCACGAATACATCAATTTTAGCCATCTTTAAGTGGTGTTTACAGTCTTCAATACATTCAGTACGTCTTGACTGAACCAGATGAGAATGCAGGTAGATGACATGGGGCATTACGGTTGCTCCCAACATGCCCACCGCCACTAATACACTATCAGAAGTAAGTATAGGAACTATAGTATGATAAGCAACTTTATTCCATTCCGGCTTGGCAACAAACATTTCCCACACATAGGCAATACTAATGATCGCTACCATGACTGTGATTATGCGTTCAACAATCTGCTGTCCATACTTTTGCATATGGCAAATCCCGAAGGTAATCACTCCTGTGAGTAAAGCAGCCCACACCAGTGGTATTCCGAATAGAAGGTAGAAACCCAATACCCCCCCAAGAAATTCTGCAAGGTCTGTAGCCATCGCCGCCACGGTAGCTATTGACCACAAGCACCAGTTAACGGGCCGTGAAAAAACCTTTCCACAATGATCAGGCAAATGAACGCCGGTAGCAATTCCCAATTTTGCCGAAAGAATTTGAATGAAAATTGCCATTAAATTACTCCATAGAATAACCCAAATTAGATTGTAGGCAAATTTCGAACCTCCAGCAATATTCGTACCGAAATTACCAGGATCCATATATGCCACACTTACAATGAAAGCCGGGCCGATGTACTTGAAAAGACCCTTTGCTTTTTGCTTCAATTCCGCAGCTTCAGGTAAAGGCTGCAATGATAAATTATGTGAGAGTTCGCTTTCTTTCATCAACATCACCCTTTTGGCTGTTTCGTAATCACCCCTAGATTTAAATGTTCAACAAGGCTAACATCAAAAGGTAGCTACTTTAGACTATGAGCTAAGCAATCTTTTGGTGAGTCAATAGCTTGAAAAATTGCTATAGTTTTTAAACATAATAAATAAACCACCTTGGCATAAGGTGGCTTTGCTAGATCTTTCATTTAAAAGCCAGATAAATCATCAGGAGATGGTTATATGACTAAATGGATTTACATTATCTTAATTTCTCTATCGACGCTATTCGGAATTCTAATAAATTCTTCCTTGGCCCGCTATACCGTGATAGCCTTTGCCATCGCATTTGAAATCACAGTTATCTTAGTCTCAATAATTATGCTTATAGAAGTCTTTCCCACCGCGTTAAAACGGCAAACAAGACTTAAAAGCTTTGATCATACTGTTCTATAGGTCTGACTTACTCATCCGTTAATTCCCAAAGTACTTATTTGCTATTTTTACGTGCCGTTTCTTCAACCTCATCAAGAGATCTAAATCCTAAACCCAAGTACAGGTTCTTGTATCTCTGCTCGACAAAATTAACTTCATCTGCTTTTGCTGTTATTATATCTCGATAATAAAATTGAAGAGTATTATCAGAATAAGTTTCTAATTCACTTCTCATATAATTATCGAATCCGCCTTTTTCCTTAATAGCATGCGGGTATTTTGTCTGAAGCTGTTGCATCCACTCCATCTCAATATCGACAATTTTAACAATCAATGGGTTGGTACTCAACGGAGGTATCAAGTTATCCATTCGCGCATACTTTTCCGTCATAAGATTGCGTCCTACCTCTTTGGCTTGCACGAGATCATTAAAATATGATTTCAGTGTTTCCTCACTTAATACTGAATGGCTCATATTCCGCATAGCCCTGAAAGTTCCGATCATTTGCTGGCAAGGTGCAGATTCCATAGATCTCACCGCTAAAAACATTTCCTCTTCCAACTTAATAATCTGTTCGATCAATTCACTTTTTACAATCTGACCTTTCATGTTTTTACCCCCAAATTATTATTTTTAAATTTTTATAGTATTGGCAATGCGATCCGCCAGTTTGTGGGACATCAAGGCGGTAGGATGTATACCATCACTACCAATTGCAGCCTGCCCTAATTCTTCCACTAAGGAGTAGGCATCAACCAAGGCAACTGGGAATCGGGCCAACGTTGTCAAAATTTTATTGTAGCTTATTGTTCTAGTATGACTTGCAGGATATCGCTGATACTGCTCCTCACTTACCTTAGGTATATTAACAAGTACAATCCCTTTAAGCTCATCTCTGCTTGAACAAAACTTTATAAACCGTTCTAGATTTTCACGGTATTGTTCCAAATCTACCCACGGGTCTTTACCTGCCAAATCCGCAAAAGGCGGGACTATATTACGACCATAAACCGGCCAAAGATCAACTAGACCTAGCTGAACAACGACAAAATCAGGTTCTAAAAAATATACATCATTAGCTTCTCCCCGTAACAAGGCAAGGGACACATTGACATGCCGGCAATGATTCACTAGTAAAATATCCTCATGATAGCGGTCCAGTAGTATACTTCGCAAGCATTCCGGATACGTGTCTTTATAGTAAAGTTCGACCCTGTCAATATATTGGTGCCAGCGAGGGAGTCCATAGCTGTCGCCAATAACTAATATTTTCATCACCTATCCTCCAGTTACAATATTTACGAAATAAAAATACTATCATATATATTATAATTGGTTAATCACTACATCACTTCCGTCTAGAGAATGAACTAACGGTGTATTAACTTATGCATCTAATCGCTTGTAGCAATTTTATACTCCTAAGGATGTATATTATATGTTTTCATAATTATAAATGGTATATATGGCGTTGTTTTCACCTTTTTACTTATTCTTGTATTTCGCTGATCATAATTGACTTATCAACCAATGTTATCCAATTTTTCATCAATTATAATTTTACTTTTCACTCTCTTAAATCCGTAAAATACAAAAGAGAATTTCCCACCGCAGCTGGGTAATTCTCTTTTGTATTTTAGGTAATCTATTCGTCCTTAGCATACTGTGCGTTAATTTTTAGTCTCTGTTCGACAGGCAGATCGTTCCAAGCAGTCCATGCGTGTTTATAAAACTCTGCAAGAATTTTTTGTTTCTTTTCTTCGGTCATTGGCGGAGGAGCTACAACGTGAACAACGACCTTACCAAAATGGTAAGTAGCATCATATTTCTGTTCCATTGAATCACCTCTATTATTTGTATGCGATCAATCTATATGGACTGCCCTTAAACTTAGCATAAATTCCAACCACTTTTCTCCTCATCCCCAGGTAGCTCATCCTATTATAACAAAGGCAATACCAACAAGTTCTGCAATATCGTAAAAGTTCAATTTCATTTTTGGTAAACTAATCTGCAAAATTGGATAAACTAGACTAACCGCGAATATTAGCTTAAACCATCTTAAATTTGGAGGCATAAAGTGAAATATTATCAACAAATTTCTAAACTTCATAAGTGGCTTGGTGTAATTCTAGCTATTGTTTTGATTGCAGGGGCTGTCACGAGCTATATATTACTCGCGCCGTGGATGAAAGGTATAGATAAATCCCAACCTGTTCCGGGTACTATCCCCAGTATTGAAGTAAATAAATCACCAGCTACCCAAGAAGCAACTAGCAAAGAAAATTTCATCCGAAACCATAATCGAAATAACACCTATGGTATGGATGATCTAGACTAGCCGCTTAACATAACCAGCATCATCTACCGGCATGTTTTCCGATGCAGGAAAGATTATTACCCTACTATCATCATCTGGATAAATCTAAAGGAGTTGCTCGTGTTGAACTTTGATCTACAGACCATGATATTTGAGTTCGTTGGCGGCCTCGGTATCTTTTTATTTGGCATTAAATATATGGGGGAAGGTCTTAAGGCTGCGGCCGGTGGAAGATTAAGAGCCATCTTAGACCGCTTTACAACAAATCCCTTTATGGGAGTATTAGCAGGAATTTTTATTACGGCCTTAATTCAATCAAGTTCTGGCACAACTGCACTGACTGTAGCATTAGTGAGTGCGGGATTCATGACGTTTCATCAAGCTATTGGCGTCATTATGGGAGCAAACATCGGAACAACTGTTACATCCTTCATTATCGGGATTGATATCGGTGAATATGCTTTACCAATCATTGCGACCGGCTCCATCTTGCTATTTTTCTTCAAGAGCAAAAAAATAAATGCCCTCGGCCAAATTATATTTGGCTTTGGCACATTATTCTTCGGCTTAGAACTAATGAGTTCAGGAATGAAACCCCTTCGTTCTTTAGATGAATTTCAACAAATTACAGTTAGTATGAGTGATAATGCAATACTTAGTGTGCTTGTAGGTACTATATTCACAATTATTGTTCAGAGTTCTAGCGCAACCATTGGAATACTGCAAGAGTTATTTGCGCAGGGTGCTCTTAACCTGCGTGCAGCACTACCTGTATTGTTTGGAGATAATATTGGAACGACAATTACTGCTATTTTAGCCGCAATCGGCACTTCGATTTCGGCAAAAAGAGTAGCAGTTGTTCACGTATTGTTCAATCTACTCGGAACGGTTATTTTTTTACTTGTCTTAGGGCCATTTACCAATTTTATTGCATATTTGCAGTCATCCTTGAACTTAAATCCTGAGATGACGATTGCGTTTGCTCACGGCATTTTTAATGTAACCAATACGATTATTCAATTTCCGTTTATTGCTGCAATTGCTTGGCTTGTAACCAAAATAATTCCCGGAGAAGATAGACTGCTTAATATACAATTACAACATTTAAGTACTACCGTAATCGAACAATCCCCAAACATTGCTTTAGGACAAGCAAAAAATGAGGTAAAACGCATGGGCGAATTTGCTGCAGATGCTGTTAATGAAGCGTTTCTGTTTTTAAATAACAAAGAACAGAAGCATGCTTCACTTGCTCTTCAGTACGAACAAGCAATTAATCAACTGGATAAAGTAATTACTGAATATTTAGTGACTATATCCACCAAATCGCTTAGCCCTTATGAATCAAAAGAACACAATCAACTTATGGATACTATTCGTGATATTGAGCGTGTAGGAGATCATATGGAAAACATTGTTGAGTTACTTGAGGATCGGACAATAAACAATGTATCGTTCTCCGATGAGGCGATCATTGAATTGAACGAAATGTTCGAATTAACTAACGAAACATTTAAAAAAGCGCTTCAAGCTTTCTTTACTAATAATGTAGAACTGGCCTCAACGGTTTTTGAAAAAGAAAAGATTATTGACCAAATGGAACGTGATTTGCGTAATACTCACATTAAGCGAATGAATGAAAGAGTCTGCACCAGTGATGCGGGAATCCTTTTTGTCGATATAGCCAGCAATCTTGAACGCATAGGCGATCATGCTGCCAGCATAGCTCACAAAACAGTTGCGGAGGATCACCTATAAATACCGAAGTCTCAGCCATATTGCAAGGCGAGGCTGCTTTTTGCACAGCATAAAACTAACCGCCCAATATTAAATTTATTTGAATTTTTCATTCCTTAACGACTTCCAAAGTGAAATGCACATAAAGATCATTATGACCGAAAAAGGCAAAGATGCAATGATTGAAGCCTGTTGCAATCCCATGAGCCCGCCACTTACAAGAAGTACCGTAGCAATTGAAGATTGCAATATCCCCCACGTCAATTTTATGCCCGCACTGGGGTTTGGATTTCCGTCAGTGGAAAACATACCTAACACAAAAGTAGCAGAATCGGCGGAAGTAATAAAAAAACTTATAATCAATAACAACGATAATAACGCTACAGCTTTTCCGAGAGGCAAATATTCCAAAGTGGCAAACAACGCTGATGCCATATCTGACTGCACAGCTTCACCGATAGAGTAGCCACGAAATATTTCCAGATTTAAAGCTGTTCCGCCAAATATGGAGAACCAGAAAAAGCCAAAAATACTGGGTGCAATCAGAACACCTAAAATAAATCCCCGAATTGTGCGTCCCCGTGAGATACGTGCTATAAAGGAACCGACAAATGGTGCCCATGCAATCCACCAAGCCCAATAAAACAATGTCCACTGACTCATCCAACTGCCTTGCGTAAACGGACTCATGCGCAGACTCATATAAAGCAGGTTTTGAACATATTCGCCAAAAGTGAGTGTAAAAACATCCAATATAAATGAGGTTGGTCCTACTACTAATACGAATAGCATCAATGTGATAGCCAAAACTATATTTACATTACTTAATATCTTAATTCCTTTATCTAAGCCGGTCGAAGCCGAAAGAATGTATAACACAGTTACACAGGCAATAATGATAATCTGCATCATTACACTACCAGGTAACCCAAACATACTGCTCAAACCGCTATTAACCTGCAAAGCACCCAATCCTAAGGAAGTTGCCACCCCGAAAACAGTAGCAATGATTGTAAACACATCAATTGATTTACCCAGAATACCTTCTGTTGCGCGGCCAATAAGCGGGGTAAACGTAGCACTGATAAGATTTTTGCTGTTTTTTCGGAAGTTAAAGTACGCAAGAGCCAGAGCCATTATACTATAAATCCCCCAAGGATGAAGTCCCCAGTGAAAAAAAGCATAGCGTAACGCCACCCTGGCAGCTTCCGCGCTTCTACCTTCTAGTCCCATCGGCGGACTTATATAATGAAACATCGGTTCAGCCACACCCCAGAATACCAGGCCTATACCCATACCTGCGCTAAATAACATAGCAAACCAAGTAAGATTGGTATATTCGGGTCTGTCTTCGTCATGTCCCAGACGAATTTTTCCATACGGACCAAAGGCCAAATAAAGCGAAAATACTAAGAAACCTAAGGTAACCCATAAGTAAAACCAACCGAAACTAGCGATAATTCCTTCAAACATATTTTGGGCCATTTTTGCTAAAACCGTAGGAAAAATTGCTCCTACTAAAACAACCATTACAGTTAATACCACGGAAATTTTGAACGTCAAAAAACAGCTCTCCTTTGTTAAGCAAGTCCATACCTATACCGAGTCAATCTACTCCTGGATTGCCCCAGCTATCCTTCTCTAATCCTGATTATATAACGCCTGTGCCGTATCATCAAACCAATTACCATTTTACCTATCGTAAAATCATAAACGTAGCCCTGCATAATTTAGTGAAGATTCAGATCATCGCCCACTCGTACCTCTTATTCAAGATTCCGTAATGTCAATAGTATAGGATAGCCACTGCTGGCAACTTTTCTTCAGCAGGCACATTCTGATATAATCCCTAACACCTAGTGCTAATATTACCCATTTTATTACGCCTTTATCCGGTAATTTGGGACTGCTCTCCCCCAAATATATTACTTATTCAATATCTGTTTATAATGTCAAACGAAATACTTCTTAAAAAAAATTCCCCATAAAATGCCAATAATCCTTCATGTCATTTCCATGACAGGAAGGATTATTATATATACTATGTTTATAGTATTCTGTTTTGTACCGAGGGTATCGCTGGCGATTTGTTCAAATCCTCTGGCGTTAATACCAATTACACCTTTTTATTTCATTTATTTCCGGTCGATTTATTACTAAACATCCTAATTATATAAACAAATATTACCGCTCCGACCAAACTTGATATGAAACTTCCAATTACCCCAAATGTTCCTATTCCTACCATTGAAAATAAAAAATTACCGATAAATGCACCAATTACCCCAACAATCATATCTATCCATAATCCAAATCCATGTCCTCTTACTAAATTTCCTGCCAACCATCCTGCAACTGCCCCTATGATTAACATCCAAACCATACTAGTCAATTATAACCCTCCTTTACAGCTAGTATGTCCACTATTCTGATATTAATAAAATCAGACGCAGTATTAATTTCAATTGTTTTTCCCTACCCCAAAAGCTCTCTTTAGTTGAGAATATATCAACGCCCAGGCCTCTTTAGACATCTTATGTGAACTAAAATGAGTGAACGCATGCATACATCCCGGGAACATTCTATACGTAACCTCAACACCGGCTTCTGCTAAACGTTCGGCATATACTTTTCCATCCTGTCTTAAGGGGTCATATTCTGCCGTAATGATTAGGGCGTCCGGTAATTCGGACAAGTCTGCAGCTAGTAAAGGAGAAACTAGGGGGTTAAGAGCATCCGCTGCAGTGTTAAAATAACAAGAATTGAAAAAGTCTTGTGCCTTTGGTGTCAGTAAGCTATCTGTCGATGGACGATTGAATGGGTCGATAGACAAGTCTAGTGGAGGATAGTTCAGTACCTGATACACTATCGGAAATTCCCCCCTATCCCTTGACAGCAGGCATAATGACGCCGCCAGATTACCACCGGCACTATGCCCGCCAACGGCTATGCGATTAGGATCAATATTTAACTCTAATGCATTAGTATATATCCATTTGATAACATAGTAGCACTCTTCCAGTGCTACTGGAAACTTCTGCTCTGGAGCAAGGTGGTAATCGATATTGATAACAACACAACCCACGATATTTGCAATTTTTCTGCACCATACGTCATCATCACATGCGCTACCCATAACGAACCCACCACCGTGAATATTGACAAAAACGGGTAGAAATTCTTCCTTTGCTGTATGTGGGCGATATATTATTATAGAGGTGCTGCCAGCAAAGGTCGTTAAAATACGCTGAGAAAAAGAACCTACAGGAACAATCTCGCGAGGCAACTTGGCCTGCTTCGCATTAAAAGCCGCTCTTGCCCGGTTAGCCATTACCGTAATTTTGTCCATTATGCTACTCCCCTTATTTTGTCAGCAAGCTCTACCGGTGGTATGTCGCAAGACAAGAAAATATTCAATATTGCTACAGCTTTATTTCACCTCTCTAATCATCCGTACTTGTGACCATCCGGAATACCAAATCTCATCTCCAATACCCATTTTTCCCGTCTGCTTAAGCAATTAATATGCAGGCTTAGCCTTTCTTGTTCACATTGACTTTCAACCTTTTCAGCGACTTCGTCCGGAGCTGTCCCCAAAACATCAATCAAAGTTATTTCATTGCCTTCATATGATTATCTGTATTATTCGAAGAATATGACTAAACTCATATGTACAAAAACACGGCACAAGTCTATACCGTGTTTTATACATCATATCCCGCCGCCATTACAAATATTTCTATTTTATTTTGCATATTTAAGAGCAATATCAATACAGTTATCATTTATTGAGCCTGGAGAAACCCGATTAATTTCCCCAGGATGAAGATTATGAGTAATCTCTTTATTATTGGAATCATATGCATATGTTTCTAGAGTCTGCCTTGTACGAGGGTTAGACAATGTAGCTTTTATTTTAATCATACCTTTCTTCACGCCACTTTTACTAGGCGTATCCCAAACAATCAACTGCCAAAAAACAACAGTATTACCGATTCTCTTAGATGTGTTGCCATCCACATACCACGAATATCCATTTTTCGTATGCCCTACATATATCCAATTTGCTGCAAATGCAGAAGCTATTCCTACAAATAGAGATGCAACTACAAGTAAACAAACAACTAAAGGCTTAAATTTCATACTCTATCTCCTTCTTTCAGTTCCAACTCTATGTTTCATTATACCACAAATTTGCATTTTGCTATAAACTCAAAGCACGTGTGTTCAGCCTTAAAGCTACAGCCTGGCGTACGTCTAAAATCCGATCAATTGCAAAATTCGGCCATCTGTCCATTTCAACGACAGTGGACGGATATTGCCATCTTCATCATGCTCTACGATTACCCGAATAAAAACTTATCCACACATGCCTATAGGAGAAAAGCAAGTATTAAACCCGTTGGTAATTGGTGTAAAAAAATAAGCCCTGCCAAAGCGGGGGATAATATTTTATTTTTGTAATTATTTGATATTTATGGTATTATTTAAAAAGGAAAAATTTAGTATGTAATTTACTTTTTTTTCACTAAAATTATTAGGGGGGACTATGATGAAAAAAATATTAATGCTTTTCATAGTTACAGCTATATTATTTTCTGTAACTTTCATCCCGAATGCACATGCTTTTGAATTTTCTTCAAGTAAAGAGAACCAGCCAAATGTAGCATTATTATATATTAATAATGCGAAAACTACCTATGATGATGAAATTAACAAAACAATAATGGATAATTTTGATAGTTTATTGAAAAAGAATTATAATATTATACCTGGAACCCGCTATATAGAGTTATTAAATAAATCAGGTATAGTTGATATTGCAACAGCTGAGAGATCCGATATTATTGATGTATTTAAAGGTGAAAATGTTGATTATGTTCTTTTTTGTGAACTTCAACCTTTTATTAGGAAAGAGAGACAAACCTTCTTTACGTATGGTATTGATATGACTGCTATTATACCATTAAAAATAATTGATCTTTCAAAAAATAAATATTTGTATAACGGTAAGTTTACTGAGTTTGCTTCTGATTCAACTATGCTCGGTGGCATAGGCAATAAATCTGTATCTTTAAAAGCATTGAATAAAGCACTTGAAAAAATGAATTCAGTTATAAAAGTTCGTTTACCTTTAAAAAAGCCTGAAAAAAAAGATTAGTGAGTGATTACTATGGTTTTAAGGATTATAATAGCTCTAATAATCAGTTTTAATGTTATTTGCGCATTAAGTGTCACAAATGCACAAGAACGTGAAAAAGCGACTGTCACTTTAGTTTTTATTAATAACTCCAAAAGCGCTTTCGATGATGTTCTAAATGAACATATTACAAATTTTCTTCATAGAAAAGTAGACGGACTTTATAAAGTAATTAATCATCAAAAATATTATAAAATAATGGCAACTCTTGCCACTTCGAAATCAGCAGATAAAGAAATAATAAACGTTTTTGCGAATGATGAAATTGATTATGCCGTATATTTAGAACTACATCCCTTTAATAGAAAAGAACAGGTCGCTCTATTTAGATATGGGAAAAAATTCTCAGCTTCCATGACAGTTAAAATATTTGATATCTATACTAAGCAAACTATTTACAGCAATATCATTACAGCCAAGGCAGCAAATGATCAAGAGTCGGTTTTTCTTGATGACAGAGTCGTTTCATGGGTATCAATAAGAAGCAAAGATGTTGGATTAACTGCAGTTGACAAAGCATTGTTTGAAGCTGGTGAAGCAATATCAATTCATCTTCCACTTCAGCCTAACCGAAAATTGTAACTTAATGAGACTATTGTCTAAGTGAAATAAACAAAAAAGCCGCCCCATCCCGAAGGACAGAGCGGCAACCTAAGGAGCTATCTAACAGCCAGTATGACTGCAGCAAGCACACATATCGCTTGTTGCAGTTTCATTTTCTTCATTTTAGAATTGATTTCTTTTTCGTATTCTTGCAAGGATCGATTGGCCTTCTGCAATGAGCTCTGCGCTTGACTGAGCTCCGTTTTGGCCTGAATCGATTCTTGTTTCAACGTTAGCAATTGCCGCTGCAGTGCCTGCAAGTCCTGTTGATATTCGGCCAGCTTTTGCCGCGCTATCGTCAAGTCCTGTTTCGACTGACTTAATTCGTTCAGCAGCCTTTGATTGTTGCTCGCTAGCTGATTGAATATTTGTTCGAGCCTCGTCAATTCCGGATCGGTCACTTGATAGGTCTGGGCCGAACACGTACCAACCGGCAATAGCAATAAAAAACAACACAATAATAATGACAATATTTTTTGAACCAATCAATAACACCTACCTCACCACCAGGTATAAAACTCCCTCAATGATGGCCAGACTACCAACTCCAAGCCAAAAGGCCCGCTTGGTATCGGCATTAATCTTGGCCTTGGTTTCGGCATCCAGTTTCTCTAAATACTCGGCTTTTCCAGCCAGGGAATTGCTTACTGCCTTTAACTTTTTAATCAACCAATCCATGTTCATTCCTCCTAATATTTAATATTTCCGTCAAACAATTGCCCGCCGATTTCTAGGGAATCAGTATACTGCCAGATATATCCTTGGATATCGTCATTCGGTCCCCACTGCGCATTCCAAACTGCACAACCTATGCTGCGCCAGTCTATATAATCAGTCAGCCAATAGTAAGAAGCATAAATACCACAGTCAATGCCGACATTTTCAATAAAAGCCTGACACATAGCCGTAATTTCTGCAGGATCAAAGGAAAAACCATTTCGTGATTTGTATCCGTCCGCGTCTTCCATGTCGAAGAACACAGGAAGATCAAGTGCTATCCCCGCTGTCTCAATCGCCTCCCGGCAGTTGGCTGCTTCCTGGATTGTATCTTCTACACTCAGGGCATAGGAATAATGATATGCGCCGACTTGCAGACCGGCCGCTTTTGCCCCGGCGATGTTTTGAGCAAACATTGCATCTTTAGATTGGAGACCATAGGAGCAACGAATTATGGCAAATTCAATACCGGCAGCAGCCACGGCTTGCCAATCTATCATTCCGTTATGCACAGATACATCGATACCTTTTATCATTTATTTCACCTCCATATTATCCTATTCGTGTAAACTGGATATGTAGCCGTGCTCATTGGCGGATTTACGGCCGGTATTCACTATTTTTATTTAGACCTCCCCGTTGTTGCTGATTACCTGGCGGAGCGTTCATTGGTGGCATCGCCGTCCATTTCCTTACCTCCATTTTTAAGCCGTCGCCTTTTTCCGCAGCAAGTTTTTAAGGCCGGTCACTGCGTTTTGGGCATAAAAATAACACTCTTGAGAGTGTTTAATTTGACGAAAATTAAAAATATAAAAGCGCTTTATGTAATAACTTAAGCGCCTTTATACTTGAACAACAGATTTAATTTGCGACTCTTCAAGCTCAACTAGGGAACCTTGGCTATACATGCCTGAGGTTTCAGACACCCTTACCAGAAAAGATTCGTATTCTTCCTCCAGATACTGCAACGGCACACAGATGAAACTCTCACCTGAATTAAGTACCACCTTGGCATTTTTATCGGTTAGTTTAAACAGCTTTTCCAACATCAAAATCACCTACTTACCTAGTCTTACCGATATACATGAGTACCGACCTTAAACAAATGATCATTACTTTATCGATTTTTTCAAACTCATGTTTATATATATTATAATATTTTACAGCGATAAAATCCAGGTTCATGACTTCTTTAGGCAGCTGGTTTTACAAATTTAGCGCTGATAGCAAAATTAGGACTTCGTTCTTTTGGCATTCTACGCCGTCACCATCTTTATATAATTGTCATTATTTCATGTTAAATGTATAATAAATGTGAATATTTAACAGGCAGGTGAAAAATATGATGATTATAAATTGCACTGCTAAAGTATATGACGGAGCAACATAGCGCCTTATTTGAAAGGAGTTTACTATATGAGCGTTCAAGTTAATATTGTATTATCGGGTGGTACTTATTATAATAAAATCGTCTTTTGACCGATAAACTCTTCCCACCAACGAACTATAACATCGCAATACACCGGATCCAATTCCATTATGCAGCAACAACGTCCGGTCTGCTCGGCCGCCAGGTCATGGAGATCATCAGTTTCGGCTATAACTTCATCGTTGCGCCGGTAAGACCGTTGATGACCACATCTTGCTTAACCGCTCTAACCGAATATGGTCTTTGGCATGTACGGTACAGTTGTACCAAATTTTGCTGGATACCATACCACAGCTTGAACATCTCAGGCTACTGCAATATAGTGGTTGACTGTTCTTGCTAATCTATTACAAGGAAATTACTTTCTAATGTCGAAATAATTTGTAGAGATCACCTACATAGGAGTGTTTTATATGGATAATAAAAATTTAGAACCATCCATTAATTGTCCTGAATGTGGATTCAGAATAAAATTATCAATTTCCGTGATCTTAAACAACCAAAGTATCGTGTGTCCTGGCTGCGGTAAGACTATGATTCTTGATATGAGTAAGCCAGCTGCCCGGCTTGACTTTACCGACAACATATGACAGGTCGTTGTGAATGGCATCCAGGCGCACATCCAAGTGTTCCTTAAACTGTTCAATTTGGTGCCTAGCACGATAGGTACATTGTGAAACTCAACAAGCAAGTCAAGTGAGGTGAAAAAGTTGACTAATGAAGAATTTCAAAAACTGGTTATTAAAGAACTATCTGGCATAAAAGGCCAGCTTAATGAATTAACCAACGATATTGGTTCGGTTAAAGGCCAGCTTAACGAAAATACCCAATTGATAAAAGCCTTGCTCCATCGCACCGATGAACTTGACGCCAAATATGACAGCTTATTGCACACCACTGCAACTAAAGATACTATTGGTAGTATTAACACCAAACTTGACCGCATGGCTGCCGATATTACTTTCCTTGTTCGAAAAGCAGCAGAACATGAAGATGACATTAGAAATTAAAAATAATAAAATAACACGGCACTAGAATTTGTCCGTGTTTTTATTTGTCACTTTTTGTCGAACATAAGTTCTATCTATCGGAGGTTCTATGCATATCAGGAGACGTGTTAATCACCTTGTATGCAAATATAAAACGCGCGACCCTTTTGATCTGGCCGCATATTGTAATATTGAGGTTGTATATACTCCTCTCTCCCCTTCAATTCGTGGTTTCTATGACCGTATATTGCGCCGAAAATTCATAGTATTAAACAACCTGATGGATTATCACATACAAAAGGGCTGACAACGAATAAATAATTGTCAACCCTTTATGTTAAATTGTCTAAAACTTAGAACCATAATATATTTTAGACGAAAGTATATATTAGTGGATTAACCTTTTTCTAATCATCAGCAGACATATTTTTGCACAATTTATTAATTGCCTTGTGACCATCCGGAATACCAAATCTCATCTCCAATACCCATTTTTCCCGTCTGCTTAAGCAATTAATATGCAGGCTTAGCCTTTCTTGTTCACATTGGCTTTCAACCTTTTCAGCGACTTCGTCCGGAGCTGTCCCCAAAACATCAATCAAAGTTATTTCATTGCCTTCTTTATCAACACCAATAGGATCATACAGACTGACCTCGGTGCGCATTCTCCGGGTACTTCGTAAGTGCATAAGAATTTCATTTTCGATACAGCGGGCGGCATATGTGGCTAGTCGCGTCTTTTTGCTCTGGTCATAAGTGTTGATTGCCTTAATCAGTCCAATAGTACCGATTGAGATTAAATCATCTACCAATTCTCCGGTGTTATCAAACTTTTTTACAATATGCGCGACTAACCGCAAATTACGCTCGATAAGGATATTTCTTGCCGCTTCGTCGCCATCCTTAAGTTTCTCTAAATAATTCATTTCCTCTCGCGCTGACAAGGGATAAGGGAAAGTATTACCTGTTATATAAGATACTAACAGGGCAAATCCTTTAAGTATGGAATCGGTAATGATCGCCAAAAAAGAAAGCAAGCCATCCACCCCCGTATAAACCTGTGGTTAATTCTATGGAGGAAGATGGCGATTTGTGCCTGTCACATCAAGGAATAGGAAAGAATATTTTAAACGCAGTGCCAAGTCCAATATTACTGTCAACTTCAACTTTTGCACCGTGCATTTCAATAATTTCTCTGGCTATAGCTAAGCCCAGTCCTGTGCCACTGTCCTGTTTGCCATGAGATTTATCTACTTTATAAAATCTTTCCCAAATATACGGTAAATCATCAGCCGGAATCCCCGGCCCATTATCTCGAATTTCAAGATATACAGCATTATTTGACACACCGGTTGTGGTTATAATACGCCCGCCTTCCGGTGTATATTTTATAGCGTTATCTAGCATTATCAAACACAATTGGAGCAAGCGATCACCATTGCCCATAATTTCGGGTAATTTCTCCAATGATAACTCTAGCGTAATATTCTTATCCCGAATCTTCTGTTCAAGAATATTGGTAACTGATTTTACAATTGCATCCAAAGGAATCAGCTGTTTTTCCTCCAGAAACCCTCGCTCCTGCAAACGACTGAGATCCAGCAAATCCTTAATAAGTCGTTCTAAGCGAATGATTTCAGTTTGAATCAAATTTTGATATCTGTTTATGATCGATGGTTCGCTGACGGTACCATCCGAAATTGCTTCATGATAACCACGAATAATAGTGAGCGGCGTACGCAGTTCGTGCGAAACATTAGCAACAAAATCTCTTCTAAGTTTTTCATCTCGTTGCGTTTGCGCAACAAAAGCCGCCAAATCCTCTCCTAAAGAATTAAGGCAACTGCCAAGCTCGCCAACTTCATCATCAGTTTCGGTCTGAACCCGGATTTTGTAATTGCCGCGAGCCATAGCCGCTGCTGCAACTTGCATTTCTTTCAGCGGCTTTACAATACCTTGGGCCAAACGATTTACGATCCATACGGTTAATAAAATGGCTAATAACCCGGTCAAACCAATATATAGGTATATCCTCTGCAAAAACTGATTCATACCGCGGATCGGCGAATTAAGAATTACAGCCGCAAATACTTTACCATCCTTATCAGTAACCGGTACAGCCGCAATCAGCATATTCTCCTCATAATAAGGGTGATAAAAAGTACGGGTCCAAACTTTACCTTCATTTACCTGCTCTAAACCTCGCATAATTGAGCGAATTCCCCGTCCTTTGATCCTAACTTTCTCTTCCTGATGGTTAGGAGGATGCGGGCGCATACCGTGCGTATTAGGAATAGAAACAGCAATCAGTTGTTCCGTCCGGTCGACGATCCACACTCTGGAATCTAGAAAGCTGTCAAGACTATTAATCAATTGGCTTAACTGCTCTAGATCTATATTGCCGCCTTGATACTCACTAACGACTTCAGCTAATTCAAAGCCTTTGTCGATTAACTCTTTTTCTTTGCTGGCAAAAAAGTATTCCCTAATTAAAACAGACATACCGATAGCCATGCCCAGCCATACTAATACAACTACTAGCATAAAAGTGTATAAGATGCGAAACTGCAAAGACTTTCTCACTGTTTCACCTCAAATTTATAGCCCACACCCCAAACTGTTTTAATATCCCAGGGCGAGCTTTCTTTAGCTCCGATTTTGTGGCGAATTCGTTTTATATGGGTATCAACAGTCCGGGTATCCCCATAATAGGTGTATCCCCAGATTGATTCCAGCAATTGTTCACGCGAATAAACCCGTCCCGGATGCGATGCCAAATACCATAATAACTCCATCTCTTTAGCGGTCAAATCAATTATTTTACCACTGGTTGTTACCGTATATTCGGCAATATTAATTTCCAAATTAGAAAATTTCAATTTGTCCGCACTGACAAATGTAGAATCGGGTACTCTCCGTAAAACTGCTTTGACCCGAGCCACCACTTCGCGAGGGTTAAACGGTTTAGTAATATAATCGTCCGCCCCTTCTTCCAAGCCCATGATCCGATCATCATCTTCATCACGTGCCGTAAGCATGATAATCGGCACTCGCGAAATTTTTCGAATTTGCCGGCATACTTCCATACCATCAAGAACCGGCATCATAATATCTAAAATAACCATATTAGGCTGAGTCTGTTGAACTTTTAAAATGGCTTGCGCCCCATCGGCAGCTTCTTCAACTTTAAAACCTTCTTTTAAAAAATATAATGCTAATAATTCCCTAATCTGTTGGTCATCATCGGCAATTAAAATTGTTTGCTCTGACATAACTGCACCTCCCCCTACTTCCAATTATTGTGTAACATCCAGCCTATGTCAATAATCACCTATGAGCATTTCACAAACTTGTCACATTTATGTCAAACTTTTGCTAAATCTGCTTGATAAACTAAGATCAAACAAACAAAGGAGATGATATAAATGAAAAAAATTACAATCTTTGCAGTTGTCGGCTTGCTAATTTTAGCGTTTGCCGCTTCTATCGTCGGAGCTGCTGCTCCGGAAGGGCGACTGCAAAAAAATAAAGTCCAGTTAACTGATCAACAAAAACAAGATTTGCAACCGCTTTACACTAAGATGGTTGAAATCAGAAAACAGATCGTACAAAAATATGTCGAGCTTGGTGTTCTGACTCAAGAACAAGCCGACCAACGCATTGCTTGGATGAACAAAGCGCCTGGTGAGAAACGTGGAACTCGTCCGCAAATGGGTCCTAGACCACAAATCAACCTGACTGATACGCAAAAACAAGAATTAAAACCATTATTCCTGCAATCACTGGAAGTACGCAAACAAATGATGAACAAATTCGTTGAGTTTGGTAAAATGACTCAAGAACAAGCTGATAGACGTTATGAAGCCATGAAATCTCGCATTGAAAACGGTCAGTTCAATGGAATTGGTCATCATGGCCGCTTTGGTAAAGCCAGAAGAGGACACAGAATCCAATTAACTGACCAACAAAAACAAGAACTGCAGCCGCTACACAACAAAATGGTTGAAAATAGAAAGCAAATTCTACAAAAGTACGTCAAGTTTGGTGTGTTGACTCAAGAGCAAGCCGACCAACGCATTGCTTGGATGAACAAAGCTCCTGGTGAAAAACGCGGAACTCGTCCAAAAATGGGTCCTAGACCACAAATCAACCTGACTGATGCGCAAAAACAAGAAATAAAACCATTATTCCTGCAATCACTGGAAGTACGCAAACAAATGATGAACAAATTTGTTGAGTTTGGAAAAATGACTCAAGAACAAGCCGATAAACGCTATGAAGCCATGAAATCCCGCATCGAAAACGGTCAATTCAACGGATTTGGTCCAAGTGGTAAACAAGGTAAACGTCCTCGCATGGGTCGCGGTAGCGCAAATTGCCAAAGTTAATAACATACTAGCAGGGGCAGATAATCTGTCCCTTTTTTTTTTGCTAACGAGAATTGTCCTTGCACAAAATATAGCTATCACTTATAATCGCAACAGGGAGGGTAATAAAATGGAGAAATATATCGGCGATTTTGGGATCTTATTTGCTTCCGGTTTAGTCCTGTTGTATATGATGTGGGATAAACTGTTTAGGGAGTAACCTAATATATTACTGCATTAGTGGTCTTAGGCAATACTTTAAGAGCATCACTTATTGCTTCACCTATTACTTTCATAAGTTTAATGACTATCGATAGCGGGGTATTTTGCAGTTCAAAATATCCGAACTGCCCGCCGCTGTTAACTACACCAATAATTGAAATTTGCCCCACACAAGGTAATTTGTGGCCCACCGCTATCCCCGCTTCTAATCCGCCTTGCCATACTTCAATATTTCCAATTTCATCTTTATTCCCTAAGCAAGCATCAACGGCAATAATAATCGGGTTAGCATATTGCCTTTCAATTTTTTTAATTGTATCCGCCAGATTTCCGGCATGTACTGGTTCATCTAACGTACCAATTATAATACCTGCACTGTTTTCAAGCAGATATGAACCAACTAACGGACCTAACGCATCTCCCGTATACCGTTCCGAACCGATACACAGAATTATTAACGGACGTTGTTCACAAAAATTTTGACGACTAATTAAATATAATAAATGTCGGGATATTTTACTACGATTACTTGATTCATACAAAGAAGTAACTATTTTTTCAGCTGGTTGCGTTTTCATGCTGTCTCCCCTTTGCATTTTTTATTAATCTGTATGGTCTGCAGTCAAAATTCATGACAACATCTGATTAGATAACTAGTGAGTATACTTTATGCCAAATCTTTTTGATGTGAACACACTCGCTATATTATGTTTAATGCTTAGATAGCGTTCAATGTAAGTTTTAACTACAAGCTAAGAGGCTAATCAAAACATAGTTTTGATTAGCCTCTTTTATCATCATAATAATTTCTTAGCTGTTTAATAATGAAAATTCCTGATACTCGTTTTGTTTTACTGCAACTGCTAAAGCACTTGTAACAAATTGAATATGTTCTTTAAAATCAACGCCTAAATCTTCAGCACTTTCCATTAAAGTTTGCCGATTTACTGCTCTGGCGAAAGCTTTGTCTTTGTATTTCTTCATTACCGATTTTACTTCCAAATTATCCAAACTTTTATCAGGGCGCACCAACGCACAGGCAATAACAAAACCGGTCATTTCGTCAACTGCCAGTAAACATTTCTGTAAAACGCTTCGTTCATTAGGCCAATCCCGGGCATGTGATTCGACATTAGTAATGAACTCATCATCATAGCCATGTTGAGCTAAAATCTCGCGGGCATGATTAGGATGATCGTCCGGAAATTTTTCAAAATCTACATCGTGCAATAATCCCACAGCACCCCAATAGTCAACATCTCCCGCGTATTTTTCGGCATAAGCTCTCATCGCAATTTCTACTGCAATACAATGCTTAAGCAGATGTTCACTTGTTACGTGCTTTTTAAGTACTGCAAGCACAGCTTGTCTTTCGGTTACCATTTTTTGTCCCCCTTGTCCAGAACCTAACATGTGGTTTATATTATACCATACTTAACAAAAAAGTTCCTGACACGACGGGTAAAAGAAAACTGGGTGCCACCCATCTTATAACACCCGGCGTGCACCAATATATCTTTGGCTCCAATAACTGTTATCCATCCGGTCAACGGCAATTCCCCGGCTCGAAGTTGCACTAATAAACTTTCCGCTGCCCAAGTAAATTCCGCTATGGGAAGGACCTGGTTCATATGTTTCAAAAAACACCAAGTCACCTGGCTGCAGTCGACTGTATGTAATAGCATAACCAACTTCATATTGATTATCTGCCGTTCGCGGCAGGTCGACGCCGCTTCTGGCAAAAATAAACCGGGTAAAGCCTGAGCAATCAAACCCTTGCACAGTAGTCCCCCCGAATACATAGGGAACACCCAAATAATTCATCGAATCGTAGATTATACGCCGAATTTTAGCCGCGATAGCTGCCCGACTGGCCGGTAAATCACGCTTCATCAGCGCTTTATAGGTTTGTATACCGATTATGCCGTCAGCATCTAATCCGATGGCCTGTTGAAATTTCTCAACAGCTGCAACTGTTTTCCCGCCAAAGTCTCCATCAATATTGCCTTTGTAGAAATTGAGTTCAGTCAGCCGTTTTTGAATTTCCGCTACCTCTGCACCTTGATCACCTTCGCGATAAAAGCCGGAAGCATACGTTGTTGTAAGGAAACTACAACATAGCAGTACCAAGAACATTATTCGAATATATTTTCTCAAATAATTTCCCTCCTTTAAACCTGAGGAAATGCTTTGTACATTTTGATTTTAGCATAGGCTGTCACATAAAACTACAGTACCTCAAATGTTTTAAACTTTTGTCACAAATTCCGGCCGTACTTTGCCTTTACCCAATACAACGGCCGTTGTTTAACCTCTTCAAAAATCCTACCTACATACTCACCGACTATTCCTAAACCAATCAGTTGGATTCCTCCTAATGACAAAATGCTTGCAGCTATAGTCGCCCAGCCGGGAACAGCATCGGTAGTAAGAAGTTTAATATAAAGCACATGTACCGTAAGGCCAAAACTGGCAATACCCAACAATATTCCTACATAAAAAGCAAAACGAAGCGGAAATTTAGAATAAGCGGTAATTCCATCAAGACCAAAGTGCAGCATCTTTTTTAATGAGAACTTAGATAACCCGGCAAATCGCTTAGGGGCAACGAATTCTACATAAACTTGATTATACCCAATCGCACTTATCATGCCGCGTATAAATCTAGCCCGCTCTTTAAACAAGCGAAAACTCTCCACTACTTTCTTATCTAACAGACGAAAATCCGAACCACCTTCAGTAATTTGTACTTGCGACATAATGTTCATTAATTTATAAAAGACATTTGAGGTTAATCGCTTAAACCAAGAAACTCCTTCTGTTGTCAGGCGGATAGTTTGAACGACCTCATAACCTTGCTCCCACTTCTCAATCAGCTGCGGCAACATTTCAGGAGGATGCTGCAAATCTCCGTCCATTGTAATTACTGCATCCCCACTAGCATAGTCAAGTCCACAGGTCAAAGCGATTTGATGGCCAAAATTGCGAGCCAAAATAATTCCTTTAACTCTTTCGTCCTCCAGTGAAAGCCTGTTAATTATTAGCGGAGTCGCATCCTTTGACCCATCGTCGACAAAAATCACTTCAAATTTATATGGTAAAGCACTTAGATTGGCAACAACCTGTTGATAAAATACATTAATATTATCCTGTTCATTAAAAACAGGCACAACAATCGAAATAAATTTCATAATTACTCCTCAATTATTTCGCCAAATCAGGTCTCAATACAGCTGCTTGATGTAAATAAACATGCCGTATTTGGGCTTGATCTTTGTCGGTATTCCAAAGAATCAAAACCCTAACGCAGGAAGGCACCCCTTGTGGATTGTCAATCTCCTGAGTCCCAAACAGCGGGACCTGCGACCAACCGATATCCCGCGCGCCGATTGCCGGAAATGCACAATTTAGATCCGGAGTAGAACTGAAAATAACTGCTCCTATATCTTGAATATCGATCTGATTTTCACTTACTATTGCTTGTAGCATTTCAGCCACTTTCATTCTAATTTCATCACTACTATTATCCGCAACTGTAGTTGCGCCCCTTACTCCTCTTAGCATATCACCATTCCTTAACAATTAATACATACAAATATTCAAGAACAAATACTAATATCCTGCTGCCCCAATTTAAAATAGATACACAATGCCCGGCCACTATTGACCGGGCATTGTATATCTATTTGTTCATCTCAAAGGTGTGGCAATTAGTGTGTTCATTATTATTTGCTTGAATACCACCGCCATCAACATTTACTTCAATTGCTGACGCACTGCACAAATGACCTTGAACGTTATATTTACAATTTTTCACGGTGCATTTTACTCCATTTAATGTCATATTATTCACCTCCCTTGTATATATTAATTATATTATTTGAAACTAAAGCAACAAATATGTCCTGCAATAAATGTATGTGGTTGATTAAATTATTGCAGATACAAAATAATATAAAATAAAAATCCCGAAATATCGGGATTTTTAAAAATTATTAAAATGCTTTTTCCAGTGCCGCTACAATTTCTTTGCGTGGTCTATAACCAACAATCCGGTTCATTTCTTGGCCGTCTTTAATAACAAGTAATGTCGGTACCCCCATCACATTATAATTACCCGCCAGCTGCGGTTGTTCATCAACATTAACCTTTGCTACTACCGCTTGATCGCCGACAGTTTCAGCAACTGCTTCTACTTCCGGTCCCACCATTTTACAAGGCCCGCACCAAGGTGCCCAAAAATCAACAAGTACCGGTTTGTCGGATTTTAACACCATTTCCGAAAAATCCTTTTCGTTAGTGATATTTAATACACTCATCTCAATACCTCCTAATATTTAATTTATATTAGTATGCTACCTTTAAAACATTTTAATCACCCCCCACCCAGGGGGTATAGTCTAAGTATAAGGAAATTATTCCAATTTGTCAATACATTCTTTCTTTACAAACGACTATATTTTGGATACTATAAATTACAAACATATACAGGAGGGATTTTTCACGTGGATTTTAAACAAGTGATATACCAGAGGCGTTCAATACGCAAATATACCACTCAGCAAGTTGAACAAGAGATGGTAACAAGATTACTAGATTCAGCAGTACAGGCTCCATCAGCTATGAATTCGCAGCCTTGGGCCTTTGCAGTCATTCAAAACACTGCTTTATTACAAGACCTGTCAACTCAAGCTAAAAATCTATTGTTAGAAAATATGGATAATTTTCCGGTTTTAGCAAAATATCAAACAATGCTTGCTAATCCTGATTATGATATTTTTTACGGAGCACCAACCTTACTAATTACCTATGCCCGCAATTCAAATCAACATTCTATTGAAGACTGCTGTTTAGCGGCTCAAAATATCATGTTAACTGCATATGATTTAGGTCTTGGCTCATGCTGGATAGGATTTGCCCGTCCATTATTAAATACCGTGCAACTAAAACAACGGCTACAGATTCCCAGTGAATATAGCGCAGTAGCTCCAATAATAATCGGCTATCCTCAGATCGAGCTTCCCAGGCTGCAAAAAAAAGAACCGGAGATCCTGATCTGGGAACGATAAAAAAAATATAACCCGCATAATCCGTTAACGGTGCGGGTTTTTTTCTGCCATGAGTAGTCATTAAGCCGAGTTCTGTTCCGCTAAAAGCGGTGATGATCATTTATCTGGTCTGGCAGTTACCTGACAGCTCTAGCGACACTACCCGGAAGGATCAGCGGGCCGCATCATCCCTTCCCTATTTGGTCTTGCTCCGGATGGGGTTTACCTAGCCAATCAGTCACCTGACTGCTGGTGCGCTCTTACCGCACCGTTGCATCCTTACCGGCTGAATAAGCCGGCGGTTTATTTCTGTGGCACTTTCCCTAAGGTCACCCTCGCTGGGTATTACCCAGCATCCTGCCCTGCGGAGCTCGGACTTTCCTCGAACGCTGCAAGACGTCCGCGATCATCTTTCATACTCACAGCAATTTAAACATTTTTGGAATATTAGTATACCATATCACTATTAATAAGTCAATAGACCTTACTCTGCTACCAGGATGTGACGATTAAGCATTCTACTGAACTGCCAATCGCCTTGTTCTGATTGACTAAACTGATTCATGATTGCATTTAATTCATCTGCATAATGCACAATAAAGCTTTCCTTGGTTGCGCAGGGCACCGGCGACCCTTTTTCAATACTGCCATGGTGAGCAGCCAAAATGTGCAGCAAATGCTGTTTATCCGCTAATGTCAAGTTGCCAACTTGTTCAGAAACTTTCTCTACTAACATCATGCCTAGTGATATATGTCCTAACATTCTACCAGCCTCGGTATAGGGAAATCCTATCTCACTGGATATTTCCTTAATTTTTCCAATATCGTGCAATAAAGCTCCGGCTATTATGATATCTGTATTAACATTTGTTATTTGTTCGGCCATCGCCTTGGCCAGCATAGCAACATCAACAGAATGCTCCAATAGGCCGCCAATATAAGCATGATGAAACCGCATCGCCGCCGGATTCTTTATAAATTGCTTATAGAGATCACCTTCAAAAATTAGTTGCACTAAAGTTCGAATATCCTGATTTTCAATTTCGCTGATCAACTGTTGCAGACTCCGCCGGTATTGTGCTAAATCCTTAGCAGTATAAGGCAGTAAATGTGAGAGGTCCTCTTCTTCTTTTGGTAACTCGGCCTGCTGGATAACAATTTGCAATGCCCCGTCATTACTATATTTGTTAATATCTACTGTTCCGGCAACTGTAATTACTGTAGGTGCCGGAAACTCCTTTAAAAGCTCGGCAACTGCCGGTTCGAAAGAAATAAAATTCAAAGAACCGCCGCTATCCTGAATTATGCCCCGCGCAAACGGGCTGCCATTGGCCGATAAACCAATCTTTTGAGTTTTTAGCAATGCGGTGTACCGAATTCTCTCTCCCATTTTAAAATCAAGTAACATGTGCACCCAACCTTATTTTTATATTTTGCTACTCTGTAATTATATCGCAAAAACTAACTAAATTCATTCAATTAACAACATTCGGCCACAATTTTCACAGTACAATATTTTATCAGCGTCTTTTACAATATGGCTTGTTGGTATAGAAACATGACAACCGCTGCAAATACCCTTCTCCAGTTTTGCTACAGCCATACTTTTTACTCTGCTTATTTTTACATACTCATTATAATAGGCAGCAGGTATATTTTGTTTTAATTTCTCGTAGCTATCGTTTAAAATTTGATATTCGGCTTCCATTTTGGTGACGTGACGAGCTAGTTCTTGTTGTAATTTACCATGCTGTTCATTGAGCGTATGGATATGATCCTGTTGGTTTTTGATTTCGGCTTGCAGCGATTCACATTTCTCCATATCGGTTAATAATGATTCCTCAACTCGCTGAACTTCAAGCTGAAATAGGTTATATTGAGACTGAATTTTTTCTAATTCTTTAGCTTGAGTTACGCTTCCTCCATATAGCATTTCTCCTAATTGTCGGCCATGTTCTTGCAGTTTGGCTAAATCCTCCTCTTGGGTCTGACACTTGTTTTGTAATTTTATCAGTTGCAGTTGGTTCTCAGCTGATAATTTTTTGATTTCAGCAATTTGTTGCCATAAACATCTGATATTATCACTAGATAATGCCTGTTTTTCGGCCTTTAGAGTTCTCATTTGCTTTTCAATACTTTGCAAATCCCAAATCAGACTCATTGACTTTGTCATATTTTGCCTCCTTAAGCAATTAAAGACAGGTATCAATAATGATACCTGTCTTTATACAAATGAAAAGATATCCCGAGCTTCACTATCTACAATAAACTCAACTGACCAATCATGTGCTTGACCAAATTCAGAAAGATATTCTCTCAAATATTCCAATACACAAACCTCAGTGGAAAAATGTCCGGCATCAACAACGCATAGTTTAAGATCTAAGGCCTGCTGCGCTTGATGATAGCTAATTTCCCCGGTAACAAATACATCTGCGCCTAAAGCTGCAGCTTGAGGTATCAGGCTGGCTCCACTCCCTCCGCATACAGCTACCCGCTGAATATTGTTCGCTTGACCGGCAATCTTAACACAATCAACTTTAAGCTTGTCTTTAACATAGCGGGAAAATTCAGTGCTACTCATTACCTGCGGCAAATTACCAATTCTGCCCAACCCAATTGGGGTCCCACTATTGAGTAACGGCACTAGATCATAAGCTACTTCTTCATAAGGATGAGCTGCTAACATAGCTGCAAGTACTTTGTCTTTAATAGATTCCGGTAAAATAGTCTCCAACCTGCACTCATTACAATACTCCAAATGTCCTGGATTACCAATAAACGGATTGGACCCTTCCAACGGCAAAAACGTTCCCGTACCATCCACCTTAAATGTACAGTGACTATAATTACCAATGTGTCCGGCTCCAGCCGCCGTAATAGCTTGACGCACATTTTCAACGTAAGAAGTCGGAACAAAAACAGCTAACTTTAATAAATGTCCGGCAGACTGCTTAGATAAAACACTAACATTCCGCAATTCTAATTGATTTGCCAACGCATCATTTACGCCGCCAATAGCTGCATCTAAATTCGTATGTAGTGCATAAGCTGTAATATCGGCCTGAATCAGCTTTTTAATTATCCTTCCCGAAGCAGTATCAGTATTTACTGATGTCAGGTTTGGAAAAATCAGCGGATGATGGGCGATAATTAAATCACACTGTTGCTGTATAGCCCTACCAACAGTTTGTTCCGTGATATCCAAGGAAACTAAAGCTCGGTTTACTTGCTTAGAAGAACTGCCAACCATCAGACCAACATTATCCCAGTCAGCTGCAAAACGAAATGGAGCTATTTCTTCCAGTGCTTGCATTATTATATGGCAATTTACAGACATGCTCGCATTTCCTCCAATCTTTTACGTTTTGCTACATACTGTTGGAATTTGTCAGTACTAACCGCAGTTTGGCTCAATTTCATTTCTTGAATAATAATATTTAGTTTATCGATCAACTTATCTAAGTGCATTATTAGGAGCGGATGCTTTCGGTGCCACAATATAGGACCTATATCATACAAAATTGGATCCTCGAGTTGGCTTTCTCCTGGCTGGGCAGCAATAATTTCATACAAACGGTCATCTTCAATCACTAATTGTTCATCAACTATAGTCCATTGATTCATAATCAGCCAGAACCTCAATACAGCACTTGCCGCCATCGGCTGCAATATCAGCCGTTGCAAAGATTTCGTAATTGACAGGCGGCTGTTTAAGATTTCAACAATTGTTGAGCCCCCCATTCCGGCAATAACAATTACATCAACTTCTCCGGGAGTAATAACATCCAAACCATTACCAAGCCGTAAATCAATTCTATCAGTAAAATTTCTTTGCTGTACCGTCTTTCTTGCAATACTTAATGGCCCCTCACTCACATCACTGGCAATGGCCATTGGTATTATTTCCTTTTCCACTAGATACACAGGCAAGTAAGCATGATCTGTACCAATATCAGCAACCCGCGCCCCGTAAGGAATCATTGCAGCAATAGCAGCCAGTCTGGCATGCAAATTCAATGAATTCTCCTCCTCATACTCTTCGCTAAAAATAGGATAATTCCTGTTGTAGTTATTGATATTATAAATCCGGTGAGTCTGATTATGATTATATTAACCATAAAACTAAAAAATAGCAAAAAAGCGAAGCTAAGCTTCGCAATTCTTTAATATATAAGTGGTGGGCCCACCTGGGATCGAACCAGGGACCAGCCGGTTATGAGCCGGCTGCTCTACCGCTGAGCTATAGGCCCAAATATTTGGCTCCTCGAGTAGGACTCGAACCTACAACCACTCGGTTAACAGCCGAGTGCTCTACCATTGAGCTATCGAGGAACATTACAGTCAACAAAATTTATTATAAAACAAAGTAACCATAACGTCAAGTACCAAAGATTTGATTTTACTCAAGAAAATCTTTAAGCTTTTTGCTCCTGCTTGGGTGCCTGAGTTTACGTAATGCTTTCGCTTCAATTTGACGTATTCTTTCCCGGGTTACGCCAAAATGCTGACCGACCTCTTCCAAAGTACGAGCCCTGCCGTCTTCCAAACCAAAGCGAAGTTGAAGCACTTTCTTCTCTCTGGCTGTCAATGTTTCCAGCACTTCTTCCAACTGCTCTTTGAGCAAAATAAACGATGCGGCTTCAGCAGGTGCCGGTGCATCTTGATCTTCAATAAAATCACCCAAATGAGAATCTTCTTCTTCACCAATTGGTGTTTCTAGAGAAACCGGTTCTTGAGCAATTTTCATAATCTCGCGTACCCGGTCTACAGTTATATCCATTTCACGGGCAATTTCTTCCGGCGAGGGTTCTCGGCCCAATTCTTGCAATAATTGGCGCGAAACTCGAATCAATTTATTGATTGTCTCGACCATATGAACAGGTATACGAATTGTTCTGGCTTGATCGGCAATTGCTCTGGTAATTGCTTGTCGAATCCACCAAGTTGCATAGGTGCTGAATTTATATCCTTTGTTATAGTCAAATTTTTCTACGGCTTTTATCAGGCCTAAATTGCCTTCCTGAATTAAATCCAGAAATAACATTCCCCGTCCTACATAGCGCTTAGCTATACTTACAACTAGCCGTAAATTAGCTTCAGATAGGCTGCGCTTCGAAGTCTCACCTTGTTCAACTAACTTATGCAAAAGCTTTATATACTGGCCTTTAAGGGCTGAGTATTCATTAATCAAACTAGAATCGGTTACATTGCCGATACCGTCAAAATAATTAAAAATTGCTTCTAATTTATTAATTTCCGGTGCTGATAGGCCTTCTTTATTATCAATACCGTCAGGAGTAATTTCAATTCCTTTCATTCCTAGTCCACGAGTAATATATTTTAATTCATCCTGTGTTAATTCATCACAAGCCGATTGCACAACGCCAAACTTTAATTTGCCGTTACCCTGATTAGCTAATTGCACTAATTGAAATAAAATCGTATGTGCATCGCGCCTTAACATAAAGGTTTCTTCTTCACTTATATCCGCTTTAATATTGGCTAAAATTTCATTTATCTCGCTGTCGGTACTATTAGAAGAATTATCAATACCCATCATCTTATCAATAAACTCGGTAGCTTGATTACCCTTATCCATGCGCTTAGCCAATTTAATTTCGTCTTCACCTGTTAGCAGGGGTACTCGACCGATTTCTTTCAGATACATACGAACAGGATCATCTATGTTGATCCCTTCCGGGATAGAAAGATCAATATCGACTTCTTCCGTATTCCCGTCAAGTTCTAATCCCGGAACATCTATGGTTTCATTTTCCGGAAGTTCATCAACAATTTCAATTCCTTTATTAATAAAAATTTCGTACATATCATCCATGTCATCCGGCGACAAATCTTCGCCTTGCATACTGTCCATGATTTCTGAATATGTCAATACGCCGCCACGTTTTCTGCCCTTATGCAATAATTCGTTAACCTGCTCAGTAGGTAATTGTTTTTTCTCCGTCATCGTACTCCCTCCTTCCATCAACAATATCAATAATCTCAATTCGGTTAATGTAGTTTTTTGATTTCATTCTTAATTCGTTGACTTTCCGCCAATTCCTGCAGATAGTCGCTATCCCCCATACGTTCTAATTCATCAGCCCGCAGCCGATGTTGCTCATATAAAACGTGTAAATGTGCTAAATGTATCGTCTTCATACAATCGTCGACAACACGAGTTATATCAGTACAATCTGAATTTAATAACATAATCAAAGATAATTCATTTTTGCCCTCGTCGCTTAGCTTATGGACGATCCGGGAAGGATCTGCTGATTTTCCTATATTATACTCATTATATATTAAATCAATTATCTCTTTCCGGCTCGAATCATAAATCTCTTCAATAGGCAATTGAGCCATAACATAAGGAATTAATCCAATATCGTCAAACATAAACCGGATAATCTGCCGTTCAGCTTGAGTACAAGCAGGGTTAAGACCATCTTTAGGAATCCTATTATAGTTAGTTTGACCGATATTTACATTTTTATCCTTTTTATTTATATATTTTCGATATTCACTTAATATCGCACTTTCATCTATTGAAAGCAGTTTGGACAAATGCGTGATATAATAATTCACTTCTACCGCATTATCAACATCAGACAGTATCGGAACAACTTGCGATACTACGGCAACTTTACCTTCTAATGTCGATATATCATGATTACGAAGTGCAAACTGGAGCTGAAAGTCTAATAATGATATCGCTTCTTTCAATATTACATCAAAAGATTCCCGTCCATGTTTGCGAATAAATTCATCCGGATCTTTTCCATCAGGAATAGTTATTACCTTGATGGGGATCCCCATGGCTCTAACCGTTGACAGAGCCCGTAAAGTAGCATTTTGTCCGGCTGCATCACTGTCATAAGCAAAATAGATTTCTTGTGCATAATGCCTTAAAGTTCTTGCCTGCTCAACCGAAAATGCTGTTCCGAGTGAAGCAACAGCATTTGTAATACCAACTGAATGCAATGAAATCACATCCATGTAGCCTTCAACAACAATAACATTCCCTAAACTACGTATACTATGATAAGCTTTATCTAAGCCATATAGAGTATTTCGCTTGTTAAAAATTTCAGTTTCCGGAGAGTTTAGGTACTTCGGCTGTCCTTCATTAAGCACCCGGCCACCAAAACCAATAATTCGGCCACGAATATCACTGATGGGATACATTATGCGATCACGAAACCGATCATAATAACCATCGCCGGAAGTTCTTTTAACAATAAGTCCGGCTTTTGCTAAAGTATCGATTTCAAAGCCGCGTTCAGTTAAAGCATTTAATAGTTTATCCCATAATGGCGGTGCATAGCCTAATTGAAATTTTTCCATCAAATCTTTTGATATTCCCCGCTTTACCAAATAATTTCTGGCTTGCGTCCCAAAAGATGTCTTCACTAAACAGGCTTGGAAAAAATTCTTAGCTAATTCTAAAGCTTTGAACAATTGTGCGGTTTCATGTTCTTTAGCCATTTCAGCAGGCGTTTTATGTTTCTCTGGAAATGGTATGTTGGACCGTCTTGCCAATAATTTTACTGCCTCTAAAAAAGCAATATTTTCAATTTTCATTACAAAATTAAAAACATTTCCACCGGTATGGCAACCGAAGCAATAGAAAAAACCCTTTTCCGGCGATACCGAAAACGATGGAGTTTTTTCATGGTGAAAAGGACAACATCCCCAAAAATTTTTCCCTCTTTTATGCAAAGAAACATAGCCCGCTATCACACTAACAATATCACTCTGTGCACGTACATTCTCAATAAAATCATCTAAACTATTGTCTTTCATTACATCATCCTTAATAAAGGCGCACAAAATTAGACACACTCGCAGGTTATTCTACGAAAACAAATATTCTCCTGCTGTTCTGTATCAACCAGTAAAAATTTGTTTTAAAATGACACTATGCTTTATAATTCAATATAAAATACAAATCTCCTCTTTTGTCCTCTTGACAAACATATAATGAATATTCATGGTGGGCTTAAAAAAGTTCACTTATATGCACGGTACTTCGGGATAAATAAATTATTAAATAATTCAATCGCATAGACATCTGTAAGTCCGGCAATATAATCGGCCACGACTGTTGTTAAACCCCATTTATTAATTCTTGTAATATATTCTTGCGGAAGAAGATTGTTATTGGACATATAAAAATCAAATAACTTATGAATAACATATTGCGCTTTACTCCGTTCCGGTTCTAGTGCAGAAGAATAGTACACAGTTTCAAACATAAAATTGCGAAATTCATCCATCGCCTCCTGCACAACCGCTGATACATATATATCATTTTTACCTGCTGAAGAAGTTATAATATCCGATACCATTGCCGTAATCATCAATGAAGGTCTGGAGCCCAACACCGTTGATACTATTTCCGGTAAATCATTCGCATTTATCATTCCGGCTCGCATACTGTCATCAAAATCGTGACATAGGTAAGCAATACGGTCACCGATTCTAACGATTCTAGCTTCCAATGTCTCCGGCAACGTATTGCCGGTATGGTTCAATATGCCATTTTTTACTTGCACGGTAAGATTCAGCCCCTGGCCGTCTCGCTCAATAAATTCCACAACTCGCAAACTTTGTTCATTATGGTAAAAATGTCCGATAATTTCACGCAGAGCATATTCCCCGGCATGACCAAACGGGGTGTGACCTACATCGTGTCCCAAGGCAATAGCCTCGGTTAGATCTTCGTTTAACAGCAATCCACGAGCAATTGTCCGTGATATTTGAGCTACCTCCAGGCTGTGAGTCATTCGCATCCGATAATGATCGCCAGGCGCAATATATACCTGCGTTTTATGTTTCATCCGTCTAAAAGCCTTACTATGTATTATCCGGTCCCGGTCACGCTGGAAATCAGTCCGGAACGGGCACTGCTCTTCCTCCAGTTTGCGGACAGCCTCTCTGCTTTTGGCAGCTGATGGTGACAATTGCTGATATTCCAGTTTTTCAGTACGCTCCCTAACCAACATAAGATAACTCCCATCATAAGTTTATTTCTATTCGTTCCAGATATTACTCTGGAAAAATACTTAGATCTTTTGTTATAATTATTAAGAGGTGAATTTGATGGTAAAAAAATCTTTTTGGCTTAGCTTTCTAATAATAACGGCTTTACTGTTCTCAACGAACATAAGTTATGCAGCAAAACCAATAATTAAATCTGATAAGCAGTATCTAGACTTTAAAACCGGTCTATATGTGTTAAAAGGACATGTTTACATAGAAGTAAAAGATCGCATAATAACAGCCGACCAGGCCCGAGTTGATATGTTGTCGATGGAGGTATGGGGAACAGGCGGGATTACTTTAAAACAAAATGATATCTTTTTTAACGGTCAAAGTGTTTATGTTTACGGCAAAAAACACATCGCCAAAATTGACGGCGGTGTCCACCTATCTCGACCACTGATCGATATTACCGCTGACAAAGTTAATTTTAATTGGAAAAATAAAATTGCAACATTCACTGGTAATGTAAAGGTAACTAAAGATAACCATACCTTGACTGCCGATTTATTGAAGTATAATGTTGTAACAGATACTATTCTAACTGATAAATTATGAAACAGCCCCCCGTGGAACGGGGGCTTATTTATTTGGGTATTTTTTGAACATATTCTAATACTTTATTGGCAGTTTCCTCAATAGCCTTATTTGATACATCAATTACAATACAATGCAATTTCCGCATAATTGCTTTAGCATATTCTAATTCATCCATGATTCGTTCTAAATTAGCATAACTGGCATCCGAGCCTAACCCCATAGTTTTGAGGCGTTCTGATCTTATCTCATTTAATTTGAACGGATCGATGATTAGCCCAATAATCCGATTTGCAGGAATTTGAAATAATTCCTCGGGTGGAGGAACTTCCGGAACCAGCGGTACATTTGCCACTTTAAGTCTCTTATGAGCAAGATACATGCTTAATGGTGTCTTAGAAGTGCGGGAAACGCCAATCATTACTACATCTGCTTTTAATAAACCCCAAGGATTCTTACCGTCATCATATTTTACAGCAAATTCGATAGCTTCCACTCTTTTAAAATATTCCTGGTCTAAAGTGTGGATCAACCCGGCTTTATTTTTCGGCAATAAGCCAGAAACTGCCTGAACCGCTTCAATCATTGGCCCCATAATATCAACGGTTGTTATATCATGTTCGGCCGCCTTATCTAACAGCACCTTACGAAGCTCCGGCGAAACAATTGTATGGCAAATAATCCCGTAATTTTTTTTTGCTTCTAGAAAAGTTTCCTCTATTTGCTCAGCTGTTTGAATATAAGGAATACGAATTATATCAAATTTTCCTGAATCAAACTGACTGGCCGTTGCCCTTGCTACCATTTCTGCTGTTTCTCCGATTGAATCTGATATCGCATAAATAATTGGTAAACTAGTTATAACTGTTACCCCCTTTTTCCTTCACCTAATTCGACAAACAATCGTGTGATATTAGTTTTGGTTAATCTTCCAATCACTTCGAATAATTTTTTGTCATTTTCATTTACAATGCGCACAACCGGTAACCCGTCAACTTCATAATCAATCATCTTTTTGGCTGCCAACAATACCGATTCGTCCGGCGTTGTTATAACCATCTTCGTTAACGGTGTCATAAGTACTTTTATTGGCATTTTTTGCAAGTCACTACTAGCACCCATCGCCGCTTTTAATAAATCCTTGCGTGATACGACCCCGGCAAGTATCCCACCCGGCTCCACAATAAAAACGGTGCCGACATCTTCTAAGAACATAGCCATTATAGTGTCGTAAGCGGTCGTATCGCTTTGAACCACTACCGGTACAGACTGTACATCACGCACTTTCATCGTGCTGACTTCTTCCTTAAGCATACTAAAAGTATTTTTACCGGTAAAAAAATATCCCACTCTGGGCCTGGCATCTAGGATACCTGACATTACCAGTATCGCTAAGTCCGGCCTAAGGGCAGCTCTTGTCACGTTCAATTTCACCGCTATTTGGTCACCGGTAATTGGCCCTTCTACTCTTACAATCTCTGCAATTTTTTTTTGGCGCGGTGTTAATGCGATATTCAACACCCCTTCCTCTAGTACGGATCACCTGCTAAATATTATTGTATATTCGACAATAATTAGTATACGCTATAGTGCAGATAATTCCTCCAAGATCGACCTAAATTTAGTGATCAGCTATCTGTTCAGCGCATCACCAATATATCTAATTTGATTATATCGGTCATACTCGGATTACTGCTTAAACTGCAATTCAAACATAGTATATAAATAAAACTCCCGTAATTATGTACAGGGTAACGGTACAAATCAACGGGAGCTTCTGTAATTTTTTATTACAACTAATTAACCTTTACTGCCAACAGTGCATAATTACCACGTATAATCTTCCTTATCAGCAATTCCACGTCCGGTAAGCTTATCTAACATAATTCTTTGTTCCACTTGGGCAACTAGTTTTTTAGTTGCCTTTACGGCATCAGGATTAACAGAAATAGAGTCAATTCCGCTCTTAATTAAAAACTCGGTAAAGTCAGAATAAACACTTGGAGCCTGACCGCATATAGAAACTGTCTTGCCTTCACGGTGAGCTACTTCAATTAAATGACGGATAGTACGTTTTACCGCTAAATTACGTTCATCAAATAAGTGTGAGACAGTATCGTTATCCCGATCACAACCCATTACCAACATTGTCAAATCATTGGACCCGATGGAATAACCGTCAACAAACTTATTAAACTGATCAGCTAAAATGATATTGGAGGGAATTTCAGCCATTAGCCATACTTTGAAATCAGCACTACGCTGCAGTCCTTCGGCAGTCATCAGTGCAGTTACTTTTTCAGCTTCCTGTACTGTCCGGCAGAAAGGAATCATAACATGCAAATTTTTAAACCCATATTCTTCGCGAACTTTTTTGACTGCCTTCAGTTCAAGCTTAAATGCCTCGATATATTTTGGATCGTAATAGCGGGAGGCCCCACGCCAGCCTAATAAGGCGCTTGGTTCATAAGGCTCAAATTTATCACCGCCAATCAGATCCCGGTACTCACTGGACTTGAAATCGCTAAATCTTAATGTTACCGGACGTGGCGATAAAGCTTGACAAACTTTTCTCATTCCGTCTGCTAATCCTTCAACAACTTTATCCGATCTTCCTGTCTCAATCAAATGCAACGGATGCTCATGGATATAGGTAGTCCAGATAAACTCTTCCCGCATTAATCCAATTCCGTCACAAGGTAACACCCCATACTTTTCGGCTAGATCTGGATCACCTAAATTCATATAGACTTTAGTGCCGGTTACCGGGAACGTCTCCATCATTACTACAGCTTGTTCTTGTGTTTTGGTCGTGGTCTTTTCCAATAGATCCTCAATGATGCCTTCATAGACAATTCCATTACTGGCATCAACCGTAATTGGCGTTCCGTCAGGAATTGTTTTTGTTGCCGCCTGCCCCCGGCTTTTTGTTCCAACGATACAAGGAATACCCAATTCTCGACTGACAATTGAAGCATGGCAAGTCATACCACCCGAATCGGTAACAATTGCCTTAGCTTTTTTCATAGCCGGGACCCAGTCGGGAGCCGTCATTTCTGTAACTAGAATTTCGCCTTCTTTAAATGTGTCAATTAAAGAAGGATCTAAAATAACGTGGGCTTTACCAGCAACTCTACCCGGACTGGCCGGCAGGCCTTTAACAATCACCTTTCTGTCATTAGAAATCTGTTTCGTTTGTTCAGTTGACGGAGCTTTCTGCTTATTGCGTCTAGACCAAACAGTTTCCGGCCGGGCTTGCAAAATCCACAACTTGTCGGTGCGTTCATCAACAGCCCACTCAATATCCATATACGAACCATAATGAATTTCAATATCCTTAGCAAACTGAGCCAATTGTTTTATCTTTTCATCAGTCAACACCGGCTGATTAATTAATTCTGACGGTACCGATTGTTCTTCACATCCACCGGTTGTCTTTCTAACCAGCATTACTTGCTTTTCATGAACAACCCGCTGCTCAATAAATAAATCATCCTTGCGGACTAAATAGCTGTCCGGTGTAACTGTGCCTTGTACAACGTACTCACCTAAACCCCAAGCTCCCTCGATAAAAATATTTGCATCATTTCCGGTTGCCACATCAACAGTAAACATAACCCCGGCAGCCTTAGAAAAAACCATCATTTGCACAACCGCACTCAGTGCCACTTCCATATGGTCAAAACCCTTTTTGACCCGATAATACACCGCACGATCAGTAAAAGTCGAAGCATAGCACTCTTTTACTTTTTCAACCACTTGTTGTGCACCTTGTACGTTTAAATAAGTATCTTGCTGACCGGCAAAGCTCGCATCAGGTAAATCTTCGGCAGTAGCACTAGATCTTACCGCTACAAACGGTTGCTGCTCGCCTGTCTTGCCCGCTAATTGACTATAAGCATTCGCGATGGCTTGCTCAAGGTCGGCAGGCATTGTGGCAGCCATTATAGCCTGTCGAATACTAAAACATACTTCCCTTAACTGCCTACTGTCTTCTACATCTTGCAACTGATTAACTAACTCAGCAATTTTATCAGTTAACCCGCTTTTTTCCATAAAATATCGATATGCTTGGGCAGTAGTTGCAAATCCGTAAGGTACCGGAACATGAGTTTTTGATGTCATTTCACCAAGTGAAGCTGACTTACCGCCCACTAAGGCAACATCTTGTTTACCAATTTCATCAAACCATAATAAAAACTTTTCCGCCCTCTCAACCATAAAAATCCTCCTTATATATGTTCGATATAGTATATGCTATTTATGAACAATTCACAATTAGTATATACTATATAAATATAATATTTCCTGCTAAAATTAACATTCCCCAAAAAAATTTTCTTATAAATTTTACTCGCTACAATTAAAAAAGCCGTAAACAAAAGTTTACGGCTCAAGTATATTTACAAACAGAAAAGCAATAGTACGCCTTAATTACAGAACGATCTTGCTTAAATCCGCAATATTAACAGTTAAGGCATGAATCACATGCAGAAGCGCCAGGCGATTATCCCTTATCCGCGCATCTTCTACCATAACCATTACTGTCTCAAAAAATTTATCAATCGGGCTAACCATTTCAGATAATGTCGCTAATAATTCATCGTATTGTCTAAAATTACTCAACGAATCAACTTTTTTCTGCATTGCCAGATACTTTTCATAAAGTTCGTTTTCTACATCAACTTCAAACAGTTGGGGATCAACAGCAGTTACCGCTGCTTTTTTAGCTAAATTCCCCACCCGGCTAAACGCCTGTACTAGTTGTTGTATTTGAACACTGTTTACGGCATATAATGATAAAGATTTTGCCCGCAACCAGGCATCATATATATCATCAGTAGCTGTTCCCATGATTGCTTCAACTATATCATACCGAATATTTTCATCCAACATAAGATTCTTTAACCGCAATTTAAAAAATTCCTGGATGCTCTCTTTGAGACTAGCCTGAGCAGTCGCACTTATTTCTAATAGTGAAATGGAATTATCAATAATTTGAGCTAAAGAAAGATTATACTTGCTGTCAATTAAGATGTTAACAATACCGAGTGCTTGACGTCTCAATGCGTATGGGTCTTGTGAACCGGTGGGAATCAATCCTCTGCTAAAGGTAGCAACGATGTTGTCCATCTTGTCGGCAATACTCACGGCACGTCCGGCAGTTGACTGCGGCAAACTATCGCCGGAAAATCGAGGAAGATAATGTTCGTAAATCGCCTGAGCGGTATCCTTATTCTCACCATCAAGCAAGGCATACTCACGCCCCATAACTCCTTGTAATTCCGTAAACTCATAGACCATGCTGGTAACTAGGTCTGCCTTGCTTAATTCAGCTGCCCTGACAATCGTTTGATCCAAATCCAATCCTGCAGCTTCGGCTATCATTAAAGCTAGCTTTTTAATACGTTGAGTTTTATCAAATAATGTGCCTAATCCTTCCTGGAAAACAATTGATTTTAGTCTGTCCAGCCTTTGAGATAGCGGCGTCTTTCTATCTTCAATAAAGAAGAATTGAGCATCACTCAGCCGCGCTTTTAATACTCTTTCATTTCCGTGCTGCACAGTACTAAGATAATCAGACCCGCCATTGCGAACAGTAATAAACACCGGTAATAATTCACCGTTAGGTGATAGCACCGGAAAATAGCGCTGATGCTCACGCATTGGGGTGATAATTGCTTCCTTGGGCAGCTTCAAAAAGTCAGTATCGAATTTACCGCATAATGCAGTTGGAAATTCCACTAAATAAATAACCTCTTGCAGTAATTCCTCATCAATATCTGCTATTCCGCCTTGTTGTACTGCGAGTTCTTCAATTTGACACCGAATAACGTTCCGACGTTCCTCCTGATCAATCATAACATAATTTTCCTGCAATTTTTGGAAGTAGTCGGCTACATTATCAACAATGATTTCTTCCTGCCCTAAAAAGCGATGGCCGCGTGTTTTGTTTCCGCTATTTACTCCGGCAATACTAAAAGGAATAATTTCATTACCAAATAAAGAAACTATCCAGCGAATTGGTCGTACAAATTTTATGTCCAGGTTCGCCCAGCGCATATTCTTCGGAAAACTAAGTGCATTAATTATATCCGACATAATTGATGGCAATAAATTTGTTACCGCTTGCCCTCTCAATTCTTTGACAGCATATATATAACCATCACGAATGACTAATTCTTCTACTGCTACTCCTTGTCCCCGGGCAAAACCAATTGCTGCCTTAGTCGCAGTACCATTATCATAGGCTACTTTTATGGAAGGCCCTTTACTCTCTACCGTAATATCGGCTTGTACTTCTTCAATTTCTTCTACAATCAACGTTAATCTTCGGGGCGTTCCCAAAACCTTTACTTTGCCATAAATAATCCTTTGTTCATTGAGCATTGTTGAGGCAATGCTTTCCAGCTGGGATAAGGAAGCCGGCATAAATTTAGCTGGTATTTCTTCCGTACCGATTTCCAGCAATAAGTCTCTATTCATTGTGATTGCCCCCCTTTAGCAGCGGATATCCTAATTTCTCACGTTGATCCAAATAGGCTTGTGCACACAGCCGGGCCATATTTCTCACGCGGGCAATATAGGCAGTCCTCTCGCTGACACTTATAGCCCCCCGGGCATCCAATAAATTAAAAGTATGCGAACATTTTAAAACATAGTCGTAAGCCGGCAAAACAAAGCCTTGTTCAATAATCCGTACAGCCTCTTTTTCATATTGCTCAAATAAGGTAAATAATAATGCAGTATCAGCAATTTGGAAGTTATAATAAGACTGCTCGACCTCATTGCGGTGAAATACATCGCCATAGGTAATACCTTCAACCCATTCGATATCATATACGTTTTCTTTCCCTTGAATATACATAGCCAAGCGTTCCAGACCGTAAGTAATTTCTACTGAAACCGGATGCACATCTACACTGCCAACCTGTTGAAAATAAGTAAACTGTGTTATTTCCATGCCATCTAACCATACTTCCCAACCTAAACCCCAAGCGCCCAGAGTCGGTGACTCCCAGTTATCTTCAACAAATCTGATATCGTGCTGCTTAGGGTCAATTCCTAAGCAAGCCAGGCTATCCAAATATAACTCTTGAATATTATCCGGTGATGGCTTCATTATTACTTGAAATTGATGATGTTGAAATAAACGGTTGGGATTATCGCCATAACGGCCGTCAGTAGGGCGCCGCGAAGGTTCTACATATGCAATATTCCATGGTTCGGGTCCCAATGCCCGTAAAAAAGTGGAAGGGTTCATTGTTCCGGCACCCTTTTCCACATCATAAGGCTGACCAAGAATACAATTTTGTTCAGCCCAAAATTTTTGTAATGTCAAGATTATCTCTTGAAATTTCACCTGTCACTCCTCCTAAAGTCAAAATAAACATAAAAAACTCTCGTCCCTGTAACTAAAAGTTACAGGGACGAGAGTTTTATTAGTTTCCCGCGGTTCCACCCTGATTGGCTTGTGCCCACCTTAAGTTTTATAGCGAGTTTTACTTTTCTTGAAGAATTTCCTCTCGCAGCTTAGGATGCCTTCATCTGTTAATATTGGGCTTGCACTGTCCCCAATTCGCTGAAACAGACTACTTATTCCGTCATTGCCGTATTTAATTAAAAATATAGCAAATATTCATGGCGATGTCAAATAAAACCGCTTGGTATTACAGGAGAATAAACATAACAACTAAAACAGCTACAACCATAACCGGCCAGTTTCTTTTGGTCAATTCCATCGTGTTTACACCGGCCAGCCCGGCACAAACAATGGCAGCACCGGCCACCGGGGACATTGAACGGCCAAGTGACCCGGACAACTGGGCCATCGAACCCATTTGCAGAATGCCATAGCCAAATTGTTGAGCATGAGGAGTAATTGCGCCATTGAATGCCAACGTTGCAGCATCACCGGAACCACTTAATACAGCAATAATGAACGGTCCAAACGTTGCCGCAATTTTAGCAATTCCTGAGGAAGCTTTCATGGCATTAATTAAAGCACCGGTTAAACCAATTAACTTCATACCGGTTGTAAACACAGCAGCCGCAATGATAATACCCATAACATTGCCATAAGCATCACCCATACCGGCAAAGAATTGCTTGGAAATTTCCTGCGGATTAGTAAATGTTACAAAGAATGCAATTATAGTACCACTAATCATTGCCAGGGGAACTGAAACATAAGGAATAACTCCGACTTGTTTGCTGCCCAATACCAGCAGGATAAGCGGAATCAACGGAACAATCGCTTTTAAATAATTTACTTTTAATTCTTCAGTTACAGCTTTATCTGCTTCCGCTACATAGCCCTTATCTTCTTTCTTCCAGATAGACATAGCCGTTACGCCGATAGCCACTACAATTATGCCTACGAATGTCGCATTAACGTGAGTAGCAATTGCGGTCAATACATCAGTATTTACCATCTTGGCCATAAACGCATTATGAGTACCACCAGGGCTTAAAACACTGCCCCAAGTTCCGGCCAATACCGCACTGGCAGCAGCAGCCGGGTGCACACCGGCACCAATTAAGGTTGGTATCATAATCGCGCCAACTGCAGCTGAACAACCGGCGGCGCTAGGCAAAGCAACGTTAATTGCCGCTGTAATAAGAACAGTACCCGGTATCAGGATAACCCGAACTTTGGATAAAACCCCGGTCATCATTTTAACCAAGTGAGCATCACATTTTGTTAATTTCATAACATACGCAAAACCCATAACAGTGAGAATTACTGTTACCAGACCGCTGCTGACCATGCGTGCCGCAAAAGCATCAATGGCTGCAACCGGTTTGCCGGCCAGAATGGCCATAGCCAAACCGGCTACAAATAATACCATTCTTGTTTCATATCTTTTGATGATTGCATAAAACGTTAGTAATACAATTAATCCACCAATATAAACCATTATTGCACCTCACTTTTATTTTTTGATAGAACAATTCAGGCAAATCCGACTTTATTACATCCCCCCCTTTACTTCAACTACTCTTTGTACTTGTTTCGATACTAAAAAATAATGCCATATTCTTTTTATATCGCTACTATACTATTTTTATATTAAACACGGATATGCAAAATTCCTATTAGCAAACAAAAAAAATCAGTTAATTATACAAAAAAAAACAAGTTATTTGCTATAACTTGTCAAAATGTTACAATTTTATTATTTAATAATGTCTTATAGTACATTATTGTTGATATCATTATCATCTTTTTCAGCTTCGATAATATCCGTATCGCCGTTTTTTCTAATTACCTCAATTGTACACCGTTTAAATACGGCAACCAACACTCCTAAAGCCGCCAGTTGAGGTAAAATCACTGCACTAATAGCTCCCAGTGTCACCGGAATCTCTACTAAAGTTTTTTCCTCATTCTTCACTCTAATTTTGGTAACATTACCTTCGTGAATCAATTGCTTTACTCGGTCAACCACTTCACCGGAGCGGACGGAAAATTCTTCAGTCCAAGAAGTTTGCTTACCATCTTCCAGCTCGATTAATGCCTCCAATACATTTCCATCGTGCTTTGTTAATGCTTCTTTGGCCTGGCGGTAAGAAACATTGGTTCGCTCCCGAATTATATCAATCTTGTCCAATGTTATTTGTTCCATACTTTCCCTCCTTATTACATATTATAGTTTCTCCAGTAAAATTAATAATAATCAAAATCAGTTTAATCATTTTTTGTAACCGTTTGAATGAAACTTAGTGATTTAAGTGGTTTTTCTAAGACGACTAACAAAAAACTGTGAAGTATTTTTTCCAATTGAGTTAAAGCAGCCCCCGAAACTAAAAATTTATCTGGTGCAGCCATATCAAGCGTCAAAAAACGAGCTAACAAACTACAGGTATCTTGATCATAACAAACATCTGATAACTTGCCGCATTCGTTACAGATAGCTCCGCCGGCAGAAGAATCAAAGTGAGCAGGAAAGATAATTTGCTGCCCACAAGTAACACAATTGATATATTCCGGCTGATAGCCGGTCAAAGATAACAATTGCCAGGCAAATGCCTGGATGGTTATCCTTGGATTCCTCTTTGTTAAAGTCTGCAACGTGTTAAGTACTAAACAAAAAGCTTGCGGCTGAGGCTCACTTTCCGGCAGCAATTCGACAGATAACTCCGCGATAAATGAGGAATAAGCCATAAGTGCTAAATCTTGTTTTATTGCCGGGAAAGAATCGATGATCTGACACTGCCTGACCGAGTCAATATTCTTACCGGCAGCTAAATGTATACCAACATGCGAAAAAGGCTGAATAGCCCCTGACAGCCGGCTTCTGATCTGCCGGGCGCCATAAGCAACAGCCTTAGTTTTTCCTAATTCAGGCGAAAGCAAAGTTATTATACGGTCAGCATCACCCCAGTCACGCGCTGTTAGTATAATAGCCTCGGTCTGAACAATATTCATATCACTTCATCTTCCTCAGTAACAGCCAAAAGCTCGGCCTGTACACGTACTACTCTAAATCCGTTGACCTCAAGTACACTAAAGCTATAATTACCAATAGTTAACTGGTCACCGACCTCCGGCCGCCGGCCCAACAAGCCAAAAATATAGCCACCGATCGTATCTTCTTCATGTTCTTCCAAATGCAAATGTAATAATTCAGCAACATCATCAAGCAGCACTCGACCGTCAAATTCATAGGAACCGTTTGGCAACCGCTGGATCTCGATTTGTTCTTCATCATATTCATCGTGTATGTCGCCAACTATTTCTTCAATGACATCTTCCATAGCCACTAATCCGGCCGTTCCACCGAATTCATCAGCAACAACTGCTAAATGAGTCCTTTTTCGCTGCATAACTTGCAACAGATTAGCAACTGACATGCCTTCCGGAATCACTAATATTTCTCTCATAACTTCGCGTAAGTCAACATCAGCCTGTTGCTGCAAATACAAATCCATCATGTCATGGATATGGATCATGCCAATTACATGGTCCTTATCATCCTCACATAAAGGATAGCGTGTATGTCCGGTTTCTCTTACAACTTGCATGTTTTCCTCAAACGTATCATCGGCAAATAAGCATACCATATCTTGCCGTGGAACCATAACTTCTCTGGCGATACGATCAGCAAAGTCAAAAACATTATCAATTAATTTGCTTTCCATTTGATCTAGTACGCCGCCCCGCTGACTGGCGCTTACAATCATTCTTAATTCTTCTTCGGAGTGCGCAATATCCTCATTATTAACTTTATCAATACCAAAGATACTCAGAATAGCTCGAGCTGTCCGATTAAACAACATAATGACCGGATAACCAAGTTTATAAAAAATATATAATGGCACAGCTGATATTAAAGCCAGCTTCTCAACACGCTGCAAGGCGAGAGACCGTGGAACAAGTTCTCCTAAGACTATATGTAAGAACGTAATTATAGTAAAAGAAACGGCAAAAGTTATCGTATGAGACAGTAAAACATATTTGGGAAAATAATGGTTAAATATCGGCTGCAACAAAGACGCCACCGCCGGTTCGCCTATCCAGCCTAAGGCCAGTGAAGACAGGGTAATCCCCAGTTGCGTTGCACTTAAATAATTGTCCAAAGACATTACAATCTTTAACGCTAACTCTGCCCTCCTATTCCCTTGTTGAACCAATTCTTCTAACCGAGTTTTGCGTATTTTAACTAAAGAAAACTCAGCCATAACAAAAAATCCATTTAAAAACACTAAAAAAATCGCACTAGACAGTTTTACCAAACTGTATATCGCAGAATCGATAGCGCATCTCTCCCTAATTCATGTTCTCTTTTATCTTCCTTTTAAGAAATAATACCATTTAACATGGTACCGGTCAATAAACAGCATAAATATACATCGACTATAAGAAGCTTAATTACTCATAGCCAAACGATTTTAGTACACCCTCGCGATTACGCCAGTCTTTTTTAACCTTTACCCACAAATCCAGAAAAATCTTTGAACCAAGCAACCTTTCGATATCTTTCCGAGCTGAACTGCCAATTTGTTTTAGCAGTTTACCTTGAGCTCCGATCACAATACCCTTTTGCGAGTCTCTTTCAACATACACAATCGCGCGAATATATACGTCCTGATTATTACGAGTCGCCATTTCCTCAATATCTACAGCAATGGAATGAGGGATCTCCTCTTCAGTTACGTGAAGAATTTTCTCGCGAATCATTTCGGCAACTACTAACCTTTCCGGTTGATCGGTGATCATATCATCCGGAAAATATTTAGGGCCCGGTTCGAGGTATTTCTTGATTTCGGCCACCAGCTCAGTCGTATTAATATTTTGCGTTGCCGAAATAGGAACTATCGCGGCAAAATCATACAGTCGACTGTAGTCGGCTATTGCGGATAATAATTTTTCCTTTGCTACCCGGTCAATTTTATTAATTGCCAGAATAACCGGTGACTTAATCTTTTTCAAGTGTTCTAAAATATATTCTTCACCTTTGCCAAAGCTCTCGGTTACATCGACAACATAAATGACTACATCAACTTCCTGCAAAGTACTTTGGGCAGCCTGTACCATATACTCGCCTAGCTTATGCTTGGGCTTATGAATGCCAGGTGTATCAATAAATAAGATTTGCGCATCTTCCAATGTTAAAACACACATAATCTTATTACGGGTAGTTTGTGGTTTATCTGACATAATCACTACTTTTTGACCGATTAAGCTATTAATTAAGGTCGACTTACCTACATTGGGACGACCAATAACCGTAGCAAAACCAGACTTGAAATTTTCACTATTCATATAAATCAACTCCAAATATAACCTATTTAAATTGATAAGGCAAAAGTTCATCAAGCGAAAGTTCTAAATTTTCGCCTTTCAAATTTGCCAATATTATTTTGGGAATATTAAATTCGACCATAACTTGCAAACAAGCTCCACAAGGAATAACCGGCCGGCTGGTATCAGCCACTACTGCTAAGGCACTAAACTGCTGTTTTCCCTTGGCAACAGCCTGAAAGATAGCTGTTCGCTCTGCACAGGTAGTTAAACCGTAAGAAGCATTCTCGATGTTGCAACCGGAAAATATTTCCCCGTCAACGGTCAATACTGCAGCTCCGACTGGAAACTTGGAGTAAGGAGCATAAGCATTCTTTCTGGCATTTATAGCCTCATCTACTAGTTGCATAAAATCAGCCCCCTATAATAATTTTATTCCCGAACAGCAGAATTCCGATAACAACAGCAGCAATCGCCAGCAGCAATACCGCACCGGCGGCCATATCTTTGGCAAACTTAGCCAATGGATGATAATCCGGCGATATTAAGTCAACAACACTTTCAATAGCCGTATTTATCATTTCAGCAGCCAGAATATTCGCCACCGTTAATATTAAAATCATAAATTCCGCCCGGCTAAAATTTAACCACCAAGCCGCTGCAATTACTATAACCGCTGCTAATATTAAAAATTTCATATTTCTTTGCGTGCAGATGCAATGTCGTATACCTCGGGCAGCATAAACAAACGACATGAAAAAACTCGATCGTGACATAATGATTTAACGGCTTAACTGCAAAGCCGCTAATATTTTCTCCTCCTGACTACGCATTTGTTCGCGGTCCTGTTCCAGTTCATGATCATATCCTAATAAATGCAAAAAACCATGAATAGTTAAATAAGCAACTTCTCTTTCACTACTATGGCCATAATCTTCAGCTTGACGAACAGCTGTTTCCAGGGATATTACGATATCACCAAGCAGTTTTTCTTGAGGACCGTCTAAAATCTCCGGTTCTTCACCTTCGTCCAAGGCAAAAGAAAGTACATCGGTAGCTGTATCTTTTCCACGATAATCGCGGTTAAGCTGCCGGATAAATTCATCATCAGCCAGCACAATACTTACTTCGGCATATTCATCAATTCTATATAAATCAGCTGCCGTTCTTAGCACTAACTGAATTATTTGCTCCATTTGCGGAGTCACAATTATCTTTTCCTGAACCGTTTCTAACATTATTTGCATTCTTATTGCCCCTCCTCTCTAAGTCCTTAACATCCGAATATTCTATCCGGTTATGAAAGGTTCCGGATAACAGACGAATAAACACATCGCCAATTATATTTAAATCTTTAAATGTCAAATTACATTCGTCAAGCTGACCATCAAGCAATCGTTCCCGTATCAGTTTACGAACCGTACCTTCAATACGATTGATATTAGGCCGCGATAAAGAACGAACCGCAGCCTCACAAGCATCTGCCAGCATCACTAAAGCTGCTTCCTTCGTCTGCGGCCGTGGTCCTTCATAACGAAAATCAGCTTCGACTATGCACTCACTATGCTCATTCTCGGTAGCGCGGCGGTAAAAATAACTAACCAGCAAGGTACCGTGATGCTGCTCTACGATATCAATGATAACCTTCGGAATTTTAAATTCCCGGCATAGATCAACACCATCTTTGACATGTGAAGTTACTATTAAAGTGCTTAAACTGGGTGCAATTTTATCATGAGGGTTTTCATCGGAAATTTGATTTTCGATGAAAAAGTATGGTCTTTTAATTTTACCGACATCATGATAATATGCACCAATTCTTACGGTGATAGGATCTGCACCTACTAAATCAGCGGCAGTTTCAGCCATATTCCCAACCAGAACACTATGATGATAGGTACCCGGTGCACTCAGCAGCAGTTGTTGTAACAAAGGATGATTAGGCTTGGCCAAATTTAGCAAAGAAATCGGTGTGGTAATATGAAAAGTATTCTCTAAATAAGGCAGTAAGCCAATAGTAATAACAGCGGCCGCTATACCGCCGACAATACCCCACAAAGCTTGCATCATGATTTGCATGTAGTCTATCTGGGCAATTAGTCCGGTAGATATAATTACCGAAAAATTGACTGCTGCAATAATCACACCGGCGCGGGTAAGACTATAGCCATGTATCAATTTGGACACACTGTATACTCCTGCCAGACTGCCGGCCAAGGCAACTGCAACTGAGCGAAAATCCATGTCGACAATAATCCCAAACAATAGGGAAGTTGCCATTGCCAGCAACACACCTATTCTCATATCAATTAATATTGAAGTCAATAATGCCCCGACCGCTACCGGAGCTAAAAAATTTGAAAAGTAATGAGTCGCTTTGCTAAGTATTAAAGTTAAAATTATAATTAAACTCATTAATAGCAAATAAACTTCATTAGCAAAAATTCGCGGAAACAATTTATAAATATACCCTAAAATCACCGACATTACGGCTAGCAGAAATATTGCCAGCCCAATCATGCGGGTCTCACTCATATGACTTGCCAGCAAGCCAACTTCTTCAACAGCCTTGATCTGTTCATCAGTAACTAAGTCGCCGCGTCGGACCAAAATTTGACCTTTTTTGATCGTTTGCCGGACCGGCTCAACACTAGCTGAGGCTGACTTACGGCGCTTATCAGTTTCTTTTACATTGAGAATTAGATTTGGCTGCAAAAGGGGCTGGACAATCGCCAAAACTGCATTTTCGATAGTCGTGTTAAGATTAAGTGCTTCAATTTCCAGCGCAACATTCTTTTTAGCGAAATCAAGATCACCTTCGCGGATCCCTCTTTGAAAGGATTTAGTCAATAATAATTTGGTGGTCTTTTCAGTTTGATCTAAGTCATTTTTTTTAAGTCGAGCGATGGCTGCAAGTATTTCATCGCTATAAGATACTCCCGAAATAGTCGGTAGAGTAGATTTAAGTTTGTCTTTCCTTGCTTCAGCACTATTAAGAAGCTCATTGGCAAAAATTGATCGTGTTGTTTGAAATAGTACCGAAACTTCTCCCTCTACTTTGGTAATTACGCTGGTATCTAAATCATAGACGTTGGCTACTCCAGCTACTGTTTCCATTTGTAACTTTTTAGTCTTTATCTCATCAATAAATGAAACGGTTCGAGGTGATACCACGTCGCGGTCACTTACTTGTCCTACTTTAAGTGATAATTTTGAAGGTACCAAATCTGCCGACAACAAAACCATAAGTACGGTAAAAACGGCCAGACCTAACACGATTAGCCTAAAAATAGGTTTTGAATAAATGCTGGCATGCTGGTCAAAAAAGTTACGCACCTTATTATTAAATGATGACATCCCATCAACTCCAAATATGCGATACCGAATTATTTTGCGGTATCAAAACTTTCGTAGGCTTTAATTATATGACCTACTATTTCATGTCTAACTACGTCACGGTCATCAAACAAGACCGTCTGTATACCGGCTATGTTTTGCAAAACAGCTTGTGCCTGTTTTAATCCGGATACTTTTCCTGACGGCAAATCCACTTGCGTTACATCTCCTGTGACGACCATCTTAGAACCAAAACCCAGCCTGGTCAAAAACATCTTCATTTGTTCGGTAGTAGTGTTTTGTGCTTCGTCCAAAATAATGAAGGAGTCGTCCAATGTCCGTCCGCGCATATATGCTAACGGTGCAACCTCAATAATATTTTTTGCCATATATTTTTGAAATGTTTCTAATCCTAATAAATCATACAACGCATCGTATAATGGTCTTAAGTAGGGATCAACTTTCTCCTGTAAGTCTCCAGGCAGAAAGCCAAGCTTTTCACCTGCTTCCACAGCGGGGCGAGTCAAAATTATCCTGTCGACTTCTCTGTTTTTCAAGGAAAAAACTGCCATTGCTACTGCAAGATAAGTTTTCCCAGTTCCGGCGGGACCTATTCCGATTGTTATATAGTTTTGCCTGATTGCCTCTAAGTAGACTCGTTGGCCTAGTGTTTTCGGTTTAATGTGTTTACCTCGGGCAGTAATTAACACTGAGTCTGCAAACATTCTATGAAGAGCTTCGCTCTGATTCTCCTTGATCATCCGAATCCCGTAGCGAACTTCGTGGGTTGTAATCGCGTTTCCTTGCCTGTACAAATATAATAATTCTTGAAACAAATGAACTATTTGTCTGACTTCGGTATCTTCACCACTAATCATTATTTCATCGCCGCGAGGTACGATCTTGCAAGCAAAAATATCATTTATAATCTTAATATGCTCGTCATGGCGCCCAACAACTGCAATAATTTCCTGGCTATCGGCAAAAGTAACTTTTTCTTGAGTCTGCAAAATATGCCTCCTTATTATTGTTCAATAACTAAATCCTGACCAATATCTTCTATCGTTTCAATTATCGCCTTTACGTTGACATTCATATTGTCTTCATCCGACATAACTTCAATTTCCCGTTTTAAGATTTGGGCATTTAACGGAATAATATTTTGAATTTGGGATAGCGCCTGTATCTTTGCCTTCTCAACAGCTTGATCATAAGATTGCAGTGACCATTTTTTTTCTAATTCATGATAAACATCAATATGTAATTCGACAGGAAAACCTCCTTTCCTCCACTTCGAAAAGCTTTTACATATTTGTTCCTTTTCAAAAAATGAATATTGACTAACATCAGCTTTTTTTAACCATAACTTTTGATTATTAAAATCTACGGCAACCGCAACTTTTCTTTGACCTGTTCGCAAATATTGTTCTTCTTTGGTCTTAGCCTCACCTAATGCTTCATATCTTACCTTTGCGTTTATTATACCTTTTGCCCTTATACTTTTTGACGCTTCCGCTAATACTAGCGAATGCCTGATTAAAAGATCGCCTTTGCTGACTCTATCGCCAACTTTTACAACCGGCTCGCCGTAAATAAGGACAATTTCAGTTATTTCTCCATCTTTAACTGCAACTAGGTCAGCCGGACTGCTTTCAAGAGGTGGCGGCAAAGTCTTTTCCACTACCTCAATTAAGGCCCGTGTTCCATTAATACTCACACTGGTCCAAGCGACTGTGGGAAGGTGATAAAGAATAGCATTCTCTATATTTTTAACAGTTATTGTTGATTTTGCTATACCGACTTTCAAACCATTATTTTGCGCGATCTGCTTGATATCTAAATCTGAAACAAGCTTGTTCCCTTGCACATCCACAAACCATACAAAAGAAGATAATACATTTAACACTACAACTGAAATTATCGCACCAATTACCAGTACTTTCCTTTTTTTAAGTCTCTTTTTAATAAACGGCAAGCCGTAATATTCCATTACTTTAATACGAACCCTGCTGCGCAGCACCAACGGACGAATTTGCAAAAAATCTGTCAGCCGGATGTAAGCATAAAAACATTCCTGTGTTTCAATAATTTTCCACAGCAGTATATTTTGGGCAATACATAAATTAATAAATTTTTCTGGAAATAAACCGCTTATGCGAATCTTTACAATACCAGTTATAAAGTTTATGATATTGAGCATTAGCATAAACTATCCTCCTCAAATATCATAATTAAGCTGGGTAATGGTACCTTCTACCAATATCTGCTCAGACTGTAAACTGCCTAATGATATATTCTGCCCAATGATGACCAATTCTCCCCGGTTTAAGCTCACTCTTACTAATAAAGGTGTATATTCAATAATTCCTTTATGGTTTTCAATCAAAACTTGCTGATTACCTAACATAGTTATGCGCGGCAAATCCAATACAATGTCTTGCGGAATTTCTAGTATGGCAGCCAATCTTCGTAAATGATCCTGTTTTCGTTGCATCCCACTCCCCCCAAACTCTATTTATAATTGTATGCGTGATAGAGTACTAATAACACAAGCCAAATACAGTCCATACGCAAGCAACGGACTGTATTTGGCTTGTGTTATTACGGAAATTTATTTTCAAAATTAGCTGCGCTGTAAGAAATCATCAAATTTATGCACTTTTACCGGTGCAGCAAATCTCATATAATTTGTAGCCACAATCATTTCTCCGCAATCTAAATTTTTTATTTCATTGCGTTGTTGAAGGATATCCTTTCTACACATAGTTTCTAATTTATTCCTATCTGCTTTAGAGGCCAAACCTAAAATAAACAATGTATTCAGTTGTGAAAGCACTTGATCATGCAGCAATCGTGGCTGTTGATCAACAACACATAACCCTAAATTGAATTTGCGCGCCTCACTGACTAATCTAGCGAATATGTTTTCGCTAACCCGTTCCTTTCTGCCTAAAAATCGATGCGCTTCTTCTAAAATTACTAAAATTGGCCGACTGTCATTGCGGTTAGGCTTATTTGCATAATGCTTTAGCAATTTCTTGGATAATAGCGTGGATAACACTTGCTCTCCTACCGGTGAAACATTTTTGAGTTCGATGATAACAACCTTTCCTTGCTCTAATTCCGCCAAAATATTGCTTAGAACACTTTGTTCCGAATCTGATAAATTAAGTTCCTGCTCGATATTCCAGCAAATACTTTTGATCTTGCTAATCGTACGGGATTGAAATTTTTGTCCGGTACAGCCGGCTAATTCTTCAATGATATCTTGGGTTTCATATTTTAACATGTATTCCATCCAGCTATCTTGCCACACCGATGAAATTTTGTACAGAGCGTCTAGCTGTGGTTCGGTAAAGTTAGCACAAGAAACAATATTCTGTGGCTCAATTTCACTTGGACTGATATAAAACTTTTGGGCCGAAGCACTAACTGAACCGGGATTATAAACACGTAAAGATTGTTCAGCCTTGGTATGCTGCGCTAAGTCGCCGCAATATTCATTATGAACATCGAAAATCAATAAGCCGTAGTTGCCGTTGTCCATGACCGAACTGGCTAGCACTTTTACCAGATTACTTTTTCCTGAGCCGGTCGTTCCAAATATACCGATATGTTCAGTAATAGCTTTAGAACCATAAATACCGACCGGTAAATCCAAAACACTTCTGCCAGTCTTTAAATAGCCAATTTCAATATCTCCTTTTAACTCTTTGAGCAATGACGTATCGTCGGTACTTAAGGACCTAACTTCGCAAAAAAAATCCGGACATGTTTTGGGATTGAACAGATGCCCATCACCATCTGAATAGCAAAGCTGTTCAGCCATAGCTACCTTGACGGTATGATTGCCCCCAAGATAAAAATCTAATTCTTCTTGATTTACCACCTGACCATTTTCATCAAGCTTACTCATTAAATAATTTACACCATTTAACCCTGACCAGCGAGACTTGACTTTAAAGTCATAGGTTCGAACATAGAAGCGATCATTATTTTTTCCCTCTACAACCACAATATCTCCAAAATCAACATCTTGATTAGGCGCAACAACAAATTCAACATAAGTACCTTTTGCAAATGTCAGCCTTCCCTTATATTGCGTCATCACTTGCGCCTCCTTGTACAAAAATTCCGATTTTAATTATTGTGCGCAAAACCGCAAAAAAAAATCAAGGGTTATTATTCTAAAAACCCTTGATTAATTATTTATTTTAAGTCATTACCACGTCTGGTTCTACTACCGGCAAAATTAGATCTAAACGCTTTTGGTTTTTGCAATATTTCGGAGAAAATCAAGCCATTTACAATAGTGTGCCGGCTGATAAACATTTGCTTGGATACCACCGAACTCACCTCGGTCTTGGTATCTGCTGTCTGCTTTTCATCACTAAAACTTGGTTGCTGTTGGCTGATACCAATCGGCGGAATCTTAGCCTGAATAACGGGTGGCGGTTCTACCGGTGGCGGTAAAACGACCTCGATTTCCTCAGGCTCGGGAAATTCTTGCTGCTGTCCTTTACGCCGTTTTCTAAATAACTCCGGTAATCCGTATATTATTGCCAATAAAAGCAGTGGCCCGATAAAATCCCAGTCCATAATATCACCTATTTCTTCGGTTCTTCTGGTTTAGTGTCAATAATCCCGGCCTTACTGATAGTCTCCCGCATTTGCGTATCCGCCAAGACATTATTCATGTTATAGTAATCCATTACTCCCAGTTTCCCTTCTTTTAAAGCAACTGACAGGGCACGAGGAACATCAGCCTGGGCTTCAACGACCTTAGCCTGCATTTCCTGGGTATAAGCTTTCATTTCCTGTTCTTTCGCCACTGCCATGGCCCGCCGTTCCTCGGCCTTGGCTTGAGCGATCCGCTTATCAGCTTCGGCTTGATTGGTCATCAACTCTGCTCCGATATTTCTGCCAACGTCAACATCAGCAATATCGATTGACAGTATTTCAAATGCCGTACCGGCATCAAGTCCCTTTTCCAAAATAGTACGGGAAATATGATCCGGGTTTTCCAGTACTTCCGTATGATGGTCAGCAGAACCAACATTAGTAACAATTCCTTCGCCTACACGGGCAATTATTGTAGCCTCACCTGCTCCACCAACCAACCGGTCAATGTTAGCCCGCACTGTAACTCTAGCTTTTACTTTTAACTCTATTCCGTTTTTGGCAACTGCCGATACAATCGGAGTTTCAATTACTTTGGGGTTTACACTCATTTGTACAGCTTCCAACACATTTCGACCGGCCAAATCGATTGCACAAGACCGTTCAAAGGACAACGGAATCTGTGCCCGATGCGCTGCAACTAAGGCATCAATAACTCGGTCAACATTTCCACCTGCTAAGTAATGAGCTTCTAATTGATTTACACTGACATCCAATCCGGCTTTATTAGCCTTTATAAGCGGCATTACGATCTGTGCCGGAGGAACTCGACGCAACCGCATACCAATCAAAGTAAAAATACCCACCCGTACTCCGGCGGCAATTGCCGAAATCCACAAGCCAATCGGTACAAAATGAAAGAATATACTTAAAGCAAAAATTGCAACAACCAAAATAAAAACGCTACCAATCACAGTACCCATAATAATACACCTCCGCTATTTTACTGAATAGGGCGAACCACAATCCTATTACCGCTTACTGTCACCACCTTTACTCTGGTCCCCGGAAGAATATATTGTCCTTCCGAAACAACATCAATTTTTTCACCGGCAATTTCTACTACCCCTGCCGGACGCAGTTTGGTAATAACAATCCCTTCTAAGCCAATGTAATGATCAAATTTTTTTGTGCTTACAAACCCTGCTTCGGTATTTTCGGAATCCTTCAGTACCAGTTTCATCCACAACTTACTTGTTGGCAGCCATTTCATTATCAGTAAAAAGATACCAACACCCAAAACCAGACTGATTGCTAATAAGTTCACCGCTTGGGCATTAGCTCCCAAGGTTAAAAACAAACTGGCAAAAATTGAAATAATGCCGCTGATACCAAAAACAGATAATCCGGGCGCTGCAAGCTCCATACCAATAAGCACTACACCACCGATGAACAGCAAAATTTCCAACCAGCTTATCACTCCCACCAGCCATTGACTACTAAACAGCAGTAATGCTGCAATCATGCCGATGACCGCCGCAATACCTAACCCGGCAGTCTTGATTTCCGCCAGAACCGACAGAAAGATAACAGTAATAAGTAAGGATTTAATGGATGGGTTCGACAACCAGCCGGCCGCCCGTTCAGACCATTGCTGTGTATATTCCTGTAACGGCGCCCCATTCAAGCCATAATGCTCAAATAGCTTTTGCTGACTACTCGCCACTAAGTCCGCATATCCTACATCTTTAGCTTGATAGTCGGTTAAAGCCAAGATTTGTCCGGCCTTGGCATAGGGATCAAACCCCAGCGATTTATCAACCATTGCTTCGGCAACACGCGGATTACGGCCGGTTTTGGTGGCTGTAGAAGCAAATTCAGCTTTTAAAGCAGCCACAGTCTTTTCAGTGGTGGGAATAGGCTCCGCTGCGCCTATACTTCCGCCGGGAGCAATTACAATATGCTGGTTAGCCAACGCAATTAGTGCTCCGGCTGACCACGCCCGATTCTTGATATAACAGATAGTCTTAATTCGAGATTCAATCAGCATATCCCGAATTTTCGTAGCAGAATCCACCAACCCGCCGAATGTATCAATTTCAACAACAACCGCCTGTGCATTATTCTTAACTGCACTATCAAGTGCTCGATGAACTAAGGCAACTTGTCCTTGATCGATTTCGCCTTTAATATACACCACCACAACCGGTGATGCATTACTATAGGCTATAGGATAGCTTGCTGACAAAAAAGCCGTTATACACAATACCATAACCACGATCCAGCGGCGGTAAAAAGCCATAAGATAACCCCCTGAAAATGTTATACCTGGTATATTCGTTAAAAAACTAGCTCATTCCTTCATAAAAAATAAACGAGGCAAATCTGCCCCGTTTATAGTTATTCAGCTAACATCTCACGCACAATAGTATTAATGATCTTGCCGTCTGCCCGTCCTTTGACCTGTGGCATAACTGCTGCCATAACTTTTCCCATTTCTTTTGCAGAAACGGCACCAACCTTGGAAATTGCCTCAGCAATAATTGCCTTTAATTCTTCCGAGCTTAACTGCTGTGGTAAATATTGCATCAAAATCTTGATTTCCTGTTTGGCATATTCAGCCAGATCATCGCGCTTGGCCTTTTCAAATTCGGCTAATGAATCACGCCGCATTTTTAGTTCTTTAGCAATTATACCAAGCGTTTCTTCTTCCGAAAGTTCTTTTTTTTCGTCTATCTCAACATTTTTAATGCTGGAACGAATCATACGAATTACTGATAAACGGATTTTTCCGTCTTCTCGATCTTTCATGGCTTGCTTCATATCTTCAGTCAATCTATCTTTGATCGACATAGTAAATACCTCCGCAACTATCTAACTTTACGTTTACGTGCTGCTTCGGACTTTTTCTTGCGTTTTACACTAGGTTTTTCGTAATGTTCACGTTTTCTCACTTCAGAAAGTACGCCAGCTTTTTGGCAAGAGCGCTTAAACCTGCGAAGCGCACTATCTAATGTTTCGTTTTTACCTACCTTAACTTCTGCCATCTGTTCTCCCTCCCTCCACGCAGACCTACGGGGAAGTGCATACCTAGACTACATACACCTAACGATTATACATTAGGTACATAAAACTTGTCAATATTAGCCTGGCGGCCAAGTCATAAATCTTCCGCCTAAAATATGCCAGTGTAGGTGCGGTACCGTCTGTCCACCATTATGTTTGGTGTTAATTACAACTCGGAAGCCATCTTCCGCAAGGTTTGCCTGCCGGGCAATCTCAGGTAAAATAGACATCACATGGCCAAACAATTCACTGTCTTCCGGTTGGGCCTCAAGGAGACTTTCAATATGTTTTTTCGGAATAACCAGGAAATGAACAGGAGCTTGTGGTTGGATATCAGGGAAAGCCAGTATATATTCATCCTCATAAATGATTTGGGACGGTATTTGTTTTGCTGCAATTTTACAGAAAATGCAATCTTGATTCATGGAAACACCTCCCCTCACGGCTTATGAGATCACTTCAATGACTATAATATTCCCTTATTTAGAAATATTCTGCTTGGTTTTTTGATATCCTGCTGTTAAAAATAGCGCTAGACAGAAAATTATTGCAGTTTGCCCCAGGCACCGTCTTTATATAGTCCGGTAATTTGGACACTGACAATCTTACCAATAATTTGGGCACTACCGGCAGCGGTATAAATACGAATGTAATTTTCGGCTAAACCGTCGATTATACCGGATTTTTCGGTTTCAAACAATACATTTACTTTGGTACCGATAAAACCTTGGATAAACTTTGCGGTGTTTTGCCTGGCAACTTCCTCTACTCGTTTTACGCGCAGCTTCTTCTCTTCCGCCGGTATCTGTTCAGGAAAAGTGGCGGCAGGAGTTCCCGTTCGCCGGGAATACGGGAATATATGTATCTTTAAAAAGTCCATCCCTTGCAGAAATTGTAAAGTATTGACAAACATATCTTCAGTCTCGCCGGGAAACCCGACAATAATATCCGTAGTTATCGCAATTTGCGGAATCTTCTGTTTAATATCGAAAAGCAACTTTTGGTACTGCTGTACCGTATAATGACGATTCATCTTACGTAAAACAGTGTTATCACCTGCTTGCAACGGCAGATGAAGATGTGGACAGAGTCGGTCATCTTCCATCATGATATTTATTATTTCTTCTCCGACCTCAATCGATTCCAATGAGCCTAAACGAAGTCTGGCAACTCCATTCACCGATAAAACGGTTTGGACGGCATCAGCAAGCGATAGACGCGGGTTTTGATCGTAACCATAAGCGCCGAGATGGATGCCGGTCAAAACAATTTCTTTATATCCATCAGCAACCAATCTAACTGTTTCTTGCTTAATACTGCTTAAGGAGCGGGAACGCAAGGGTCCCCTGGCAAACGGAATAATACAATATGTACAAAAGTTAGTGCATCCTTCTTGAATCTTCAAAAATGCCCGCGTTCGCTGCGTAGAATGATACAAGGGAATATCCTCAAATTCATCGGTATGCATAATATCTTGAACCACATTCGTGATTTTATGTTGATTTTTTGTCTCCTCCACTAAATCAACGATCTTATTTCGATCCTGGTTGCCGATAATCAAGCTTACACCTGGAATTTTTTCCACGGCCGCCGGATTGGTTTGAGCATAACAACCGGTAACTACGATAATAGCCTCAGGATTACGCCGGGCAGCACGGTGAATGATTTGGCGAGATTTACGTTCACCGGTATTAGTAACCACACAAGTATTTATAACATAAACATCCGCAACACTTTCAAAATCGACAACTTCATAACCCCGCTGCCTAAACAGCCCCTCGCTGACAGCTGTGTCAAACTGATTTACTTTGCAGCCTAATGTAATAAACGCGACCCGTGGCAAATTACAGTCCTCCTCCGATATCTCCAAAATGATACATCACGACAGCAACGCCAACTACAGCCGCTGTTTCAGTGCGTAATATCCGTGGACCTAATGTAACAATCTCCGCTCCATACTTTCGGCACAATTCTGCTTCGTTATTGGAAAAGCCGCCTTCAGGACCTACCAATAGTACAAATGATTGCATACTTTGCTGATTGAATACTTGTTTCAATCCCCGTCCCGTCGCTTTTTCGTAGAGCATAATTACCAGCTGTTCAGAGGAATTAGCTGGCAAAGAAACTAAAAAATCTGTTAAACTGCAAATCGCTTCGACCACAGGCACAATATTCCGGCCACATTGCTTAGCAGCTTCAGCCGCTATTTTTTGCCACCGCTGTTGCCGCTGCTGCTTCTTGCTTGCATCATAATGAGTAATACAAAACTCCGTTTCAAGCGGAATAATTTTGGTAACACCTAGTTCAACTGCCTTTTGAATTATATAGTCCATTTTATCACTTTTGGGCAACGCTTGGGCTAATATTAACTGAACCGGCGATTCATTATTACCAGAATCAAGCTCGTTAAGCGTAACTTCGACATAGTTTTCTTTTATGCCGGTAATAGTAGCTGTACCGGCTTGTCCATCTGTTTTTGATACTATTGTAATCAAATCGCCGACTTTCATCCGTAATACCCGTACAATATGATGCGCATCTTCACCAGTTATACAAATGTTCTCAGTTAAGTGGTGGTCAACAAAAAAACGGCGCAAGTCATTCTCCTCCCTTACTTACCACCATTGCCACCCAGCCACCTTGCTCGATAACCTTTTCAATTGTCAATCCGTGGTCCATAATTACGGTTGAAACATCCGTCAGTCGATCGGATATAATCCCGCTGGCGATTAAAAGACCGTGTTCATTTAATTTATTGCTAACATCAGTTATCAGTTCAACAATCACATCAGCAATTATATTAGCAATTATAACATCTGCTTTGCCTGTCACTCCGGATAACAAATCCCCGCGCTTAATGCTCACTATATCTTCAACTTTATTCTTTAGGATATTGTCAGCAGCAACCTGTACGGCAACAGAATCGATATCAACTGCCTGCACACTGCTAGCTCCTAGTTTTGCACACACAATTGCTAATATTCCTGAACCAGTACCAATATCAAACACGACATGGCCCGTCTGAATAACGTCTTCCAAAATTCCTATGCACATACTGGTTGTATGGTGATTGCCTGTTCCAAAAGCCATACCCGGGTCCAATTCAACTACAACCTCATCATTTAATTGCTGATAGTTCTCCCAGGAAGGTTTAATTACGACCCGCTCACCAATTTTCAGCGGATGGAAAAATTGTTTCCATGAAGAGGACCAGTCTTCTTCAGCAATTTCCCGTAATTGAATCTTACCACTGCCCTTATCTAAGTTATGCGTTGTCAAATCATTGATCCGTTGTTCAAAAATATGCAATTTTTGATTCAATTCTTCGTTTACCGGAAGATACGCTGTTACAGTTACAGTCTGAGTATCTTCCTCTTCGGGTATGTCACAATATTCCCATGTTCCGGACCGGCGATAGGAATTAATTAGTTCCGGGTCTTCAATGACCACTCCGCTGGCGCCTAGTTCATGAAAAATATTAGCCACCGCCTCGGTGGCCTCATGGCTAGTCTGGACAGTAATTTCGGCCCACTTCATGTATTATCGCCCCTTAGCATTTTTGTGACCTTCATAGTCCTCCCAAGGCATTTTTAACTTTTTTAAAAAAACTCTTTTCTTCCGGATTGATATTTTCGCCTCCGGTCTGAGCAAAAGCAATAAGCAATTCCTTTTGTTTTTCAGTGAGTTTTTTAGGAATCACAACCTTAACTTTAACGTGTTGATCTCCCTTGCTGGTTCCACGCAGGGAAGGAATACCTTTCTCACGCAAACGGAAAATTGTGCCCGGTTGAGTCCCCTCTGGAATCCGTAGTTTAACCTTTCCCTCAAGTGTCGGCACTTCAATTTCATCGCCAATAGTCGCTTGAACTATGCTGATAGGCACCTCACATATAACATCGTTACCTGATCGTGTAAATAGTTTATGTGGTTTAACGAAAATATACACATATAAATCTCCCTGCGGACCGCCTCGCAATCCGGCTTCGCCTTCCCGGGGCACCCGTAAGCGCGACCCATTATCGACACCGGCCGGAATCTTAACTTTGATCTTGCGGCGGTTGCGCACTTTACCGCGTCCTGAACACTCTTTACAAGGAGTATGAACTATTTTTCCTTCTCCTTTGCATCGATCACAAGCCCTAACATTCATCATCCGGCCAAATGGAGTATTTTGCGTATACTGTACTTGGCCGGTACCATGACATTCCGGACAAGTTTCCGGATGAGTTCCCGGTGCCGCCCCTGATCCATGACAAGCCGGGCATTGTTCCGTACGAGGCAATTCTATTTCCGTTTCTAGTCCGAAAGCAGCTTGTTCAAAAGTAATAGTCAGGTCGTAACGTAAATCGGCACCTTTTTCCGGTCCAGGCTGGCGAGAGCCAAAACCAAACCCGGAGTGACCACCCCCAAAGAACATATCGAATATATCATTAATACCGCCTTCGCCAAAGCCTCCGAAACCTCCTGCGCCACCTTGAGCGCCTTCAAACGCAGCATGACCGAATTGGTCATACTGCGCCCGGCGTTGAGCATCAGATAATATCTCATAAGCTTCATTGACTTCTTTAAATTTCTCCTCGGCCTTAGGGTCATCACGGTTAACATCAGGATGGTATTTCCGGGCCAATTTCCGAAACGCCTTTTTAATCTCATCATCAGACGCTGTTTTTGGCACACCTAAAATTTCATAGTAATCCTTTTTACTCACCAATCACACCATCCTAATATTTATTTCTTATCGTCATCCACAACTTCAGCATCAACTATGGTTTCATCTTTATTGGCTTCCTGCTTGGAACTACCGGCACTACCTGCTTGTTGTCCCGGAGCTCCTTGTTCTTGGGCCTGTTTATACATCTCAGCCGAAAGCTCATATAAAGGTTTAGTCAATTCCTCGGTATCAGCTTTAATTTTTTCGATGTCATTTCCCTTTAAAGTATCTTTAAGTTTTTCAACTGCTTTTTGGACTTTTTCCACTAAGTTTTTATCGGCTTTATCACCCATATCCTTAATGGTCTTTTCTGCTTGATAAATCAATGAGTCCGCGCTATTACGTGCTTCCACTTCTTCTTTACGCTTTTTATCCTCAGCGGCATGAGACTCAGCTTCTTTGACCATCTTATCGATATCATCTTTGCTTAAACCACTGGAAGAAGTAATAGTGATGGCTTGTTCTTTGCCGGTACCCAGATCTTTGGCCGTAACATGCACAATACCGTTGGCATCAATACTGAACTTAACTTCAATTTTCGGAACTCCGCGCGGAGCCGGCGGAATACCCGCTAATTCAAAACGGCCTAAAGTTTTATTATAAGCAGCCATATCCCGTTCACCTTGCAGAACATGAATATCTACCGACGGTTGGTTATCAGCTGCAGTCGAGAATACTTGACTCTTGTCGGTAGGAATAGTGGTATTCCTATCTATAATCTTAGTAAATACTCCACCTAAAGTTTCAATACCCAAAGACAGCGGAGTAACATCTAACAACAATACATCTTTAACTTCACCCACCAGTACACCGGCTTGAATTGCCGCACCAACGGCCACACACTCATCAGGATTTACTCCGCGGTGTGGTTCTTTTCCTAAAAACTTTTTAATCGCTTCTTGTACGGCCGGAATACGGGAAGATCCTCCAACTAAAATTACCTTCGCAATATCTTTTGGCGATAATCCGGCATCTTTCATTGCCTGACGGGTTGGTCCCATGGTTGCCTCTACCAGGTCGGCAGTCAACTCGTCAAATTTGGCCCGGGATAGATTAATATCCAAGTGCTTCGGTCCGGAAGCATCAGCTGTAATAAACGGTAAGTTTATATTCGTTGTTAACACACCCGATAATTCGATCTTCGCTTTTTCACTGGCCTCTATCAGCCGTTGCATAGCCATCCGGTCTTTGGAAAGATCAATACCGGTTTCGCGCTTAAATTCGGCAACCAGCCAATTCATAACACGCTCATCGAAATCATCGCCGCCTAAACGGTTATTGCCGTGAGTTGCTTTTACCTCAAAAACACCTTCACCCAATTCTAAAATCGAAACATCAAAAGTTCCGCCGCCGAGGTCAAAAACCAGGATAGTATGGTCATCACCTTTGTCTAGGCCGTAAGCCAGCGCAGCTGCCGTCGGTTCATTAATTATTCTAAGTACTTCCAATCCGGCAATAACACCGGCATCTTTTGTCGCTTGCCGTTGACTATCGGTAAAATATGCCGGCACAGTAATAACAGCTTGCGAAATTTTTTCTCCTAAGTAATTTTCCGCATCTTGTTTTAATTTTTGTAAAATCATCGCGGAAATTTGTTGGGGAGTATAATCTTTATCATCAATTTTGACCTTATAGTCAGTACCCATATGCCGCTTGATTGAGCTAATTGTCCGATCAGGATTAGATACGGCCTGACGTTTGGCCAGCTGCCCCACTAATCTTTCACCCGTTTTCGAAAAACCTACCACCGAAGGTGTTAACCTGCTGCCCTCAGCATTTGCAATAACTACCGGCTCTCCACCTTCCATTACTGATACAACTGAATTGGTAGTACCAAGGTCTATACCAATTACTTTAGCCATAATATATTTCCTCCTTTAGCTGTTCATATCTGCCTAGCAAGGCACATATTTCAATATATCTAATAATAATCACCGCATTATGAGTTAGCGACGACTTTCACCATACTGGGACGAATTACTTTACCGTTGATCGAGTATCCCTTTTGTAATTCTTCGATAATAGTGCCTTCAGCTTTACTGTCATCATGGGCTCGCATAACTGCTTCATGTTGTTCAGGATTAAACGGCATATCCAGTGCAAGAATTGTTTGCACACCGATCTTCTCTAAGTTATTTATTAATTGCCGATAAATCATTTCAATTCCTGAGCGCAATGCCTGCACGTCTTGCGTAGCAGCACTATTTAACGCCCGCTCAAAATTATCGATAACCGGTAATAATTGTTTAACTACATCGGCAGTCACCAGCGTAGACATTTCTGATTTTTCCTGGCGGGACCTGCGCCGGAAATTTTCAAAATCAGCTTGCAATCTTATCAACCGATTAGATAAATCATCTGCTAACTTTTGCTGCTCAGCCAATATTGCTTGCACAGTTTCTTTATCTTGTTCACCGGCAGCCTCTTGGGCGGACACCGCAGAGTTTTCATCAATTTCCGGTTCGCAGTTATTTACTGTGTCATCAAGAGTTGTTTCATCGGTAGTCTGTTTTACATCTTCCAAAAGTAATCACCTCACGAATTTAGAAGTCTGGTAAGCCAGTACTTTCGGCATCACCAGCCTTGGTATTTGCATTTTGTTCTTTTTTCTTAATAATAGTATCGATACGCAAGATTGCAACAGCAACTTCTCCTGCTGCCCTAATGGCATGAACCTTCACATTTACCGGATCAACCACACCAATATCCAGCATATCTTTGACTTCACCCGAATCGCAATCAATCCCTAAGGAATCAAGCGATTGCTCGGCTTGTGCCGAAATAATCTGCTCGACTTTTTCCAAATGATTGTATCCTGCATTTTCTACAATCTGAGCCAGCGGGCGTTTCAAAGCATTAACCACACATTCTACTCCATAACCGGCCATACCCTTTACACTATCCCGGCACTTTTGTACATGGCGGGCAACTGCAATTTCTATCGAACCGCCGCCGGGAACAAAGCCACCCTTGACCGCAGCCTGAACACTGGAAGCAGCATCTTTGGCTATTCTTTCACGTTCACCCACTACTTCTTCAGTTGCAGCACCAACTAGAATTGTCGCCATTGGTTTGCCTAAACCACCAATAGTCCTAACTTGTTCCAACTTTTCATCCTCATACACTTGGGCAGCCTGCCCTATATACCTAACAATTTCTTCAGGCGTTTTTTTTAGTCCGGTACGTTTCATCATTCTGGCTCCGGTATGCTCTGCTGCACGCCTCAGGTCTTTAGCAGAAACACGCTGAACAACTAAAATTCCGGCATCGGTAAAAATCTCTTCGGCGCTGGAATCTACGCCACGATCAACGAGTACTACATTTACGCCTAAATCTACAATCTTATGTAAGTTAGCCTTAAACTCATCTTGAAACTCTATATAGCGTTTGAAACCGATCTCGGTACCTAATGCTTCATCGCCGAGTTCTTCCGGTTCCAGAGCATCATCGATTATTAATATTTTGGCATTTGTTATCGATTGCGGCATTTCCTTACTCATTCGTTCTTGGTCAATTATTACGCCCATAAATACTTCGTTATCTGCGCCCTCTTCAGCAGTTATAATATCGGACAATTTAAAGTTTGGTTCAAGCAACTTTTCCATTCCTATTAACTGCGCAGCCTTTACCACTAAATCGGCAATATCCTGATACTCGCGACCGGCAATCATAGCAATGTTACGTAATATCGAATCGTCAATATTGTCTATTTGGCGGGCGTGTTTTTTTACTTCTTCAAGTGCTAAAGCAATACCGTGTTTTATACCTTCAATTACTTTAGCCACCGGCACACCGCGGATTACTTGATTTACGCCTTCTCCTACCAGACTCCCGGCCATAATTGTTGCTGTAGTTGTACCATCGCCGACCTCTGCTTGCTGGGCCTTAGCAATATTGATTAACATCTTCGCAGCGGGATGATTTACATCCATTTTGTCTAAAATTGTAACACCGTCGTTAGTGATAATAACTTCGCCAAACCGGTCGACAAGCATCGTATCCAGGCCTTTAGGGCCGATTGTTCCTTCAACGGCAGAAGTAATCGCTCTAACCGCATTGGCATTAGTAAGTAGCGCAGCCAATCTCTCATCCACTTCAGAGCCGCTGCCGGCTTGCTTAAGACTCATAATCTTATTCCCTCCAAATACCCTACACTTTATACTTATTTAATAATTGACTAAGGTGTTGATTCATAAACTCGATTACGGCCATTACTTTTCCGTATTCCATCCTGGTAGGTCCCAGTACGGCAATAGTACCGACTATCTGACCGTCGATATGATAAGTCGCTTGAACCATACTGCAATCTTTGATAACGCTAAATTTATTTTCCTGACCGATGGTAACCAATACACCTTGATTATTCTGGCGCTGGAGAATATCACATAGTACTCTTTCTTCTTCTAATACTCCCAGCAGACTCTTTACCTTGTCAACATCCCTAAATTCCGGTTGTTCCAATAGTTGAGTGGTACCACCAAGATATACTTTTTCAGTCGAATTGATCGCTAAGGCTTCGCGTAATAATTCCATCGCAGCTTCAAATAAGTTTTCCTGTTGGAGTATCTCTCGTTTTATCTCATGCAGCAGCGAGCTTTTAATAGAATCAAAGGACATTCCTGTTAACCGCAAATTTATACGATGAGCAATTTTCTGTAAATCTTCTAAGCTGATCTCCTGCGGAATTTTAATAACTTTATTTTCAATTAGACCGGTGTCCGAAACCAGCACAACAATAACTCTTTCTTCATCTAACGGCAAAAACTGTATATAGCGAAAAGTACATTGACGCATTTGTGGCGCAGAAACGATCGATACATTACGAGTTACTCTGGATAAAATCTTAGCCGTTTCCTGAAATACTTCGTCAATACGCCGAACTTTCGTCTTATACCAACTTTCAATTAAAGCAATATCATTTTCGGATAGTTTTGCCGGTGACAATAGGCAATCGACATAAAATCTATACCCTCTCGCCGATGGAATTCGACCGGCTGAGGTATGTGGTTGCTCCAAATACCCAAGCATTTCCAAATCAGACATTTCGTTACGAATTGTAGCAGGACTAATACCTAAATTATACTTTCTGGCAATCGTGCGAGACCCAATCGGTTCCGCGGTGGAAATATAATCATCAATGATAGCTTGCAGAATTTTCCTTTTTCTTTCATCTAACATATTTTCCACCTCCTGCTGTCTGTTGTTAGCACTCTATTAACTAGAGTGCTAACATCTAATAAAAAAATACCACTCATTTGCCTTGCTGTCAAGATAATAAGTTAGTTTGGCAAAAAAGATCGAAAAACTACATTACCATATTTTATTCCCTGGTACGTAAGAAGTATCCTATTATCTAATTGCATCAATAATCCTATTTTTTTCATTTTGTTAAATATGCTGCCATAACGCTGCATAAAATCTTCATTAAATCTGTTTTGAAAGTCTGCCAAATCAATTCCCTCGTTCGTACGTAAGCCAAGAAATAAATATTCAGCCATTGCATTGTCCGATGCTATCCGTTCTACAAATTCAACGGCTGATTGTCGATGATTGATTTGTTCAATATATTTTATTACATCTGTTGTATTGGTTCTCCGCTCGTTATTAATAAACGTGCAGGCGGCAGCTCCGATACCAACATACGGTTGATACCGCCAGTATTTTAGATTATGCCGGCATTCACATCCGGCTTTAGCATAATTTGAAATTTCATAGCGGCGATAACCGGCGTCCGGTAATAAACAGTTAACATATTCATACATTGCCTCATCATTTTCCTCACTCGGCAATTCAAGTTGTCCAGTCTGCTGTAATTGAAAAAACACCGTTCCTTCTTCAATCTTTAATCCGTATACCGATATGTGACAAATATCCCTATTTAAAAAGATATCCAGCGACTCTTTCCATTCGGCGATTTTCTGCCCAGGCAATCCATACATTAAGTCGATATTTATATTATCAAAACCGGCCCGCTTGGCCCATTCTATTGATTCATATATATGTTTTTGTCGGTGTATCCGCCCAATGGCAGTCAATAATCGGTCTTGAAAGGCTTGTACGCCAAAACTGATTCTATTGACATTCATACCCCGCAATAGTTTAAGTTTACTGTAGTCAGCAGTGCCGGGATTGGCCTCAACACTAAATTCCACCGCAGATGTCAAACGAAAATTTTTATAAATACTTTCAATTATTGCAGCCAGCATATTATTGGACAAAACAGTAGGCGTACCGCCGCCAATATATACTGAATCAACATCTTGTCGTGAGTAAAGACTGCCCTGTATCGCAATTTCTCGGCATAGCGCATCAACATAGCCGACATAATACTGTTCATAATCAGCATATGAGGGAAAATCACAATAATAGCACTTTTGGCGGCAAAAGGGTATATGCAGATAAAGGCCTATGTTCATAGCAATCCTAATCCATTTTCAAAATAGCCATAAATGCTTCTTGCGGTATCTCCACACTGCCGACTTGCTTCATACGTTTTTTGCCTTCTTTTTGTTTCTCCAGCAATTTTCGTTTTCGGCTGATATCACCACCGTAGCATTTTGCCAATACATCTTTACGCATTGCACGAACAGTCTCCCGTGCTATAATTTTATTACCAATAGCAGCCTGAATAGGTATTTCAAACATCTGTCGCGGAATTATACCCCGCAGTTTTTCGGCCAACTGCCGTCCCCGATAGGTAGCCTTATCTTGGTGCACAATTGCCGACAAGGCATCAACCGGATCACCGTTCAACAAAATGTCCAGTTTTACTAATTTGGACTGCTCATAACCCCGCAGTTCATAATCCAATGAAGCATATCCCCGGGTGGAAGATTTTAAACGGTCAAAATAATCATAAATGATTTCGCTTAGCGGCAGATGATAAACAAGCATAACCCTGGTAGAATCCAAGTAGGTCATATCTTTAAACTCGCCGCGTTTTTCCTGAGACAGCTCCATTACTGCGCCGACATAATCGGTAGGAACGATGACCGTTGCTTTTACATAAGGTTCCTCGATGTGGTCAATCTCCGTCGGCTGCGGTAGTTTAGACGGATTATCAATTTCCAATACCTGCCCGTCAGTTTTATACACTTGATAAATAACATTAGGGGCAGTCGTAATCAAAGTTAAATTATATTCTCGCTCTAATCTTTCTTGAATTACATCCATGTGCAGCAAACCTAAAAAACCGCACCGAAAACCGAAACCTAAAGCAACTGAAGTTTCCGGTTCAAATACTAAAGCGGCATCATTTAACTTTAATTTTTCCAAAGCATCGCGCAACGTATCATATTCAGAACTTTCTACCGGGTATAGACCGCAATATACCATCGGCGTAATTTTTCGATACCCCGGCAATGGCTGTTCAGCAGGATAATCCGCCCCGGTTATGGTATCGCCAACCCGAGTATCTTTTACATTTTTAATGCTGGCAGCCAAAAAACCTACCTGACCTGGTCCCAGCATATCAACATTAGTCATAACCGGACGAAATACTCCGATTTCGGTAACTTCAAAAGTTTTATTGGTTGCCATCATCTTAATTTTCATTCCCGGTGTAATTATTCCGTCCACAACTCGAACATAGGCAATAACGCCTTTATATGAATCAAAATGGGAATCAAAAATCAACGCCCGGAGCGGAGTCTCAGCCGTACCTTGGGGCGGTGGTATCTTTTGGACGATAGCCTCTAATACATCTTCAATTCCCAAGCCAGACTTGGCGCTTACTAATATTGCCTCAGAAGCATCAATTCCAATTACATCTTCTACTTCCCGTTTGACCTTATCAGGGTCAGCACTTGGCAAATCAATTTTATTGATAACCGGAATAATTTCCAAATCATGTTCCAGCGCCATGTAAACATTGGCCAGCGTCTGAGCTTCAATACCTTGGGCAGCATCAATTACAAGCAAAGCACCTTCACAAGCGGCTAAACTTCGTGATACTTCGTATGTAAAGTCAACATGTCCCGGTGTATCAATTAGGTTTAACATGTATTTCTCACCGTTCTTAGCCGTATATTCCAGCCGAACTGCTTGGGCCTTAATCGTAATGCCCCGTTCCCGTTCCAAATCCATTTGATCCAGAACCTGCTCTTCCATTTCGCGGGCAGAGAGTGTGCCGGTATATTCCAATAAACGATCAGCTAAGGTTGATTTACCATGATCGATATGAGCAATAATAGAAAAATTGCGGATATGTGCGGTATTCACAGCAGGCCTCCTCTCTGATATCCAAGTACAGATAAAATTACTGTTATAAATTATATCATCTGTTTCTGCCAGCCTGCAAGCAGAACGTGTATTACACATAACGGAACAATATATCTACTATCATCCGCCAACATTCTGACAATTTGTTAATGTACGGTCGTAACTGCCTTGCCAATTCATACATCCTGACAGCAACCCCAATTATAATATGTTCTACCCATTGATAAATATCCTGTATTAAGTTAAGTAAAACATTTATATCAAAATACAGTTTTATTGGCATAGCAAATTCCGTTCCGCCGATAATAAAGTTGATTTTGTCATTCATATTAACAAAACTGCCAACAATGTACAAACCATTGATTGAATAAAGACGTCCAAATAAACATAAGCAATATGTTCCATTATACCAACGGGTAATCGAGAATGCTTGTACCGTTTTATGCCAGTGGGTTAAAGAATTCATCTGTCTCTCGGCAATGATGATTCCTAAAACAGCGGTCAAAAATAACACCGATAAACTGCGGGCAATAATCAATAAATCCTTTTTTTTCAAACCATTATACAATTTAAAATTCACTGCCTTCTGCGATTATTTCCGAAACAACATCAGCAAACATTTCAATGCTGCGAATAGCTTCTTCAGTGGTCGACTCCTGACTGCCGACCTCAATTAGCAACGCCCGGCGATGCAAATGCTGATTATAGCGCCAATCAACTAATTGAATCCCCCGCGAAACACCCGGATAATGTTGCTGTAACTTTTTATCAATCAGTTGAGCAAATGCATAATTTTCTTCCCAATGAGGCTGCGGTAAATCCGGTTGCCCCTGCGCAACAACAATGAGAATTTTAGCGGTTTCCTGATTATCAACCATCGCCGTAATGTTCTCCCGCTTATCCGCATCACGGTGGATGTCAAAAATCATTTCCAGAGCCGAGTGATCCTGCAGCATTTTTTTGATCGTAGCTTCTGATGCACTATATGCTTTCATAAATGACGGATAGTCATGAATCGCTTTACTCTGAACAGCAACAATGCCGTTTGTAGCAAATCTTTGTACAGCGGCCTCACCAACCGTCACAATATCGCCGGTATTTCCCCCCCGCCGGTGGGAGTAACCGGATGAAGGAACGAACGACTCTGAAGTATGAGTATGATAAATGCCGACGATCGGTTTACCACTCAAATTCATTTTTCTTATCGTAAAATTAGCCTTATTTGGTACTGACGTAACTGTTACGGTCTTTTTCCCGGGCGAAGTACTTGACAGCCCCGCTATCTCAATACTCATCAGCGTTTTTAAGTTGCCAATATCAATATCGGTAATCGATAAAATCATATTGCGAAGTATTTTCATCCTGCTAAAAGTAAAAGTCTCACTTTTAGCAGGATCTTGTTTCGTTTGCTCTAATCCGGGTATGCCTAAAAATAGGACATTACTCCATTTGATAGCAATCGAAGGCATTAGAGATTTATCCATAGCTGCCGTATGGCTTGCACAGATTATAAATACAAAAAACGGAACCACAAACAATAGCGGTTTTAGCCAATTAGGCAATTTCACGGTTACTGCCTCCCATACATCTGTTTACATACGATGTATATGCTTAGCAGTAAAAACCTAGTACTGTTTGACGAATACAGCAGGACAAGTATTTCTAATGCAAGTAGTTATGAATATTTTTGTAATCGATATTGGGGTGCATCGCTTGATTGATTCCACCGGCAACTATATCAGCCATATCATTGATCAGCCGGTCTATTTCTTTGGGCGTTACCATCAGATCACCCAATGTATCAGGTAATACCTGCCTCACAATCGTACGCTGATCATGTTCGGAAAGGTTTTGCATACTTTTAAAATAACGTGAAAAGGCAGCATGATCTTGTAACGTATCCAATGTGTCCATGGCAATAGTTGAGGCATGCACCACCGTAGGAACACCTATGGCAATAACCGGGACTCCCAGATAATCCTGTGTTAAACCAAATCGTTTATTTCCAACTCCTGATCCCGGATGAATACCTGAATTAGCCAATTGCACCGTCGTATTCATACGGTGACTGGTTGCCGCCGCCAAAGCATCAACCGCTATTACCAAATCAGGCCCAATTGCCGTCACTACTCCCTTAATAATCTCGGCTGTTTCCATGCCGGTATTGCCAAGAACTCCCGGAGCCAAAGCGCACATTGATCTGACACCGCCTTGCAACTCAGGTGACAACATCTTTTGCAAATGGCGGGTTACTACAATTTTGCTAACTGCCCTTGGCCCTAAGGCATCCGGAGTAACATCCCAATTCCCCAATCCGACAACTAGAACAGTTGCTGTCAACGGCAGCTTTGCCAAATTTACTAATTCTTGTGCTACCAAATTCATAACTTTTTTTTGCAGCGGTGTATTTTTATAACGCAGCCCATAACATTCTACCGTAATATAGTTACCTGGTGCTTTACCCATCATTTGTCCGGCTTGAATGGTTGTAATATGCACTCTTGTTACTACTACGTCATCATCATGCAATGTTTCGGTCAATACTCCGGGAATATCTTCTTTTACCTGACGGGACAACAATTCTTTAGCTTCAACTGCTAAATCAGTGCGCGGCGTACTCCATGAATTCACGGCAATCACTCCTCATTTTTCATTATTGCTAGCTTATCCCAAATAACATACTGGTTATTCTGAATCTTTTTTGAGTTATTGTTTCCAAAAATGCGAGCTTTTTTCGGAAATCCTTGCATTTTATTTTTTCACATGCTAGAATATTGTAGGTGAAATGGTCATAAGGAGGTGAAGCACTTGCCAAATATTAAATCATCCGAACGTAGTGTAAAAACAGACGCATTAAGACGTGCCAATAATTTTGCCACCAGATCGGTAGTTCGTACCGTTGCCCGTAAAGTTCTTGGTTCGACTGAAGCCGGCAATGCAGAAGAGGCGAAGAACCTCCTGTCCAAAGCTAGCAGTGTAATCGATAAAGCAGTCGCTAAAGGTGTAATTCATAAAAATGCTGCAGCCCGGAAAAAATCCCGTCTGGCTAAACGCATTAATCAAATGAACATAGCAAAATAATAAAAACCCTGTTCAATTTCTTGAACAGGGTTTTATTTACATATGCTTATTATGATTTTTTCTAAGGAAACTGTTCCGCTGCTGCTAAATTTAATTTCACTATTGGCCTTGGTCAATTCAATCATTGCTTGTTTCAGCCTAGGTAACGCAAACCCCCGGCTCTGTTTAATCAGCTTATCAACAACAAACAGAGGTACTTTTAACCTGCGGGAAAGCTCGGCATTTGGCAGACCTTTGCCGGCCATTTCTTTGGTTTGCAATAATCGCCGGACCTGATATGCAAGCATAGAAACTATTATTAGCGGATGTTGTCCGTCTCTCAACTGCTCATCCAACAAACTAAGCGCTTTGCCAACATTTTTTTCACTCAAGGCTTCTAACATTGCAAACACTGAAACTTCCGGAACTTTTGCCAGCATAGTTTTTACCGCATCACTGCTAATTGTTTCTTCCGGATAAATATATAAAAATAATTTTTCCAGTTCATTAACAACGAAGCCCAAAGAAATTGCCGGCATTATACTAAGTATATTGATTAAATAGTCCATAGCATCAGGCTTCATTTTTATCGCAGCACTTTCCAAATATCCATATAGCCATTGACGGGCTTCATTAAGTTTAAGAGAATTAACTTCGATGATTGCACCGAATTTTTCAACCAATTTATATAACTTGCGGCGTTTGTCTGCGTTTTCTTTAGTCATCCAAATTAGATAACTGTATTCCGGCATATTTTCTAAAACCCGAATCAGCTTGCCCTGTTCCTGGCCGTCACTTTTAGCTTTGAACAGCTTAGTATCTTGTACGACAACGACATTCTTATCGGCAATAAACGGCACCGATTCCAACAAATGAACCATATCCTCCACATCCGGATCATCTTGGAATATTGTCAGACCTGAATATCCTTCGTCAGACCCTGTCAATGCCGTTATAATTGCTTTTTGCAATTCATATGCCATATATCTTTCTTGCCCACTGATCAGGTATATATGCTGTATTTTTCCTGTTTTAATTTGACTGTAAGCTTTGGCATAGTCCATTTATTTACCTCTATTCATTCATGTAAGGATAAGCACTGAGCTTTTCTCCATCCGACCGGAACAAGACCGCACCATGTACGTCAGTCCGAAACACCTTGATATGATTATTATGAAGCCGTTGCAATACTTCCGTACTCGGATGACCAAATCGATTATTATAACCGACAGATATGACGGCATAGGCGGGTGATAAAGCCGATACAAAGGCCTGCTGAGTTGACGTCTTTGAACCATGATGCCCAACTTTAAGCACAGTAACCTTGTCGATTTTGTCATTTAACAAATCGTTTTCGCCATTCGCGTCTAAATCACCTGTAAATAAAAAACTGTGTTGACCATATTCCGCGCGAATCACACATGATAACTCATTACCTTCCTTATGCTGTTGAGTCAAGCCGGCATGAATAATCTTAAAAGCTACATTATCAATGATAATCGTCTGCCCTTTAAACATCGGGATAATAGTAACCCAATCATTTCGCAACAGGTTCTGCATTGCCGCCGTAAACTTTTCTTGCGCCACCAACACATTTTTGACCGGCAATTCACGGACTATTGCTGCCGCTCCACCGGCGTGATCCTGATGCCCATGGGTTAACATAAGATAATCAAGCTGCCTTACTCCATAATGTTTCAGATATGGTAAAACCACTCGCTCGCCAACATCGAATTGGCTTTGTCCGGCCTTCCCGCCGGAATCAATAAGTATACTACAGCCATGTGGTGTTACCACTAGCGCAGCATCTCCCTGTCCAACATCAATAAAATGAACTGATAAAGCCGGGGTATGAATACTATAATATAATCCGCTTATTACAACTAATAGTAACATAAATGCTGCGAAATATCTTCGGTTAAAATATCCGCTAAGGTTTACATTACTAAAGATCCAGCTAATGATAAGGTAATAAATCAATCCGCTGATCAAGTTCATACTCGGAATATAAACGTTAGCACCGGGAACATGAGCAAGTATCGTCGTTAAAAATATCACCAAACCAATCAACAAGCTGCAAATAACCAAAATAACTTTCCCGGCTATCAAGCTGACTAGCGAGACACCGATGCCCAGCAGTCCAATTATCACTACACTTTCAACAATAGGGACAATAATTAAATTTGCTGCAAATGAACTGGCTGAAAAATTGTTAAAGTACCAAGCAATAAACGGGAATACCCCTAACTGGGCAGCGAATGTAACCGCAAATGGCCCAGCCACCAATTTAGGCAGCCATGAGAATAAATTTAAACATTTTTTATATAAAAAAACCAATCCCGCTGTTGAAAAAAATGATAGCTGAAAACTAATGTCATACAATAACGAAGGTTCATCAAGCAGCATTATAAACGCTGAGAAAAACAAAGCAAGCGGTGCATCTTTTTCCCGGCCCAAAGCAACCGCCACCAATGCCATCAAACCCATAATTGCCGAACGAACAACCGGGGGCGTTAGTCCACTGATAACAGCATATAAACAAACTGCCGCCGCCGCCCATATTGCTGTAAGTAATTCGCTAAAATGCAGTTTTCTTCCTAACCAAAATAAAATACCTGCCACTAATGCAATATGCGTGCCAGATACAGATAGTATATGCACGATACCTGTAGTTGTAAAATCCTTTACTACTGTTGGAGAAATTCCGCTGTATCCTCCAAATATCATGCCGGATAATATTGCAGCATCAGCCGTTGGCATAGCTGAGTGCATTAGCTTACGCACATAGTTTTGCCAAATATACAACCAATATCTCCAGTCCTGTTTCGAACCCTGCTCCTTCACCTCTACATTATTGCGTTTAGCTGTAATTATTGCGCTAATTCCCTGTCGCCGCAGGGCTCCTTTTATGTCGATAGTTCCTGGATTATTATAGCCATGAGGCAACCTTAGTTGACCGTGAACTATAATTTTATCCCCTGGGAGTAAGTTTAACTTATGCTCAGGTATTTGTTGCAGCCAAACCCTTAAACCTCCGCTAACCGGTAAAATCTTACTGCCATCTTGGACAAAATTCGCATTGATATCATATTGTGATACTAAAGTTTCACTTGTTTCACTGATTTCTCGGCCAACCTTAACTACCGTACCACACACCGCAACATTCGTACCGGCAAGATGACTAATATCCGAAACGGCTACCGTATTATCCTGCATAAAACGAATTGTTCCCATTACCAAAAACAAACAAATTAACGCGCCAATGGTAACTTGATATTTTTTGCAGTAAATTGCACCCGTAACTATCAACAATATAACTGCAAATAAAACGTATATGTATACCAAATTCCACGACACGAGACTGCCTAATCCGACACCAACTGCAAAAGAAATCAGACAACATAGGAAACCATTGTACAAAATCATAATATTACTTTATCTCTTAGACGGGCTAACTTTGCCGGACCAATTCCGGGAACCTTCAGCAAATCATCGAATGTATTAAATCGACCGTGCTCTTGACGGTAAATAATGATTTTTTGAGCTAAAGCCGGACCAACGCCCGGCAATTTATCAAGTTCCTCTTGACCCGCTGTATTGATATTTATTATTTGGCTGTGACCATTTCCGGTTTGGGTAGGATTAGAATTACTTTTTCCACGTGTACTTATTTTGATTTTCTTTTCTGCCACATGTACATGCATGCCATCTTTGAGTTTTTTGGCTAAGTTTATTTTGTCGACATCTGCTTGAGGTGTCAACCCGCCGGCAAGGTTTACCGCATCAAGTACCCGCGTCCCGTTTGCAATTTTATATACACCAGGTTGATTAACCGCACCACTGATATATATTACAAACTTTTCGGTCTCACTTCTTTCTTTGGCGACAACGCTTGCCACCGCATCAGGCGGTTGCACAAGTGTTTTTTGCCGTATGTTCATTTTTTGCCAGTGACTGTAGAAACTTACGATGGTAATACACAAAGCCAGCACGGTAATAAAAATTAGCTTTGTCCGGTATTTTTCCATTCGATCGCTTCCTTCCTAAACAATTACAAATTCTACAGCATTATCCATTATCCTGCTAAATTCATCCAAATTGCGTAAAATTATGTCTTTGCATGACAGGGCAACTTTTTTGTTGTATTATAACATTATAGTTCTGAAATGAGGTGCTTAACTCCATGTTTTTCTTGTATTTGATTTTTCTTTCCTTTGTATCTTTTAGTGTTGCAATCTTAGTCTATGGCACACTATTGCGGCTGTTAGGCAGTGAAAGCCGGCTAAGCCGCTATGCTCAATTGTTCTTAGTACCGTTAACAGTTATCGGCTATGACTTTCTCACCATTGTCACTCGCAGTTACTGGGTGGGGGCAATCCCCATCGGGTTAGTAATATTGTTACTGGGTTATTACTATTTGTTTAAACCTCAGAACAAGCAATTAACGCAAAATGAACACCAGCCAAAAAATAAGCGCAAATAAGCCAAATCCCAGACTCAGTCTGATATCCGCTTCCAGCGCCAGTAATTAAAAGGACTTAAAGAGCTAAACAAACCCGGACTGACCGTCCGGGTTTGTTTTGTAGTATTTACTTTACAACAATATTCACTATCTTTTGCGGAACACAAATTACTCTTACTATCTGTTTTCCGGAAATCAATGCCTGCACTTTTTCTAAACCTAAAGCCGCTTGTTCCATTTCTTTAGCATCAATGCCCACCGGCAAAATTATTTTTTCACGAACTTTACCATTGATTTGCACAACTACTTCCACTTCATCGACTTTAATAGCTTCTTGGTCATAAGCCGGCCATGATTGATTATGTACACTTCCTTGACCAATAGCCTGATTCCATAATTCTTCGGTAATATGCGGCACAAACGGGGCAAGAAGCCGCAATAAGCCAGCTATGACCTCTTTCATCAACGCAGAATTCGGTACTAAGTTTAATTCTTTAAATGCATACAGATAATTTACCAATTCCATAATTGCGCTAATTGCCGTATTAAAATTAAATCGTTGACTAATGTCGTCAGTGACTTTCTTAATCGTGGCATGCAAAATTCGTCTTAAATCTTTTTCCTCTTTGCTGAGTACGGTCGGATCGTAGTCATTAAGGTGTCCATCAATATATTGATTAAAATGCGTTACGATACGCCATAGCCGTCCCAAAAACCGAAAAGATCCTTCAACACCTTGGTCACTCCACTCCAAGTCTCTTTCCGGGGGAGCTGCGAACAGAATAAACAACCGCGCAGTATCAGCGCCATAACGGCCGACGATTTCTTCAGGTGATACAACATTTCCTTTAGACTTAGACATTTTTGCGCCATCTTTAATAACCATACCCTGGGTCAGTAAATTTTTAAACGGTTCATTAACATTGAGCAAATTTGCATCTTTCAGTACTTTAGTGAAGAACCTTGAATATAACAAATGCAAAATAGCATGTTCTATGCCGCCTATATATTGATCAACAGGCATCCAGTAGTTGACTTTATTACTGTCGAAAGCCTTATCAGCATTGCGCGGATCAGTATACCGCATATAGTACCATGACGAACAAATAAACGTATCCATTGTATCAGTTTCACGCCGTGCTTGTCCGCCGCATTTTGGACAAGTACAATTTACGAACTCTTCGACTTGTGCCAGCGGAGATACTGAGCCTGCTGCAAAATCAACATTTTCCGGAAGCATAACCGGTAAATCCTGATCTGGAACAGGGACAGTTCCACAGTTAGGACAATAGACGATCGGAATCGGAGCACCCCAATACCGTTGACGGGATATCAACCAATCACGCAAACGATAATTGATTCGGCGCTTGCCGATACCGTTATCCTCTAGCCACTGAACAATTTCTTGCTTGCCCTTTTCATTATCCATGCCGGAAAATTCACCCGAATTCATCATGATTCCCGGCCCATCATAAGCTTCATTCATGGATTGAATGTCATGTTTGGCATCATGTGGTTTGATAACAAACCGTTTTTCTAATTGATATTTGGTTGCGAACTGCCAGTCGCGTTCGTCGTGAGCCGGCACACCCATGACCGCACCGGTACCATAATCATATAATACATAGTTGGCGATCCAGATTGGCACCCGTTCATTATTAAACGGATTTACGGCGTAAGCACCGGTAAACATGCCCTCTTTTTCCGCTTCATTCGAAGTTCGGTTAATTTCACTTTGTTTCTTGACTCGTTCAATGAAATCACGAACCGGTTGCGCGGTAGATTTCCCGGCAATTAATTTTTCTACTAATGGATGCTCCGGAGCCAATACAACATAAGTAACGCCGAATACCGTATCCTGACGAGTAGTGTACACGGGAATTTTTTCATTTACATCCGGAACATCAAAACTGAATTCAGCTCCCTCGCTGCGCCCTATCCAGTTTTCCTGCATTATCTTAACACGATCAGGCCATCCTTTAAGCTCATCCAGGTCTTGCAATAATCTTTCAGCATAATCTGTAATTTTGAAAAACCACTGTTCCAGGTCCTTCTTAACTACCTCTGAATCACACCGCCAGCAACGGCCATCGATAACCTGTTCATTAGCCAAAACTGTATTGCAATCGTTACACCAATTTACTGTTGCTTTTTTCTTATAAGCTAGACCGCGTTCAAAAAACAGTAAAAACATCCACTGCGTCCATTTGTAATAGTCGGGATGACAAGTAGCGACTTCCCGTTCCCAATCATAGGACAATCCCAATTCTTTTTGTTGGCGGCGCATATTCTTTATGTTTTCCCACGTCCATTTGGCAGGATGGATACCATTTTTAATTGCAGCATTTTCGGCTGGCATACCGAATGCATCCCATCCCATCGGATGAAGCACATTAAATCCTTGCATGGTTTTAAATCTGGCCACTACATCGCCAATGGAATAGTTGCGTACATGACCCATATGCAAATTACCCGATGGATACGGAAACATTTCCAGCACATAGTATTCCGGACGCTGGCGATTCATAACAGTATGAAACACATTATTATCGAACCATTCATTTTGCCATTTCCGTTCAATATCATGCGGACTGTATTTTACTTCTTCGTTCAAAATTGTTACCTCCCACTACGAATAAAATGAAACAATAAAATAATGATTGTAATATGTAAAATCGCCCCTTGGCCAAAATGCCAGGGACGAGTTTTCCCGCGGTACCACCCTGATTGGTAACAACATTATGTTATTACCCTCTTAATCCTGTAACGCCGGTTATGCGTCAATTGCTTGCGCAACTGCTCCTCGGCAGTGAGTTCGATGATCTCCTGGATTGGCTCGCATCAACCGCCAACTTTCTGACCCATTCAATAATCTAATAATCTGCTTCATGGGATTATCGAATATGATTATATAACAATTAATCCCATTAGTCAACTTTACTGCAATCAGTAGTTCTACTGATACTTAATAAGGCATAAAGTTTCTTTGAGGAGGTGCATTATGTATAAGTTAATTCTTGGCAATACAAAAATCAATGTTACAGACGAAATCGATCGTAAAGACGCTATTTCAGCCGCTAAACAAGCTATTAGCGAAGCCGGCGAGCAAGGCAAATTATTAAGCCAAATTGACATTTACTTAGAAGAACAGGAAATTAAGGTATCAACTGTTGAAAGAACCGGTAGCAGAACAAGCCGGAAAACGATAAAGCAAAGCATGCTTGATGCTATCGTAATTTCAGCGCAGGAAAAACTTTACCCATCCGGTGATTTTACGGATAAAGACCTTTGGTTTGATATCGATACCGGACAAGAATGGTATGGTAACGATATAGAAATTGCACGCACTGACATCATAGAAAAATTGAAAGAATGGATAAAAACAGTATAGTAATTGATTGCCAACTGCTTATAACAAGCTAGTTGGCAATTTGTTTTAAGTAAATAGTCCAATAAAATTCCTAATCAAAGCAACATTAACATAAACTTTTTCATATTATACTATAAGCATTTCAAATATTACTATAGGAGGAATCCCATGAGCAGCCAAAATGAGGAACGACAAAATCTAGTATCCGGAGTTAGGATTGTAACGCTTTCCGGGTTAATATTTCAAGGACAGTTGGTGAGCCCTGTCTCTTGTTTTTCACCATTCCCAAAAACCAATAATTCATTTCTTTTCATCAGATTGACTTGCCCGCCGGAAATTTTGTTTAACGGAACAAGAGAAGATATCCAACCACCACTGTATGATGAAGGCGACTTGCTGAAGATAAATCTCTCGCAAATAGTCGCTATTGGACCATCAGGCGATTGCCTCACCGACGATTAAACCCATCTCTTTCCCCATTTACTATCTTTAGCCGTGCCTTAACAGGCCGGCTATTTTTATGTTGATTGCCACTATACTTATTTTGGCTTGAAAAACAAAGATACCTACTTAATTGCAGGTATCTGACATCTCAATGCTACCGTAAGCCAGTTTTTGTTTTATGGAGTCATTTATCTAATATCTGTAAGATATTCCCCTTCTCTGTTCACATTCCTTCAAAGAGGCTCCCCTACCATAATTTGGGTTTCTACCGTGTGGGGTTTACCCTTGCACCGGCCTGTCGCCAGACCGAATAGTTTCTGTGGCACTTTCAGGCTACTATCGACTTCGTGAGTCAAATTCACCGCCGTCAGGATTACCTGCCCTATCTTGCGATAGGCACACACACTACAGACATCGCAGTCTGTGGTAGTCTGGACTTTCCTCAGCAAAGCCAAAATTGCTTCACCGTGACTCCTCATAGCATTCGAATATTTGTTTGTATCAGCAAATATAGATTATATAATAAGACGTCCTTAAAATCAAATAGAATATGTTGGAAAACTATTCCCAGTTGAACCTAAGGTCATCATGTATTATTTGCCTTGTTTTCGACGCACCGTTATTGTTTCTCCGCCGATCCCCCAATTGTCGGTATCGACCTCATCAATCACGACAACCGTAGTATTGGGGTTTTTACCCAATACATCCACCAACAACTGTGTTGCCCCCTTAATTAGCTGGGCCTTTTTCTCAGGCGTTACATTTTCTTTCGTAATTTTAATGTTTATGTATGGCATTTTATGACCTCCTATAATAATTCACTGTTGTAATATTCTTTTGTCGAAATCTATTGATACAATTCAGGCTCTTTACCGGTGATACCGTGCTGCTTAAGTTTTTCATAAAATGCGGACCGCTGAATTCCTAACAATTTAGCCGCACGGGTTTTATTACCGCCTGATCTAATAAGGGCCCGCCACAACGCCTCCCGTTCGGCATCCTTCTTGATGCTTCCTAATTCGGACCGGCCAGATGATCTGGCAGCTGGAATTGGCGGTGCACCACTATCCACAGCTGGATTTTGATAACTGCGTTTAATAACAGGCGGCAGATGTTCCGGTAGTATATACCGTTCATCATCCATAAGATTAATAGCTCGTTCCAACACATTTTCAAGTTCTCTTACATTGCCGGGCCAAGCATAATTGACAAGATACTCTTCCGCTTCTTTGGCTACTCCTTCGACGTCATGGGGAGTATGAAGAGCAATTTTTCGCAGCAGCATCATACTTAACAGCGGAATATCTTCTTTATGTTCTCTCAATGCAGGTATTTGCAACGATATAATATTTAATCGGTAATACAAATCTTGACGAAAATTATTTTGCTCAATCATCGCCTCAATATCACGGTTAGTTGCCGCAATTACCCGCACATCAATTTTAATTGTTTTTGTTCCGCCGACCCGTTCAATTTCTTTTTCCTGCAGCACTCGCAAAAGCTTAGCCTGCATGGGAAAGGCCATATCCCCTATTTCATCCAAAAAAATGGTTCCACCGTTAGCCAATTCAAATTTACCCGGTTTTCCCCCTCGCTTGGCACCGGTGAATGCTCCTTCATCATAACCAAACAGTTCTGATTCCAATAAATTTTCCGGAATTGCTGCACAGTTAACTTTGATAAACGGACCATTCCGCCGGGAACTGGCATTATGCAGCGCATGAGCAAATAATTCCTTACCAGTACCGCTTTCACCCAAAATAAGTACGGTAGAATTTCCTTTTGCTGCCCGCATAGCCGTTGTTTTTAGCCATTTCATTTTCTCACTGTCACCGATAATGCTGTCAAAAGTATACTTTCCCCCGTGAGCCTTGATCAATTCTTCCTTATAATATTCCAGTTCAGATTGTAGCTTGCTCACTTTACGGGCCAAGGATTTTAATTCTTTTACATCTTTAAAATCTACAGTTCCTACCGCTCCGACAATTTCGCCGTCTTTCATGATCGGTGTCCTTGTTACAACACAATTCCTGTTCCCTATTTTCTGTACATCCATAATTTCAGCCTTGCCGGTTTGGGCAACAATATGCATCCGTGTATTTTCTATAATTTCAGTAACATGCTTCCCTATTACCTGACTAGGTGATTCATAACCCAAGAATTCTAAATACGCTTGATTCATTCTACTAATGCGACCGGATCTATCCACAACTACAATCCGCGAAAATTCGCTTTCCAATACAGACTCCAATGTGCTTTTTAGATTCTTTATATGCTCTAATTCATCGGCAACCGACTGAAGTTCAGTAATATCTTGAAATACACCCACTGCTCCAATGCATTTTCCATCTTTGATGATTGGCGTGCGGTTAGTTATAATTACCTTGTCGTATATCCGCTGCTGTTGATTTACTTCGGCTTCGCCGGTCTGAATTACCCGCAGTAATGCTGTGTTTGGCACTACTTCATCAACTAGCTGACCGACAACCTTTGCCGCCGGCAACTGCATTAGTCGTTCGGCAGCAGCATTATACCAAATAACCTTTCCGGCAGCATTTATTGCAATAACCCCATTATAGGTTGAATCTAAAACCGCTTTTAATTCTTCTACCAATTGAAACATGCTGTCTGACAAATATTGCATCAAAATAGGCCTAGTGATATACCCGCACAGTTGGCGTTTGTCATCGAGCACCGGATAAAAACCATAAGAAAAGATATCAGGATCACAGCGCAGGGTTATTATTGGCAGCATGGCCTGTAAAGTATGCACTCCTGTTTTCATGATGCTTCCGACCGGAGATTCCAATAGGCGTTGTTCGGCCATCGCTTTTAAGAAATTAGCTTTAGTTACGATTCCTATAATTCGGCGGTCCTCATCCACCACCGCCGCACCATCCAATCCCGCCTTATATAACATGCTTGCAGCTTCCAGCAAGGAAACATCCGGCAATAATACAACTTCGGCTTTGCTCATGATATCCCGAATTCGCATATACGCCTCCTGAGACCGTTCTTTTTTTTTATTAAATTTTATCATGTAATTATATTATTTTCCATAAAAAAGAAATGGAAGCTACAAAAGTTAACTCCTGTAATTATGTTCCGCGTAAACGAAACAATTACAGGAGCCAATAATTAAGTTTGACTCAAAAGGAATATTAGCAAACTAAAGTACGTTTACAGTGTACATGCTCCATCAACGCTAATTACTGCTCCATTAATGTATTTAGCATCATCCGAAGCCAAGAAAGCATAAATCGCACCTATTTCCTCCGGTTCTCCCAAGCGGCCGGCCGGAATCTTAATGATGATTTTTTCTTGGAGAACTTGTTCGGGAATCTTGCGAACCATTTCTGTACCAATAAATCCAGGTGCTACACAATTAAACCGCAGCCCGTATTTTGCCATTTCTTTGGCCCATGTTTTGGTCATGCCAATTACGCCCCATTTTGTTGCCGCATAATTTGTTTGCCCAAGATTGCCGTATAGACCGACCACTGAAGATGCTGTTAAAACCACGCCGAAATTTTGCTGCAGCATAGTCGGGAGTACAGCGGAAGTACAATTAAATACACCGGTAAGATTTACAGCTATTACCGCATCCCAGGCTTCTTTGGCCATCTTTTTCATCATCGAATCCTTAGTAATACCGGCGTTATTGATCAGAACATCGATACGGCCATAAGCTTCCAATGTTTTGTTTACCATTTCTTTAACATTGTCCGGATTAGTAACATCTGCTTGGATATATATTGCTTGCGCGCCAGCTGTTTTTATTTCCTGAATTGTCTGTGCCCCGTCGGCGTAATCCGCCACTACCACCTTTGCACCTTCTTCAGCAAACCGCAAAGCTGTTGCCTTGCCGATCCCGGCTGCGCCACCGGTAATTATGACCACTTTATCTTTTAAACCCCGCATAATTCTCTCCCCCTGTCATTTTTATTTTCCGGTAAAATCGGCCTTCCGTTTCTCTAAAAAGGCCGCCATACCTTCCCGCTGATCTTGAGTCGCAAAACAAAGACCAAATACTTCCGCTTCATAAGCCAAACCTGTCACCAAATCAGTCTCCATCCCGCGGTGAACTGCTGCTTTGGTTATATTTACGGCAATATTGCCTCGCTTCATAATGGTCTGGGCCATTTTTTTGGTCTCCGCCATTAAGTCTGCTGGCGATACCACCCGGTTGACTAAGCCTAGCCGGAATGCTTCCGGTGCGGCAATCATATCCCCCGTCAATAATAATTCTAACGCCCGCCCACGGCCGATCAACCGCGGTAAACGCTGTGTGCCGCCAAATCCCGGCGGAATCCCCAAAGAAACTTCCGGTTGGCCAAACTTAGCCTTGTCGACAGCGATCCTAATATCACACGCCATTGCTAATTCACAACCACCGCCTAAAGCAAATCCGTTCACGGCTGCAATGACCGGTTGAGGGAGCTTTTCAAGTTTTGTAAAGGTTTCCTGTCCTAATTTGCCCCATTCCCGGCCTTCCAGTGCCGTCATCGTTTGCATCTCGGCAATATCTGCCCCGGCGGCAAAAGCTTTTTCACCGCTGCCGGTAATTATAACTACTTTTACCATTTTATTTCCTGCCACTTCATCCAGTAAAATACTAAGTTCTCTCATCAGTGTACCGTTCAACGCATTAAGAGCCTGTGGCCGGTTAAGAGTAATTACGGCAATACCCTGATCAACTTCGTATAAAAGACTGGTAAGTTCCATTTTTTCACCTCCTGTTGCCTACCGTAAAATCGAGCCGGAAATAACCATTCGCTGCACTTGATTTGTTCCTTCATAAATTTGGGTTATTTTGGCATTACGCATTAACCTTTCAACCGGATACTCACGACTGTAGCCATATCCTCCAAATATTTGTACGGCATCGGTAGTAATTTTCATGGCAGCGTCCGATGCAAACAATTTAGCCATTGCCGCTTCTTTACTGTAAGACAAACCGTGCTCCTTACGATAGGCAGCCTGATATACCAATAGGCGGGATGCCTCAACGTAGGTAGCCATGTCCGCCAGCATAAACGCAATTGCTTGATTTGCCGCAATCGGTTTGCCAAACTGAGTTCTTTCCTTGGAGTATTTTATGGCATGATCTACGGCAGCCTGAGCAATACCAAGCGCTTGGGCCGCAACACCAATACGGCCGCCATCTAAAGTACCCATGGCAATTTTAAAACCGTCGCCTTCTTTTCCCAATAAATTTTCCTTAGGTACTTTAACATCCTGAAATACAAGTTCCATTGTTTGCGATGAACGGATTCCCATCTTATGCTCTTTTTTACCGAACGTAAAACCAGGCATATCTTTTTCTAATATAAAGGCTGAAATACCGCGAGCTCCCTTAGATTTATCAGTCATAGCAAATACAATATAAGTTTCTGCTTCGCCGCCATTTGTTATGAACATCTTGCTGCCGTTAACTATATATTGATCGCCGGTAAGTTGAGCAACTGTTTGCTGAGAAGATGCATCCGTTCCGGCATTAGCTTCCGTTAGGGCAAAAGCACCCATTTTTTCACCGGTTGCAAGTGGCACAAGATACTTCTGTTTTTGTTGTTCATTTCCGTATTGAAACAACGGTGAAGCACACAGCGAAACTGATGCTGAATAAGCGATTCCCATGCCGTCATCAACCTTGCATAATTCTTCAATAGCTAGAATGTAGCTTAAATAATCACCGCCAACTCCGCCGTATTCCTCAGGAAAGCAAATCCCCAACAGTCCCAGTTCCCCCATTTTGTCGTATAACGCCCGAGAAAAAGTTTCTGTTTCATCCCGTTCTTCGACTCCGGGTGCTACTTCTTTCACGGCAAAATCTCGCACCATATCCCGAATTGCTAATTGATCTTCTGTAAATGTGAATTGCATCGTTGTCCCTCCTTAATTTTTCATCTTATTCAGCGAGTTAAGACTCCCCGCCTCTATAGGCGGCGTCAGCTCAGGTGGAGTTGACTCTCCACCTGAGCTCCCGATGTTTCAGCTTTGCTGAAACGAGTTCACTGCCGCTCAACTATCGTTGCAATTCCCATGCCGCCACCAATACACAAAGTTGCTAAGCCGGTCTTAAGGCCCCGTTTTTGCATAGCATACAGCAAAGTTACCAAAATGCGCGCACCACTGGCACCAATTGGGTGACCAAGAGCAATGGCTCCGCCGTTAACATTTAGTTTGTCGGTAGCAAAACCCAACTCTTTGCCGACTGCCAGTGATTGGGCGGCAAATGCTTCATTAGCTTCAATTAAATCAATATCCTTAATTGTCATCCCTGCCTTTTTGAGTGCATTTTTAGTTGCCCCAATAGGTCCGATACCCATATAGGCCGGATCGACACCGGCGCTGCCATAGCCACGAATTTTAGCCAGTACAGGCGCGCCCAATTCCTTGGCTTTGTCCGCCGACATTAACACCAATGCTGCTGCTCCGTCATTAATTCCGGATGCATTACCGGCCGTAACAGTTCCATCTTTTTTGAATGCCGGTCTCAAACTGGCCAATGCTTCCAACGTAACGCCTTGTTTCGGATGTTCGTCAATCGTTACTATAGTATCCCCTTTTTTACCTTTGATAGTTACCGGCACGATCTCATCAACGAAAGCACCTTCAGTAATTGCCCTCGCTGCTTTTTGTTGCGATTCAAGGGCAAACCGGTCTTGTTCTTCCCGTGACAGCCGGTAGCGTTCAGCAACGTTCTCGGCAGTCACTCCCATATGGTAATTGTTGAAAATATCACTCAATCCGTCGCGAATCATGGAATCTACTAATACTCCATCACCCATCCGATATCCCCAGCGGGCTTTTTCAACAAGATAAGGAGCATTAGACATGCTTTCGGCTCCGCCGGCCACCACAATATCAACATCACCTTCACGAATAGCCTGTACTCCCATCGTTACAGCCTTCATGCCCGATCCGCATAATTTATTTATAGTTGTTGCCGGTACAAAATCCGGAATCCCGGCATGAATAGCTGCTTGCCGGCCAACTCCCTGCCCTAGTCCTGCTTGTAAAATACACCCAAACAATACTTCCCCCACCATTTCGGGCTTGACTCCGGCCCGTTCCAAAGCTGCTTTAATAACAATCTTCCCTAGGTCCACGGCCGACAGTGACGCCAAAGAACCGTTGTAACTTCCAATAGGTGTACGAACTGCGCTGGCAATTACCACTTCTTTCATGCTTTACACCCCTTCTTACTTATTTATTTTCTTTTTGCTGCAATCCAATCTTTAAGTCCCATCAGTTGATCGGTAAAAATCCGTGCATCCATTGTTTTAAGGTTGGGTGAAATAATCGGTTTAAAATCCATTAGTTTCAGAATGTCTTTCTCCAAGTCGATACCCGGAGCAATCTCCGTCAATAGCATCCCGACCTGAGTTAATTGAAACACCGCCCGTTCAGTTACATACATAACCGGCTGATTAACCTTTTGGGCATATTTACCGCTAAACGTAATTTGTTCAACATTCTCCATGAATTTTTTGGCCTTGCCTTCTTGTAGAATAGTTAGCTTCCCTTCTTCAACCTTAACCTTTAAGCCACCGGCGGTGAAAGAGCCACAAAATACAACCCGTTTCGCATTTTGCGTAATATTAATGAAACCGCCGCAGCCGGCAACACGCCCTTTAAATTTGCTTACATTAATATTGCCGTACTGGTCCGTCTCTGCTAAACCTAGGTAAGCCAAATCTAATCCGCCGCCATCATAAAAATCGAATTGATAAGGTTGATCAAGAATAGCTTGTGGATTGATCGATCCGCCAAAGCTTAGCCCACCGGCCGGAACTCCTCCAATCGGACCAGACTCAACCGTCAAAGTTAGTTGTCCGCCGGCTCCTTCTTCATTGGCTACCGCCGCAACCCCTTCGGGAACACCAATGCCCAAATTGACAATAGCACCGGGAATCAACTCCATGGCAGCCCGCCGGGCAATTACTTTCCGTTCGTCAAGCTGCATCGGCTTTATAGCTGACATTGGAATACGAATTTCACCGGACATTGCCGGATTGTAGTGTTCAGCAAAAGTTTGCATATGTTCAGCAGGATTATCTGCAACAACCACATAATCCACAATTATACCAGGCACTTTTACTTCTCTTGGTTGAAGAGTACCATTCTCAACAATTCGTTCAACCTGCACTATTACAATACCGCCACTGTTTTTAGCCGCTTGGGCAATTGGTAAAATTTCCAACGACACTGCCTCTTTTTCAATAGTCACGTTTCCGTTTAAGTCGGCTGTAGTTCCTCGTATCAACGCAATATCGACCGGAAACGGCTTATACCAAAGCCATTCCTCACCACCCAGTGTAATTACTTCAACCAGATCTTCATTAGTAAAATGATTTATTTTACCGCCTTCTATCCGTGGGTCTACAAATGTATTAAGTCCTACTTTAGTTATAACACCAGGCTTTTTACCGGCTACACTGCGAAACCAGTGGGTCAAAGTTCCCTGAGGGAAATTATAAGCTTCAATTTTATTTTCCACAGCCAATTTGCCAACCTTCGGTGCTAAATTCCAGTGCCCACCCACAACTCGTTTTAACATTCCCTCATGGCCGAGATGGTTAAGCCCTCGGTCTTTTCCATCGCCTTGCCCCGCGCAATATAGTAATGTCAAATTACGAGGAGCTTGCTCGTCTTTGAACCGTTCCTCCAAAGCGGCTGTAAGCGCTTCAGGGTGACCGTTTCCTACAAATCCGCTTGTTGCAACCGCCGCACCGTCCCATACAAGCTTGGCGGCTTCTTGGGCCGAAATAAATTTTGCCATATCGGTTCCTCCTTCACACCTTATATAAAATCGTAGTATCTTCATCGTTTTCTCTCGCAAAAACAGTGCCAACTCGGCTAACAATACAATCATGACATTTAACAATATTAAACTAGCTTTATTCCATTAAAAAGAAAGAAACACTTCCACAAAAGTGTCCACTTTTTCGGACATAGCGTCTATAATTTCGGACGTATTTTCCTAATTTTCATATTTTTCAAACTATTTTTATTGGACCATATTGACAGATTATCACATCCTCCCACTTGGCACGCATTTTGCTTCTCTAAGATTGAAGACTTAATGTGAATGGAAAGGAGGATCAGCATTTCGCTTTCAACAATAGTGTATCTCCAAAATAAAAGTCGTTATGCTCAATTAAAAAAGGAGGTCAATTTATGCAAGAATTAGGAATAGTCATCAGTTTAGTGCTTCTAATGTATATTGCTTACCGTGGTTATTCGGTAATTCTGTTTGCCCCGGTTTTAGCTCTATTAGCTGCATCACTGCAAGGTCTGGCGGTTATGCCCGCTTATACGGAGCTTTTTATGGAGCGGGCCTCATATTATGTAAAACTATATTTTCCAGTATTCCTATTAGGTGCTGTGCTTGGAAAGATAATGGAAGAAACCGGCATGGCCAAATCAATCGCCCATAAGATTGTTCAACTCATCGGCAAACAACACGCAATACTAGGCATTGTTTTGTCAGCGGCAGTTTTGACCTATGGCGGTGTAAGCCTATTTGTCGTCGTATTTGCCGTATATCCACTGGCCGCAGCAATGTTTAAAGAATCCGACATTCCCAAACGTCTTATTCCTGGCGCAATTGCACTAGGCTCCTTCACTTTTACCATGACTATGGTACCCGGCACTCCGCAAATTCAAAACGTAATTCCGGCAACTTTCTATGGCACGAATACCTGGGCTGCACCCATAAGCGGTTTTCTAAGCGCCGCCATTATGTTAGTAACAGGCATTATGTGGCTGGAATACCGGCGCAAAGCTGCCAACGCTAAAGGTGAAGGCTATGGCAAGCATACTCTAAATGAACCACAGCTCAAAGAAGATGAAGAATTGCCAAACTGGTTTTTATCGCTTCTGCCATTAATTGCAGTTATCGTCGTCAATTTTTTAATGATCAAATACCCTTGGGATCCTAATCTTCTCAAACCCTTCAGCAGTATGGGACTAAAGCTTCTGGCACCGGCCATTAAAAACGTCGCCGGGATTTGGGCCTTGATTATCGGCTTGGTAATTGGCGTAGCCCTAGCCGTAGGAATTGGCTTAAAATATTTACCAAAAAACGGCGGCTTGCAAAAAGCATTAAATACCGGTGCAATCGGCTCGCTGCTAGCAATCATGAATACAGCTTCCGAGGTTGGTTATGGAAACGTAATTGCGTCCTTACCCGGATTTAAATCCATTGCAACTTTTTTGCTTAATATTAAAATAGGCGGTACGCCGCTGGTATCAGAATTTTTTACGGTAAACATCCTAGCCGGCATTACCGGTTCAGCTTCAGGCGGTATGTCGATAGCCTTAAGCATTATGGCCAAAGACTGGCTGGCCTGGGCCAATCAAGTCGGTCTCTCGCCAGAGATGTTGCACCGCATTGCCTCTATCGCCTCCGGCGGTATGGATACGTTGCCGCATAACGGAGCTGTTATAACACTGCTGGCCGTCTGCGGACTAACCCATATCGAATCCTATCTGGATGTTGGTGTGGTTGGCACAGTTTTACCGTTTGCAACCGGTTTATTTATTATCATTCTTCACCAAATTACCGGTATTCTGTAATTTTATAAGCACCTCATACAATAGCCACCACCGGATTAACCGGCGGTGGCTATTGTTCTACGTCATGAACTTTATTTCAGCTTTGCCCTCAACGACTGTTATATTTTTTTGATTTATTACAACCGTCTTAAGAATAATTATTTTCCCCTTTTCCCGCTTATCAACTATTTCCACTTTGGCGGTAACCGTATCACCAATATAGACCGGCGCCTTAAATTCAATTTCTTGCCGGCGATAAATACTGTTCGGTCCCGGTAATTTTGTTCCCAACACGGTTGATAACAGGCTGGCCGTTAACATTCCATGCACAAGCCGGCTGCCAAAATAACTTTTTTCAGCATGCTCCTGGTTAATATGGATCGGGTTAAAATCGCCAGTTATGCCGGCGAATAAATACACATCACTTTCACCCAATGTTTTAGAAAACTCAGCGGTTTGACCTATTAGCAACTGGTCAAAAAGTCGTTGATCCTGCATTCTTATATCCTCCTTCTTGAAAACTGATATTTCTTCAAGCTATAAAAATATAAGCAATTACAATGCCAACTATATTTAGCTTGCCTTGGCATGACTCTTGCTTGTATAAAAAAGCAAAACAATAGTCCACATTAAGGGAAAACCATTAAATCCGCTTGCCTGAAGGGAGATGAGCAGTAATGCAAACACTTTGCACCGAACTATCGCCAAAAATGCATATTACCCCACAGATGACTCAAGCTCTAGCAATCTTATCTTTATCTGGTGCGGAATTAGATCAGTTAATCACTAAAGAGTTCGAAGAAAACCCGTTATTGGAGAGAACAGAACATAACACTGCTGATGGACATGACAGCATTGTCGCGCAACTAGAAAACAAGTGGCTAGCCGATTACACGAGTCATAATTTCACAGATAAATTGATGTATTCTCTTGAACAGCCATGTAGTCTTACCGAACATTTGGAACAACAGTTGTCATTGGTCACTTCTTCAGACTTGGAATGGCGCTGCGGCCGCTATATTATTGCATCACTCGATGATTCCGGCTATCTCTGCCTATCAATAGATGATATAGTGCTGGCAACCGGCATATCTTCATCAGTAATCCAAAAAACTATCCGCCTCATTAAAAACCTTGAACCAATTGGCTTCGGCTGTTGCAACTTAACGGAATATCTTTTATTGCAGTTAGAAACCTTTCCCGAGAACGAGCTGGTTTTGTTGGCCCGCCAAATTATATCCAATAACCTTTTTGAACTGGCCGAACGTAATTATTCCGCCATCGTCCGGCATACGCGAAGTTCAAATGATCTAGTACTTCAAGCCGTGAAACTGATCCAAAACCTAAATCCCCGTCCGGTTAACGCTTGGCGCCAACCATGTTCAAACCTGTACATCGTTCCAGACCTCATAGTGGAGTATATTGATAATAAATTTACTATCTTTTTCAATCCCATCTTTTGCTGCTCACTACGTATAAATTCTGATTATAAGCATTTAAATTTGGATGCTGCATCCCGCAATTATATTTCCCGCCATCATCAACGTGCATACTGGCTGATACGCTGTATTCAGCAACGAGAAACTACTTTACGCCGCGTTACCGAAACAATCATGCTTCAACAACGGGATTTTCTCAAGAAAGGATTTTCTTATCTCAAACCGTTAAATTTAAAACATATTGCAAATGAGACCAATCTCCATGAATCCACCGTGAGCCGGGCAATAAACAGAAAGTATATCCAAACTCCGCAAGGAACTTACGCCCTTAAGCAATTTTTTCCATCCGGATTTTTAACTAGTGGTCAGGATATTTCTAGCAGTCAAGTACAAAAAAAAATTGCCGATATCCTTACTGCCTGCTCCGCGCCAAACCGCAAAGTAAGCGATCAATTACTCGTTGAGTTATTGCAAAAAGAAGGCATACGCATAGCCAGACGAACTGTGACAAAATATCGTAATCAAATGGGCTTCGCCGCTGCACAGCCACATTACGCTATAAAAAAATCGCAGCTGGAACAACGCATCCCTTAATCATTACATTATTATAAATATTTCTTGATTGATCTTTGTTATTTGTAATATAATATCTACTATAATTAATCATTTATCTACATTATGAGGAGAGTGTTTGTTTATGAAATTCACCCGCATACCAAAAATTATGTTGTTGCTTACACTGTTAGTAATTATGCTGTTATCTTTTACCGTCCAAGCATCTGCTAGTCCTTCTTCTTCACAGCTTAGTGCCATTATCCAGCGCGGATATATTTTAGTTGGTACAACTGGCGACTACAAACCATTTACATACTACAACAAGTTGGTTGGCGAATACGAAGGACACGATATCGAAGCTGCCGAATTGTTAGCCAAGGACCTTGGTGTCCAAGTCCGCTTTGTTAAAACAACCTGGAAAAATTTAATGCCCGATTTATTAGCCGGCAAATTCGATATCGCCATGGGCGGAATCACGCGGACATTTGCCCGTCAAAAAGTTGCCCATTTTTCTCACGGATACATTCCTTTTGGCAAATCACCACTAATTCGGTTAGCTGACAAGAATAAATTCACCAGTCTGGCGGCTATCGACCAACCCGGCGTTGTCATCGGCGTAAATCCCGGTGGAACGAATGAAAAATTCGTACGAGCCAACATTAAAAATGCCAAAGTTATTGTAGTAAATAACAATCTGGAAATTCCCGGTATGGTCGCCGCAGGCAAAGTTGATGTCATGATTACCGACAGCGTAGAAGCACAACGGTATGCTAAAGATGATCCTCGCCTTTATGCCGCTTTAACCGACCAGACTTTTACCAAAAATCAATTCGGTTATATGCTGAGACAGCATGACCAAGCATTGGCAAATTTCGTCGACATGTGGATGGAAGAAATGGTCTTAAAAGGGGAAATGGACCGCTTATACAAAAAATGGATAAATTAAATTTAGACTAGCTGTCAGTTAGTTATAAACAGTCAGGCCAACCGTGAATTAATGCCGGTTGGCCTGAACGTTTGTTTGAAGATTTGGTATAATAGGAAATAATAACTAAGCAATAATTTAGAAAGGAACTAAACTTATGAATATATTTGCTATCGGTGATCTGCACCTATCAGGTAGTCCTCCCCAAAAACCTATGCAAATCTTTGGTGAGCATTGGACTAATCATTGGGAACACATCCGGCTCGACTGGCAAAATCGTGTTCATGAAGAAGATACTGTACTTATTGCCGGCGATACTTCATGGGCTCTTAAGCTGGAGGAAGCACTGGTAGATTTAGCCGAAATAATCAAATTACCTGGTAAAAAAATATTAATAAAAGGCAATCATGACTATTGGTGGCAAAGCGTTGCCAAAATGTCTAAATCCGTTAACCGTGAATTATCATTCATTCACAATAATTTTGTACAAGTCAATAATTATGCAATTTGCGGCAGCAGAGGGTGGACTTGCCCGCCTGACCCCAGCTTTACAGAGCAAGACCAGCTAATTTACCAGCGGGAAGTACTGCGCGTACAATCATCTCTATCCTCGGCAGTTGCCGCCGGCTTTAAAAAGATTATACTCATGCTGCATTACCCGCCGGTATACTCTTTGGAAAGTCCATCCGGTTTTGCTGACTTATTTGAACAATACCAGGTAGAAACGTGTGTCTACGGTCACTTGCATGGCGAAAGTATTAAAACAGCGCCCATAGGGAAAATAAAAGGCACCGCCTGCCACTTAGTAGCTTGCGATGCTCTTGATTTTCGCTTAAAACAAATTGTCTAGCTGTTAAGCGCCTTTACCAAAACTAAATTCATTGACTGCAATATCAATTTCTTTTTGGAGACTTTCCGGAAGTCCTTCAATATTTACATTCAAAAATCCCCGCACAATAGTTGCCGTAGCCTCTTCTTCGTCTAATCCGCGGGCCATCAAATATTCAATTTCTTCCTGAGCAATTTTTCCTACGGCTGCTTCATGACTAAGTTCGGCATTATCAGTTCTGGCTTCTAATTCCGGAATAGCATGAATAACACCATCTTTTTGCAGCAACAGCCCATGACATTCAAGATGAGCCTTCACATTCTCCGCACCCGCCAACAAGTGTCCCCGATTAATAATTATTCCGCCGGTGCTGATACTGCGCGTAATCAATTCAGCTTTAGTGCCGGGAACATCCATCACTGCCCGTCCACCGATATCCATGTGACTGCCGGGCACAGCTACCAATATTGAATTCATCCTAGCCACTGCACCCTCACCTGCTAAGCGGACGGTAGGGTACATTTGCAAGTCATTGACTTTATGCATACAAATAAAATTTGATAAATATTGGGCATCTTCCTCTAAAACAACGCCGGTGCGCGGCCGTACCACTACTTCTTCACCCCACCGGTGAATCATTGTAAAACTTAATTTTCCACCCTTTTTGACGTAAAATTCACTGACGCCGATATGCATCCCTTTATTTACAACCGGATCGGTTGCACAACCGGTAATAACATTCAGCTCGGCCCCTTCTTCCACAATTATGATATTGTGAACATCCTGCACTACGCCTTCTTGACCTATATACATACAAGCTTGCAGTGGAAACTCTATTTTCGCATTAGGCAGAGCCCGGATAAAATAGCCATGTTCCTGGTGAATGGCAGCTCGGGCAGTATATTTGTCAGCATCAGGTTGTACAGCTTTCCACCAATAATCCATCAGCCAGCCATGCCTCCGCAACGCTTCATCAATACTAAGCATTTCAACTCCATCATTAGTAACGTTGCAGTGAACTACTGAATGATCCATCTGCATAAATGTACCTGAACGGTTCGCCCCTGATACATCGACACCGATAGCTTCCAGCGATTTTTTTTGCTGGTCTGATATCTCCTGAGGATCTATAGCATTGTGCTGCTCACTTTGATCGGCAAACGACGATAAATCAATATCCCGTCCATAGGCAGCTTTCTTCTCAATAGCTTGCTCAGCCCGTTGCACTATTTTACTATTTTCGGTCATGCCCGCACCTCCAACAAACCGCAGCTTACACAGGCCTCGTAACCCTGATGTCCTATGCACTCCAGCATTTCTTGCGGATTACCACTGCAAGAAAGAGTTCCCCGGAAAAGAATATGAGCAACATCGGCCGGAACATATTTTAAAATATGACCGGTATGCGTAATGATAAGTCCTGCTTTATGTCGATGTTCACGGCGAACTTTCAAAGATTCACGTTCAAAACCATTTGTTCCCCGTTCTAAAATATAATTTACAGCTTGCCCTACTAAGGCGATATTTTCAACATCGACTCCCGACTCCGGTTCATCCAGCAACAACAGTTCCGGATTCTGAGCCATTAATTGCAACAGTTCCGAACGTTTTATTTCACCGCCGGAAAAACCGTCATTAACTGCACGGTTTAGAAAGCTGGTCATGTTTACATACCTTGCCAGTTTTTCAATATCAACCTTTTCCCGGCTGCATATTTCGACCATTTCACTAACTGATAGTCCGCGCAGTGTAGGCGGTCTTTGAATCATGACGCCAATACCCCGCTTAGCCCGTTCATATACAGGCATATTAGTAACATCCTCGCCATGAAAATATATTTTCCCTTTGGTTACTTGATATTTGGGAAAACCCATAATAGTACTTATCAGCGTAGATTTGCCTGTACCGTTCGGACCGAACAAAACATGCACTTCACCCGGTTTAATATGGAGATTTATATTATGCAAAATCTGCTTGCCATTGACCGCCACCGTCAAACCTTCAATTTTAAGCATATCAACACATCCCTTTAATGTATTATTATTAATATTGGACAAACCTGACTATAAATCCTTTTTTATAGTTTCCTGCTTGTATCAAAGTTATAAAACAAGTTATAATATAAACAATTTAACCCCCACCCCGACGGGGGCAAAAGAGGTGTAGTTTTATGTACGATGAATCCGTCCGTCAAGAAGTATTAACCAGATTAAAGAATGTAAAAGGACATGTAGCCGGAATCGAACGCATGGTTGAAGAGAATCAGTCCTGCAGCAACATATTGATTCAACTGTCGGCGATCCGCGCGTCAGTTGAAAAAATTGGTGTATATATATTGGAGAATAACGCTGTAGACTGCTTATGCAATGATATTAATACTAAGCCCGAAGATAAAGAAAAAATCCAACAAATCGTAAAACAAATGCTGACCTTCTTAAAATAATCGCTTTTTGAAACGAACCCCTAATTTTTCTTATTTTAATAAGTACAACACTGCACAAGGAGGTAAAAATGCATCAATATTTATTTTTTATAGGAGACTTTCCTGTTCGTTCTTATGGCTTGGTTCTAAGCCTCAGCATCATTTTAGCTACCGGTACCGCCTACTTTCTGACCAAACAAGACGGGCGCTGGCACCATCACGTACCCGACATGGGTCTATATTGTGGTTTAGCCGGTATTATAGGCGCCAGATTATGGGATGTTTTCTTCTTTGATTGGGACTATTACCAACACCATTTATTAGAAATACCGTTTGTTTGGCAAGGCGGTATGGCAATTCAAGGCGGCGTCATTCTTGGAGCTATTGTTGGTTACATTTATACCAAACGTCACAACATCGATACTTGGACATTTGCCGACATTGTCGCTCCGGCTATTATTATCGGACAGGCCATTGGCCGAACGGCCAACTTATTGAACGGGGATGCTTTTGGACATCCTACCGGCAGTTCGTTCGGGCTAATTTATCCTGAAACCACATTGGCCTATCAGGTGTACGGGAACCAGCCGCTTTGGCCGGCTGAAGTCTGGGAAGGACAAATTGACGTAATCATATTTGCCATTCTGTTGATTTTCCGGACTACCAACCATGCTAAAGGTCAAGTATTTATTCTTTATACCATTCTCTATTCTATGGCCCGATTCTTTTTGGAATACCTGCGCGGTGACTATGTAACACCGTTTGCCTTTGGTTTAAAATCAGCTCAAATTACCAGCTTGACAATAGCAATTATCGGCATCATCTTATTTTTTTGGAGCGGCTGGTATGACAAGCAAAAAAAGAAGTCTGCAAATTAGCTTGCAGGCTTCTTTTTAATGAGCCATTCTTAGTTTTATTGGTACGCAGCTATCAATTCAATTTCTACATTAACATCTTTAGGAAGCTTTGCTACCTGCACACAAGCTCGAGCCGGTGCATCCTTAGCAAAATATTTAGCATAAACCGTGTTCATGATGGAAAAATCATTCATATCCTTTAGGAATACTGTTGCCTTAACCACATTAGTAAAATCTAAGCCCTCACAAGCCAATATCGCTTGCAAATTTTCTAAAACTCTAACTGTCTGAGTTTCAGTATCACTGCCAACAATTTCTCCTGTTGCCGGATCAACGGGAATTTGTCCGGAGATAAACAAAAAGCCATTAGCTTTTACGCCTTGCGAATACGGTCCGATTGCTTGCGGAGCCTTATCTGTCTTTATGATTTCCTTCATATTATTTTCCTCCCTGCATAGTTTAAATATTTAATTCGCCTAACTGTGCAAAACTCCTGGCAATTTATTATAGGATTGACAACAGAATAAACATTAATACAAAATTTACATCTAAATAACCTCTTTTTGAGGTAAATGCCATATAATATAATAACTAAGAAACAAAATGCGGCTTACCTCCACCAGCACTTTGTCAGGAGGCTGAAAAATTGTTAACTCTACATCAAATAGCCAAAGACCGGTTGAGGAATGCCAAAATAAAGTCTCTTTTTTTGCCGTGTGGTGAACATTACCAGACGGCATCTTACCGTTCATTTAATAAACTATCTTGCTTTATATTTGACTCCAATATACCATTTTAAAAATTGGAGCTGAGAAAACGTTTGTCAGTAGTACTAATCCTTTATGTTTTAGTAAAACCGACAGGAGGCTGTAATATGACTAAGTGCTATGTGCTTGATACAAACGTTTTACTTCATTCCCCTTTCGCCATTCAAGCTTTTAACGAACATATAGTTGTAATTCCCGAAGTTGTCATCGAGGAATTAGACCGTTTTAAAAAAGAATCCACTGAGCGAGGCTCAAATAGCCGCCAGGTCAGCCGCATAATTGACAATTTAAGAATGAAAGGAAACCTTCTTGAAGGCGTTCAGCTAAATGATTTTGGCGGTACGATCCGTCTTGAATCCAACCACATGAATACTCAAATGCCGGTCCATTGGGATAGGGAAAAGGCAGACAATCGCATACTTCAAGTTTGTAAGGGACTAATGGAAAGTGGAAACCAGACTATTCTGGTCAGTCGGGATACCAACATGCGCGTTAAAGCTTCGATACTAAAAATTGATGCTGAAGATTTTCGCAACGATAAAGTCGCCAGTATTGAACATCAATACACCGGCAGAGCTATAGTCTACACTCCCGGCGAAGCAATAAACAAATTTCATAAAGATGATATAAACTGGCTGGACCCGGATCAATTATCTTTGTATGATCCGGCTCTTAACCAGCTAGTTCCGGCTAAATTAGTGACTAACCAATTTTTGTTAATTCATTCTACAGATAATGACCGTCACACCGCCCTTGGCCGTTTTGACGGTGAAAAAGTAGTGCACCTGCGCTATCACAACAGAAATCCGTTTGGCGTAACTCCACGTAATGTAGGACAAATTTTTATGCAGGAATGCTTGATGATGCCTGCCGATGAGGCGCCGCTTGTAGTTATTAAAGGACCGGCCGGAACAGCAAAGACTTTTTATTCGCTCGCCGTAGGTCTATATAAACACATGGATGTCCGTCCCAAAGAGTATCATCATATCTTGATATGTCGGCCTAATACTCTATTAGACGATGGAATCGGCTATCTGCCCGGCAGCGAAACTGAAAAGATTGAGCCTTACATGCGGTCAATTAAAGATAATTTGTTTACACTAATGGCCGGTAATTCACTCACCGATGATAAAGATGTGGCCCAAGCCGAAGATACTGTAAATATGTTGTTTGAAAAACGAATTATCCAAACAGAAGCCCTTGCCTATCAACGAGGGAGGTCGCTACAAAAATATTGGGTGATCTTTGATGAAATGCAAAATTCCACGCCACGCCAGGCCAAAGCTGTCTTGACCCGTTCCGGATTAGGAACCAAAGTAATCATGTTGGGCGATCCGGCCCAAATAGATAATCCTCTGCTGGACAGTCAATCTAATGGTTTAAGCTACGCCAGCGAGAAAATGATTGGTTCTAAATTATGCTTTCAAGTTACTATGCTTCCCGAAGAGTGTGAACGGTCGCCGCTTGCTGCCGAAGCAGCCGTCAGACTATAAACACCAAAGGGATAAACATGTAAATATTTACATGTTTATCCCTTTTATTTGTGGCTATTCTACATACAAGCAAGCAGGATTTCACCTATTTAAACAAGAAAGGATACACAAAATTTTGAACTTACAGGAGGACCAATGACTACACTTGTTCTGGGATATATAGCAGTCTTTTTAGCTCGTGTATTAGATGTGTCTATGATGACCCTGCGTACTTTAATGTTAATGCGTGGCAAAAAAGTATTAGCTGCAACCTTTGGCTTTTTTGAAGTGTTAGTATATATCACAGCTTTAAAATTTATTTTTGATACGCTTTCGAATACCGTAAGCCTGGTAATATATGCCTTAGGGTTTGCTGTTGGCAACATGGTCGGTCTGTGGATAGAAGAAAAACTTGCTTTAGGTTTTTTAACCATGCAAGTAATTACTTTAGGCGATGCCGTAGGCTTTTCAAGAGTATTGCGAGACCAAGGTTTCGGCGTTACGCTCTTTCCTTGTCAAGGTCATCAAGGCTGTCATCATGTACTTAATATTGTTTTTGAACGAAAACGAACAAGAGAATTAGAACACCGGGTTCGCGAATGGGACTCCAATGCTTTTATTACGATAACTGACACCAGAACGATCCGGGGGGGACATTTCCGTTCCACCCGAAAATAATCATTCGCATTTTACTTTCACGACACCATCAATCTTCATCAGATTATCGGTAAGATCAATTGTATCTATTTTATATGAAGAATGAATAATAAGAGAAATTATCATCCGGTTATCCGAAGACTCTTCAATGCGAATATCACGAACACTCATGCTTCTTGCTCCCATATAAGAGCAGATCTTACCAATTTGACCAGGCTTATCAATAGATACTACGGTTAGCGGAACAATGTCACCGTGCCGGCAATAGGTACGTTCAAAAACTGACAGCGCGGTCAATGTTAAAAAGCCTAACAGAGTAGTAATAATAGCGCTGCTATAATAGCCACTGCCTACAGCCAGACCAATTGCAGCAACAAGCCATAGACTTGCAGCTGTAGTAAGTCCTTTAACCGAAAGCCCTTCTTTCATAATGGTTCCGGCTCCTAAAAAGCCAATCCCACTTACAACTTGTGCCGCTAACCGAGTAGGATCGGCATTAGTCAATCCTTGCACACTTTGGTAAATATTGATCGACAAAGTCATTATTAGACAAGACCCTAAACTTACCAATATATGGGTTCGTAAACCCGCTGATTTACGATTAGCCTGACGTTCGTATCCTATTATACCTCCTAAGAGACATGACAGTACTAATCTAATGGCAATGTCACTCATGCTTATCATGCTGCTTCCCCCCAACTGTAACTAAAGAAAAAACCCACGGACTTTACAAAAATGCGCGAAGTCCCCCGGCTTTGAACTTTTTTGTATATAATTAAAATATTCACTATATTTTCATAATGTTAATGTTCGCGAAAAATTGGTTGGTTCCTTCTTGAAAATTACAGAAGAATTACTAAATTTATTGATAAATATCAAGGGTTCCCAAAAAGCTTTTGCGCCCAATTTAAAGCCGTTGGCGTTGCCGCTAAACCTCCTTGGGCGGTTTCTTTTAACGAACAGTGCATAGCCGAACCTACCGATGCCATTGAATCTATCACCTCATCGACCGGTATTACACTAATAATTCCAGCCAAAGACATTTGAGCCGCTGCTAATGCTTGAACAGCTGCACCGGAGTTACGTTTTACACATGGCACTTCAACAAGACCGGCCACAGGGTCACATACCAGCCCCAACATATTTTTTAAAGTTATAGCTGCGGCATGTCCAACTTCCGTCGGGCTACCGCCCAATAAGTCAACAGCTGCCCCCGCCGCCATAGCGGCTGCCGCCCCACACTCGGCCTGACATCCACCCTCAGCACCTGATAAAGTTGCCCTTGACGCAATTACCATACCAATGACACCCGCTACCACCAATGCCTGGGCTAAATTCAACCGTGCAACATTATTATTTTTTGCTAGCGAAAACAACACTGCCGGAAGCACTCCACTTGATCCGGCAGTTGGCGCCGCCACAATTTTACCCATACCGGCATTGGCTTCACCGACTGCTATGGCCATAATAATTGTATCGGCAATCAAGTTGCCTACCAGACATACATTCTTTTCTGCGGCAATATAATCACGCATTTTTTTAGCATCACCGCCAACTAATCCGCCCTTCGATTTTTCGCCCATAAGCCCATGTTCAATTGAACTCTCCATTACTTCCAAGATGCTTATCATTTTGGTCAGTAATTGTTCCTTGGTTATGCCCATTTCTGCTGCTTGTAGTTCAATACATAAGTCGCCAAACCGCATATTTTTATTCTGAGCGGTTTCGATTAGGGACTGTAAAGATAACTTATCCTCCAACATTATGGCCTCCATTCTTATATAGCTTGTATTCTGCGTACTGTCTGTACATTAACCAAGTTGTTAACTGCGAGCCAGGCTTCCTCGTCCACCAGTTGGTCGGTTTCTACGATCATCGCCGCCAACCCACCTTTTTCTTTACGAAAAACTTTCATTTGAGCAACATTTACATCATAGCGGGATAAAATACTGGTCACTTGGGCAATAACACCAGGCTTATCCTGATGAATAGTCAGTAATGAAGGAAACTCACCGGTAAAAGCTAACGGAAAACCATCTATTTCCGAAATAAGTACACGTCCCCCGCCAATTGAAGAACCGGTAACAGTACAACATTGTCCCTCAGCACCTTTGAGCAGAAATCTCACCGAATTTGGATGCGCTTTTTCGCCAAGCTGAATTACTTTAAATTCAATACGAATAGCTGCTTTGTCGGCATATAAAAACGCTTGCGGTATTCTGACATCATCGGGATTCCACCCTAATAAACCGGCAATCAACGCCAAGTCGGTTCCATGACCTTTATAAGTTTGCGAAAATGATCCATGCAAGCCGATATTCGCATAAGCTACCGGTTCACCCAGCACGGCAAGGGCCAATTTGGCCAACCGGACAGCACCCGCAGTATGTGAGCTTGATGGTCCAATCATTACCGGGCCAATTACATCAAATAGATTCATTTTTCCCTCCACTGGCAAACACTCGGATTTTGCAATGTATTTCTTACATTATAACAAATAAAGCAAAAAGTGTATGTAAGTACATACACTTTTTAATCATAACTCCAGCGGCAATGAACGGTGCGCCATACCGATAGCTAATTCATTTAAATTAAGCAGACCGACACCTACATAAATAGTAACGCAAATATGTTCTCCTGAGCGAGCAATGCCGATTTTACCGCCAACATTCAACCCAGTCGCCTTGTTCACTATCTGTTCAATGGCAGCATGCGTTGCTCCGGCAACAGCACCTTCACCGACATGATTAGCAGGAACCAATCCCTGTCGTTGAGCAGCTACCACAGCCCGCTCAATTATTTTAGGCACAGTTGAAACAAACTCACCACCAAAATCTACCGCAACTGTTCTGATATTGTGCTTTAAATAAATTTGGCGAAGTTCCTGTTCTTCTTGCCGGTTTTTTGTTATTGCTAAATGCACTGCAGCTCGGCCGACATCAATGCTTGAAGCGGCACCATCCATAACATCACCTCTATTCAACTGTAACAGGCTGCACCACGGCTTGCTTTGCTTTTTCCGAGTCAACAGCAGCAACAATAAAGAAAGTTGCTAAACATACGACCCATTCCATATAAATAGGATGAGCAAAGACTCTGGTTGCCGGTATAAACTGCCAGGCAGCTAAAGCAATAATACCTGCCAAGGTAGTATAAAATGCAGAATTCTTACGGCACAGCCCTGGTGCAAATATTGTAAATAAGAATACCACTGTAAACGCAGTAGTAAGACTTAATCCAATCAACAACGTTTTTAATATACCAACCGCGTTAAAAGCAAACCATAGTGTTACCAGGCCTAATCCAAAAATTGTTTTTCTATTCAGCGATAAATACTGACCTTCGGTCATATTTGGATTAATAAAACGCTTATAGATGTCCTGGGAAAATAGTGTTCCGGCACCTAATAACAAAGTACAAGCGGTAGAAACATCCGCAGCCCATAATGCTGCTAACGTAACTCCTGCAGCAAACGGGTCAAGACTCATAATAATTTTGGGCAACGCCAGTGTCGCTTTAATGCCGGGAAATGCTACCTTAGCGGCAAGTCCCATAACTGCACTTAAAAAACCAATGGGGAAAATTATTAATGCCCCCCACAAAAAACCCTTTTTGGCCGTACGAACATCTTTGGCGCCACACGCAATCTGTACCGGTCCTTGCGCAGTTATGGTCTGCGTTATCATAACCGCAAACCAACCGATAATAGTCGCCAAGCCAAGTCCCCCTAAAGGACCGAACCAGTCAACAGTACCTTGCGGCAAAGCGGCGGAAATTGCTCCTATCCCACCTTGCCGGGCTACTACCGTAAATGTACTATATAAGACACCTAAATAAATCAATACAACACTGACAATATTGGACAAACCGGAAGACCACAAACCGCCAATCAAAGTTATACCAATAAAAACAACTGCACTCGCAATCATTCCGGTTTTAAACGTAAATACTCCTGGCAGCAGAGATGCTAAAATTGCACCACCTGCCAAATATTGCAAAGATGTAATTACTAATTGAATAGTAATAAGACCAATAACACTAATTACCCGACCCTTTTTATCATAAAATCGTTCAAATAACTCCGGTATCGTAGTACAATTCAGCTCACGATATTTCCCTGCAGCCAGCAGTCCCATTGCTACTGCTCCGGCCGCCCAGGCTGCATTATACCATCCGGCAGCCAAGCCCACTTGGATCGCATTTTCCGCGACGCCAACAGTTGAAGCTGCACCAACGGCTAAACCGGCGACATTTACAGCAACCAAAGCTGTATTAAGTTTTCGGCCGGCAAATAAAAAATTCGCGCTCCCGGCAGAAGCTCTACGTTTGGCGTATAAGCTAATTGCAAACAGCATGAATACATAAAAAATTACGATCGATAATTGAATTGACATTTTACCCATCCTACCCTTCTACTCTACATAATTTTTATAGCGTCAGCCAGACTATATACGCAAATTCATCTACTATACTACCCACACTACACTAACGCTACAATTCTACTTTTTTATATTAACAGATATGTACTACCTTGTAAAGGTATATAAAGAATAGGGCCGGAATTAATAATCACTCCTGGTTGAGCCTAGATAATATAAATTAACAGTTGATTTCTCGTAATAAATTCTGTATAATTTTGTTATCCCCCTCCCCGGGGGATAGTTCTTAAAAGGAGTGTGTCCTATGAATAAAATTCAACCGTATTTGTTTTTAATTTTACTTGGTTTCATGGTTGCCGGTTTATTTTATCCGTTTATTGGCATTGCTGCAATAATATGTATGTTGGCTCCGGTCATGGTTGCACCGTTTAAAGGCCGGTATTGGTGTGGTAATTTCTGCCCGCGCGGAAGCTTCTATGACACGGTCCTGGCCAAGTTTTCGCCGCAAAAACCAATTCCGCTTTTTTTGCGCAGCACCAAGTTTCGAGTCCTAATATTAGCTTTAATTATGCTCGCTTTTGCTGTTCAGCTTTATTATGCCTGGGGAAGTTTAGCAGCAGTTGGTATGGTTTTTGTACGTCTTATTATTATCACTACATTGATTGGTGTAATTCTAGGCTTAATTTATCATCAACGTACTTGGTGCTCTTTTTGCCCGATGGGCTCAATGGCAAGCTGGCTGAGCCCTAAAGCATCTAAAATTATAGTTGCACCTTCTTGTGTTGGCTGCAAAAAGTGTGCAAAGGTTTGCCCATCTGATTTAAAGCCCTATACTGCCAAAGGTTCACCTGATGGATTTTACTCGTCTGATTGTATAAAATGCAGCCGATGTATTAATATTTGTCCTAAGCAGTCTTTGTCGTTCGGCGATTAAAGCCCTTATTCAATTTGGGTCGATTCTTTGCTGCGACCCAAAATTACCGGCAACTACCGCCAATCCGAGCGCAAACGGAACTATCGATGACAATGCCGGACTTCGGTGAAAAATGGCAGCCACTTTCGGGTCTGTTACAATCATCTCTCCGGCGGTATACCCCAAAAAGGCTGCTCCCACCGTAATTATGATCGGCCATTTCTTCATCATCCACATAATTGCTTGGCTGCCCCAGACTATAACCGGAATACTAATGCCAAGTCCTAACGCCAGCAATATAATATTACCTCTGGCGATACCAGCCAAAGCGATTACATTATCTAAACTCATAACCAAATCCGCAAGTACTATTGTTTTAATCGCTTCCAGCGATCCGTGCGCCGCTTTAATATTTGTTCGGCCTTGATTTTTCATGCGGGCCAAACGATACGCTATCCACAATAGAATCAACCCTCCTACCAGCTGCAAATAGGGAATTTTGAGCAGATAATAAATTATAAAAGACAGACCGATCCGCAATAATATAGCCCCAACAATTCCCCAAAAAATGGCTCTTTTTTTTTGGCGTTCTGCTAGCTGCCGGCAAGCCAGGGCAATTACTAAGGCATTATCACCGCTTAATAAAATATCAACCATAATTATACCCGCTAAACTTCCCACAAATTGCATATTTTCACCAGCCTCTAATTTTCTTATATTTTTACCACGGACATTTTAAAAAATGTGTACAGCAAGCAGGGATTTTCTGACTAACCTGTCGAAATTAATAATTCAAGTACGAAAGGAGATACCATAATGGTCTCATTTATACCTCTAGGTGTCTGTTCCAAACAAATTTCATTTGAAGTTGAGAATAATACTGTAAAAAGGGTACAATTCACGGCGGGCTGCCCCGGTAATTTAGAAGCAATCAGCAAGTTGGTAGAGGGAATGTCCGTTCAGGATGTAATTAAACGGTTAAAAGGAATTAATTGCAGTAATAAAGGAACTTCCTGTCCTGATCAATTGGCCTGTGCTTTAGAGAAAACAATTTCGGCAAATACTTAGTTTTAAAATAGACTCCTCACAGTGGAGGAGTCTATTTTAAATGATAATATTTTGTTTTTAGAATAGATATAATACAATGAGAACAAGGAGGGGAACCTAATGCTTCATATATACAAAAGTATGCCGGAAAGCATGGTAGAGCTTTCGCTCGCTACATTAGAAAAAGGTTCATGGATTGAATTAGTAAATCCATCTATGGCCGAACTGCAGAAGATTTCGGAAATAACACAAGCCCCTCTTGATTTCTTGTCAGCAGCACTGGATGACGAAGAACGTTCCCGTATAGAAATTGAAACCGATCATATTTTAATATTAATCGACATTCCAATTCTTAGAAGCAAAAATAATTATGATACCCTTCCGCTAGGCATTATAATTACAACTGATTATGTAATAACAGTATGTTTAGAAGTAAATCCAATTCTGGCCGAGTTCTACACAGGCAATAGCAGATTATTTTGCACGTTCAAAAAGACCCGCTTTCTCTTCCAAATATTATACCGTTCAGCAGTATTTTTCTTAAAATATATTAAAAATATCAACCGCCAAACAGATGAAATTGAACGGTATCTGCGCAAATCGATGGAGAACCGCGAATTATTCCAGCTTCTCGAACTGGAAAAAGGGCTTACTTATTTCTCGGCATCATTGCGTTCTAATTATATCGTAACGGAAAAACTGCTGCGCTTGCGGTCAAACAGTCAATTGCAACATTTAATTACGATGTACGAAGAAGACGAAGATCTGCTGGAAGATGTTCTGATTGAATACAAACAGGCTATCGACATGGTGCAAATGTACAGTCACATCCTCAACGGAATGATGGATGTCTTTGCTTCAATTATCTCTAATAACCTAAATAGAGTTATGAAATTTTTGGCTTCCATGACAATTATCCTGGCCGTACCAACAATGATATCCAGCTTTTGGGGCATGAATGTGGCTGTCCCGTTTAGTCACAATCCCTTTGGATTCGTCTATGTTTTTATTATTTCAGTGTTTATAACAGTTGCCAGCACATTAATTTTATGGAAACGCAAGATGTTTTGACAACAATCAGCCCCCTAAGGTAATATCTTGCTGTTCATACCAATGCAACGCCTCAAACAAATGCTGCGGCAAAAAATCCGGCCAAAGTGCATCTAAAACATACATATCAGCATACACCGACTGAATTGGCAGCAACCCGCTCAGTCTTCTTCTCCCACCCCAGCGAACGATTAAGTCTAAGCGGCTAACATCCTTTGAAGCAATACTTTCTTGCAGCTTTCTGCGGGAAGTTACCGAAGTCATGGCTTGCAACCCATAACTTAAGTCCCAGTGCCAGTCATAATTAACTAAAAAATTAATCCGCATTAGATCTTTACCAAAAACCCGTCGTTGAGTAAACTCTTTTAACTCAGGCGGGAACAGCGGAGACTCATGATTTCCGACAACCAGTAGCGATGCATCACGGTTTTTTAAACTTTCTACTGCGTCAATACACGCCTGTTGAAAAGCGATCCGTTGCTCAACAGGTCGTTTTGTATTATCGTTAGTATAGCCATAGAATGTCATTTCTTCTATTCCGAGCCCCAAGCATAACTCATAAAGTTGGAAACCCGGCTCAATGCCATAATCATACCCATTTTCACGCGGTAAACCGCGAAACTGGGCCCAGCGCCGATTGCCATCCGGAATAATTCCAATATGCCGCGGCAACCGGCTGAATTTTGGAATAGTAACAGACATGTCAAACACCCCCCATTCGAATTCTAGTATTTGACATATTAATAGAATATATTCCCATTACTATATAATAAACAAAAGTCCGGAATATCCAAATTCCCGGACTTTTGTTTATTGATTTTGTTCTTTCCAGTATACCGTTCGTATCGGAAAAGGAATCTGAATCCCTTCACGGGCATAACCGGCATGGATCCTTTTTATCAACTCATGCTTAACCGCATATTGGTTAGCAAATTCCTTTACTCTAAAACCCAAATTAAAATTAATACTAGAATCAGCAAAAGTATGAAAACGAACGACCGGCTCAAAATCAGCTATTCCGCCTTCCACTTCTTTCATTACTTGGCGGGTAATTTCTTTGCTGATCCGTTCAACATGTTCTAAATCGCTATCATAACTAACACCGATCTGTACTGACAGATAAACTTCTTTATTAGGTAAAGAATAGTTAGTAATATTTGCAGAAGCAATTTTGGCGTTGGGAACGATAGTCATATGGCTTAATAGTGATTCAATAGTTGTATAACGCCAAGTAATATCGCGTACATAGCCTTCTTCGCCGGAACTAAGTTTCACATAATCACCAGGCTTTACCGGCTTGGCCACAATAATATGCAATCCTGAGAATAAATTAGAAAGCGTATCTTGCAAAGCTAGTGCAACTGCTAAGCCACCAACTCCTAACGCAGTTAAAATAGGCGTTATCGATATTCCGATAGACTGCAGGATAATTAAAGAGCCAATTAGATAAGTCAATAACTCGGCTAAATTGACAAAAATCGAAGTAGTAGGAAAGACACCTTCGGCCTTTTTCGCATATGAACCGACTAAACTAACTACTATCCTTGCTGAGACGATTGTAGCTGACAGCAATATTAATATTAACAGGCTTTTTTCTAACGCCACCAATTGATTTTCATTCATAGGAATAGTATAAATAGCTCCGTAGATACCAATCATCAACGACCAAATTATTGGCATTCCCTTAAATGACTTAACTAAATTTTGATACATCGTTCCCGGCATTTGATCAGCGTGAGCTCTTAGTTTACTAAACAGTATTTTATTTAAAATAAATCCTATTATCAGGGCACCAGAAATAAAAAGTAATGGAAACATACTATGTTCCTTTATCAGCCATTGCATTTTACCACCCCTTCCTTGAGAAACAAATGGCTTGATTAGCTTTTTAAACCATACATATCTTTAAACCTCGCAACATATTCCTCTTCCCGTAATACCCTTACAATCGTCAGTGTTAATTGTTCAGTTAAATCGACTTCCCTAGATTGAGACGGTCTGTTGCCATCTTTATCGGCCAAAATCTTTACGCATGGACGGAAAGGAATACCCGAGTATACATGTGTAACTAATGCCCATTCTCCGGTATTTAATTCAACCATACTGCCAATCGGATAAATAGATATATGTTTAAAGAATATCCTTAATATGTCAGTATCAAATTGTGTTCCTGACCCGGACATCAAAATTTCATAAGCCTCATCCGGCAATTTAGCTTTCTGATAAGGGCGATCGGCTGTAATTGCATCAAAAACATCGGCAATAGCAACGACCCGAGCGTATTCGTGGATTTCTTTGCCGCTTATACCGCGTGGATATCCTGACCCATCAAACCTTTCATGATGACTTAGGGCAATATAAATTGACTTCGCGGATAAATAGCCTTGATTTCTTAATAAATCAAAGCCAATTTTAGTATGCTCTCTGACAATATCCATTTCGCCATCAGATAATCTAGCCGGCTTATTTAATATATCAAGCGGGATTGCCGTCTTACCAATATCATGAACCAATGCTCCTATTGCCAGTTCCCTTAAGCGTTGCTCAGGATAACCCATCGAAATAGCAATTAATACAGATAAAACGCATACTTGCACCGAATGTGAAAAGGTATAGCTGTCATAGGTACGAATATCCGTCAACTGGATCATTACACCACGGTTCCCAATTATCTCATCTAATATTTGGTCTGCAGTTGACCGGAGCTCAATTATATTTAATTTACGTTTTACTGAAAACTCTTTATATGACTTTTGGACAGCTTGAACAGCCTGAACCCTAGTCTCTTCACGAATCACTTCCGGTATTTCAACATCACCTAATAAATGATTTGTCACATAAACCGAGCCAATTTGCTGCTTTTTTAGTTTTTCGATATATTGAAAGTTTAATTCAATCCCTGCCGCCAATAGAAGACTACCTTCTAAATTATAAATATTTCTTCCAACGACCATGCCTGGCTTTAAATATGCAACTGAAATTTTTTGCACCTTGCCAATTCACTCCTGCATTCAGACTGTTTTCATGCAATTCGCCCAAAAATCGCCAATTACCTTCTTATTTCGCCCTTTATATCTAAAAATCGGGCTTAAAGTCCTAGAAAAAAATAATTGCCTATGGCAAATAGGCAATTACTAATTATCTCGAACTTATCGGTATATTCTTATCGGAACACGCAATGACTGCCCCGGAAAAACAGTTGCAGATGCATCTAAATTATTTGCTATGCGAATTCGATACATCAGTTCGCGAATATCTTCATTAGCTTGTACATGCCTCCGAGCAATACTCCAGACCGAATCTCCTGATTCAACATATATCGTTAAGTATTGATTAGCAGAATATGCATAGGATTCTTGAATATTGAAATTATACCATAATATCAGACTAATTATTAATACAGCCAGTACTCGCACGACCATCACTCCTCGAACAAATGTTTGTTTAAAGATATGGTATCACAAACCAAACATATGTTCAAGGATTTTGGCGCAAAAATCGAACCTTTGTTTGTATTATTTTTTTAAACCAGTTCCGGTTAAAGGAACCACGATCTTCAGATCAGGATTATAACCGTTTTTAAAATAATGTATCCCACCCGCTAATGCGGCGCCAGCAGTAGGTTCAACATAAATCCCCATTGAATTAAGAATTGATTGGGCACTGATAACTTGCTCATCAGTTACAGTAACAAATTTTCCGTCACTTTTTTGTACTGCAGCAATAATTTCATCGATGCGCATTGGTGTTTGGACCGCAATTCCCTCAGCTACTGTTGGCTGATATCTATAACCCTCTTGTTTGGCAACTTTATTATATATTGGTGCACAGTTTTCGCTTTGAACAGCGATAATTCTAGGCAAAATGCCGATCTCAGCAAATCCGTTATATACTCCCAGCAGCATGGTTCCATTGCCAACCGGTACAACAATATAATCAGGTACTCCAATTTGGTTATAGATCTCATAGGCAATTGATTTCGTGCCTTCAAAAAACAGCGGATTATACACATGTGAAGCATAGTAAGTATGTTCAGCCGCTTTCTTTATTGCTTTTGCCGTATCATCCCTAGAGCCGGGGACTTTTACTACAGCAGCATTATAGGCATTAATTTGTTTAATTTTACCCGGCGAAGTGCTTTCCGGCAGATATATATGACACTTAATTCCGGCTGCCGCACAATATGCCGCAATTGCCGACCCCGCATTTCCGGAAGAATCCTCAACTACCTCTTTAATACCAAGTTCCTTTAATTGGTTTACTAAAATATAAGCCCCTCTATCTTTAAAAGAGCCAGTTGGCATCATATAATCCAATTTAAGTGCGAAATTTATTCCAGTGATCATTCTGTTTAAAACCGGGGTTTCAACTTCACCCAGCGAAACTGTACAATTAACCTTTTCACCAGGTTCCTTTAATAATTGAAACAGCCCTCCGCAGTCACATTGATACTTAAGACCATTAAGCGGATAAATACTGCTACACTCCTGACATTTGAACTTCATCCTGTCTTCCTCCTAAACTGCATAATTTATTTAATTTTAACATAGATTAATGAGTAATCGTCTTAAAGTCATCCCTTAAAATCATCCTAAAGGGATGATTTATTTTTTTATTTTTTTAAATTATAATTAAAGTAATTAAATTTGACAATTTCTAATAAGAGAGGGGTATTTTATGAAAATTGCAACTAAAAGATGGGTTTGTTTATTGGTTATGTTATTAACTGTAAGTATTGGCTTTCAATTTGTAGTCACCAGCCAGGTTGAAGCCGCCTCCAAATATTTGCGCAATAACACTAATCTCTATTACCGGTCAGGACATTACGCTACGTTTAGAGGAGGAACAACCGCATACCTTGATAACCGCGGCTATGTTAGATCCGGTGTATTAGCACGCAACACTAATCTGTATTATAAGCCTGGTCATTACACAACTTTTAGAGGCGGCACCAATATAAGATTCGCTAACAATGGCTATGTACAATCCGGAGTACTGTATAGCAATACTAATCTTTATTATCGCAGCGGACACTATACAACCTTTAGAGCAGGATATGGCGTATCTTTTAATAATTATGGCTATATCAATTCCGGTACTCTTTATCGTAATACCAATCTTTATTATAAACCCGGCCATTATACAACCTTCAGAGGAGGCCATCGCGTAAACTTTTACTCTAACGGCTATATACATTCCGGTATACTTAACCACAATACCAATCTTTATTATCAGCCCGGCCGCTATCGGACTTATAGCGGCGGAAGACGAGTAACGTTTAAATCCAACGGCTATGTATATTAGTACCTAATTTGCTTTTTTGTATAAAATCCCCCCTTCGTCCACCCGCAAGGATGATTCACTTTTTTGGAACAATTAATTACAATATTATTAACAAACTATCGAAGGGAAGTGGATTAATTATGAAAAGAAAATTAGTGTATTTTTCGATTCTTCTGTTTATAATAGCCATTAGCTTACAATTTGTAAACAATCCTCAAGCAGAAGCGGCTTCCAAGTATTTAAGAAGTGATACAAACCTCTATTTTAAACCAGGTTCTTATACCACTTTTAAGGCTGGAACGAACGCTTATGTAGATGGTAGAGGCTATGTAAAATCCGGGGTATTACGTTATGATACCAACTTATATTTTAAACCAGGCAGTTATACAACTTTTAGAGCCGGAACAACTGTAAATTTCGGCAATGACGGTTATGTAGATTCTGGAGTACTTCGTTATGATACCAACCTATACTTTAAACCCGGCAGTTATACGACCTTCAAGGCCTTTCACAGCGTAGCATTTAGGCAAAGCGGCTTTGTACGTTCCGGAGTTCTCCGTTATGACACCAACCTATATTTCAAACCGGGCAGCTATACAACCTTCCAAGCCGGCTATCCAGTATCCTTCCGCAATGACGGGTATATATATTCCGGTATTCTCAGATACAATACCAACCTATATTATGCCCCTGGTAAATACAGAACTCACCGGGCCGGTTCACGTGTACAGTTTGGTTCAAACGGTTTTGTTTACTAAACTCACATAGAAAAAGCGATCTTAGAACAAGAACAATAGACAAAGTAATATAAAACGAGGATCGGTCATTTTAGTAGTGGCCGATCCTCACTTTTTGCTCTACCCTATGTTATCAGTATAAAGATAAATTTTCCATATATTTTTAATATACTTTTCGGAAAAGCTATTTGTAGGGAGGTGGCTATATGTTTTTTAGAAGAAAACATCATTCTATCATGGGGATGAATATGGATGCCGACATGGATATGATGTCTACAATCAAAATCGTAGCAGCAGGTGCTTTAATCTACCACACCGCTAGATTCATGTTCAGAGAAATGATGGATGAATAAACCTCCTATTTCGGGTTTGGAACAACGCCGAAATAACGACCAAGAGGAGTCGCTTAAATTAATAAGCGGCTCCTCTTGGTCTATACCGATACTTCATTATTCTCTACATCTCGTCCAATGCATATAAGCTGATATTGCAGGATCACCGTATCCAACTTCTTGCTAACAGCTAATACCTCCGGATGCGATATACCTTTTATATTAGCAATATAATGCAATTTTTGGCGTAATTGATCAATTTTTCTCAGCAAATGTTCCGTCATTACTTTGTTCGCTTCCTTCCAACTAATAAAAACTCAATGCAATATCCATTATAACCCATTTTTTTCTGTTTTTGTATAGTTTTCTTAAAAATTTTTATTTATTTTTCCTAAACCAGTATTATTTTTTTCATCTAAAATTTCATAGATATCCTTAGTTTCGACTTTAAAAACCTGGGCAAGCTCTGCAATAATTTCCACGATGTTATAGTTTTGTTGGACAATGATTTGAGATACTGCATCATGGCCGAAATGATTAATAAGCGGAGTCAATATTGCTGTAGATTGCTCCAAATGCTGTCGACACTTAATTGTATCTACTGTTATTTCAGCAATATACGGTGTTAACGCCTGTAGAGCTTGCCGCAGCAAAAATATAGATTTTAAGGTATAATGTACGACGACCGGAGCAAAGGCATTTAATTCTAAGTTCCCATTAGCAGCAGCACTGCTGACAGCAAATTCGTGGGAAGATACGGCAAAACAAATCTGAATAACATACTCCGGTACAACTGGATTTACTTTTCCGGGCATAATTGAACTACCAGCCTGGATTCTGGGCAACTTTATTTCGCCAATAGCCGTATTCGGACCGGACCCTAATAACCTAATATCGTTAGCTATTTTGTTTAAATTTACGGATAACGCCTTTAGCAGACCGCATATTTCAACAAACACATCTAAGTTTTGGGTAGCATCAACCAGATTTTCCGCTTTGGCAATTCTCAAATTGGATACTTTTCTTAATTCCTCGGTAATTGACAAGATAAACTCCCTGGCTGACCCAATTCCATTACCGACAGCAGTTCCGCCAAGATTAACCGAGCGAATTCTTTCCTCAACTTTATACAGCCGCCACCGGTCACGGGAAAGGGCTTCTGCCCAAGCACCAAAAGTTTGTCCAAACAAAATCGGCACGGCATCCATAAGCTGTGTTCTGGCGATTTTTCTAATATTACCATATTCTCTTTCTTTGTGTTGAATGGCATTTTGACAAGCTATGACGGCTTCCACCAGTTCCTGCAAAGTAATCATAACAGCCATTTTACCTGCCGTAACAAAGGTATCATTAGTGGACTGATGTAGATTTACATCTTGGATAGGATCAATCACATAGCTGCCTTTTTCATAACCCAAGTATTCACCAGCACGGTTGGCAATAACTTCATTAATATTCATATTAAGTGAAGTCCCAGCTCCACCGGCTAACGGATCAACAATAATATTGCTGTAAAGTAGTTCAATGTCATCACAGGCCTTAATAATCGCTTGAGCTTTAGTTTGATCTAAATAACCTAATCTGCTATTCAACAGCGCACAAGCCTTTTTTATCATAAAATAACTATGCAAAAAGGCTTGATTAAACTTCTCGCCGGTGGGCGGAAAGTTTTTTTGGGCTCGAACGGCATGTATGCCATAATATGCTTCAGTCTCAATGTTAATATTTCCCATAAAATCAGTTTCTATTCGCTGCAAGATCGGCCACCTCATCAAACGGCTGAATTACGCGCGGTAATACGCCGTGCAAATATGAAATCAATATGCCATAATTCACAATAGGAACTCCTAACCGAGCTACTGAGCGAATTCTGCGCGTCATCATTGCCCTTGTCAAGGTGCATCCGCCACAGTGGACAACTACTTTCGCCTGTTCGATGTCTTCCGGTTCAATAACTTCTTTCCCGGGAATTATTTTAAATTGCAAGGACTTGCCGGTATGGTTGGTCAACCAGCGCGGAATTTTTATTCTTCCAATATCCTCGGTAAGTGGACGATGTGAACAGCCTTCCATTATAACAACTAGATCCCCGTCATCAAGGTCCTCAACCGCTGCTACGCTTTCGGTCAATATCCGCAAGTCCCCTTTATGCCGTGCTTCAAGTACCGAGAAAGTCGTCAATAAAATATCTTCAGGTACATCTGCAGCAACTTTCATAATTGCTTGCGAATCAGTAATAACCAACTTGGGTTTAACAGCTAAGTTATCCAGCGCATATCGCAGTTCTCTTTCTTTGACTACCATTGCAACTGACTCACGGTCTATTGTTTCGCGAATCGCCACTACTTGCGGCATTATGAGCCGTCCTTTGGGAGCTCCTAAATCAATTGGAACCACCATAACAACAAAATCACCAGCGCTTACGCCATCAGGTAAATATGGTATATCATCTATTGGCGGAAGATTCTCCGCAACAGCCTGTTTTAGTTCTTCAATGCCTTCACCTGTCTTGGCAGACAGTTCGATAACAGGGACATGAAACAATTCAAAATAGCCATCAGCTAACCGTTGCTGAGCCTGATCAATTTTATTTACAGCAATAATATACGGTATTTTCATGTTAGCAAATTGCTCAGCAATAAATTGTTCATATTCGCTAGGCTGATCATCCACCACAAGTATTGCGATATCGGCTTTATAAAATGCTCGCTTTGCTCGTGAAACTCGCAATTCACCAATGCTTCCTTGATCATCGATTCCCGGCGTATCAATAATGGTTACCGGTCCAAGCGGCGCCAATTCCATAATCTTATAAACAGGATCAGTTGTTGTCCCCGGGTACTCTGATACAATTGCAACATCCTGACCCACTAGGGCATTAATAGTTGAAGATTTACCAACGTTCCTTTTTCCCGCAATTACGATATGAGTTCGGTAACCACTATAGCTGGTCATTACTGCGACCCTCCTTCTAAACATTCAGACCCAGTTTATCATTTCAATCTGACAGTATTGTTTTTATGTCTATCTTTTTGGTAAGCAATCCATTTTGAACTAAAAACTCTTGCGTTTTTTTCAATTCGTTGATATCCCGTTCCGTAATTTTGGGATTAAAGTCATACCACTCAATCATACTTTTAACGTCCTCCAGCGGTATCTGGGTTTCATCCGCGGCCAGTTGCAATGTTTTGTCCATATTATTCTTCATATATTGCAAGCTGCGATTATGTACTTTCATATAACGTTTTACTAAGTCAGGATGCTGTTTCAAGAACTCTCCCCTTACGGCAATTACAATTGTAGCATCAAGTAATCCGTCACCGTCTTCTATAATTCGCGCACCGGCTTGAGCCGCTTTTACAACTGCCGGACCTGCAACCAGCGCGGCTTCAACGTTGCCTGATAGCATCGCCGACACCGCCGCAGGAATTCCCATATTAACAAACCTTATTTCACCGGCATTCAGACCATTTTTTTGTTGCGCAGCCAACAATAACTGGTGGAGAATTGTGCCTTTGGGGCCGGCAATGTTCTTACCTTTTAAATCTTTTACACTTTTTACTGCCGGATTATTAGTCATAATTACAAATGCCCGCGGCGCCCGGCTATATACACCAATAATCTTTAAATCAACACCGTTGGCTGCAGCTAGTATCGCTGAAGTTCCGCCTAACGCATTACAAAAGTCCAATGAACCCGCAGCCATAGCCTCCGTCATCTTTGGTCCTGCCGTTATTTCCGGGAATTCGATTCTAATTTTATCTGTTGTAAACTCTTGTTCAAACATTTTTAACTCTTTTTCAATGATTGAAGGAATATTTAACGGCAATTTTACATATGAAATTCTGATCACATTGACTGAATTTACTCCCGTTGGTTTAGACTGACAGCCGAAGGCCAGCAAAGATATTATCAATATCATAATAATTGAAATCTGTTTTTTCATGCAATCATCTCCCTTAGTTAATCAGCTCTAATAGTTGCATAATTTCATTACGCAGTCCATAAAAGGCAGCATCAGCACGGTTTCGCGGATAAGAAAACGGTACTAGAAACTCCCGGATCTTCCTTCCTTGATCCATAACGATCACTTTACTTCCTAAATAAATAGCTTCTTCGATATCGTGAGTAACAAATAATACTGACTTAGCCTTGTCTAGTAAAATATTTACTAAATCTTGCTGCAGCTTGCGCCTGGTGAATGCATCTAAAGCACTAAGCGGTTCATCCATCAAAATAATATCAGGATCATAACACAACGCTCTCCCTAAAGCGGTTCGCTGGGCCATACCGCCGGATATCTGATGGGGATAAGCCTTTCTAAAATCCGCTAATCCCAACAGTTGTAAATAGTGAGATAGTTGTTCTTGCCTAAATGTCAGACTAAGGCAATCCTGAAATCCGAGGGCCATATTCTCTTCTACCGTCAACCACGGCATTAGTCTAGGCTCTTGAAACACAGTTCCTATTTTGGCATTTTTAGAACCAAATTCTATTTCTCCGCAAGATTTCGGTTCCAACCCCATAAGTACCCGCAACAGAGTAGTTTTGCCGCTGCCGCTTTTTCCGACAATTGATATAATCCGATCTTTTTCCAGTTGTAAATTAATGTCCGCCAAAGCTTTAATCTCTCTGCCAGCAATTCGGTATGTTTTACACAGCCCTTTGATTACTGCGACTGCCATCATCAACTTCCTCTCTCCAGGGCATTAACCAATTGGATATAATAGTAAAAATATAATCAACCAGATAGCCAAACAATCCTATCATCACAATTCCGACAATTACAATATCCGGGCGGGAGATCTGTTCTCCTTCAATGATCATATAACCAATTCCCGATGAAGCAGCAATTAACTCGGCGCCGATCAGGGCCCGCCAACTATAGCCTAAACCCAGCCGCATTCCTAATATAATTGATGGTAAGGCCGCTGGAAGCATAATCTGAAAAAACCGTTTATGCTTATTAAAACCATAGGCAATTCCAACCTCGATCAATTTGTTGTCACATTTTAGAAAACCTTCCAAACAATTTAGAAAAACTGGGAAAAATGCGGCAAGAACGATAACAACCAGTTTTGATTTTTCGCCAATCCCAAACCATAAAATTATAATCGGGATACAAGCGATAGGTGGAATTTGACGCAAAAAATGCAAGAAAGGATTCAGATACCTTTCAATATTTCGTTGTAATCCAACCAGCACTGCCAAAGGGAAAGCCAATAATACAGTTATGCCAAAACCTAACAATACTCGATAAAGACTGATTAAAATATGGTTTAACAAAACTCCGCTGGAAAATAAAGAAATCGCCGTTTGATATATAACCGCAGGCGATGGAATCAAAAAGCTGTTTAGTTGATTCAATTTAGACAAGGAAAACCAACAGGCAATGATTCCAACCGGTAACAACATGCCGCGCAAAAAATTCACCTTTAAACTCCTTTGCAGACTGAATTATAATAAATACTTCGCCTTGCAGTCAGCCAATCCTGCCATAATTTATATTTAATTATAATTATTATCCGTGGATACTCACGTGAAGTTCAATAAACTTTTGCACAAGTTGCGGATCGAATTGGCTGCCGGAATTCTTGACAATTTCCTTAAGCGCTTCCGATTCAGTTAATGACGATCCGTATGGCCGAGGATGAGTCATGGAATCATACGCATCTATAATTGCTAATATCCTACACTCCTCTGGAATATCTTCCCCTTTCAAACCTAACGGATACCCGCTACCATCCCACCATTCATGATGTTTCAATATAAAAGCAGCAATCCCACTCAACTCTGGAGAACTTTGTGCAATTCTTTGTCCGATTTCACAATGGCGCCGCATTTCCCGGTTTTCGCTTTCCATTAGCCGGCCTGGCTTAAACAAAATCGAGTCTGAAATACCAACTTTGCCAATATCATGAAATCTTGCCAGTAAGCTTAACTTGGCTAATCTGCCTTTCGATAAGCCAATAGCTTGACCCAAATTAACTGTCCAATAGACCATTCTGTCGGCATGCCCTTCGTCAATTCGGTCACGATTAATAAGCCTCTCAATTAGCGACTGAATAATCTCATTGCGAGACTTTGGTCCTTTTTGAACCTTTTCACTATACATATTATTATCAGCTTCCTTGAATAAGCTTTCAATTATGACCGGGACCTGTGTACATATGGCATACCCCGCCGATATACTCAAATGAACACCAGGCTTATTACTGTTATATGCGGTTATACCGTCCTTAATCCGTTGATATAAATCAGCCATCGCGGCTTCCGTTATACAAGGTACAATTATCGCAATCTCATCGCCGCCTATTCTGGCAACAACGTCACCATTCCGAAAAGAGTTTTTAATTATTTTAGCAGCAGCTAGTAGAATCTCATCGCCGATTAAATGTCCCAATGTATCGTTAATTAATTTAAGACCATCAATATCACAAACAACTATACCAATTGGCACATAGCGGCCATTTTTTAATCGATTCATTTCTTCCTCAAAATACATACGGTTGTACAGTCCGGTCAATCCATCATGGATACTTACATGCTTTAGCCTTTGAGCCGCCGACTTACTTTCCGTGATATCTGAAAGAACAACAGCCACAAAATCCTTTTGTGGTGTATATATCGAAGCATCGACCCATTTACCGATAAAATCCAAATAATACTCGACCTTAATGGCTTCACTATATCTTACGACCTTATTGCACAGCGCTATCCATTCATCCTGCCCGGCAAACACGTCCGATACCCGTTGACCGATAATATCTGCAGCATGGAGGCCGGTAATAATTTCAAACGAGTTATTTACTTCCAGAATGATAAAGTCGATCGGCTCGTCATTACTATCCCTTATAACCTTAAAGTAAATAAAACCATTAAGCATATGATCAAATAAAAACCGATATTTGATCTCACTTAACCGGATAACCTCTTCTTTTTGCTTTCGTTCACTAATATCCCGAATAGATTCAATTGCACCAACTTTATTGCCAAATTGATCAAATAAAGGGGCTGTTGTTGCAAATAAGTATGCCCCTTGACCATTATTCAAGGTTGGAATAAACATTTCACCGAATAATCTATTCTCTTCTCTTTTAAAAGTATCATAGCGTTTTAAATCAATTTGCGAACCTTGTTCGGAAAAATAGTCAATTAAAATTGGAACTCTTTTACCAAAAAAGGGAACAGCATAGGAATATTCCCCTGTGCCGATTATTTCTTTCTTTAATACACCGGTCATTTTTTCTATTGCTCTATTCCAAGCAATCACAATTCCCTTTTCGTCGATTACATAAGTAGCATCAGGTAAGAAATCAATAATATCCAACAATTTTTGATTTGCCAAATCTAATTTTGTTCGATTTTCATTAAGCTGATTTATTTGTTGTGAACGCTGTTTATCTAAAATACTTAGTTCCTCATTGGCAGCAATTAACTCTTCGTTCAATTCTTCCAACTTAGTATTACTTTCCCTAATTAATTGCTGGGCTTGTTTTCGCTCAGTAATATCAATATGGGTCCCAACCATCCGCATGGGCTTGCCGGTGTCATCCACCTTAACAACTTTTCCGCGGGATAAAATCCAGCACCAAACTCCGTTCTTCTTTTTTACCCTAAATTCAATTTCATAGCAACTAACGATATTGTTCAAGCACTTGTCTATTTCTTCGAGCACTTTACTACGGTCACTAGGATGAACTAAACTTAACCAATTAGCAAAAGTTGGAATAATTTCTCCTGGTTGATATCCGAGCAATGAGAAATATTGAGGTGTAATATAAATCCGGCCTAAGCGAACATCCCAGTCCCACAAACCACCGTTTACAGCCTCCATAGCCAACATCAGCCGTTCCTCACTGATCTTCAAAATATCTTGAGCTATTTTGTATTCGGACATGTCATGCACAAAAGCAATAAGACGCTCGCAGCCATCTATCATAGCAATTTTTGTACAAATTTCGGTCGTAAAGCATGTTTCATCTTTTCGTTTATTTAATCTTTTTACTAAAGCATTACCGGTAGTATAGTCTTCTGAAATCGTATTTGGAATAAATTTCGCAGCTTCTTCTGGTACTAAGTCCTTAATTGTTAAGCCAACCAGTTCTTCTTTACTATAGCCGAATAATCGACAAGCTGCTGAATTGCAGTCAATGATTTGTCCCTTTGTTGTCTCAACAAAAATGGCATAAGGAGCTAATTCAAACAAAGACCGATATTTTTCTGAAACTAAATTGCTTAATTTATCAGACATGGTCCTCCTCCTTTGCCTAAGTATTAAAATTAAAAATGTTTTTCGTTAAAAAGTAAAATAATTCCTGCAATTATCAGTCAAAAATTTCATTATTTTGACAAGCATAGTGTGGTAATACCAAGGTATCCGGCATATTTATCTACAATACAGGTAATACCAAACTAACTGTCGAAAGTAGTTTAGATATTGCCTATTCCAGAATCAGATTAGATTAAAGAGGTGCATGGATGCAATCTGATATTCAATGCGTTATCGAAAAATTAAAACATGCCCAAGTACTTAGTCAACAGCTTCATTCATTAAAACAAGAACTTAAGCTGGACTGCGACCTGCTGCAGGATTACATCTATATTCTTCGCAATGACCTTTATTGTTTTTATGCCAGTCCTCCCGCAGCACAATTTTTGGGCTACGAGCAACAAGACCTTATTGGCAAAAATATGGCCGATATTAAACTTGATTCAAGTATTCGCTTCTTGTTGGAAACTGCTCAACAAGTTAATAAACACACATCTGGAAATTCGATATTGCCAACAGGTGCTGGCCTTAGATGCGCAAAATACACCATTATGCCAATTGACAATCATGTAATAATACTAATGCTAAAAGAAATATCTAAAATCGCTGCAAATAATATTAAAGATATTCCTGTATCCGCTCAATGTAAAACGGCAAAATACATTACTAAATTAGGCAATATGTGTCCTTTGCCAATATACGTTATTAATAATCAAGAGCAAATTACTGTATATAATGCCGCATTTGCCGATCTGTTTCATCATTACCAAGATATTAACCTGACCGGCATGAAGCTAAATAAATTGACAGATCTAATTGGGTACAAGTACGAAAACACATTGACTGTAAAAGCATTGCAAGGAATTGAAACCAAAGGATATTACACCCAAATCATGGGTAAACCATATTTAATTAACGCTTGTCCAATCTATAGCGATGATTTAAAGACTATTGAAGGTGCCTTGGCCATCTTTCAAGATATGTCAAACCATGAGCAATATCAAAAAGAAATAAGCCGGCTCGACCGCTTAAACTTAATTGCGGAAATGGCGGCCGGTGTGGCTCATGAAATTAGAAATCCCATGACAGTGATACGTGGCTATTTACAAATTTTAATGAATAAATCCTCCGCACATCTTCATGGCAAATTTAGAATTATACTCGATGAACTAGACCAAGTAAATTCAATCATCAGCAATTTTTTATCCTTAGCCCGAAATAAACCAGACAAATTGGAAAACCAAGATTTAAACCGAATTATTCATAACATTTATCCTTTAATTTACAGTGATACAGTTACCAAAGGAATCAACCTAATTATTAATCTTCAGGATGAGTTACCGCTGTTACCGCTAAATGATAAAGAAATTCACCAATTATTATTAAATTTGAGTCGAAACGGTATTGAAGCAATGTCCGGCAAAGGAGAGTTGAAATTAAAAACATCAATGGTTGCCAATACTATCGAATTAAGCATTTCGGACACAGGCTGCGGCATTCCGCCTGAATATATTGAGAAAATATTTGACCCGTTCTTTACCACAAAAGAAAATGGTACCGGACTGGGATTGTCAATTTGCAACAGCATCGTTAAGCGACATGGCGGAGCGTTTAAAGTGATTTCTCAGCAAGGATCAGGTACAACCTTTGTAATTACATTTCCTATTCACTAATAAACGACAAGGCCATGGTTTATCTATAATGCAATATGCTCAAATTTAATACTCAAAGTTAAATCGTTAACGACTCAACCTAAAGGCTGGAGATTTATATTATGGTTAATGCTTATTTATTCGCCGCTATAGCCATGTTATTTTGGGGAATTGCACCCGTTTTCGGGAAAATCGGGTTAAGTAATATTCAACCTTTGGCGGCACTTACGATTCGCAGCTTAATTATTACCGTTATATTAGTTACATCAATTACAATTTCATCCAACTGGTCTTTTATTGAAAATATTACAGCCAGAGATATATCTTTTATAGCTTTAGAAGGAATATGTGCGGCTTTATTGGGCCAATATGCGTACTATTCCGCATTAAAATATGGCGAAGTAAGCCGCATTGCCCCCATTGTTGCCGCATTTCCATTAGTTTCTTTAATTTTAGGTGTCATATTTCTAGGTGAAAAAATAACTTTATATAAAGCAGTTGCAAGCTTGTTGATCGTGGGAGGAATAATCTTACTTAAGTACTAAGAAGTTTTACTTTTTTGCATTGGCTTAATATTTTGGATTAGGAGGATATTCCATGTTAAAAAGAGTTACCCTAATTATTAATTTAGCGGCTGCAGCAATAGCAATTCAGTATATATTTGAATCAGGGTTATCTACCTACCAAGGAGCAATGGGATTAGTTGCCATAGTTGCTATAATTGCCAATCTGCTTTTTATATATAAATCCTAATACTGTTAATATCAAGATCGAAAGAATGAATCGCGGAAAAAACCGCGATTTTTTATTTATAACAAAAATTTTAAAGGAATTCTTTAAAATTACGCCAAAGATATGATATGCCTATTTATGAATAAATAAAGGGAGGAAATTATGCAAAAAACGCATTTTCTGTTTACCGGTACGGGTTTTGGATATATTTGGCTGATGATCTGGACCTATCTATTAACGCTGCTAACATTTGGCTTGTTTTTCCCCTGGGCAAGCTGTGCCCAGCAAAGATGGATCGCCTCAAATACTTATATAAATGGCCGTCAGTTAGTTTTTCTTGGCAGTGGATTTGGCTTTATTGGGCAATGGATCTTAATCTTAATATTAACCTTTCTTACTTTTGGCCTTTACATTCCCTGGGGTTATTGCCGACTTAAACAGTGGCAAGTAGAAAATACTGCATTCGCTGATGAAATATAGGTTAATTTAATAGGTCAATGTAGTTAAATATTATAGCACCAGATAACCATGAATTCCGCTGGTAATAATAAGTGCCATCATTGTTTGGAATATAGCGGTGGTTAATATTTGCCGGTCAAATTCTGAGGATAAAAATGCAAGTTCAATCAGAATAGCCGGCATATTTGTCTCGGCTAGTACAGTAAAATATGCTTTTTTTACACCCCTTTCTAAAGTATAAGGGAACGCCATAAACGCCCGGTTGATTGAGTCCGCTAATCTACCACCTTCTATAGCTCCTGGGTAGTGATAAATCTCAAATCCGCGAGCTTCCTCACTGTCGGCAGCATTGCAATGAATGCTAACAAATAGATTTGCCTGTTGCTGGTTAGCTAATTCTGCTCTCCATAACAGTTCATCGTTATCTATATCCCCTTCCCGGGTATAGATAACTTCATATCCGCAATCAGTTAATAACAGGCCTAGTTTCTTAGCGACCATTAGATTAATATCGGCTTCGGCGACTCCACCGGCATAAGCCCCTGGTTCAAAAGGTCCGGAATGTCCCGGATCTATACAAATCTTCACCATAACATCTCCTACTTCATTATTTATTTTCCTGTTAATATATTCAAACAGACCCCAAAAATAAACGTAGTAGTAAAAAATGACTGCATAAATGCAGCCATTTTTTACTACTACGACTAACAAGGAGTACCTATTCATGGTTGTTGCCAATAACGCAGAACTACCCTACCGCTATTTTCCAATTAATTTATCTGCTCTAATAATATGTTGAACAAGCCAGTCACAGACAAAATCCAATATCCCCATCAAATATTCGTTTTGATCGTTATCAATTTGGGTGAAATCAATATTCTGCATTTTTTCTATAAACTCATTGTGCGCGGCCTTTTGTGACAAAAACCTTTTATAGCCTATACTTTTCATGTATTCTTCTTCGGTTTTAAAGTGATATATTGTGTAATCTTTCAGTTCAGCCATTATTTCAACAATTTGGTCATACTTATCGGTAATAAGCTGGTTCTTTAACAAATCATAAATTCTGTTCGCAATCTCAAATAATTTCTTATGCTGCTCATCAATAGTCGTAATTCCAATGTTATAGTCCTGTTCCCATTTTATCATAAACGATATCCCCTTCGGCTGTTAATAATAAATATAACTTCGAATTACAATTACAAAACTCCTGCCTCCCAAAAGAGCCTGCTACTCAGAAAATCTTCTTCTTTCTTTTCGGGCGTCGCCGTTGGTTCTAGAAGATGTTTAGTCTCAGGTAACTAACTGTTACCTGAGACTAAACCAATAAATTATAAGGTTTAGTCCGTATCCCAGTATTGTTCTGTGTTTTTTACCCATAGTCGAGTAATACTTCCGCATTCCTTACATAGGTCTGCATATACAGGCTCAACACCCCTTAACATACTCAGCAGCTTTGACCGATGCGACAAACCGATTCTATTTACTTCGGCACTCATTTTGATATTGATTCCCGTTACTAATTTGTCGCTTCCGCAGTAAATACAGGTCTTTATACTCATTTTTAACCCTCCTAGTATAAATCACCCTAAATTCCGAAATGCAGTTGTTCCACTCAATGGCACTTTAATAATTAAATCATTTATTCCATTTTCTTTATTATTATCCTGCTTACTGTATACGAGCAGCTAGTAACAGAGCCGGATGTGATCTCTAATCTTTGATCACATCCGGCTCTATTATGACAAAATCACGCAATTCCTTGCTTAAAAGCTGAAGTAATCGCTTTGGTCGGACTTTTAGAGTCCTAGCACCAGCTTAAACTAACCCTAACAATTAAATACATCTTTCATAAAATTATATACCTATCAAATTTTATTAACTCTCAAATGACTGTATTGTCATAATATTTTTTTTGATAAACATTTTAGCAATATTTTTATCAAATTTTTTCAGCACATTATTTGGCTAAAAAGACCTAAGCCGTTCAGCTCTAGCTGGATCTTATACATCAATCAGTATTTTTTTGGCCCAGTTCATTATATCCTCAGGCTTTACGATTTTCTTCATTTCTTCTATTTCATTAACTTTCGGGGGCCTTGAGGGCAAACCGAAATCCTTCAATGATAATCCAAGAGGTTTCAGATAAAAATGGAGTTCATGTAATATTGAGCGAGCGCTCGCCTTTCCCTTTTGTCCAGGAAAAAAGTACCTGTTTTCGTTCTTTTTAATTTTGTTTACGTTGCTGGCGAGGTATTTCTTCAATTGTCTCATTATATGTTCATCATCTGATGGCAGCAATTCCAACGCCCTTTGTGGAGTAATGTCGATGATTTCCTGTATTGTCATTCTTTTATTTTCGACAAAATATAAAATCAGTGCATACTTCCCGTTTTGTGACACCTGTCTTTCAGCTTTTTCTTCCACTGCAATCAACTCCGTACTATTTGTTGCCATTATCATACTACGGCAAATTGTTTTAGTCAATTTTTCGGCATTATTATTGGCAAGTCTCTTTAGTATTATCTTAACACAATATGATAATTTTGCTGCCATGGAAAGCGTATTCTGCGTTGCCGACGTAACCAGCTGATAATTCTCAAAGTCAAGCATTGCTATTTTACTGCAATATCATCCAATAGTTAGGCTACCTATGTTTGAGCTCGGTTTCGCGCTTATTATATACATTAAAAAGTAAAATGATGTTAAAATTAACTAAAAACTGAAAGGATCTCGCTATGGATATTGTTAAAAGCATTTTAGAGAAATCTACTTATGACTACCAATTTATACTTCATGAAAAACAGATTTACTCAGCACTTGAAGGTGCTGAATATTTTGGCATCAAAGTTGGACAAACAGCACCTAATTTAATTATTAAAACTGATAAGGGATATTACTCAATAATTTTCTCTGGCAGTCGCACCCGCATTGATTTTAAACTAATTAAAAAAATTTTAGATGTTTCTTACGCAAAACTGGCAGATAAGGATCAAGTTCGTGAAATAACTGGATTTGATCCTGGTGATACGCCTATGATCGGACTTAGTCTGCCAATCGTATTCGACAAGAAACTTTTACAATATCAGTTTGTCTACGGAGGATCTGGCCAACCGAATCGAACGTTAAAAATATCTCCGGCGATATTAATAGAACTAAATAATCCCGTTGCATTTCTTGAGAATGATTAAACTCAGTGATCTTTCCTGTCGCAAATTCACACCCTACGCCCCGCCCTGTCGCTTGGGTAATACCAACGCCACCCCCAGCGCGGCTTATCCAGTGTTATACGGTTCACATCGGCCTTTGTACCTGGGGAATACCATTCATATATAAGCTACCATCTGCAGCCAAAACATAATCGTAATAATACTAACCAACGCCTGTTTTATTGCCGGATCAATGCCTAGCCACTCATTGGCCGTCACTCAAATTTCCATATTAACTCCCGGCACTCGAAATCTCATTTATTTTATCGAAAAAGCTCGGACAACTGCAACTATGATAGTATATTAAAAATTAAAAACAAGCATTTAAAATGGACAGGCTAAAAAATAGCCTGTCCATTTTGAAATGCCACGTGCCGATTCAAGGACCATCCCAAAAATAAAAATGTACCAAAGACCTTAAATCCTTGGTACATCTGTGTTTTCCTGGTGGAGATAAGCGGGATCGAACCGCTGACCTCTTGAATGCCATCTAAGAATTTTATTCCAGATGGGTCCGGATACGCTTGCAATCCCTAGATTTTATCGATCTCGTTCTATGCTGTTTCGGGTACTTTTTTGCAAGTTGTGTTAGAAGAATGTGAGAAGAAATTCCTCAAAACCAGCAATATCGAAAATCTGCATAGTTTTTCATATGAGACTCGACAGCCCGCTATTATGTAAATTGATTTCACAGTCAGGTTCTAAAGGTTTTTAATTAAGTTTTGGGCATGGCCGATTAGGTTAGATAATACATTACGGAGCTGTTTTTTTTGTTCTACGCTCAACAAGGAAATAACGGATGCTAGGTTCCCTATACATAGCTTTGCATTTAGCTTCTCCGCTAACCTAATAATACTACTAAACCATAATTCCACAAGGGGTTGGGTAACCAATCCTGCGTTTATAGCCAGGGCAGCCGCATCTTCTCTATTTAGATCGTCTAGCTTGCCCCTATTATTCTTTATATCATCTATGAGTTCTTGATGCACTGACTCCCCTAGTGTAAGAATATCCTTATTTAACTTCGCTACTTTCTGAATATCTGAAATATGATTCCTATTAATCGTGCCCGAATCTATGTCAGACATTAACTTCTTTTTCAGCGGGCTAGAAAAGTTCGAATTATTTACACGGTTCTTAGTAGTGGAGGCAGGTTGCTTAGTTCTGTCCCTTGCCACAATTTTACAATAAAAATTGCCGATATTACCTAAAGCTACTTCGATTGTATCAGCAGGCCCCTTCTTCTGATCGGCCTCGTTAATAGATTGATGAACCATAACTCTAAGAGTGTCTTTTTGTTGATGCGCAAGTCCCTCGATTTCGTCCAAAGTGGCTCTAGCAGTAACGCCCATAATAATCCCCCCGGTCATTACTATGAGGGGGGGGATTTAACTAGAACCGTTACGTCTAAGTTCCTTACTGCGCCGGACTGAAGGACGCCGGATAATCCCATTTATAGATTAGGTTTATCTCCTAAGCAGCCACATCATTCTTCGCCTACTGTGTGTTTTTGTTTAACTCCACCAAAGCTTTCTTCGTCTTTCGTTAATCCATTTTACAATCCGGCTTATTATACCGTTCGGAGGCGTTTCAAGTGGCTTACACAATAGCCCCTCCTTAACAACAAAAATCTTTGATACCGCTTCTACGTTGAGTAGCATATCAGAATATGCAGTGTCACAGATATTTCCATCCTGGTATTTACGAACATCCGTAAGCCATAACTCTGAACTGCCAGGGGTATCCGAAGCAGAATTAAGTTTACCTACCCACTGTGTGCTATCTTTCAATTCAACCCAAACCCCATTGTTTGCTGCAGCGTCGCACTTTATCTTAAAGAATTCGTCCCACACGCGTGCATATGGGGTTCTACCTAAGTACTTCGACATAAAGGCAACCGGAAACACATAGGCGTAGAGAAATCCGGCGAGTACGGCAACCATCATAATGAATATATAACTTTTAAGAAACAACCCGCTAAATAAGACTTTCTCCGGAACAGGGGCAAACACGATATCAGCAAAATAGCTCAACTCAAATACCCTATCTGGAACTAGAGATAGTAGAAAATAAGTGATAAAACTCCAACATATACTCTCCACTGTTTTCTCAGTAGTTCGACTTGGAGTCGTCATCATCCAGTAATGCTTCGTCTCCGCAGCTATAAATCCGGGCACGATAAACAATACTGTCCATAGAGCGGTTTGCAAAAAATTTAACCCGCTCGTCATTTTGATTCGCTATTCCCTTGTCCTGACTGGTCTGTACTCGCTGTCGGCGTCTTAATAGGAGAAAACTGCCCCACCATTAATGTAGTCGTCGTACTTTGAGATGATAAGTTTCGCGATCCAGTGATTGACTTACCCCAACCTGGATTAAAAGATTCTCCAAAAGTTTGTCCATTCTGTTCTTTCGTCATCGAAAAAATCCTCCTCCCAATTCCCCAAACCATCTATTAGCCAAACTAACCCTTAACCGCCTGCTCAATAATCCCTTTAACATCTGCAATATTGTAAGACACCGCCCACTTCCATGTACCAAACCCGCCATGTTGATTGACGGCTCTTACCCATTCGTCTAAGAACTCTCTCTTGGTACGATTGTTCTGATTATCCTGTCCTTTGGTCTCGAGTACCAGATATTCACCTGTCGTCAGGCGGATGATAAAGTCCGGGCGATACTTGCTGACGACGCCGTTGAAAATATATAGAATTTCAAAGCCGAGATGGTCGTTCTTGACCCATGCATCAACTAGCTTGTTCCGATCCAGCTCAAATGCCTCGCTAGCTTCCCATCTGCTATCAAATACGCAGAGATTGATATGGGACTTCGCTGCGTATTCACAGGGCCGCCCAGTGTACCATGTCCTCATATCGCCGGTAGAGCGAATTGGGCTTTGCGTGTCAAATACGGGGGTTATCATCTCTGTGTTTGTAATCCGGATGGCTTCCCAGATATGCTGGACAATTTTCCCCATATTAATTGCCATCAAGACGCGCCGTTTTGCTTCATCTTGGAACAAGGGCGGAACGATCTGAATTTTATTAGATGTCAGGAATTTCTCGACCAACCGGATCACTTGTGCAATTAAATAGTCTTTGCTACCCTTCCATGTTGGTTGCATCTGATCAAATATGTCACGGGCGGTTTCAAAGACAATTTTCTGCAGCCGGAACTTCCGCTCTAGGTCCTCTAAATCGATAGCGGCAATCTTTGTCACATCAGGATTGCCGTCAACGACCGGCGCTAATTCAGCTAACATGGCAGTATCGGCAGCATTAAGTTCTAAGACTCTCAGGCTACTCAGGTCGAGTTCCAGAACCGGCTTATATATATGGTCAATGCGAACGATATTCGGCCAACTAATAGCGAACTGCTGTTTCTCCGCTACTGGTTCAATCTGCTTTTTGGGTGGCGGCGGAGGTGGCGGCGTTCCTCCCCCGCCTTCATGCGGTAAGAAGGTAAACGGTACACCGAAAATGTTGACATACTCGGCCTCGAACAGACCTGTATCTGGGTTTACGTCATAGGAGGTCCGTCTTAATCCACGACCAACTACCTGTTCGCAGAGAAGTTGGCTAGAGAAAGCCCTCAGTCCCATGATATGGGTAACTGTTTTTGCATCCCAACCCTCAGATAACATACCGACCGAGATGACGTTCTGAATCTGACCTCCCGGCTTGCCCACCTGCCCGACTGTATCTACCTTGCGTCGAAGTTGTTCAGCCAGTTCCTTCTTCGTCAATTTACGTTCAGGCTGCTCCTCTGAATCCTGCCCCTCATCGGAATCGAGTTCTGTTCCCGGCTCGGCTGTCTCTGACGCTGTCTCTGCTAATTCGAGAACGCTGGAGTCGATATGCAACGTTCTCTCCGGGGCGCAAAGTTCATCAATCCGGATCTTATTATGATCAAAAGCATATTTCACTCTGGCGGCAGTTTCCGTACGATTAGCGACGGTGATCATGACCGGCGGTACTTTGTGACCGACAGCTTCCCATGCCTTAGCGGCTTCCAGCCAATCCTTACCCAGGAGATAATAGGCGTTAATCAGTAAGTCCGGCAGCATTTCATATTCTTCCGCTTTGCGGTTCAGGTCGTCCTTCACTTCCGGATCATTGTATATATGGTACAGTCTGGACTTAAAGTCCTTAGTCAGACTGCTATCGTCACGAATGACCACCCGGGGTGTCTTAACTAGTCCCGCTTCAATTGCGTCATTAAGGCCGAAGTCGCTGACAATCCAGCCAAACAGCGCTTCATCTGAGCTCTTTTTGCCGGATGGTGCGAATGGAGTGGCCGAAAAATCATGGCAGCGCAAAATGCCGCGGGCACGGTGGATGCGATCAAGTCCGCCAACCCAGATAGTTGCTTCCTCAATGTCTTCTTTTTTTAACCCCTTTACTTTTGATTCTGCGGGAATCCGCCAGGCATGGTGCGCCTCGTCATTGATCACTAGGATATTAGATGCATTAGCCATCTCGCCTAAGACTTCTCGTACATATGCTTCATCGCTTTTCGCACCGCGCTTGTCAACACTCTTTTTCTTCGCCAGCTTTTCGGGACTATCCCAGCTGAACGCATGCCAGTTTCGTACGATAACTCGCCCCTGGCGCAGTTTGTCCTCCATGCCGGGTGGGATCAATCTGAACTGTTCGTAATAATTTCCACTGCCAAAAGGAATAAGCACCTGCAATCGGCTTTTCACCGTCAGCCCAGGCGCTACAACCAATACGTTTTTGCTAAATTCAGGGCGCTGCGGATATGTCGCTTTATTAAGGACCTGCCAGGCAATCACCATGGCCATTACAATGGTTTTACCTGACCCGGTAGCCATTTTCGAACAGAGACGGCTAAATTGTCCGCCGTCTGAAGGAATAGTAATGCCTACCTTTTCCGTATCCGGCGCTTCCGTCAACCACATCAACGTCTCGACGGCCTCGAGCTGGCAAAAGAAAAAACTGCGGTCCGCTTGCCACTCCGGGCTCGTCCAGTGTTCAAGCAATCGTTTAGTTATGCCGGTTACGCCGGGATAACCTGCCTCACGCCATGCCTTAACTCGTGGCCGGATTTGATTTACCAAAGGTATCTCGACAAACACACCAGGATCATCAAAAGCCTGTGAGTGTCCAGAGGCTACTACATATCCGGCCGGGCGACGGCCATCTTCTAGGCTGAATAGCCTCGTAAGTGGATCAAAACTCCAATGACGGGCCGGCTCTGCGTATGGAGAGTTAATTATGAGCTGGTCAATCGTCGCTTTGCCCATCATTCCACCTCCACAATTTTCAGGCTCTCAATACCTCTATCGTCAACAATCTTTACTGCCACCCGGTTATACTTACCCGGCTTGAATGGCAAAGATACAGTTCCCGAGTATGCCTCAATTAGCTCCGAATCAATCTCCGCTTTCAAATTCTTCGCCAACTTGTCCCATCCTTCACCTTTACCTGCCATAGGGAAGAAGACCTGGCGGGCGAATAAACTGCGTCCGTCATAGTCAGTATCCAGCAACCAAATAGTAATTCGCTCATTGCCACCGGATTCGATCATACCGGTCTTTGTGTTGTAATAGTCGAATCCCAGAACTTCCACCTGGTATTTGCCTTTATCTATTCCCTTTGAAATTCGCTTTACTTTGACGTCAGGCTGACCGATCAACCAAAAGCTCTCATTACTAGCCCGTTTCTTTTTCAAGTCGTCTGTTAGCAGGTCAGTATTCATTTGTACCTTGAGAATCGTTACACCCGGCCACTCGATTTCATCAATATCTTTAGCCGCTTCCGGGTCAAATTGGAAGGCAGCGAATACAATCAGTTTCGGTTTTGGCACCAACTTGTGAGCTTCTTCCAGAGCCAGCGTCACCTGCTTAGTCTCGAGTGGCGCATGAGGCGAGCCAAACGATATGACAGCCCGTACAGGCTGGTCAAGCTGCTCTGACGTTTCCCGAACCCCATTTGCGTTCGGCTTGGTTTCAGCGTCTCCATGCAGCCACCTGGTGCCAGCCATCGGCTCTAAACGAGAAAATAGAATCCTCTGACCATTCTTGCCGCGAATGCCTGTCTTCATAAGTTCATCGCGCCATTCAGACTGGCGCAGCGTTTCGCCCGAACGTGCAACCGAGGCGTCTGCGGGAATAGTAGCATCTATTTCTGATAACGGCTTGACGACTGGCGCTGGTACGGCCTCAACAGTAAATGGGCCAGTTACTCGAGTCTTTGAATTATCTAGTAATGGTTGATCATATAAAGTTTCCTGCAAAGTTGGTTCATTATTTGCAATTGACCCCAGCGTAATATGCGGGACAGTTTTATATTTAAAACCGCTACCTACTCCTTCTTCAGGATGAGCGAGCTTGAAATAGTCAAATATTGAGGTCAATAATCTTTGTTTTGTTAAGGTTACCGCCACCCTGGATGTATCGCAGGTTATCCATCGACGACCCCATAATTCAGCAACATAAGCAGTCGTTCCACTACCACAAGTAGGGTCGAAGACCAAGTCTCCTGGATCAGTAGCCATGAGCATGCAACGCTGAATTACTTTGTTAGATGTTTGTACGACATATCTTAATTCGCTAGCGCCATGTGTATCGTCCCAGAGATTATGAAGCGGTTGAACTGGAAAGTCCTCGTAATATTGGACAAAACAAGGTAGTGATCCTGGAGCCGTGATTCGATTTAGTTTTATTAGGCGTTTCATCCCATCTTCGTTTGTTCGCCAGCTCTTCTTTCCACACTTTATCAATTTGCCTTCAAATTCAAAATCGTACATACAGGTTGGAGTATATCCAGATGATGCTAAAGCACTAGTGAAAAATACTTTACTGTCAGATGGTATTTTTCGAGGATCAAGCCGCTCTTCTTTTGACATCTTCCTTCTTAACCCATTAACGTCTTCGACCCATGTATAACCGGTTCCCTCACCAATTCGCTTTTCAACAAATAGCTCTCTATATTTCTTTTTCACAAATAGATCTTTGCTTTTCGTATACCAAAGAATATAATCACATATTCCAGCCAAACCTGAGCTTCCCAAGGGTAACGTCTTTTTGAAGGATATAAGCGAAAAAAAGTTCTCGGTTCCAAATATTTGATCTAATAAACAGCGCACTAAATGAATATTGGTATCCGAAATCTGCACAAAAATGCTACCTGTCTCGGCCAGTAATTCTCTCGCAAGTAATAATCTGTCTTGCAGATAAGTCAAATACGAATGTATTCCTAGTTCCCAGGTGTCCCGAAATGCTTTGATCATTTCAGGTTCTTGTGTTAGATCCTCATCTTTACCATCTTTCACATCACGTTTATTCACAAACGGCTGGAAATTTGAACCGTATTTAATTCCATAAGGCGGATCAATATAAATCATCTGGACTTGTCCACCAAGTCCTTCTTTTTCTAGCAAAGAGTTCATCACCAGTAGAGAGTCTCCGGCAATTAGCCGGTTTGACCAGTTGTGCTTGTGCTTATAAAACTCGACTGCTTCCCTAAGAGGAGGATTTTCTGTTGCAGCAGAAAATAGCGATCCCTGCTCATAACTGGGTTCGGTGCTTTTACGCCGTACGGCTTCAATAATTGTTCGCGGGTCGATGCGTTCATGGACATGGAGTGAAACAGTAGGCACAGTAAATGACGTATGCTCCGCCTTGCCAGCCCACTGTAGGCTGGGGTCAATATGCGGGTCGTAAGCATATTGCTTTTTACTCTCGCCCTGATCGGTATCAGGCGTTACCAGCCCGACCGGCGGATTATTTGACCGTTGCTTATCCTTGTGGTCATATTGCTCAATCATTTTCTTACCGACTTTCTCTTTAACCATGTCACATTCCCCCAAGTGCCATATTTCATATACTCCATAAACACTTTATAACGATTTCCTATTTACACATAATTTAGTAAAACCCTGCATGTCCCGATCTGATTCGCACTACACCGGTCAGACAACAAGGTCGTCCTTACACCTTGCTGCCGCAGGCCCGGAGGACGTCGGATAATCCCCTTTATATGTCCCCCGCAGGGTGGTGCCGGAGCGCCATAGCCGACCGCCCCGCAGGTGTTAGCGGACGGCGTGGACATATACTTGATTATCGGATGGCCTCCCACTTTGAATGCACTGCGGCGCGCTTGGGCGAAGCCAGCAGGCGCGCACTCCATGAGAGTAAATGCCAAGTAGCGGAGGTGGGACCGGGTGCGAGCAGGCAATGGTTTTTAGCCTGCGAAGGTCCGTCCCGGTGCGACCGGATCGTATATGTAGGACACGAGCGCAGCGGTCCGAGGACGGCAGACGGAAGACGTCGCAAAGCGACGGCTGGAGGCCGCCCGCAGGAACGCGAAGCGGGACCGGTTACCCCATCCAACGGTAAGAATATCTCGGCAGCAAACCGCTTCTCCTTTAAAAGATTATGAATTCTGATTATCTATTCATCATCATTTCATAATGGCTACCATGCCCCATTTTCTCAAATATCAATTTAAAGACCCGAAAGTAATTCTCAAGCGAGTCTGTCTCAAAACACTGCACATAGTCATCACTAATGAAATGCGAACCATCGTTTATACACGAAATCAAAGCCTTGCAGATGATTTTATCTTCGCCGTCAAACTCATCAATACACTTCTCATAGTTCATCCCGCCAATAACGTTGAAATAATATTCGAGTATTCTTCGAAGCGTATTAAAAATCGTTACGCGTTGATGTGCACTTCCATCTTTAAGTTCTGACCACATCAACTCATAAGCAGTTTGAATTGGATTTTTTGCATGCTTAACAAATTCGGTGACATTATTATTTTTTTTCACGATCCAAAATGCCGCCATTGTAGAAGGATACTCTTTTCGACTACCTAAAAATGATACTTCTTTATGGAAATACACATTATGGGTCAACACAAAAATCTGCTGAATTCCGTTTTTTTCTGCTTTACAGTCATTGAGAATATTCCGTACCAATGTACTAATGATAAAAAGTACGTTACTATCTAAACTTGAGATCGGATCATCGACCACTACGACCTTATCGGTGGCAATACCTGTACTATCTTGACTTCCGTAAACAAGGTGATAAAAGTACAAGAAAGTGATGAAGTTGTATTCGCCTTCGCTAAGGCTCTTTTGAGCATCGCTGCCATCTGTGCGTATAATTTTGTATGTACCTCTGGCTTCAGTGTTCTCTGCTAATTGAAATCCTTTAAAGCCAAAGCGATCAAGTATACTATTTATTGCATTAACTGTAGGCGCAACGCTAGTCATCGTTGCTTCCTTTTCCTCAATCATTAGATTAAGTGTCTTCTTTAAAGCCTTTTGTTCGTCAATTTTATTATTGAGCCTAACAATCCCATCCTTCTTGCCTTTAAGCCTATCATTATAATGCTGTATAGACGAGCGTAGTTCATAAACCATATGCTGCCAGAGAAGCTCTTTGCATCGCATCTTTTCCGCGGCTTTATTTTGCACTATTTCATTATTGCGTCTGATAGCGGCATTAAACTCATCAATTTTAGTATTAATCCGCTGTGCAATTGGTTTAATACTTTCGATATTTACTAAAGTTGAGGGTGACTCCATTTTCCTTTCAATTGTTTTTTTATTCGTTTCAATTACCGCTGCAAGCACTTCTATTTCTGCTTTAAACAAAGTGTACTCCAAAAATGAAATAGACGTGTGCGAAATATCTCGCATCCGCTCCAACAATTCGTTGCATACTGTCACATACCGGATTTGAAAATTACGCACCGTTTCGCACTCTTTATTATAGGTTTCGTCAAAATAACCTTCGATGTCTTTTTGGACATCAATCGGCAGTTGTTGCTGACAATAGGGACACTTGCCTTTCGCCTCCCGGGCAAACCCAATCCCTTGTTTCACCCAGTCGCTCGCGTTTAAATACTCAATAAACTTCCCAATCGGTGTTTCTGAGCTACCGGAAATGCGCTTGTCCAATAGGGAACATGCTTCACATTCGATAACCTCTTGTATATCAATTGGCTTAAAAAGTGGATATTCTTGTGCTATAGTCCCATAAGCAGCATTATATATATCTTCGATTACCGTAAAATCAGTAATATTTTCTGCATCCAGTTTGGAAAATTCCTTCAAACAATTATCTCGGAATAAGGCCTTACTGGCTCTAAATCCCGTTAATGCTTCCCGGAATTTTGGCCCGTATATCTGCTGAACTGCCCAACACGTGTCCGTAAACTCATCATTCAAATCATTTATTTCAGAATTTAAGCCTATTAGCGATTTGTAATACGAGTCGATCAGAGTTTGACAGAAATTCACCTTTGCTTGCATCTTATCAATATACTCTTGTGCTTCTTTGGAATCTTGCCCCAACGTAAAAATACCTCTTATAGGCTCTCTGGCAGCAAAATTATTTTCCACAAAACATTTATTATATACGACTACTGGGAGCTCTCGCTCATCTCTCCAGGCTATAGCACTATCCTCTGAAGATTTATAACCACCAAGAAAATTTGACAAGGTGGTCTTGCCACTACCGTTACTGCCATAGCAAAAATTTATTTTTAACGGGTGAATAACTACAGGATCAGCATACGAAGCAATCTTATGGATCTTGATTTCCCGGATCATGGCATCACTCCTACCATCATAGATCAATGCATAAATTAACAAATACTTTCTTTTTTATTCACTGTGCTAATCCGAATTACCTTTAATAATGACAAAATTTCCTACAATTTTCAAAAAAATAGTGCTTCGCATGGGAAGTACTATTTTTGCTTTGCACTATATCCTTAACCTCGATAACGCCTCCAACACCTGGTGAATTTTATGCAGGTGTTTTCTCTTCTCCTCATCCAGTACATCTTCTGGCAGAAGCTCGCTTACTTCATCCAGCACTTCAACGCAGCGCGCAATCTCCTGTAGCTTCATTACTTATCCTCTCCCTTCTTCTCACAGTTCCCATTCATCCGGCTCTCCCGGCACTTCACGCACTGGGCCAGGTGCATCTCCAGCCGCTCGCCCAGACTGCGCATGGCCACCTCGGCAGCATCTAGCTTGTTCTCAAACTTGACGAGCAGCCATCCGGCTACCACGATTGGGAAGCCGACTTGACCGACAAACTTCATCATTTCTTCCATACCATTCACCCCCCATATAAAATAATAAGGGGACGCATAGCGCCCCACCTTATCTTTCTTGGACCAGTTCATCCGGCTCATCACTATCGCCATTCAGGCTTTCCACATCCGGTGCCGGTCCATATACGATTTTCAGTTCATTGTCCACTTGCTCGCCTTCTCCCGTCGGTTTTTACATGCACATTCTACTATGCAAGCGAAGTCGTGTCGGTGATGCGGACTCGCGCCTCAACGACCTGGACTAGATCGCCGCCGGAAGTATCAAACACATTCTTAGCGATGATATCCTGCATGACCGGCTGCACCTGCGCCAGCGTTAAATCCTCGCGCGGCGATGGGACATATAGCACGATCTCCTTGTTGCCCGCATTTCGAAAGACCATTTCAATCGTCTTTTTCATAATCGGTTACCTCCTTTTCCTCCCTCGCGGGATATTAGCCTTCGATCAAGTTCGAGGTGTCTTGCCGCTGGATTGCGGTTGCAATCGAGCTTTGCAGACCGGCCAGCCCGGTCCCGACTGCGAACAACGCATCATCGGTGACATCTCCTTTGATGTTCTTGTACCGGAGGTACTTATACAGCTGCGTACCGCCTGCACTCATCCCATTTTGGACTTGTACCGCCAGCACGCATCCGTTGGGTTGCTTCACTACTGCCATCCTACTCGCCTCCTTTTCTCCCTGAGCATGCAAAAGCCGCACTGGGAAATCCCAGCACGGCCCTGCGGCGGGGAAGATTTATACTAACAGCGCATAACGCGCCGCCAGCCGCGTGATGAATGCTCTCCCCCGCAAGATATTTGATTGTGTGTTCACTTACATAGTACGCCCAATGCCTAGGATGGTCAATCGAATCAAGTTTCGTATTCCAACAGGTAATCCGTATGTTTCTGCGCTCAGTCACTAATAAGCTTGGGTAAGAAGTACTTGTGAATACCGATGGCAATGATTAATGAGATCATTGCCTGGCCAGCCGGATCCGTTAGTATCTTACGATCATCCGCTGAAGTTAAGAACGCACACTCAACCAGTATTGCCGGCATGACTGTCTCTGACAGTACGGTGAATTCTGCTTTCTTTATTCCACGATCTGAGGTATACGGTGCCAGATTAAATGCTCGATGAATGTTTTCTGCAACCTGCTTTCCCAGAACAGAGTTGGGATAATGATAAATCTCGAAACCCTGTGCCAACGTATTTTCGGCTGCATTGCAATGGATGCTGATAAATAGATCCGCTTGCTGCTCGTTGGCCAACTCCGCCCGCCAAGATAGCGCATCATCCTCGATGTCTCCCTCGCGGGTATAAATCACTTCATAACCACAGTCAGCCAATACGGTCCCCAATCGCTTCGTGATCAATAGATTGACTTCAGCTTCGCTCACTCCGCCTGCATATGCTCCTGGCTCACTGGGACCGGAATGGCCAGGGTCAATACAGATTTTTCGACAGGACATGACATCGCCTTCTTTTCCGATATTATACTAAGGCTTCGTTCAAAAGAAGGCTAATCCTGCCCATACTGCGGTCAATCACTTTGCAAACATGAAATATGGCTAAGCGGTCCCGCTCCGCGTTCCTGCGGGCGGCCTCCAGCCGTCGCGTTGCTCCGTCTTTCGTCTGCCGTCCTCGGACCGCTGCGCTCGTGCCATACATATATGCTCCGGTCGCACCGGGCTGTCCTTCGCAGGCCAAGATCAATTGCCTGCTCGCACCCGGTCCCACCTCCGCCACTTGACATCTACTCTCTTTCCTAGCGCACCGGTTCGGTCTCCGGTATCCCTCCGCCTCACCCGTGCGCTCAAGCTCTCTGCCCATTTCGTGCATATCGCCAATTAATACTTTACAATACTTTTGGCCGCCTACTATATCAGGCGGCCATTTCTCCGGACAAGTTGCCCAGGGGATTCATCCCCCTTCCCCCACTCTTTGGGGGTATCGGCATCCGATAAAGTGAGGTTATGTCTTCGCCCAGACCGTTCATACATAACCGACTTTATCCGACGCCGCAGCGGTAGAAGCAAAGTGGTGCTTCGCACGAATCCAAAATATCAAATTGCAATTCACCAAAAAAAGGAATTTACCTCTTTTTAAAGAAGTAGCATTATATGTCGAAAGGAGGGTTTCTCTTGAGAAAAAGAGTCACATTTTCTGAGCCGTTCGAACTGCCCCGGCTTAAGGACGCAACCGAATACCTATTTCCTTTCTGTGTAACAGAATTATCCTCAACTACTGGGTCTCATCATCAAACGTTATCTACCAAACATACCATCAGGGTGGGCATCACAACATCGTTACTTATAGTCTGGCGACTACCAAATGAGTCTGTAAAAAAATTGTTATTTCACTACGCCTGTGAAAACATTAAGCAGAGAATTAAAACTGGTACTCTCTCTGAAGAACAGGAATTATTGTTGGCTACACACAGTGTGTCAAACGTCTGTCCCATTGATTTATCTACTATCACAGACAATGTTACAAACTATAGCTTTGAACTGGACAATTCTGATTCCTATCTTAAATAATGCATTCACAGCGCCCCTCGGGTGCTTATTTTCTCCCCGCGAAATATTCAGCTTCCCCTATCTCCTCCCCGAACTCGGCGGCGTAATCTGCGGGACTATTCTTCTTATAATCTAGATACACCACTCGGCTGGCCACTATCTCGGCCAGTCTATTCTTTTTCCCAGTCTTCGTGGTATAGCTCCGTATACTTATCCTTCCCTCCACCAGCACCTTGCGTCCCTGGTATAGATTCTCCTTGCAAGTATCTCCCAGCTTGCCCCATGCGGAAACAGGTATAAAATCCGTCAGCTCCTCTCCCGCGTAGTACCGGTTCACGGCAACCGTAAACCGGCTGACAGTCTTCCCCTCGTCTATTACATAGCTCTTGGGATTCTGCGCCAACCGCCCGCTGATTGATACGAAATTCATCTGCCCCACCTCCTGCCCTGATCGCCGTCCGCCGGTTGCCGCTGCCATTTGCTGCAACGATCGTAAGCGAGCGTAATATACCCATTTGCCGCAAGGCGCGGGGTCGCCGCGTACTGCCCTGTCGGGCAATATTCCGGTCCGCCGCACCGTTCGCAGCGCGTGACTTCCTCTTTTAGCCGGATCAGCTCGATACAATTCAACCGGATCAATTCATCCGACAGGTTCGGGTAGCGGGACCGGGCAAATGTTTTCAGCTCCCTAATGTCGATCCCGGTCGCCAGTTCATGCAATTCCCCATTGGCCGCCCGGCTCATCAGCTCGCTGATCTTCGGATTAATCCTCTTATCATCGGCCATCGGCAGTTTGGGGACTGTCTGCTCGTTATAGCGCAGACTGGTTACCGCCTCCTCCAGATCTGCAACGGTGGGGAAGTATTTGCAGGTAAAGAGCGCCAACCGCAATGCTGTCTCCATCTGCTTGTCCTCGTACTTGCGGAAGGATTCCAGCCATAGGGCGGCGGTGGCATCCAGCTGCCGGCTCTGCATCCCTGGGAAATTAGCCGCGGCAGTAAATACCAGCTTAGCGGCCATTTGCTTGGTCATCGCCATTCCCCCCTGACAAGAACCGCCGCAGACTGGCTACCGCCGGACTGTCCGGCGGTTTTTCACGGTTATCGTAGTTGCCTTCCCGCACCTTGACGAAATTGGCCTCTTTGAAGATCCAATCAAAACTGGCGGTAAACGTATTGACCCGGCCGCATAGATAATCCGATGCAGCCACTCGCCGGAAGAAGTCTTCTACGGCCTCGAGGCTGGCCAGGTCCTCCCACCTTGCCGCTATTACGCTTTTTCGATTATTGGTCAGCGACATCACTTTAGGCAGTGCTATGCAGATGCAGTTGAAGGCGGACACTATATCTTCATACGGTATGTATTTGTTTGCCTTATTGCTTTCTTTCCTTCTTTCTTTCTTACTAGTTGACTGGTGCCTGACTGGTGCTTGACTGTCGTTTGACTGGTACCTGACCGGTTGCTTGACTGCTTCTTCCTCATCCTGCTGAAAAACCCGCCAATTTACTACCGTCACCAGCCTTCCCTGGTTTGACGCTTCGCTTGTCAAAAATCCGAGGTTTTGAAATTTTTCCAGCGCGGTCCGAACATTTCGCGCAGACACACCCTTGCCGCACCGTTTGGCGATCCCCTCCAGGCTGCTGACAAACTGCCCCGGCTGGCAAAGATACTTGGTTCCCTGCCATAGCCATTCCTGTTCTTTAAAATTAGCCATCAGCAGAATGGCGATCAGCACCGCCTTCTGCTCGGGAGTGGACTGCAGCCAGATCGGCTTGTCCACCAGCCGCCGGTAGAGCTTCACATACCCTGGCGCCTCTGCCGCCATACTGCACCGCCCCGCTTCTTTTGCCCTACAGCTCCCATAGCAGGATGAAATAGAGAAGTAGTCCTAATCCCACAATCACATCCTCCAGCACCCGGTCGGCGGCATGCTGCTGTTTGACGCGGTCCCATAATGTCAAACCCGTACCCCCTTATCCGGCTCGTCCGGGCTGTCTTCGCGCGGGAGGACTTCATTCTGCCGTAGGTACTTCTCCAAGTCCCAACGGGGAATCACTTTGCGTCCGTGCAGCTTGGCGTAGCCGATGCAACCCCGCTTGATCTCTTCGTAGATAAACCAGCTGGAAACCCCGACCGCAGCCGCTGCTTCGGCCACGCTGAATCCTAGCTTGGATTCAATATCAATCACCTTTTTCGGCTTGGGGACCAGAGCCTTTTTGCCGCACACCGGACAGAATTTCGCCCCTTCCGGAATGTTACCCATACACTTTGTGCAATACATCATATCGCCTTCTTTCCGTTGCCGCTGGTTGCGCTATCAGCCGCCAGAAAATCAGACGGCTTGATTTCCAATATCGCCAGGATCCGCAGCAGCCGATCCACGCTCAGGCCTTGCTTCTCCCTCTCGATCTGCGAATAGGTGGCGGGTGAAACACCCAGCCGATAGGCTACATACGATGCCTTCAAGCCTCTGGCCTCCCGCTCACGCCGTAATGCGTTTCCGTGCTTGTTTGTCACATTGACCACCTCTACCAATACAATTTGTATGTATTTGTTTGAACGATTTTTATTTTACTCTTACATTTTGTATCTGTCTAGATATTTTTTTACAAAATGTACTAGCATTTTTGCAAAATCGGACTATAATAGAAATCGAGGAGCGTGATGATAAATGGCTGCACTGGGAGAAAACCTGAAAAATGCGCGCAAAAAGAAAGGGCTCACCCAGGAACAGGTAGCCATTTTGCTGAACGTCCGGACGGTCACCGTCGCTTCTTATGAACGTGGTTTACGCCGACCCGATACAGATACCTTGATGAAGTTGTCTTTGCTCTACAACGTCACAACGGACTTTCTACTCGGCATCCCAGCGTCCCTAGACCGGGATACCGCCTGCTATCACGGCATGCCGGTTCCCATCTACGCTACTGTTCACCATTCGCACGGATCGGTAATCTTTGATGATTACGAAGGGGATAAAGTGATACACTTGGCCGATGAGCGCCCAGAAGGTAATCCAGATTATTTTCTATGGCGCGTGCAAGACAACCGCATGCTGGGAGACCGCATCGGTGAGGGCGACCTCGCTCTCATCGAGATGGCCGACAACGTCGATTCCGGCGACATCGCCATCGTCAATGTAAAAGACCAAGCCGGTACACTGTACCGCGTGATAAAAAAACCAAACCTGCTTATTCTGCAACCATCCAACCCTGTGTATGAAACTCTGTTCTTCACCGACTTGGAGAATGACCAGATCCACATCATCGGCAGGGTCAGGGAAAGTATCATCGAGTTTGTCTCCCGCCGACCTGCTCCTGCCCAAACATAGGAGATGATGCACCGTGCGGGGAAGCATCCAGAAAAAAGGCGGCCAATACTACATAATTCTCGACTTGGGACAAGATCCGAAAACCCATAGGCGCAAGCAGAAATGGGTCGCGACCAATTCGAACCGTAAGAAAACCGCCGAAGCCATGCTTGAAGAGATTATTCGCAAGGCTAACGGCAATACCTATGTGGAGCCCTCCAAACTAACCCTCAAGGAGTACCTGGAGAAGTGGCTGGAGAGCTACGCCAAAAACAGCGTCCGCTCATCCACCTACGACAGCTATAGCTGGGCAATAAAAAAGCACCTGATCCCAACGATCGGGCACTATAAGCTGGAGCAATTAAGGCCGCTGTATCTGCAAGAATTCTTCAATAGTCTGCACAAGACTAGACTTTCTCCAACCTCGATCCGCTATGTTTATAATGTGTTAAAGGAATCACTGAATCAAGCGGTCACTTGGCAGATTATCGAACATAATCCCTGCCTCGCCGTAGAACCTCCGCGCAAGCGGAAGTATGAAGCGGGAATCGTTACGGCAGAGCAGATCGCCATTCTTGTAGAAGCGGCCAAAAACACCAACGTATACATTCCGATTCTGCTGGCCATCACCTGCGGCATTCGCTGGACTGGGAAGACAGCAAGCTCACGCTGCGCCCGGTCAAAACCTCCAGCAGCCAGCGGGCCGTAAAGCTGCCCCATGCTACGCAAGAAGTGTTAAAGGCCGAACGCAAAGAACAGGCCAAGCAGAGACTGGCGGCCGGCAAGCTCTATCACAAACTGGACTTTGTCTGGGCCTGGGACGACGGACGACCGCACGATCCGGATTATCTGTACCGGACATTTCAAAAGCTGCCAAACGCCATAACAAGTCAATTGAAGAAGATCCGGATATCCCGGAGAATGATAAGAAAGATTTGCTGCTTCCCATCATTCGCTTCCACGATCTGCGGCATAGCCACGCGACGTATCTTTTGTCAGCTGGCGTGCCAATCAAGGTGATCAGCGAACGGCTGGGGCATTCCAGCACCCGGGTAACCCAAGACATCTACAGTCACGTCCTGCCCCAGATGCAAGAGGCAGCTGCCGATAAGATTGACGACTTACTTATGAAAAACACCTAGAGAGTTAACGACTACCCACTATACAAATCAAGCAACCTGCGAAATTGTTTCGCAGGTTGCTTTGTTTTTTCTATACGATTTGATAATAATCCTAATCTAGAGGCTAATGCAGTCTTATCTTCCACTGCCCACCTGCGCTTATCCAGTCTGCCGCTAAATACGATATGGTTCCGGCAACTCAAAAATTAATCTCACGATAAAAAAATGTCTGAGGACAGGCGTTATTTCGTAAACAATTTTTATAACTTGCACGGTATAAATATATATTTTCCTGCATCTATATTAGTCCAATTCGAGATATTTTAAGTAGCCCGTGGTTTGCTTTGTTAGAAGAATGTTAGAAAAACAGCACAAAGGCTTCGCGGTCTAAACCCGCGAAGCCTTGATTTTCCTGGTGGAGATAAGCGGGATCGAACCGCTGACCTCTTGAATGCCATTCAAGCGCTCTCCCAGCTGAGCTATACCCCCATATGAATAATCAATCACTTACAAAAAGTATTATATTATATTACACTACATAATGTCAATATATTTTAGATAGCTGGAAATATCTTTTTGATAGTTAAAAATTAATTCGTATTACTTAATATCCTTAAGCATAGCTATTTCTGCTTATTGTTCTATTAAACGGCTGGATAATATTTTCAAGATTTCAGCACAACAGAAATTAATAATCAAGCAGAGCATAAAGCAGCGAAGTTGTAAGTCATGCTCGGACATTTATATCATCTTGATCGTTTTTCCAGTCCGTATAAGTCATCAATGCGGTCAGACATTAGTGCATGAGCATCGGCAATTGCTTGATTATAAATAGCCGGCCCCATTTGACTTATCATGAAATCAAGGATAGTTGAAGCTTGAAACTCACTTATCCGTTCAGATCTTTCTTGCCAGAAAAAATTACTGATTGCTTCAACCAAGTCTTGTCTCACTTCTTTACTTAATTCAATCTCTTTCATAAAATAACCCGCCCTCCAAAAATACTTAACCGGCTTGCTATTGTCCAACTAATGTCTTTATATTTATTTTGGCCTGTTCGATGGCCTCATTAATATTAGAGCTATTAGCAGCTCCGCCTTGGGCATAATGCGGTGTTCCACCGCCTTTACCACTTATCAACGGCAAAACTTGTCTAAGCTGCGCGTTCATATCTGCCGCTATATTGTCGGAACAGGCGAAAATAAGGTTAGCAGTGTTCTTATTTGTATCTACGAAAGCAAACATAACAATTGTGTTAGCCTCTGTTACGAGACGTTTAGCAAGATCAGCACCATCTTTAACTGTCATATCAACGAATATTTTGCTTATAACGCACGTATCTTTGATAAATTCGGCTTGAGCAATAAGTTCGCGTCCAATATATCTATGTATTTCCTTCCTCAGTTCGGCCATTTGCCGGCTCATTTCTTCCCATCGTTGGGTTTGCCGGCAATAAGCAGCCGAAATATCTGCTGCCGGTACCGTTAATTCTCTTGACAAGAAATTTGCAGTCGTATTTTTGTGTTGATAGTCGGTTAAAGCTCTGCCCCCGCAGACAAAGTATACACGGGTTGCTTTATTTTTTCTTTCAACAGAGCAAATTTTGATAAGCCCAATCTCACCGGTATAATTGACGTGCGTTCCGCCACAAGGACAGCAGTCTGAATGTTTAATTTCAACAATTCTTATCTGTTCATATTCCTTGGCCAGTTGTTTTCTAAGCGAAAAATTTTGCACCTGATCCTGTTCAACAAATCTGCTTATTACCGGTAAATTAGAAAAAACGATTTTATTGGCAGCCGCTTCTACTTCTTTTATTTGTTGTTCACTAACTGCTTCAACATCTACATCAATGTAAGTTATATTATTATTTAAGTGAAACCCAATGTTATTAGCTTTCATAAGATTAACAAAAGCCCACGACAGGATATGTTCACCGCTATGTTGCTGCATATAGTCAAATCTTCGGTCCCAATCAATCTTCATATCAACGTATTCTTGCTGGGGTAATTCATTTGTAATATGAATTATCCGGCCGCCTCTTTCCAGTACTTTATGGACAGGAATATTATCAATTAGGCCAAGATCGCATGGCTGCCCCCCGCCTTCAGGGTAAAAAACGGTACGATCTAAAATAATTGCCCATTCCTGGTTTGAATGCTGTTCAGTCTTTAATATTTTGGCCTTACATTCGGTCAGATAAGCATCTTGATAATATAGTTTTTCTGTTTGCATTGTAATCCCTCCATCTTACTCCAAACAAACAAACCGGCCAACAAGCCTGGCCGGTCAAAAACGCTAGTTCTCATTCTGGTTTAAATAGGTCCAGCCTTCCTGCTGAGTAATTTGTCCGGTTTTCAGCAATCGTCCCATAGCTCGTTTAAAAGCTGCCTTACTAATATTAAACTTATCCTTAATTATCTCAGGCGGAGTCTCATCGCTATACGGCATTTTCCCATTTCTCGCTTTTAACAGCGTTAAAATTTTTTCGGCATCAACATCAATTGCATCCTGTTTAAGCGGCCGTAACGACACATTGATCTTGCCATCTTCGCGAACATAGGTAACCCGTGCAGTAATTTCCTCACCAACCTTAGGTCGGGCAGCGGGGATTTCATTGACATGCAGGAATGCTATGTTACGGTCTGAAGTAAAGAGAAATCCGCCTTGATCGGTATAATTATAGACTGATCCTGTTACTTCATCACCGACTTTAATATTCTCGGCCGGACGCGAAGCACGCTGAAGCTCTTCTTCCACTTCCATCGTTACGGCCGGCCGGCCGGACTTGTCTATGTACAGTTTTACCCACACCATATCACCGGTACGTACTTTCCCCCGCATTCCGGCAAATGGCATAAATATTCCCCGTTCAGCACCAACATCTACAAATGCGCCGTCTTTAGAGGTATTAATTACTTTTACTCTGGCAACTTGTCCGATGCGCATTTTCGGTACTCTCATACTGGCTGCCAAACGATTTTTGGGGTCCAAATACAAAAAAACGGTGACTTCTTCGCCAACTTTAACCGGAGTTGTCTGCTGAGCCTTATGTAGTAAGATGTCATCATTGGTACTGCCTGTCTGGGCATCAAGAAAAATCCCTAATTCGCTTTCCCGTACGGCACTAAGTGTAACAACACTGCCCGGCTTATATTTACTATTTTTTTGATCATCTAATCCTGATAATGTTCTAATGGCGCATCTCCCCACAATCTTTCCAAATTGTAAAATTCACGATCTTCATTAACAAAAATATGGGCCACGGCAGCACCATAATCCAATAGGATCCAGCGAGCCTGGTTATATCCCTCTTTATGTAAGAAGCGAATTCCGGATTGTTCCAGCTTTTCCTCAATATTATCAGCAATAGCTTTTACTTGTGTTGTCGAATTTGCGCTACAAATAACGAAAAAATCTGTCATTAATGAAACTTTGCCAATTTCCATAATAACGATATCGTGGGCTTTTTTTTCACTGGCTGCTTGGGCAATTGCTATTTGCAAAGGCGTTTTATCAATCATCTTTGTCCTCCCATGCTCATACTTATCATAATTGTTAACTGATCTAACCATTTCTATTCTTGTCAGTACGTTAGGTTTCCTTCATTTTATAATACTAAACAAAAAAGTAAAATGTGAACCGTACCACTACCGGTCCGGTCCACATATAGTTCACGTTTTTAATTGGTCAACTATTTGCTTAGTTTGTTTATCATCCGGAATCCAGAAGCTCAATCCTTTTATATCACCAAACTTACCTGGCAGCATTTGCGTATGAACTCCGCCACCGGTAAAGGTTTTTACACTATTGGCAAGTTTCAGCATTGTAAACATATTCATATCGGTACTTACGTAATCTTTGATCACAGAAACCAGCGAAGGCAGTTTTAAAATCGTGCCCACTTGAAAAGTCTCATCAGACAACGCCTTTAAAAATTTCATCTGCCGCTGAACTCGGCCAATGTCGCCCAGTTCATCACTGCGGAAACGGATATATTGGCCTGCTTTCTTGCCATCTAAATGTTGATACCCTTGATCTAAATATATAGTTAGGTTGGCATATGGGTCTTTATAATGCATATTATGTTCAACATATAAATTAACTCCACCCAGAATGTCAATTATTTTAATAAAGCCCTCCCAATCCATACTCATATAATAATGAATCGGTATATCCAGCAATTCTTCAACAGTACGTTTGGCCAGGTCAGCTCCGCCATAAGCATAGGCATGAGTAATTTTATCATATCCGTTCTTACCAGGAATATGAACCCGTGTATCACGGGGAATAGATAATAAAATTATACTTTTATCATCGGGATTTACACTGGCAACGATCATGGTATCAGATCTCTTTGGTGACTTTGGATTATCGACTTCACCATCATCAGTACCTAATAACAAAACATTCACTCTTTTACTAATAGCCTCAGCAGGCAAGTTTATCTTCTTATTATCAGTAGTAGCTACTGCTACATTTTTCCGTGGGGGAAACAATAATTCATATGCATACATTCCGGCACGAAAAGTACCTGCAGTCAGAACAACTAGTATTACCAGCAATAAAAATACCCGCGGCCAACGAATTCTACGCTTACGGTTGCGCGAGATCCGATCCGGCATATTCTGCATGATGATCCTCCTCCCATCAATAAAACATCAATAACCTCTATTTTTTAACAATAACTCATTACGGGCTTCAATAGTAGCCGGATGAATCAGCAGCCTTTTCTTAATTATATAATCAATACTCGCATCCAATGTAGCTAACAATGCCGCTTTTAAATCTTGTTGCGCTAAAAGCCGATATTTATCAATTCCGGGAAAATCCCGTCCAGGCTCAATAAAATCAGCAACGTAGATCACCATCGCCAGTTTGGTCATATTTAATCCACCGGTAGTATGCAATGCAATAGCCTGTAAAATTTCCTCGTCATCAATACCATATTTGGTTTGCGCAATTTTGGCACCCACTGGCGCGTGGAGCAATATAGGTTGACATAATTCCACATTATCCACTAATATACCAAATTCACGCGCTAATTGCAACAAGTGATTTTTGGGAATTTCCCGGGCACAATCATGCAATATGCCTGCTAATCTTGCTTTTTCCCCATTTAAGTCATACATCATTGCTAATTTATGTGCCGTCTGAGCAACGCCGATACTGTGTTTAAAACGGTGTGGCGATAGTTGCTGTGCAAGTTGTTGATAAATTGCCTGGTACATTGCTTTTGCCCCCTATTTCTGCTAACATTCGCCAAAATATAAGCATTTTCCTCTGTAACTAGGCAAAAATAAAAGCCTCCAAATGGAGGCTGCGAAACTATCCTTGTTTTGGTTTAGCTTCGTTTACAACAATTTGGCGCCCGCCAATTTCATTGCCGTTCATAGCTTCAATCATCTTTTCAGCGTCTTCGTCTGCAACTTCCACAAAGCCAAATCCTCTGGATCTACCGGTCTCTTTATCAGTGATTATTCTACTGGAAATTACGTTTCCATAAGGACGAAAAGCGTCAGCCAATGTACTTTCCGTAGACGACCAAGGTAAATTCCCTACGTAGAGAGTTTTGGTCATTCAATCGGTCACCTCTCTTTCTAGATTCTAAAATACTTTCAATCACATTATTTGCAAGTCATAGTTTATTATGCCTGCCTTTATTTGCTATTTGCGTATAAACCCTCTTTAAGTATATAATTCTCAACACTCTCGGGAACAATGTATTTTATGGAAAAACCCTTTTTTACCCGTTCACGAATATCGGTTGAAGATATTTCTAATTCTTTGGTCGCGAAGCGATGTATTCGCTGCCGCTGCATGCCATCAAAATAATTTATCGCCTTATCTACAGCAATACTGCATCCCGGCCGGGCGGCAACCACAAACTGGCAGATAGTCAGTAAGGAATCTACTTCTTTCCAGGTAGGTAAATCAGTCACAGCATCAGATCCGGTTATAAAGAAGAATTCAGTTTTTCTGCCATATAAAGCACAAAATTCTCTGATAGTATCGATAGTATAAGAAGGACCCGGTCGGTCCATCTCAATTGAAGAGACAAAGAAATAAGGATTCGAGTAAGTTGCCATTACCGTCATAATATAACGATGACGTATAGAAGTTATCGAGGCGCTTTGCTTATTTGGCGGCAAGCCGGCTGGCACAAAAATTACCTTGTCCAAATTAAAAGCTAGTCTTACTGTCTCTGCTGTAACAAGGTGGCCAATATGGATTGGATCAAATGTCCCGCCCATAATACCAATCCGCTGTTGCTGTTGATCCATTAATGTATGCTCCCTATGCGTATAATTTCAAGCTTATTATATCAATTGTTCTTAACTATCACAATAATAAAAGCATAGACCAACAAAATGGTGACAAATATTATAAGTAGCGCTCTGCTGTAATCAATTAGATCATGTTTACCTTTTTGCGTCCGGCAGTAGTTAATAAAAGCTTTGGTATTACCCCAAAATCTCTTAATCATTCATATCTCAACGCTTCGATTGGATCAAGCAGGGCTGCTTTCCGGGCCGGATAAATGCCAAAGAACAATCCGATCATAATCGAAAACCCAAATGCCAATATTATCGAACCTGTGGACACTACCGTTCGCCACCCGGCGAATGCGGAAATAGCATAAGAACTGCCAACACCAAGCATTACCCCAATCATTCCGCCGGTTACCCCAATAACAACAGCTTCGATTAAAAATTGCAATAAGATATTTTGGTAAGTTGCCCCCAGCGCTTTGCGGATACCAATCTCTCTCGTTCGTTCCGTAACCGAAACTAACATAATATTCATAATGCCTATACCGCCGACCAGCAGTGAAATTGCGGCAATATTAGCCAGCAATAAAGTGATTGTATTAGTAGTTTCCTCAGCGGTAGCCATTACCGAAGATAGATTTCGGACAGTAAAATCGTCGTCAGTCGTCGGCGAAAGGCGGTGACGGGCCCGCAGCAAACTTCTAATATCATTTTGGACTTGATCAATTACTTCCGGGTTTTGGGCTTGCACGTTTATACTGTGAATATGTGTAATTCCCAACATTCTTTGCTGTGCAGTGGTTATCGGTATAACAATCAAATCATCTTGGTCCATGCCGTTGGCCGATTGGCCTTTTGATTCGAATACCCCAATGATTCGAAATGGCGATTTATTAATTCGAATTGCTTGCCCAATTGGATTACCGTCAGCAAATAAATTGTCAGCAATTGTCTTACCAATAACTGCGACCCGAGCCCGCGATGATACATCTTGCGAATCAAAAAAGATTCCTGACTCAACTGCATAGTTGCGTACTACTAAAAAATCCTGCGATGTTCCTTGAACATTTGTTATCCAATTCTTGTTGCCGGCCACAATTTGATATTGTTTACGGACATTCGGATCTACTTTTTCAATACCAGATATCTCGCGCGCGATAGCCTGGGCATCATTTAAAGTTAAACGTGTTCCTGATCCTGCAGCTATGCGGGCGCCTGAAGGAGCTGTGCCGCCGGGAAGAACAATAATCAGGTTGCTGCCTAAGCCGGCAATAGAATCTTGAACCTTGGCCCGGACTCCCATTCCGATTGAGACCATTGCAATTACGGCCCCCACCCCGATAATAATACCGAGCATTGTCAACACTGACCGCATTTTATTAGCACGCAAACCATCAAGCGCTATTACGATACTTTCCCAAAACACAGGACCACCTACTTTCTTTCATCACTAACAACCAATCCGTCGCGTACATGGATAACTCGTGCAGCATGATCGGCAATATCCGGTTCATGTGTTACTAATATAATTGTTTTCCCTTGATTATGTAATTCCTGGAATACCGTCATGATTTCTTCACCTGATTTGGTATCCAAATTTCCTGTCGGTTCATCAGCCATGACAATCGAAGGATTATTAACCAATGCCCTGGCAATCGCAACCCGCTGCCGCTGGCCGCCGGACAGTTCATTGGGCTTATGCTCCATTCTATTCCCCAAGCCAACAAGCCGCAGTGCTTGCTCCCCCCGTTGTCTGCGCTCTTTGCCCGCTATTTTGGCATATACAAGCGGCAAAGTTACATTCTGCAATGCATCCATACGCGGTAATAAATTAAAGTTTTGAAAAACAAATCCAATTTTTTTGTTGCGGGTTACGGCAAGCTGATCATCAGTCATATTAGCTACTTCAAGTTCATCCAGCCGGTAAGAACCGCTTGTCGGGCGGTCAAGACAGCCCAAAATATTCATCAATGTTGATTTTCCCGATCCTGATGGTCCCATAATAGCCGTAAACTCACCATCTTTAATATCTAAAGAAACTCCGGCTAGAGCAAATACTTTCGTTTCCCCCATCTGATAGATCTTTTGGACTTCAGTTAACTCTATACCCATTTTAATGTCACCGCCTATCGACCCATAACACTGCGCATAGTGCGTGATGCATTTCTTGATTTTTGGGCATCATTTGCATTTGCTGCACTTGCTGACCCGTTGGATGATTTAGCCCGCAGAACAATCTGGTCCGAATCTTTGAGCCCGGTAATAACTTCAACTCGATCTTCACTCATTAGACCAATTTGGACCGGAACATCAGTTACTTTGCCTGATATCATTACTTGAACATACTTTTGGCCTTTACTTTCCTTGAGGGCTGACAACGGAACAACGATAGTATCCTTGCTCTCACCGACATTGACCGATACGCGCGCTGTCATCGTCGGCATCAACAATCCTTCGGAAGAATCAATATCTATATATACCGTATAATAAACTACATTCTGTTCAATTACAGCCTTTTTGGAAATACTTGATACAACTCCGGTAAACGTTTTGTCCGGATAGGAGTCAACGTTAAAACTTGCTTTTTGTCCCAGTTTGATCTTACCAATATCTGTTTCATCTACTTTGGTCTCGATCTGCATCTTGGACATATCGGCAATGGTAAGTAGAACCATTGGTGTAGATATACCGGGTGAAACAGTCTGGCCGGCCGGTATCGGCTTGCCGATGACAATCCCGCTAACCGGTGCTGTAATCACGGTATCTGATAATTGTGATACAGCATCATCGTAAGCTGCCTGAGCAACGGAATAATCCATCTTAGCTGAATCTAATTGTTGTGGTGCAATTGCGCCAATATTACTTAATCGCTGCATCCGCTGGTAGTTTGCTAAATAATTATCCCTTTTAGCTTTCGCTTGGGCGACCGTGGCCTGAAGTTTGGTGTCATCAAGTTTTATTAAGATCTGTCCTTCTTTAACCTGCTGATTTTCTTCAACGAAAACTTGTTCAATCCGACCGGTAATTTTTGAACTAACGTCTACACTATTCACCGGATTAATAGTGCCTGTAGCAGAGGTTATAGCCAATATATCTCCGCGCTCCACCGCTATTATTTTACCGGTAAATACTGGTTTATTTTTTTGCGAATAAGCCGAATAGCCCCATGAACCGGCAGCAATCAATACAATCAACAATATGATCCACTTTTTATGATTTGTTAGCATCTTTATTAGCTTTTGCATGCCGCACCTCCATCCTTTGCTATAATTTTAAAACCGATTGACTATTAAGTCAATCGGCCATCCTGTGAACAAATTGTGACATTTTATTGGCGAAATTCAGTTAAATAAAAACGATACCATCAGTCGTGTCTGTTACTCATACCAACGGCACCATGTTATCGCGATGAACAATTTCATCATATGGTTTGTGTCCTAATATATCGGATATTTCATTGGTATGAACACCCATAATTTTTTTTATGTCTTCCGAACCATAGTTTGCTATTCCTCTAGCTATTTCCCTACCACCGGCAGTACAAATTCTAATAGTATTGCCTTGTTCAAAATACCCGTCAACTCCGGTAATACCCGGCGCTAATAAACTGCTTCCTCCACTTACGATAGCATTTTCACAACCGGAGTCAATGAAAACTGCTCCATGGATTCTGGCACCAAAAGCTAACCACCGTTTGCGGATTTGCAGCCTGTTTTCTTTCGAAAGAAATATTGTGCCAATTATTTCACCGCATAAAATTCGGCGAAGAACACCCTCATGCGATCCGGACGCTATTAGCATTGCAACCCCGGAATTAACGGCAATTTTAGCCGCTTGAATTTTCGTATGCATGCCGCCGGTCCCCCGCAAGGTTCCCGCCCCGCCGGCGATACTTTCTATTTCCGGTGTGATATCAGTAATTTCAGTAATTAATTCAGCATCTGGAAACTCCTGCGGATTTTTCGTAAATAGACCGTCAACGTCTGATAGAATAATTAATAAATCGGCATCAATAATACTTGCCACCATCGCGGATAAAGTGTCATTATCGCCAATTTTTAATTCATCCACCGCCACGGCATCGTTTTCATTGATAATTGGAATTACTCCCATCGAAAGTAACGATAATAACGTGTTTCTTGAGTTGGTATAACGCCGGCGGTTTACCGAGTCTTCCCTGGTTAGTAATACTTGTGCTACAATTTGCCCATATTCAGCAAATATTTTCTCGTAGGTATGCATTAAAATACCTTGTCCAATGGCTGCGGCGGCCTGCTTTTCCGGGATTGTTTTCGGTTTTTCCTTTAAACCCAGCCGGTCCATCCCTGCGCCAACTGCGCCAGAAGTAACCAAGATGATTTCTTTTCCTTGATTAGCTAAATCAGAAAGTTCGCGCACTAACTTTTCAATACGCAAAAAATTCAATTTGCCTGTAGCATATGTTAAGGTAGAAGTACCAACTTTCACGACAATACGCTTGGCACAATGCAGATTGTTTCTTGTCAACATTTCCCTTCTCCCCCATACTGCTTAAATTTCTACGGTAAATCTATTTTCGGATTTTCCGTGTTTTGCTTATACAGCAGTCCATTTCGCCCGATAACTTGGACCAGTTCAGCCTGTACGGCACGAGCCAATTCAGCAATAGCTTCCGCAGTCTCCAAGGGACAATTCTGAAGAACTTTAATTTTTATAAGTTCCCGTGCTGCTAATGCCTCATCTACGCTATCAATGACCTGCCCGCTAATTCCGCCTTTACCTACCTGTACAACCGGATCGATAACACTACCCATTGCCCGCAACAGTCTTTTCTGTTTTCCAGTCAACATTAAAACAATCTACCCCTTTCTAAGGATGATATTCAAAAGCAACATCTCTTATGCGGACATTGTCGCCTTCTTGTATCCCTCGTTCCAGTAATGCTTCTTCGATGCCCAGCCGGCGCCAAATCAGCTGAAATCTGCGTACGCCTTCATCATTATCGAAATTGATCATGGCCACTAACTTTTCGATATTTTTTCCATGTACCACAAATGTCCCGTCATCTTCACGGGTAATCCAGAACTCCCGTTCCGGTTCGGCTTGATAAACCTTAGCATCTTCCAGCGGAAAATCTTCAACATATTCCTGCAACAGTTGTTCAGCCCTATTCATAACGGCAGTGAGACCCTCTCCGGTTGCTGCCGAAACAGCAAACACCTCGCGACCCTCTTTAACCATATAATCAAGTACCCGTTGAAAATTATCCCGGGCCTGGGGCAAATCCATTTTGTTGGCAACAATAATTTGCGGGCGCTTGCCCAACCGCTCATTATATAATGCAAGCTCCTGATTTATTTTATGATAATCCTCAATAGGATCACGGCCTTCCATTCCCGACACATCTAAAACGTGTAAAATTAGCTTTGTCCGTTCAATATGCCGCAGAAAATCGTGTCCTAAACCAACTCCTTCATGAGCTCCTTCAATAAGGCCGGGAATATCGGCCAAAACAAAACTCCGCCCTTCACCTAAGCTTACTACCCCCAATACTGGGGTTAAAGTAGTAAAATGATAAGCTGCAACTTCAGGTTTAGCCGCCGAAACTCTCGACAATATACTTGACTTACCCACACTGGGATAACCAACCAAACCTACATCAGCCAGTAGTTTTAATTCTAATTTAATCCATTTTTCATCACCTGGTTCGCCTTTTTCGGCAAAAGTCGGCGCCCGATGCACACTGGTAACAAATCGCGCGTTTCCCCGGCCGCCACGTCCGCCTTTAGCAATAATAAACTCCTGGCCAATTTCAGTGAGGTCAGCTAATACGATCCCTGTTTCATCTTCTTTAACAATGGTTCCCGGCGGTACTTTTATATACATATCTTCGCCGTATTGGCCGAAACGATTACTCATCCCGCCATTTCCGCCACGCTCAGCTTTAAATTGCTTCTTGTAGCGAAAATCGATAAGCGTGTTTAAATTTTGGTCAACTACTAATACCACATTTCCGCCACGTCCACCATCACCACCACTTGGTCCGCCTTTAGGAACATATTTTTCCCGGCGAAACCCGGACATTCCGTCTCCACCACTACCGGCTTGCACAAATATCCTGGCCCTATCTATAAACATATGAAATCTCCTTCACTAAAATAATGCTTTTTCATTATTTTGTAATATGTACTTATCCGAACATAAATATTATCAAGTAGTAGATTTTTGCCTACAGTCACTGCGAAAATTATGTTGCAGCAATAATTCAGGAACTGCATTGGTATCTTTAGCAAGGTCTTCCATATAGTTCATTGCCCTATCGATCTTACCCATCTGCAGCAAGGCATGCAAAACCTGGAGATGATTAATAAAATCATGACGCTGTATACGTAACAGCCGAACTACTTCATCACAAACTTTTTCTTCATTCATACTATGACCTTCTTCCATTTTCCTTGACACCATGCTTTTCGCGTTACACGACCAAAATTCCTTTTAATATATCCTAATCAGATAAAAAATACCTGCGACGCGCAGTCGCAGGTATCATAATTACATTGCCGCTTCTACCGGATAGACGCTAATTTGTCTATCCTCCCGTCCTTTACGTTCAAAAGCTACCCGGCCGGGAACTTTGGCAAACAAGGTATGGTCTTTACCAATGCCCACGTTCTCTCCTGGGAAAAACCGCGTTCCTCTTTGACGAACCAAAATACTTCCGGCAGTCACAACTTCACCGGCATGGCGTTTTACCCCCAGCCGTTTGGAATGACTGTCACGTCCATTACGGGAACTACCAACACCTTTTTTATGTGCAAATAATTGCAAATCAAAATTAAGCATCATTCTCACCTCCTGCGTTCTAACATACAAACACTTTCCGGGTACAACCGGCATATTTCGTTCAGCCCCATGCACATTGTTTCTAATATTGCATTCGAAAGTGCATCGGGCTTATCTACTAATGTCATTTCTAAACTTCCACTTGCAACATGAAGATCTAATTTTCGCTGCAAATGATTTTGCAGTCCCAGCACACAAGCCTGAGTCAAAGCTGAAATACCGGCACAAACGATATCGTGTCCATGAGGAGCTTTATTCGCATGTCCGTGAACATTGAACCCCTCTATCGACTCATTATTTCGATAAACAATAATTTTAACCATAAATTATGCATCGATCTTCTCAATCATTATTTTAGTGAACGGTTGGCGGTGACCTTGACGCTTGCGATAATTGGATTTAGCTTTATATTTAAAAACTAAAATTTTCTTTCCTTTGCCATGCTCTACAACTTTTGCTATGACTTTGGCTCCGTTTACCATTGGCTTACCAACCACAACTTCTCCATCTTTAACCACAGTTAACACATCATTGAATTCAAATACTTCACCAACGCCGGCTTCAATCTTTTCCACGCGCAGTACATCGCCTTCGGCAACACGATATTGTTTTCCACCAGTAGCTATAATAGCGTACATAACTTACACCTCCCTTGCAATCATACTCGCCAGATACGGTACCTGTACGGATTTAAAACCTCTCTGTGCGGTTTGGGACGCATAGAAAAACCCATGCTAAGAAATTTTAGCATATTAACAATAACTTGTCAAATAACATTCATTTATTCGTTTGTTCAAGGATAGAAAATGTCTCCGGATGCATATTGGCTACCGCCTCAACCGAAATCGTACAAAACAGCTCCTGTTGCAAGTCATTCAGTTCACCCTTTTTACCAAAGACACTAGCGATTTGCGGATTAACCTGGATCAAGATATTCATCCCTCTGCGGTGCTGCCGGACAATACGACGTAATTGGCGCCGAATATTGACGGCAACTGTTTCCGGTGACTGAACACTGCCCCGGCCTTCACATAATGGGCAATCTGAATATAAAATACCGGTTACATTACGCCTGGATTTTTTGCGAGTGATCTCCACCAATCCCAGCGATGTCCAACCTAGCACATTGGTTTTAGTGCGATCATACTTAACTTTTTCTTGCAGATAATTAAGTACCGTATCCCGATGCTCATCACTGTCCATATCGATAAAATCAACAATGATTATACCACCGATGTCCCGCAAACGAATCTGCCGGGCAATTTCATCTGCCGCTTCTAAATTTGTGCGAAACACTGTATCTGATAAGTTAGTCGTTCCAACAAAACTTCCGGTATTTACATCAATGACCGTCAAGGCTTCAGTGTGGTCAAAAACTAAATAACCTCCACAATTGAGCATAACTTGGCGTTTGGTTAATTCACTCAAAGTACTTTCAATTCCAAATTTAAAAAACAGATCTTGTGAATCGGTGAACATTTTGACCTTTCCTGCATACTCCGGCGATAAATATGATAATAAATCGCAAACACGGCCAAATGCTTCCCGATCATCGATGATAAATTCACTAACATCATCCGTAAGATGGTCCCTGACAATCCGAATTATAAGATCAACATCACGATAAAGTAATAACGGCGCCGGTTCACGTTTGAATCGAGCTAATATCGCTGTCCATAACTTATACAAATAAGAAATATCTTTTTGTAACTCATCACTGTTTTTATCTTCGGCAACAGTCCGAATAATGACTCCCATACCGGCCGGCTTTAAATCACTGGCAATTTTTTTTAGCCGTTCCCGTTCTGAATCATCAGTGATGCGCCTGGATATTCCAATGTATTCAACAGTAGGCATTAAAACGGCATATCTACCCGGCAAGGCTAAGTGTAAAGTTCCCCGTGGACCTTTCTTACCTACTGCATCTTTAGTAATTTGAATTAGTACATCTTGCCCGATACTAAGAACGGTATCCCCCGTTTTGGCCGGTATCAAATTACCCTCAGCTGTTTCACCGGTATATAAGAAAGCGTTTTTTTGTTCACCGATATCAACAAATGCGGCCTGCATCCCCGGCAAAATATTCTTTATTTTACCTTTATAAATATTACCGACAATGTTTTCGGCATCGCGTCTTTCCACAGCTACTTCTGCAAGCTGACCGTCTTCTAATATAGCAATTCTGGTCTCTTCCGGAGAAATATTTGCTAAAATCTTCTTAACCATCATTTTTCTCCTATCAAATCAAATGGCGACATTCGCTTTGTTCCTTTTTCAATAAACAAACCGGTTCGGCATATTAAAGCATCATCAAGCGGCAAATTGAGGTCATAATGATGGTCTAATGCTTGTAACACTTCACCTGGTTTGATACTCCCGCTGGGAGTGATCTTGGTATCAAAACTCAATTCCAAACCATAAGGGTAAAAATTGCAACAAATTTCCTGTACATATTCTTTTACATCAATTTGTTTTTTTCCTTTCGGATTCTCCCGCACAAACAATAAATTATCACTAAAATTAAACTTATGAATGCTTTTCTCTAGTTGTTCATGGCCAGACAACTCCGAGAAAAAGACCTTGTAACATGCTAAATTTACCACGGCCATTAGTTTAGCCGCGTTATTATAAATTTGCTGGCAGCGAATTAAATTTATACCGGCGGGTAATTGGGGTTCTAAACAAGACTTGATCGTATCAATATTCATAGTTTTAGTTAATTCCAAATCCATAAATTCCGATTGGCTGGTAATCCCAACTGCCAAGGCCGAGGCGAACGAAAGTTTTACATGCGGATTAAATCCTTCGGAGTAGGCAAGCGGCAATTGGGCTCGGCGGAGCGCTCTCTCTATTGCCCGGGAATAATCAAGGTGGGAAATATATCGTATTTCATCACCCTTTGAAATTTCAGCCCTGATTTTCATCTTATTCATTCCCCCAGTCAATGATTCCTACGCCCAGTCCGGAGCAAACCCCGCAAGCTCCGCAGTCACCGCGCCGGCAATCTGCTGTTAGTTCCTGTTTTAGAGCTTGTTGGTATTCTCTCCACAAAAATTTTTTTTCTACACCTGGCTGAATGTGACTCCACGGCATAATTTCTTGCTCTTGACGCTCCCGGTTAGCATAAAAATGCGGGTCAATATTACATTCAGCAAAAGCTGTGAGCCAATTCTCGTAATCAAACTGCTCCGACCAACCATCAAATCTTGCCCCGGTAGACCATGCTTTTAATAACACTTTACCTAACCGCCGGTCCCCACGGGCAAACACACCTTCTAAAAAACTGGTCTTGGCATCATGCCAATTGAAATTAATATCCCGATTCTTAAGCATATCTCGCAGTAAATGTTGTTTCCGTTCCAATTGCTCAATAGAGTCTTGTCCAAACCACTGAAAAGGAGTATGCGGCTTAGGAACAAATGACGAAACACTGACAGTCACTTTTGCTCCTCTTCTTCCCTTCACTTCTTTATACCAATCAAGCACCTGATAAGCTAACTTGGCAATACCCCTGATATCATCATCTTCTTCGGTAGGCAAACCAATCATAAAATACAGCTTAACCGACGACCAACCGGCTCGAAATGCCGCACAAACCGCATCTCTTAAATTGTCTTCATTGACACCTTTATTAATAACATCTCGCAGCCGCTGAGTACCTGCTTCCGGCGCAAAGGTAAGCCCGCTCTTACGAACCTGCTGAACTTCTTGCGCTAATTGAATTGAGAAACTATCAATACGCAATGAAGGCAACGATACACTGACCCCTTGCTCTTTCATACGACTCATCAAGGCAGTGATCAAAGGATGCAAGCATGAATAATCAGCAGTACTTAACGAGACCAATGAAATTTCATTATAACCTGTATTATTAACTAATTGTTGAGCCAGCTCAACCAGTGTATCAACCTTTCGTTCGCGTACCGGGCGATAAATCATACCGGCCTGACAAAAACGGCAGCCACGCGTACAGCCGCGGAAGATTTCCAGCATGATTCGGTCATGGACAATTTCGCCAAACGGAACCACTGGCCGAGTGGGAAAATCTACTGTCTCCAGATCTTTGATTACACGCTTATGTACTTGCGGCTTTATATCCTTGCTGGTCAGTCCAATACTCATTACCGTTCCATCCGCATTATAGTTAACGTCATAACAGGACGGTACATAAACCCCTTCGATCAGAGCAGCTTCTTTTAAAAAGCCGGCCCGTCCGCCGCTCCGTCCGCTTTGTTTCCATTGCTTATAACAATCTACGATTTCTAAAATTAACTCCTCTGCTTCGCCAATAAGAAAAATGTCGAAAAAATCAGCTAAGGGCTCCGGATTATATACGCAAGGTCCGCCGCCGACTACGAATGACTGGGTTTCATTGCGGTCACAAGCCAATAAGGGTATTCCGCCAAGATCCAGCATATTTAAGATATTACTGTACGACATTTCATATTGTAAAGTAAAACCAACAAAATCAAATTCACCCAACGGGCGAAAACTTTCTAGGGAAAACAACGGGATATTACTGTTGCGCATCTGTTCTTCCATGTCTACCCAAGGTGCATAAACCCGTTCAGCGGCAACCTCCTGCCGGCCATTGAGTATGTGATATAAAATCTTATAGCCCAAATAAGACATGCCCACTTCATAGACATCAGGGAAGGCCAATGCAAATGAAACATCGACCTTTGACTGTTCTTTTACAATTGTATTCCATTCTTGTCCGGTATAACGGGAAGGTTTCACAACCCTGTTTAGCAAAGCTGATGGTACAATTACTTTACTCACTACAATATCCTCCGGTTTAATATTTTATTGATATTATGTTTCGCAATTAAGACCTCTAAACATTTTACCCTACGTTCTACGTTTCACCAAAAAATCCTGCCAATACTATAAAAAATCACCAATTTCCGTAAAAATGCCTTTAAGAGGCAAAGATTCCCAAACCTCGGTTTCCGTAATAGCCCCTTGTAAATGAAAATCGGGATTAACGACCAACACAACATAATAATAATCTTCTTTAAACAGTTTAAGAATATCCTTGATTTTAACATGTGATAATACAGTGAGGTGAATAGTCTGCATTGCTCCTTGGGTTAGCAGTAACGCTTTCTTTTGAGCAAGTATTTGCATGTTTCTTAATCTTGCAGCACTTATCTCTGCTCTTACCGATAAATACAGAAACAACACAGCCACAACGAATGTAATATTTAATGTTCGTGTATCATAAAACAGCCACCCAGTAATGACTATCAATAACAAGCATATTATTTTCGTACATTTGACCGCAATTATTGTTGCCTGCAAATGCCCGTAAAAAAGTGATAGCCACGCTCGTACAATTCTTCCCCCATCTAAAGGTAAAGCCGGCAACATATTAAATGTTGCCAGCATGAAATTAGTATCATATATAAATTGAAGTAATTCTCTATATTGCGGAATACCCTGCGCCGACAAATAACTAACAATGGTTATAACCAGACTGACCGCCGGACCGGCCAACGCAATCAAAATTTCTTGTCCGGCACTAGCCTTACCCAAATTGTAAATATGAGCTACCCCGCCAAACGGTAATAATTCCAACGTACCCACCTGATATCCGAGAAATCGGGCCACACATATATGAGCTAATTCATGAATTATTACGCTTATAAAAGCTAACATTAATTTACCGGCCATACCGGCCAGTAAAAAAATTATTAGCAACACCAAAAACCAGTTGCTAATAACTATTTGTATTCCGGCAACCTTCCCAGCCCGCAAAGAGTTCACTTCCTTTCACTAACTACATCTATTCCTGTCAATCTTGCTGCAGGATCAACCGGTACTCCTTTATCCCTGATTTCAAAATATAGTAATGGTTCCTTCAGCTGAGAGTTTGCAAACCCGATAATCTGATTCTGGCTTATGACTTCTTCTTTCTTTACTACCACTTTGCTTAAGCGTCCGTAATAAGTCTCAGTACCAATGCCATGATCGATCACAATATTGAAACCTTCCTTGTCGGTTATTACAGTTTTTACCTTTCCGGCAGCAGCCGCCTTGACCGGTTCGTCCGGTTTCGTTTTTATCAATATGCCTTGCAATATGCTCTTTTTGTTAGTTGCAGTTGGCACGTACTCCCCAAATGATGAAACGATCGTACCGGTAACCGGCATATTCATATATTTTAGGGGCTGAGCAGGTGCAACAGTTAACATCTTGCTTGTGACCTTGCGAATTGCAGCCATATCTAATGATTCATCCATATACTTAATAAAGTTATTGGCAATCTCTTTAAAATTAGTAGACTCAGTAACAATATTTTTAATCTGGTAATCAACTTCACGGCCAAACCCGGTATCCGAAATATGGGCAAGATACACTATAGCGAAAATCAGCATTGCGGCTGCAGTACGTTTCCACCAATAGTTCTGTGGTTTTTCCCTGTTTTTCCACCGCTCGTTCGAATGCCATCCATCATTTGAATCCCAGTGGTAATTTTTAATTTTACGCCAATTTGTCATACGCCAAACCTCCCGCTTAAGCCCATAGATATATTAATATATATGACAAACTGTTCTGTTTATACCCACACAAAAAAGCAGACACATTTGTCTGCTTTTTTTTCACCTGCTATTAAAATAATATTTTTTGTCGACGCATATAAATATTCAACATAATACCAATACTCAACATGTTAGTAGTAAGAGCACTTACGCCATAACTCATAAACGGTAGAGGAATTCCGGTTACCGGCATAATCCCTGCCGTCATCCCAACATTAACTAAAATATGAAATGTTAACATTGAAATAATTCCGGCAGCCAGCAAAGTTCCGAAATTATCCCTAGCTACTCCGGCAATTTTCAAGCCACGGTACAGCAATATGAAGTATAGAAACAATATTAAAAATGCACCAACAAATCCCATTTCTTCACCAATAACGGCAAAAATAAAATCAGTGTGATTTTCCGGTAAAAAATTCAGTTGACTTTGCGTACCGCCAAACAATCCTTTGCCTAAGACCATGCCCGAACCAATAGCAATTTTGGACTGAATAATATGATACCCCGATCCTAACGGGTCGACATTCGGATCTAAAAATACTAACAACCGCATTTTTTGATAATCTTTCAAAAAGTGCCAAAAAATTGGCATAAATGCAATTCCCGCGGCAAAAATACCCATAAGAATCTTAGTATTAATACCGGCCACATAAATCATACCAAACAAAATAGCCATAAAAACCAATGAAGTACCTAAATCCGGCTGCTTTAAAACAAGTAAAAACGGTATACCGACATAAACAAAAACCGGAAGCACCTCACGTAAGGTTCGAAGCTGCCCCCAACGATGGTCTAGCATATTGGCCAACGCAATGATCATAATTATTTTAGAGAATTCCGAAGGCTGCAGTGAAACCGGACCAATTTGTATCCACCGTTGCGCCCCCAACGCTGAATGTCCGACAAACATAACTGCCAGTAACATAACAAGATTTATTACATATAAAGCATTGGCAAATCTACTCAATATTTTGTAATCAAAATTCAGGGTAAAATATACCAAAATAATATTAAACAGCGTAAATAAACCTTGGCGTTGTACGTACCAATAGCGGTCCTCACTGGGAGTATTAATGTGTGTCGCACTGCCAATAAATACAAGACTAATTGCCAGTAATAGTAATGTTACAAATATTGCGACAAAATCCAGATTCTTTAGTAAGCGACGATTCAGCATAATTGGACACTTACCTTCCGTATTTCAATATTAGTCTTCCAAAGTGCAGCCGCGTTTCATTCGATTCACAGGAATGTTGGCCACCAGCGCCACCGTCGACTTCGAAGTAGTTAGATTGACTTCCATCTCTTGTTCATTAATATCCATGTAATTTGATATTACTTTGATCATATCATCCTTTAAAGATTCCATAAATTGCGGAGATACATTTATTCGGTCATGTACCAAGACAAGGCGTAGTCGTTCTTTGGCAATATCTTTTGAACCTATCGTTTCCTTGCCAAACATTTTTTGCAGCAAATCTAACATACCGTCTACCCCCCAAAACCAAACATTTTCTTAACTTTATCGATAAAACCGTCTTGTGAATCAAAATTCATCAAAGGAACATTTTCTCCCATTAGCCGGCGAACTATATTCTTATAAGCAGCACCTGCCATCGATACCGGATTGGCAACAGCCGGTTCACCGCGATTAGTAGAAATGACAATATATTCATCTTCAGGTATAATGCCTAACAAATCTACTGCCAAAATTTCAATTATGTCCTCAATGTCCATCATATCGCCTTTCTTGACCATTTGCGGACGAATACGATTAATAATTAATTTTGGACCTTCCTTGCCTTCAGATTCAAGCAGCCCGATTATTCGGTCGGCGTCTCTGACTGCTGATACTTCCGGAGTAGTAACAATTACAGCCTTGTCCGCACCGGCGATAGCATTTTTAAAACCTTGTTCAATTCCGGCCGGACAATCAATCAATACATAGTCGAAATCCTCAGCTAAATCGTGACACAACTGCTTCATTTGGTCCGGACTAACTGCAGTCTTATCCCTGGTCTGTGCAGCCGGCAATAGATAAAGCGTATCATAACGCTTGTCACGAATAAGTGCTTGTTTTAACCGGCAATTCCCATCCGTTACATCCACCAAGTCATATACTATTCTGTTTTCTAAACCCATTACAACATCCAAATTTCTTAAGCCAATATCAGCATCAATAAGCACTACTTTTTTCCCTAATAATGCAAAACCGGTTCCCAGATTGGCAGTTGTGGTTGTTTTACCTACTCCGCCTTTTCCGGATGTAATTACGATTACTTCTCCCATAACAAACCTCCCTAGCAATTTGCTGGTTGTATGACCACAGTATCCCGTAAAATTCTTGCCGTTTCAGCCGTCTGTGATTCTATCAAATTGTCCGGCGCCCTGGTGATCAACGAAGCGATCCGCAACTGACTAGCTATAAGGCGCGTTGCAGTGATTGTGGCCGACTTATCCCCTTGAGCCCCGGCATGGGCAGTACCCCGGCAGGTACCGATAATGTGGATATTGCCACCGGCGATTACTTGTGCCCCAGGATTAACGTCCCCAATAATCACTATCGATCCTTCATATTCTATTTTCTGTCCATTGCGTAATGTTTTATTGAGAATAAGCGTTTTATTCTTTTGTATCTCAAAAATAACTTCTTGTGCCGAGCTAATTGAGCATGATCCATTATTATCCTTGTTCATGTGCTGCTCGTCATACTTTAGCCCATAATTTGCAAGTAAAGAAACTAATTTATTTTTCTGTTCTTCAGTTAAGTTTCTATCACACCTTACATGCATTGCGGCCTCTTCATTAAAAAACGCTGTTGCGGCTGCTAATTTGTTTTTTAGCTGATTATATATGACCTCAAAATCAATACTTTGATCAAAGACTAGCTCAAGCCCGTTCCTCTTACCTTTAATAAAAATATGTTCGCTCATTCTTATTTCTATAACTCCTCAAAATTGTACATGCTTTCTTGTGGAACTTCGCTTCTTCTTGAATATTTCCTGCCTTATCTGTATAAAAAAACGGGCCGCAACCCGTTATAATTGAAGCTCAGTGATTAGTCTGCTAGCTATACTTAGATCCTCATAAAGCAGTATGTGCTGTTAATACTTTGGCATTGACGGTTAGCGGTTGATTTACGTTAAACGCTGCTTCTAATATCTTTTTGGCTATCGGCACAGCTGAACCGGCACCAAATCCTCCTTGTTCAACAATAACTGCAACCGCAATTCGCGGTGAATCAAAGGGGGCATAAGCAACGAATAATCCATGATCTGATCCATGCGAGTTTTCAGCTGTACCGGTCTTCCCGGCAATCGGAATAGGAAAATCATGGAAAGCAAATGCTCCTGTGCCACCTTCTAGAGCCACTTCACGTAATGATTGACGAATAAGCTGAAGCGTACCAGCAGAAATGTTTATGCTTCCGGTTTTTTCCGGTTCAAAAGTCTTGATAACTTGGCCAGCCGGACTCGTAATCTTGTCAACCAGATATGGTTGATAGCGCTGGCCGCCATTGGCAATCTGACTGATCATCATCGCAAGCTGCAATGGAGTTGCTAACTGAAATCCCTGCCCAATGGCAGCATCGAAAGTTTCAGCTAAATACCAGTCTTCGCCAAATACCTTTTCCTTATATTTCTTATTAGCAACAAGTCCTTCAGATTCACCCAGCAGCTTAATACCTGTTTTAGCGCCTAAACCGAACATTCTGGCATATTTCTCAAGATTATCAATCCCTAACCTATTACCCATTTCATAAAAATAAACATTATCGGACTTTGAAAGCGCTTCTTTAAAGTTGATCCAGCCTAAAGCCTCGCCTTCGGCATTCCCCTTGGGAATCAGCCAATGCTTACCGGTATCTAGAATTTTTTCTTCGGGTGTTACTTTTTTTAATTCCAGTGCGGCAGTGCCGGTCACGATTTTAAATGTCGATCCGGGTGGATATTCCCCGGAAATTGCTTTATTGTCCATCGGGTGAAATGGATTTGAACTAATTTTTTCCCATTCTTTATACGAGATCCCTGCTGCAAACAAATTTGGATTAAATACCGGTCGGCTAACCATTGCAAGTATTTCGCCGGTTTGAGGATTCATTACAACCGCAGCGGCGGCTTTGGCATTACGATAACGCGTGTCAGTCTGAAGGTATTGCAATTGTTCATCAATAGCTTTCTCAGCTGCACGTTGTATGCGGTAATCCAAGGTCAGAATCAGATTATTACCGGGAACAGGATCCCGTTTCCCTAAAATTTGAACTACTCGTCCAGTCACATCAACTTCAATTTGGTTTCCGCCATCTACGCCACGTAAATCTAAGTCATACACGCGCTCCAAACCCGATTTGCCTACAATTTGACCAGCCTTGTAGCCTTTGTCCTTAAGCTTGGCAAGTTCCCAATCACTTATCTCACTGACATACCCAAAAATATGCGCAGCTAACTCATTATCAACATAATTACGGATTGGTTGAATATCAATAGCAACACCAGGCAGTTCATGTTTATGTTCTTCAATCTTGGTAACAAATTCCGGTCCGATATCGGACTTTATTGTTATTGGTTCATATGATCCAGATTTATTCGCAATCTTATCTTTTATTTGCTTGGGTGAAATTTCAAGGATCTCAGCCATCTTAGCAATGACATCATCTGAAATTGCTTTATTAATAAAACTGACTGAAAGAGTAAAACCTGGCCGATTAGAGACAAGGGTAACCCCATTTCGATCATAAAATACACCCCTTGGAGCCATAATAGGTACAAGACGGATACGGTTTCCATCTGCTAAACGCTCGTAATACTTTCCCTGCACTACTTGCAGATAGCCCAACCGGCTTATTAATGCGCAAAAAATAAAAACTAATAATATCGCCAATATATCAATACGGCTCTTCGAGCGTTTAACCTGCACACCGTCACCTCCTCTGCCCCATATCTCTATGAATCTTTGTTCAAGCTGCCAAGCCGGTAAACAATAAGGTGAATTGGCAGCGAAAATAGCATATTATATCCGGCAAATACCAGCATGGTTTGAATCAAGCCATAAATATTATCAACTTTATAACGGAACAATATTAATATGAATACATACACCGCAAAATAACAAATACTAGTAACTGCAACAGCAACAATCGGTAATAAGAGGTTGCGCTTATAAACTTTCTTTTCCGTTAAACCAAACAAATATCCGATAGTCACCTTTGACAGTATATGTAGACCAAAGAAACTTCCGGTAAACAGATCTTGCAACAAGCCGGAAAAAAAGCCAATGCCTACTCCCTGTTCCTTGCCAAATAATAATCCACAGGACACAATTAGACCAAGCAATAAATCAGGCCGCACTCCTTGGAAAGCAATAAGCGGAACAAATGTCGTCTGCAATATAATTAATACAGCTACAAGTCCTACCCAGTGCAATGTTCTCATAAAGGAGCTCCTTTAGACACACTTGGCAGGTCACGTTTCTTAATAATTACCATTACTTCTTCTAGTCTATCAAAATTAACTGCCGGCTTCAATACAGCATATTTTAACAGTCCGCCTTCTTCTTCAACGATGTCTTTTACTTGGCCAATTAAAATTCCCTTGGGATAAATTCCGCCAAAGCCAGATGTTATCACAACATCATCTTTAACTATATCCGCATCTCTTGCTAAATTGATCATCCGCGGACTTAGTGGTTTCGTGCCATTGCCAACAATTATCGCTGCAATTCGCGATTCATTTCGTTGTACCAATCCTCCCACTGAACTCCGCGGGCTTAAAACCAACTGCACTTTGGCTGAGTGATTAAAAACCTGAATTACATTACCAACAAGTCCTTGATGGGTAACAACCGGCATATCTTTTCTAATGCCTTCCGCGCTACCCCGGTCAATAACGATCATATCCATCCAACTGGCCGGATCACGCGCAATTACAGCCGCAGTAACAATATTGTACTGCGGTACTCTGCTTTTGTAGCTTAATACATCCCGCAGCCTAGCATTTTCGGCTTCGACTTCTTGCAGGTGAACCAATTTTTTCTGTAACTGTTGCTTTTCTGTAATTAACTGTTGATTATTTTTATACAATGTAAAAAAATTACCAACAAACAACACACTTTTGCGAAATTTATAACCAATATTGGTCATAACTGAACTAATTGGGGCTATTATTGTAGTTACTACCCGCTCGGCAAACGGAAATTGGTACTTCCCTTTTAACGAAGCTCCTGCGAGTACAACCACAGTAATCAAGGCCAGTAACAGTATGACTGCTTTCTTGGGAAACAACTTCACTTACACGGTTCTCCTTTCTAAACCATTTTCTTAGGTGCCATTAATACCCGCTTCAATAAATCGATGGTCTCTACTGCTTTACCTGTACCGGCTGCTACACAAGACAGCGGATCTTCTGCAAGATGTACCGGCATACCAGTCTCCCTGTTCAACAACTTGTCCAAACCACGCAGTAAAGAACCTCCACCGGTCATAACTATACCACGGTCCATAATATCTGAAGCAAGTTCCGGCGGGGTCTTTTCCAAGGTTACTTTTACCGCTTCAATAATACCTGCAACCGGCTCAGCAAGAGCCTTGCCTATTTCACCTGCTTGAATCACAATTGTTTTGGGTAAACCGGTTACTAAATCCCGCCCTCTTATTTCCCGCTCTGTATCAAATTCCTGCGGGATAGCCGAGCCTATTGTAATCTTGATCTCTTCGGCAGTTCTTTCTCCTATCAGCAAATTATAAGTTTTCTTTATATATTGCATGATCGATGCATCCATTTCGTCACCGCCGATTCGAATCGAACGGCTGGTAACTATACCACCAAGGGAAATTACGGCAACTTCAGTAGTTCCACCGCCAATATCAACAACCATATTACCTGTCGGTTCATGGACAGGCAGGCCGGCTCCAATTGCAGCAGCCATAGGTTCTTCGATCAAAAACGCTTCACGGGCACCGGCCTGAATAGTAGCATCAATAACGGCCCGCTTTTCCACTTCAGTTACTCCTGAGGGCACACCGACCACAACTCTCGGTTTTACAAACGATTTACTATCAATTGCTTTTTGAATAAAATATTTCAACATTGCTTGAGTTACATCAAAATCAGCAATTACTCCATCTTTCAAGGGACGAATTGCTATAATATTACCGGGTGTTCTGCCAATCATTTGCTTAGCTTCTTCACCAACAGCCAAAACCTCACCGGTGTCTTTTTGGATTGCCACAACCGACGGCTCTCTTAAGACGATACCCTTTCCTTTTACATGCACTAACGTATTTGCAGTTCCTAAATCTATCCCCATATCTCTCGAAAAAGATCCTAATATACTAGCCATTGTTTTTATGACTCCTTTCAAGTCTTCGCTACTTGCTTGTTTTTGTACTTAAATAAAATTACTTATATTATTCCCTTTTCTTTCATACTTACATACTTCCCACAGCCAATTATTATATGGTCTAAAATCTTAATCCCCAGCAACTCTCCGGCTGAAGTCAATTTATTTGTCAATTCAATATCTTCTGGACTGGGAGTTGGATCGCCACTAGGATGATTGTGTACCAAAATAATCGAGGCGGCTGCATAATTAATAGCCTCACGGAATAACTCCCGAGGATGGACTAAAGAAGCATCTAATGTACCAACTGATATTACCGGAGTTGCAATTATATGATTCTTTGTACTCAGTAACAAAGCTAAAAACTTTTCCTTAGATTCATATCTAAGTCGAGCCATCATTAATGCCGCTGCATCTTGCGGTGTTTTTATAGTTGGCCGTTCCTGCAAAGCAATTGCATTCATTCGTTTGCTTAGCTCCATCGCGGCAATAATCGTAACCGCTTTAGCCAGACCAATCCCTTTTATTTTACTTAGCTCTTGTGCCGATAGTCCGCCTAAGCCTACTAATCCATGAAACTTTATCAATAATGATTCCGCGATCCTGATCGCTGAATCATTGACAGTACCGGTTCGTAAGAGGATTGCCAACAATTCGGCATTACTAAGACTATCGGCGCCATGAACGATCAGCTTTTCGCGGGGACGTTCATCCGCAGGCAGTTCTTTTATTGTAAATGAAGCTTTTTGAGTCATAATAAATGTACGCCTACCTTACTAAGCAAACGATATAATACAGTCAAAGGCAATCCAACCACATTAGAATAACAACCATCGATACATTCAACAAGCAATGCTCCTTTTTCCTGAATTCCATAGGCTCCGGCCTTATCTAAAGGTTCACCAGTGGCAATGTATCGTTCAATTTCCTCAGTTGACAACTTTCTTAATTGAACGTCAGTTACTGCATAATCAGACAAAACTTTACTTGTTTGAACTACTGCCACTCCTGTTATAACCTTATGTCGTTTACCCGATAGCTCGCTAAGCATTCTGCGGGCATCATCTTGGTCTTTCGGTTTACCAAATATCTTACCTTGATAAACTACAATCGTATCGGCTCCAATAACTATATCCCCAATATATTCTTTGGCAACATCTTCCGCTTTCCCAACAGCGTGTTGTACAGCTAATTGGATTGGATCAACATCTGAAAAATTATCTTCTGTATAATCACTTGGCACAATCTTATATGTGCAGCCAACTTGATTTAGTAAGTCCTGGCGTCTGGGTGAATTAGATGCTAAGACTAGTGCCATGATTCTCCCTCCTAAATTCTTTGAAACAGAATAATCGCTGCAATCATTCCTATTACACTCACCAAATTAGGGAACAGGGCAAATCCCACCGTGAGCCTAATAACATAAAGATTAATTGTCATAGGCGGAATATCTAATACCGGATAAGTTTTTACTAAATATGGTGCTATTCCTCCTAATGCAGGTGTTGTTGCAATCAGTTCTCCCAAAATGCCGCCCAAAATAGCGCCTGTAACAAGAAGTATAACCAACACACCAATTCCTCGACTGTTTGTTCTCACAATAGTATTCCCCCTGATTCAATTGCAAACTCTTTTACTTTAACTTATCATCATTTTCTACAACAAATAAAATAATCCTTGCTCAAAACAAGGATTTTTAGAGAATAATTATTTAAAAATATTGGTAATGCCTTGCCGGCGAAAAGTTTTTGTTAATATTTGAAAATGTAATAATAACTAAGGCCTATTATTATTCCATACATCGCAATAAAAAATAGTAATCCTTGCCAAGTGCGTGGATAGCCAAAATTTAAAGAGTCACCCATAAAACCACGACGCAAAAAAAAGTTAAACGGATTTTCTTTTCTCCTCTTAAACCATAATGCTTTTCTCTCTGCACCAAGCAATTTGGCACACCCGTAAATAAAAACCAGCGAAGCAATAAAACACTCTATAATCCTTTGAGCATATACTTGTACTTCCATTAGTTCACCACCCTTACTGATATAGTTACGCTTCGGTAATTATTCATTCATATCAAGAAATTTCTTAGGCATCATTACTTTTAATTCTTCAATAAACCGATCACTGGCTTTAAATATAACACCGGTTAGTTTTCCGTTAGTACTAAATACCAGCAAGCGAGTAGGATTTTTATCTCCTGACGAATACCGATGGATATAACGACTGATTTTGGTCTGCCGAAAAAATTTGCGCACATAGCGATTAGTATAACTTTCAGTTTGGGCCAAATCAACCTTATAAGTTCGATTAACACCAAATCCGTAGGTAATAATTATTAATTCTTTATTTGTTAAAATATAAGTATAACGAAATGCAAATCTCCAGATCAGCAACACAAAAAACATAAGGATGTATCCATAACCAATTAAACTAACTTTGCCTTGCATTGTTTGGTAAATTTCCCAACCCAACCAAGCAAGTAATGCAGCAATAGCTAATCCCATCCAAATCAAATTTTCCCGACAATATGTTGATGTTTCCCGATACCTTTCCACAATCTGGCCTCCGTTTTATGTTTAATTCAGCAACTTGTTTCATTATATCATAATGCCTTAGGCTGTGCACTCTTTATTAGCTCATACCTGAACAAAAATATCCCCCGGATTGTATCCAGGGGATATTTACAGTCTTTATTTAGCAGGGAAGAACGGCCAGACAATCGGTATAACGATTAGTGATACAATCAAACTTACAATGACCAGTCCGGTTCCGGCTTTTACATAATCCATGAACTTATAGCCGCCAGGTCCAAGCACCAATGTGTTCGGCGGTGTTCCTACCGGAGTAGCAAATGCACAAGATGCTGCAACAGCGATGGCCATCAATACAGCATGCGGACTGGCTCCCAAACCTTTTGCTATGGAAATACCGATTGGCGCTAATAGTGCAGTTGCTGCTGTATTGGACATAAATTGAGTCAAACCTGCTGATAAAATAAACAGGACAGCTGTTACTAATAACGGACTGGGACTGCCCCCTAACATATTCACAACTGCATCAGCGATAAGTTTGCCGGCACCGCTTTTGTCCATAGCAGTTGCAATTGGCATCATTCCGGCAAATAAGAATATGGTTACCCAATCGATACTGGAATATGCTTGCTTTTCTTTCAAACATCCGGTCAATACACAGAGAACAGCTCCGATAATTGCTGCAACTTCAAGCGGAACAGCTTTCAAATTCAATGCCATTACGGCAACTACCGCTAATAAAATCACACCGGAAATAGTCATTTTTGTAGTATTATGGGAAGTTGCTTCTACTTCTTGCTCAATTTCTTGATCAGCCGATAATTCTGCTTTCGGTAACAGATGTTTTCCAATAAACATCATATAAATAATACCGGCAATAGTCAGTGGTATACCTATCCAAGCAAACTCGAAGAAACCGAACGGTCTTAACCCGGCAGCTTTCAACGCGCCGGCGGCAATTATATTCGGCGGTGTACCAACAAGGGTTATAATTCCGCCTAAGCCTGCACCAAAGGCCAGTGGCATTAACTGACGGGAAGCAGGTATTTTGGCTGCCGAACAAATTCCCAGTATTACCGGCATTAAAGCTGCAGTAGTACCAGTATTCGAAGTTACGGATGATAAAAGTGCGGCAATTAACATGGTACCAAACATGAGACCATTTTCACTTTTGCCTGTCATTCTTACGACAGTTTCCCCTAATTTTTGAGCCAATCCGGTGTAGAACATTGCAGCGCCAATTACAAACATTCCGGCAAATAGAACCACTGTGCTGTTTGATAATCCGGAGAACACGCTCTTGATAGGAATGATTCCGAGAAGTCCTACGGCAATTGCGCCACCCATAGCGGTAATGGCCAGAGGCACTGCTTCAGTTATAAATAATAAAGCAACGACTCCGAGAACTAGTAATGTTTTTACTGCAGGTGTCAATGTAATTCCTCCTCTAAATATTTTGAATATTTGTTACATCTATATCATAGCTTCTTTTGGCGAAGCTTCATATTTACAATTAGTTATTAAACTAATTATTATCTATCATATATTTCTATTGTTATATAACCATTTACTTAACTTTAAAAAATATTCCCAATATTCTGAATTTTTTTTGGTTTTTTGATACGCAGGCTATTGCCTACGCATCAAAATTGATACTATTTTTTAAAGTCAACTTATTTAGGGAAGAACGGCCATACAATCGGGATAACAATAAGAGATACTATAAAGCATACAACTACAAGTCCAGTACCTGCTTTGACATAGTCCATAAATTTATAACCGCCAGGTCCAAGCACCAATGTGTTCGGCGGTGTTCCAACCGGTGTTGCAAATGCGCAAGAAGCGGCAACAGCGATCGCCATCAATACAGCGTGAGGACTAGCACCCAAACCTTTGGCAATAGAGATACCGATCGGCGCCAAAAGTGCGGTTGATGCAGTGTTGGACATAAATTGGGTCAAGCCGCAAGCCAGGATAAACAATGCTGCGGTAACCAGCAACGGACTGGGGCTGCCGCCTAACATATTGACAACTACATCAGCAATTAGTTTTCCGGCGCCGCTTTTATCCATCGCGGTTGCCACTTGCAGCATGCCGGCAAATAAGAATATGGTAACCCAGTCAATACTGCGATAGGCTTGTTTTTCGTTCAAGCAACCGGTTAATACACTCAAAATTGCGCCAATTATTGCCGCAACTTGCAGCGGAACTGCTTTGATTCCAAGAGCCATCACAGCTACCACACCCAGCAGAATCAACCCGGAAATGGCCATTTTGGTCGTATCATGACTGGTAGCTTCAACTTCCTGCTCAATTTCCTGGTCGGCCGATAATTCGGCTTTTGGCAGCAGATGCTTGCCGATAAAGATCATGTAAATAATACCAGCCACCGTTATCGGAATACCGATCCAGGCAAACTCGAAGAAGCCAAACGGCCGAAGTTTAGCCGCACCCAGCGCACCAGTTACGATAATATTCGGAGGCGTACCAACCAGCGTAATGATTCCACCTAACCCGGCGGCAAACGCCAACGGCATTAATTGTCGGGAGGCCGGAATTTTGGCGGCAGCGCATACACCAAGGATAACCGGCATTAATGCCGCGGTTGTTCCCGTGTTCGACAGCATTGCCGATAATATAGAGGCAATGGCCATTGTACCTAACATAAGACCGTTTTCACTAGTACCAAATAATTTAACAACACTTTCACCAATTTTTTGGGCCAAGCCGGTATGGAACATCCCGGCGCCAACCACAAACATGCCGGCAAACAAGACCACGTTGCTGTCAGCCAAGCCGTTGAATACTGTTTTGATTGGGATCACGCCCAACATTCCTACGGCAATTGCACCAGCGATCGAAGTAACCGCCAATGGAATTGCTTCAGTCACGAATAGCAATGCTACAACTGCTAATACTAATAATGTTTTTACTGCAGGTGTCAATGTAATTCCTCCTCTTAATTATGAAATTATCTATATAATAGTCTCCATATCGAAGACTTTATTTTAATCCTCCTCAATTATTTATTTAATTTATATAATTATTTATTAAACTTTAAAAAATATTCCAAATATTCTGAATACTTTTTGGTTTTTGATACGCAGGCTGTAGCCCACGCATCAAAATTAGAACTATTTTTTACCGTTTAATTATTTAGGGAAGAATGGCCATACAATCGGGATAATAATCAAAGAAACAATAAAGCATACAATTACAAGTCCAGTTCCTGCTTTGACATAGTCCATAAATTTGTAGCCGCCAGGTCCAAGTACCAATGTGTTCGGCGGTGTTCCTACCGGTGTGGCAAATGCACAGGATGCGGCAACAGCGATTGCCATTAATACGGCATGCGGACTAGCACCTAAGCTTTTGGCAATTGAAATACCGATTGGCGCCAACAATGCAGTCGAAGCGGTATTCGACATGAATTGAGTCAAGCCACAGGCTAAGATGAATAATGCGGCGGTAACAATCAGCGGACTTGGGCTACCGCCGAGCATACCAACAACTACGTCAGCAATTAGCTTACCGGCACCACTTTTATCCATAGCGGTTGCAACTTGCAACATTCCGGCAAACAAGAAGATGGTTACCCAGTCAATACTGGCATATGCTTGTTTTTCATTTAAACAGCCGGTTAATACACACAAAATTGCACCGATTATAGCAGCAACTTGCAGGGGAACAGCCTTAATTCCAAGCGCCATAACAGCAACAACACCAAGAAGAATTAATCCGGAAATTGTCATTTTGGTTGTATCATGGCTGCTAGCCTCTACTTCTTGCTCAATTTCTTGATCTGCAGACAATTCAGCTTTAGGCAGTAAGTGTTTACCGATAAACATCATGTACAAAACACCGGCGACTAATAACGGAATACCAATCCAGGCAAACTCAAAGAAGCCAAACGGACGCAGTTTAGCCGCACCCAGCGCACCAGTTACGATAATATTCGGCGGCGTACCAACCAAAGTTATAATTCCACCTAAACCGGCAGCGAATGCCAACGGCATTAATTGCCGGGATGCCGGAATTTTAGCTGCGGCGCATACACCAAGGATAACCGGCATTAACGCGGCAGTTGTTCCGGTGTTGGATAACATTGCCGACAATATACCGGCAATAGCCATTGTACCTAACATAAGTCCGTTTTCACTGGTACCGAACAATTTTACAACGGTTTCACCAATTTTTTGGGCTAAACCGGTGTGGAACATACCAGCGCCAACCACAAACATACCGGCGAACAATACTACGTTACTGTTTGCCAAGCCATTAAATACTGTTTTAATTGGAATCACGCCCAGCATTCCTACGGCAATTGCGCCGGCTATCGATGTAACGGCCAGTGGAATCGCTTCAGTTACGAATAATAACGCAACAACTGCTAATACTAATAATGTTTTTACTGCAGGTGTCAATGTAATTCCTCCTCTTATTATTAAATTATCTATATAATAGTCTTCATTAATAGAAGACTTTACTTTTGTTCCCCCTATTTCTGATTTTAGTTTTTTAACTTTAGTAATTAATTATTAAACTTTAAAAAGTATTCACAATATTCTGATTTTTTTTGCGTTTTTGATACGCAGGCTCTGCCCACGCATCAAAATTGAAAATATTTTTTAAAGTTTAATTATTTAGGGAAGAACGGCCATACAATCGGGATTACTATCAATGAAACTACGAAACAAACAACTACAAGTCCGGTTCCTGCTTTGACATAATCCATAAATTTGTAGCCGCCAGGTCCAAGTACCAATGTATTCGGCGGTGTTCCTACCGGTGTTGCAAATGCACAAGAAGCTGCAACAGCGATTGCCATTAATACGGCGTGAGGACTAGCGCCTAAACCTTTGGCAATAGAGATACCGATTGGCGCCAACAATGCGGTTGAAGCGGTATTGGACATGAATTGCGTTAAACCACAGGCCAGTATAAATAGTGCAGCGGTAACAACAAGCGGACTTGGGCTGCCGCCTAACATACCAACAACAGCGTCAGCAATAAGTTTACCGGCTCCACTTTTGGCCATAGCGGTTGCAACTTGCAACATTCCGGCAAACAAGAAGATTGTCACCCAGTCAATGCTGGCATAAGCTTGTTTTTCAGTCAAGCAACCAGTTAATACGCAGATAATTGCACCAATAACTGCAGCAACTGCCAACGGTAATATTTTTAATGCCATCACAGCTACAACGCCAAGAAGTGTAAATCCGGAAATTGCCATTTTAGTTGTGTCATGGCTACTTGCTTCAACTTCTTGCTCAATTTCTTGATCTGCAGATAGTTCCGCTTTTGGCAGTAAGTGCTTACCGATAAACATCATGTACAGGACACCAGCTATCAATAACGGAATACCAATCCAGGCGAATTCAAAGAAGCCAAATGGACGGAGTTTAGCTGCGCCCAACGCGCCGGTAACGATGATATTAGGCGGTGTACCTACCAATGTAATAATCCCACCCAAACCAGCGGCAAATGCCATCGGCATTAATTGACGGGAGGCTGGAATTTTAGCGGCGGCACAAACACCGAGCACAACAGGCATCAGAGCAGCAGTAGTTCCTGTGTTCGACAACATTGCTGATAATACACCGGCGATTGCCATTGTACCTAACATAAGTCCGTTTTCACTGGTACCGAATAATTTTACAACGCTTTCACCAATCTTTTGGGCTAAGCCAGTATGGAACATTGCCGCGCCAACTACGAACATTCCGGCAAACAGTACCACGTTGCTGTTAGCCAAACCGCCAAATACGCTTTTAATTGGAATCACGCCCAGCATTCCTACGGCAATTGCGCCGGCTATCGATGTAACGGCCAGGGGAATCGCTTCAGTTACGAATAACAACGCAACAACTGCTAATACTAATAATGTTTTTACTGCAGGTGTCAATGTAATTCCTCCTCTTAATTTTAAGTTGTAGTTTGATAGATCGGATTTCTTCCGTCTTCCCTCCTTTCGCTATTCTATATTTCATCGCCTAATGTCATTATAATTTGACAATTAAGCATTGAAAGCATAGGGTTTAATAATTTTTTAAACGATATTTTAAGAATATTATAATAATATTTTAACATAGATGTCAGTAATACGTCTAGGGTTAATACAATGATCATTTTATGTTAATTAATGTAAGTATCTTCCTAGCAAAGCACAATGTATACATTTTTTTAATATGACACATAGGCGTGTGCCTATGTGTCATATTAGTTTGTATATAGATTATTTCAGCATTGCTAACATGGTTCCGGCAGCAACTGCTGTACCGATAACACCAGCTACGTTCGGGCCCATAGCATGCATCAACAGGAAGTTGGACGGATTAGCTTTTTGACCAACAACTTGTGATACACGAGCTGCCATAGGAACTGCCGATACACCGGCCGAACCGATCAGCGGGTTAACTTTTCCGCCGGTAGCAATGTACATAATTTTACCAAATAATACTCCTGCTACTGTACCGGCAGCAAAAGCTACTAAGCCTAAGCAAATGATCAGGATCGTTTGATAAGTTAGGAAGCTTTCCGCTTTCATAGTCAAACCGGTACCGGTTGCCAAGAAAATAGTGACGATATTAATCAGAGCATTTTGCGAAGTATCGGACAACCGATCAGTAACGCCTGATTCACGGAACAGATTACCTAACATCAACATACCCATCAGCGCAGTTACCGGCGGCAGCAATAAGCTAACCACGATAGTAACGGCAACCGGGAATACTAATTTTTCAAACTTAGAGACTGGGCGCAATTGTTCCATAACAACTTCGCGCTCTTTCTTAGTTGTGAATAAATGCATAATAGGTGGTTGAATCAAAGGTACCAACGACATGTAAGAATATGCGGCAACAGCAATTGCACCTAATAAATTTGGCGCCAGCTTAACTGCCAAATAAATAGCGGTCGGGCCGTCGGCACCACCGATGATGCCAATCGCGCCGGCTTCTTGTACAGTAAATCCAAGTAGCATAGCACCAATCAAAGCTACGAACACACCTGCCTGGGCGGCTGCACCCAGCAGCAGAGTCTTAGGATTGGCAATCAGCGGACCAAAGTCGGTCATTGCGCCAACGCCAAGGAAAATCAACGGCGGGAAGATTTCATGATGTATACCATAAAGGATTACTTGCATTACACCAGGATCGGTTTCGAATCCGGTTTTCGGGAAGTTCGCTAAAATACATCCAAAAGCGATAGGTGTTAACAGCAGTGGCTCAAATCCTTTACCAATTGCCATGTACAGCAATATAATACCAACCAGCATCATAATTGCGTTACCCATAGTAAAGGCAGTAAAGCCGCTATCACTCCACACCGCTTGGAGGGCTACTACAAAGGCATCCATTTATTAATTCCTCCTGTACAGCATTATATAGTTTTTAAAATTAACCCATTACGACCATAACGTCGCCAGTTGATACGGTTTGGCCAGCGGAAACACGCACATCGGTAACTTTACCGTCAGCCGGTGCCATGATTTCGTTTTGCATTTTCATTGCTTCAAGAACCAATAATACGTCGCCGCGTTTTACAGTGTCGCCGGCTTTAGCGTTAACGGATAAAACTTTACCAGGCATTGGCGCATTAACAGTAGCAGCACCAGCAGGAGCAGGAGCAGCAGCTTTGGGTGCAGGAGCAGCAGCAGGAGCTGGAGCAGCAGCAGCAGGAGCTGGAGCAGCTTTAGGAGCAGCTTTAGGAGCTGGAGCAGCAGCACCGCCGAGTTCTTCAACTTCTACTTCATAAGCTTGACCATTAACAGTAATATTAAACTTTTTCATGGATTCATATCCCCCTTAAATTCTTTGTATAAAAATCTCTAAAACATCTGATTTCTTACAGTTACGGCCTCAACACGAGCTGCTTGAGCCCAGCCTTCACCGCCGCTAACACGGCGAATACAAGCGATTTGTGAAAAGCTATAACCATAAGATGCGATAGCAGCAGCGATAACCGCAATTACATCATCATTGCTTTGTACTGCAACAGCAGCAACAGGTGCAGTTGCAGGCGCTTCAACTTTAGATTCTACCTTAGCTGTTTTTTTTTGCGTCGGATCGATCATTCTGATTGCACCGATTACCAAACCTAAAGCACCTAACACGCCAAATACCACTGACATGTTAATTAATGCAATCAACCAGGGATTCGTAGTTATGGGTTGTCCCATTCCTTTCACCTCAGTTCAAAATAGAGTTGTTTCGGTAGATATATTGAGTCTTATAGAGGAATATTGCCGTGACGCTTAGCAGGACGGACTTCACGTTTGGAAGCCAGCATGTTCAATGCGTTGATAATTGTCGGACGGCTGTCTTTCGGCTCAATAACAATATCAACAAAACCGCGTTTTGCAGCTTGGTAAGGAGTTGCAAAGTTTTCAACATATTCGGCAGTTTTCTTGTCAACTTCCGGATCGCCCTTGAAGATAATGTTAGCTGCACCGGCAGGTCCCATAACAGCGATTTCGGAAGTAGGCCAAGCAATTACTTGATCGGCGCCAAGGTCTTGTGAGCACATAGCTAAGTAAGAACCGCCATAAGCTTTACGAGTAACTAATGTAATTTTGGGGACAGTTGCTTCGGAATAGGCATACAACATTTTTGCGCCATGACGGATGATTCCGCCGTATTCTTGGTTAGTTCCAGGCAAGAATCCAGGAACGTCTACAAGATTCAGCAAAGGAATGTTGAAAGCATCACAGAAGCGGATGAAACGTGCTGATTTATCGGAAGCATTAATATCTAAGCAACCAGCCATAACTTTCGGTTGGTTGGCGATAATACCAACAGTTTGTCCATCCATACGAGCGAAGCAAGTAATAATGTTGGTAGCAAAATATTTTTGTGATTCATAGTATTCGCCGTTGTCAACAATATTACGAATTACTTCATACATGTCATAAGCTTGGTTCGGATTGTCAGGCAACAGATTGTTTAATTCTTCGGATGTCCGCATAGCGTCATCGCCGGTATCAACAATCGGAGCAGTTTCCATATTATTGCTAGGCAAGAAGCTTAACAGGTAACGAATTTGCGCCAAGCAATCATCGTCATCTTCAGCTGCAAAGTGAGCAACGCCGGAAGTACTATTATGAGTCATAGCACCGCCAAGTTGTTCGGCTGTAACGATTTCACCGGTAACAGTCTTAACAACTTCCGGACCGGTAATAAACATCTTACTGGTATTTTTAACCATGTAAATGAAGTCGGTAATAGCTGGGGAATAAACTGCACCGCCGGCGGAAGGTCCCATAATTGCCGAGATCTGCGGAATAACACCGGAAGCAATTGTGTTTTCGAAGAAGATTTTACCGTAGCCAGCCAAAGCATCAACTGCTTCTTGAATACGAGCACCGCCGGAGTCATTCAAACCAACTAACGGAGCACCCATTTTCATAGATAATCTTTGAACTTTGATAATTTTAGCAGCATGCATTTCACCAAGTGATCCACCTTGAACGGTGAAATCTTGAGCAAATACATACACCAAGCGGCCTTCCACAGTACCGTAACCAGTGGTTACACCTTCACCAGGAAGATCGACTTTTTCCATACCAAAATTCGAGCAACGATGTTCAACAAAACGGTCCAATTCAACAAAACTGCCTGGATCGAGAAGTTTTTCAATTCTTTCACGAGCAGTAAGCTTACCGGATGCGTGTTGTTTTTCAACGCGTTTAGGACCACCGGCAGCTAAGACTTTCTCAGTACGTTTGCGCATGTCTTCAATTCTTTTCTGAGTAGACAAATTTTTACACCTCCATCATAATCTGAAAACAGCTATATCTACACCATATTCTGTATGGGTGTATACATATAGTTCGGCTAATTCCGGTATGTCGGAATATATCCGGCATACCGGAATCATATACTTATTTACGTTGGGACAATTCGAGTAAAATACCGCCGGTTGCTTTCGGATGAACGAAAGCAATTGAAGCGCCGCCGGCACCATAGCGAGGTTTTTCGTCAATCAAGCGAACACCTTTTTCTTTCAGGTCAGCCAATGCAGCTTCAATGTTGTCAACACGTAAAGCCATATGTTGGATTCCTTCGCCATTTTTTTCAATATATTTGGCGATAGGGCCATCTGGAGAAGTGGATTCCAAAAGTTCAACTTCGCTGTCACCGCATGGAATGAAGCAAACTTTAACTTTTTGCTCAGCTACTTCTTCTTCTCCCATAGCTTCCATACCGAGCATTTCAGTGTAAAACTTTTTAGCTTGAGCCAAATCTTTTACAGCAATACCGATATGATCGACTCTCAGTACTTTAAACATTATATTTCCTCCCTTTACTTGATACTTATTTATCGCAATACAGAGGCCAAAATTGATTTGACTACACTGTACGGATCCCGCTCACGTTGCTGAATACTATTAACCATTGTATCAAACTCACCGGATTTAGTTAGCTTGTTTACCACATAGCGGCCAATTTGATCATTAATCATGGCTAACAATTCCGTTTTCAGCCGTTCAACACGGCGAACTTCCAGTTCACCGGATTCGTTTAAGAATTGTTGATGGTTTGCAATCGTTTCCATTAAATCTTTGATACCTTCACCTTTGCTGGCAATCGTCCGATTGATCGGTGGACGCCAATTAACTTCTTTCGGATTAAGTTCCAGCATCATTTCAATCTCAATATTTAAACGGTCTATTCCCTCACGGTCCGCCTTGTTAATGGTAAAAATATCACCAATTTCCAAAATACCGGCTTTAATGGCCTGAATATCATCACCAAGGCCCGGAACTAATACTACCATTGTTGTATCCGCTGTTTTAACAATATCAACTTCGGATTGTCCCACGCCAACTGTTTCAATGATAATAACATCTGCCCCAAAGGCATCCATGAGTTTAACCACTTCTGCCGTTTTTTGTGACAAACCGCCGAGACTGCCCCTAGTTGCCATACTACGAATAAATACGCCTTCATCTTCTGTCAATTCATTCATTCGAATGCGGTCGCCCAGTATCGCCCCACCGGAATAAGGGCTGGTAGGATCAACTGCAACAATACCGACTTTCTTTCCTTGCCGCCGAAAATCTTTAGCTATTTTATCAGTCAAAGTACTCTTACCGGCACCCGGAGGTCCGGTTATACCAATTACATAAGCACGCCCGGTATGTAGATACAGTTTTTGCATAATTTCCACTGCTTCGTCATATTCGTTCTCAACCGCAGTGATTGCTCTAGATAAAGCTAATCTTGAGCCCGACAAAACTCCATTTACGATATCCAATAGACTACACCACCTCATGGGGGTTTTATTGCAATTATTTTGGCGGGCAGCCGGATGTACCGGCTGCCACTGCCATTAGCTTATTTTACGTTAGTTTTAATAAATTCAACGATTTCACTGGTAGGAGTTCCTGGAGTAAATACTTCAGCAACGCCAGCAGCCTTAAGACCAGGAATATCAGCATCAGGAATTACACCACCGCCGATAACCAATACATCGGTAAGTCCTTTTTCTTTAAGCAGTTCTACTGCGCGGGGGAAAAGGGTGTTGTGAGCGCCGGAAAGCAGGCTCAAAGCCACTACATTTACGTCTTCTTGCAACGCAGCTTCAGCAATTTGCTCCGGAGTCAAACGAATACCAGTGTAGATTACTTCAAAGCCTGCGTCACGAAGAGCGCGGGCTACAACTTTTGCTCCACGGTCGTGACCGTCGAGACCTGGTTTTGCTACCAATACTCTTATACGTTTATCCATTGTTGTCCCTCCCTAACTCTTTGCTTACAGGGTAGTATGCGCTTGATATTCACCGAATACTTTGCGCATTACGCCACAGATTTCACCTTCAGTTGCATATGCTCTAACCGCATCCAGAATAAGAGGCATAAGGTTGACGTTTTCATCCTTACATCCTGCTTCAAGAGCAGCAAGTTTTGCATCAACAGCAGCATTATCACGTTTGGCTCTAAGATCAGCCAGCTTTTTCTTTTGAAGTTCGCCAACGGAAGCATCAACACGAAGCAGACCTTCAATTGGTTTTTCTTCGATTTGGAATTTGTTTACACCAACGATAACACGTTCGTTTTTCTCAACTTCCATTTGCCATTTATAGGCACTGTCTTGAATTTCTTTTTGAATATAGCCTTTTTCGATAGCAACAGGAGCGCCGCCGATTTCATCAATTTTCTTAATGTAATCCCAAGCTTCTGCTTCAATTTTGTTGGTAAGAGCTTCTACATAGTAAGAACCTGCAAGAGGATCTACAGTATCAGCTAAACCGCTTTCATAAGCAACGATTTGTTGAGTTCTAAGAGCGATACGAACTGAATCTTCGGTTGGAAGAGCCAGAGCTTCGTCTTTAGAGTTAGTGTGCAAGGATTGAGTTCCGCCCATAACAGCAGCAGCAGTTTGCAGAGCAACACGAATAATGTTGTTGTCCGGTTGTTGTGCAGTCAGCATCGAACCTGCAGTTTGGGTATGAACACGCAGCATTTGCGATTTTGCTTTTTGAGCGCCAAAGCGTTCTTTCATAACTTTAGCCCAGATCCGGCGGGAAGCACGGAACTTAGCAACTTCTTCAAGCACGTTATTATGTGCATTCCAGAAGAAGGACAAACGGCCAGCGAAATCGTCAACGTTCATGCCGGCTTTAATAGCGGCTTCAACGTAAGCAATACCGTCAGCGATTGTGAATGCAATTTCTTGGGATGCAGTTGCACCAGCTTCACGAATGTGATAACCGGAAATTGAAATTGTATTCCAGTTAGGAACATTTTTGGAACAGAATTCAAAGATATTAGTGATCAAACGCATTGAAGGTTTAGGCGGGAAAATATAAGTACCGCGAGCAGCATATTCCTTCAAAATATCGTTTTGGATTGTTCCGTTTAATTTATCAGCAGATACCCCTTGTTTTTCAGCAACTGCAATGTACATTGCCAACAGAACAGATGCAGGTGCGTTGATGGTCATTGAAGTGGAAACTTTGTCCAAAGGAATTTGGTCAAACAGGATTTCCATATCAGCCAAAGAGTCGATAGCAACACCGACTTTACCAACTTCGCCTTCTGCCATTGCATGGTCAGAGTCATAACCAATTTGGGTAGGCAAGTCAAATGCAACAGACAGTCCAGTACCGCCGGATTCTAACAAATAGCGATAACGTTTGTTGGATTCTTCCGCAGTGGAGAAACCAGCATACATACGCATGGTCCAGAAACGGCCGCGATACATGGTAGGTTGTACGCCACGGGTGAAGGGGTATTCACCAGGGAAACCAAGGTCTTTTTCATAGTCAAAACCTTCAATATCCAGCGGAGTGTACAATCTGTTGGGCGCAAGATTCTTACGCTCAGGAAATTTAGCAAGCGATTTTTCTACTTTTGCATTGTAAGCTTGCATTCCGGCTTTTAGTGTTTCATTAGCCATTCTCAAATCCTCCTTTTACTTTTTCATACTACCGGTTTGTAGGAACCGTGTATGGAATGATAGTGCCTCATCTAAAAGATGGGGTGTATGAGCAAAGCCTGTGGCTTTCTCAGCTCTTTCGAGGTAATCCATTAATAACGGTTGGTAATCAGGATGCGCACAATTATTAATGATTACGCGGGCGCGTTCTTTCGGGCTCAAGCCGCGAATGTCAGCAACGCCTCTTTCTGTAATGAACAGATCTATATCATGTTCAGTGTGGTCAAAATGTGAACACATCGGAACAACAGAGGAAATTGCGCCACCTTTAGCAACAGAGTTGCTGAAGAAGATCGTCAAATAGCCGTTACGGGCAAAGTCGCCGGAACCACCGATACCATTCATCATTTTGGTACCCATGATATGAGTGGAGTTAACATGACCATAAATATCGAATTCTATAGCGGTATTCATAGCAATTATACCCAAGCGACGTGCAGTTTCAGGGCTGTTGGCAATTTCTTGCGGGCGCAAAACAATTTTCTTGCGATATTCAGCAATATTATCATAAAAACGTTTCAAACCTTCAGGAGAAGGAGTCAGTGATGTACCGGAAGCAAATGTCAGTTTACCGGCATCGATCAAATCAAACATTCCGTCTTGAATAACTTCGGTGAATACCGAAAGGTTTTCGTAAGGAGAATCAACCAATCCGCTGATAACAGCATTTGCAACCGAACCAACCCCGGATTGCAACGGCAATAAGTTAGCAGGCATACGGCCTTGTTTTACTTCACCATTTAAGAAATCTATCAAGTGCGCACTCATTGCGCGGGCATCATCATCAATAGCTCCCAACGGACGAACAAAGTCAGGCAGATCGCAAGGAACGATATACGTAATTTTGTCTGGTCCACAAGGAATGTAAGTAGTACCAATACGATCATCCGGTTTTACAATCGGTACCGGTTGACGGTTAGGCGGATCCAAAGGAATATACACGTCATGCATGCCTTCTAATTCTAACGGCTGAGTTGTATTAACTTCAACGATTACGATATCAGCGCTTTGGACAAAAGATGCGGAATTACCCAATGAAGTTGTCGGGATAATATGTCCCTCTTCGGTAATAGCACAAGCTTCAACGATAGCAACATCAACTTTGCCACCTAAGAAACCATAGCGCGACATTTGGGCCACATGGCTCAAGTGTAAATCAGTATATTGAATTTTTCCGGAATTGATTTGCTTTCTGATAGCATCATTTGTTTGATACGGCAATCTCTTGGCGATGCCGTTAGCTTCAGCCAAAGCGCCATCTAACTCTTTACCAACAGAAGCACCTGTCCACAGATTTACTTGGAAGTTTTCATTCTTCATTCTTTCGGCCAAAGCCATCGGAACTGCTTTGGGATAGCCGGCAGGTGTAAAACCACTGGCGCCAATGTTCATACCAGGCTTAATGATAGCCGCAGCTTGCTCTGCGCTTACAATTTTAGCATGAAGCGCTTTGTTGCGTACACGATCGCGAATGTCAATCATCGTATACTCTCCTCCTTGATTCATATTGTTATTATTCCTCGCAACACAATATAAATATCTCTATTTGGGTAACCGTAATTCCAGCCATAAATCAGCTGGATAAAACACCACGGAAGGCACGTAGAGACAGTAGCATTAATGCTGCTATTATGTTGCAGTCCAACCCGTAATTTTTTTCTTACAGACCTATACAGTCTATAGTATTTAGAAAAACACTTGTAAATATTACATTACCCGGACATAAAAAAATCTAGGTAGTTTTGTTCAAAAAGGCAGACAAAACAAACCTAGGTGTAAGCCTATTTATTGTCCGTCACCGTATTAGAGCAAAAGACCATAAGCTTCTGTAGTTTGTCGACGTATTTTCAGTTTCGGAAAATTCTCCCCCACTGTCCATACAATATATATTCAAAATTAAACGATCAATTATGTAAAATTATCTTGTTTTTTACCAAATTTATAATTCGCTATTTATCTTGAAAATCCTTCTAAATTTATAAAAAAGTTATAAATTTCTCATACTATTTACGCCGCCTGGTTAGATAATAAGATAAGCTTACAAGTCCTACCGTTAAATCCTCATTTATTAATGAAATGTGTTCAGGTACTACTAAACGCACCGGTGCAAAATTCCATATCCCTTTAATTCCTGAAGACACCAATTGATCGACAACCTGCTGGGCATTATCGGCAGGTACGGTAATAACTGCAATATCAATTTGCTGTTGCTTAACAAAATCTTGAACACAGTTCAAATGCTTGATTTCAATGCCTGTGATTTTTCTGCCGACTTTTTCACTGTCTATATCGAATAAACCTTTAATCTGAAAGCCCATTTTAGCAAAGTTCTGGTAATGTGTCAGCGCCCAGCCAAGATGGCCTACACCAATTATAACTACACTCCAATTTAAATTCAGACCTAAGATTTCACCAATGTTACGTCTGAGCTCATTAACATAGTATCCTACACCTTTTTTACCAAATTCGCCGAATGATGACAAATCTTTACGAATTTGCTCCGGTGTAATGCCGATTCGTTGTCCAAGTTCTTCCGAAGAAATTATGTCTTGCCCGTCCATTTGGGCTGAATTTAAGCACCGATAATACAATGGAAGGCGGTCAATTGTTGCTTTCGATACAAAATCAAAATCTTTCACCTTAGGTCACCCCCTTGTAAAGAACCTAATATACAAGTTTACACACTAAAAAATTATACCATAAATTCACTTAGCATAGCTAAGCGAATTTATGGTATTTATAATTATTTCCTATTTTGTTGTTTATAATGAGTATGCAATAAATGGTGTGACTTGTCACCAAGCGGTTTGCCCAGCCAAGTATCATATAGTTCCTTAACAGCCGGGTTCTGGTGCGATTTGCGTATGGTGCTTGTATAGTCGCACTCATAAATTGCCTTAGCCCGTTGCTGTCTGGTTTCAGAGTAGGTTGGTATCGGCTGCCCGCCGCCGCCTAAGCAGCCACCGGGACAAGCCATCACTTCAACAAAGTGATAATCAGCTTCGCCGCTGCGGATTTTTTCGAGTAGTTTACGGGCACACGATAAAGTATTGACAATTGCAACCTTTACGGTCAGATCGCCAATTAAAATTTTCGCTTCACGCACCCCATCCATTCCGCGAACATCATTAAAGTCGATCGAATCTAATTCCTTACCACTTAGGATTTCAGCAACAGTCCGCAATGCCGCTTCCATTACTCCACCGGTAGCACCAAAAATTACACCGGCTCCGGTTGAAATACCTAACGGCGCATCGTATTCTTCTACCGGCAAATTTGCAAACTCTATACCCGCTTCTTTGATCATTCGGCCTAATTCCCTGGTAGTTAATACATAATCAACATCCTGATAACCACTGGAACGCATTTCTTCACGGACAGCTTCGGCTTTCTTGGCTGTACATGGCATGATCGAAACCGATACAATCTGAGCGGGGTCTATACCTGCTTTCTCCGCATAATACGTTTTTACTAACGCACCAAACATTTGTTGCGGCGACTTAGCCGTTGAAAGATGTTCCAGTAAATCCGGATACACCAGTTCGACAAAATTAATCCATCCCGGACTGCAGGAAGTAATCATCGGCAGTTTGCCACCATTCTGCAGCCTGTCAATTAACTCGGACCCTTCTTCCAGAATCGTCAAATCAGCGGTAAAATCAGTATCAAAAACTTTATCAAAGCCCAGCTTTCTTAACGCAGCTACCATTTTACCTGTTACTACACTGCCTGGCGCCATACCTAATGTTTCGCCTAAGGCAACCCGCACGGCCGGTGCTGTCTGTACCACGACATGTTTGTTTGGATCTGACAGCGCTTCCCATACGGCCTGGGTATCATCCTTTTCGACAATTGCTCCGGTTGGGCAGACAGTGGCACATTGACCGCAATAAGTGCAAGCTACTTGATGAAGCCCCTGATTAAACGCCGGCACCACGGTAGTGGAAAAGCCCCTATTAGCAAATGAATAAACATTCATTCCCTGCACATCGCTGCAGACTTTGATACAGCGACCGCAAAGAATACACTTGTTTTGATCCCTTACGAGCGAAGGATTTTCCGCATCGATCGAACACTGCTTTTTCTCGCCGTCAAAACGGATTTTTCTTATCCCCAAATCACTGGCTATTGTTTGCAGTTCACAGTTTAAATTACGCTGACAGGATAAACAGTCTTGGGGATGGTTTGCAAGCAGCAATTCTACAACCATCTTACGCGCTTCCCGGACTTGTTGAGTTGTAGTCCGTACTTCCATTCCTTCACTAACCGGATAAACACATGAGGCTACTAATCCCCGTGCACCAGCTACTTCGACTACGCACACCCGGCAAGCCCCTTCCGGCCGCAACTCCGGGTGATAACACAACGATGGTATTTTGATACCAACCGCCTTGGCTGCTTCCAAGACAGTAGCTGTCTTTGGAACGCGAACTTGTTTGCCGTCAATCGTTATATTCACCATATCCATGGCTTAACTCTCCTTTGCACTGGTATTATCCTTTAACAATTGCCTTAAATGGACATTTCGCCATACAAGCACCGCATTTTATACAAACCTGAGCATCAATTATGTGTTGACTCTTGGTCTGACCGCTTATGGCTCCAACCGGACAAACCTGCTTACATAATCCACAGCCCTTACAAAGTTCGGTAATTCGATAAGCCGCTAACTTAGTACATGCTCCGGCCGGACAGCGTTTTTCTGTTATGTGAGCTTCATATTCATGCCGGAAATACTTCAACGTGCTAAGAACCGGATTAGGCGCTGTTTGGCCCAGACCGCATAGTGCCGTTGCCTTAATATTGCGGGCCAGTTCTTCAAGCAGTTCAATATCGCCTTGTTGTCCCTCACCATCAGTTATACGGGTTAATATTTCCAACATACGTTTAGTGCCTTCCCGGCAAGGAGTACACTTACCGCATGATTCCGTCTGCGTAAAATTGAGGAAAAATTTAGCAACATCTACCATACAGGTACTGTCATCCATAACAACTAATCCGCCTGATCCCATCATAGCTCCTACTTGAATTAAAGAATCATAGTCAACAGGTAAATCCAATAATTCTTCCGGTAAGCATCCGCCTGACGGTCCACCGATTTGGACAGCTTTAAACTTGCGCCCGTCACAAATTCCACCGCCGATGTCATAAATAATTTCCCGCATAGTAATGCCCATCGGCACTTCAGCCAAACCGGTATTATTTATCTTTCCAGTTAAAGCAAATACTTTTGTTCCCTTGCTGCGTTCAGTACCGATCGAGGCATACCATTCAGCACCATTACTGATGATTTGCGGAACATTAGCAAATGTTTCAACATTATTAATGTTAGTAGGCTTATTCCACAACCCGGAAACAGCCGGAAACGGCGGACGGGGACGAGGCATGCCGCGTTTTCCTTCTATCGAGGCCAACAGGGCGGTTTCCTCACCACAGACAAATGCGCCGGCTCCCTCTTTGATCTTTAGTTTGAAATTAAAACCGCTGCCAAATATATTGTTTCCCAACAAACCTAGATCTTCGGCTTGTTGGATGGCAATTTTCAGTCGCTTGATTGCCAGCGGATATTCCGCCCGTACATAAATATAGCCTTCATCAGCACCGATTGCATAAGCACAGATGGCCATTCCTTCAATAACGCGATGCGGGTCGCCTTCCAGAACACTGCGGTCCATAAAAGCACCGGGATCACCTTCGTCGGCATTGCAAACAACATATTTCTTATCGCCTTGTGCATTGCGGGTAAATCCCCATTTCATACCGGTCGGGAATCCGCCGCCGCCACGGCCGCGAAGTCCTGATTTTTTTACTTCCTCTACGACTTGATCCGGAGTCATTGCAGTTAAGGCTTTACCCAGCGCTTCATACCCGCCGATGGCAATATATTCTTCGATTACTTCCGGATTGATGTGTCCGCAATTTGCCAACACCATTCGATGCTGCTTTTTGTAAAACATAATATCTTTATAACTGGGAATTTTTTCATGAGTTATCGGTTCTTTATATAATAGCCGTTCGACAATCCTGCCTTTATACAGATGTGATTCAACGATTTCAGCTACATCCTCCGGCTGAACCCGGCAGTAGAATACCCCTTCCGGATATACTATGACCAACGGACCCATTTCACAAAAACCATGACAGCCTGTCTCCACTATCTTAACTTCTTGATCAAGATTACGGCGAATCAACTCTTCCTGAAATGCTGCTTCAACTTTTTTTGACCCGGAAGATGTGCATCCCGTACCCGCGCAAATTAATACATGCGCCCTTATGTGCCGCATATTTCTCCCTCCCGTAGCAAATGTTTACTTAACTATTTTACCAACTACTAATTCTTCAATTATATTACCATTTACAACATGTTCCGCAATAATTTTGGAAACATCAGCAGGTTTTACTTTCCCATAGGTTATTCGAGGTTCGCCGGGGCGTACTACATCAACCAGCACTTCTTTCTCACACATGCCAATACACCCGGTCTGATGTACCGAAACATCCTGTAAATGACGCTTGGCGATTTCATCAAGAACAGCCGACATTACCTCTCTAGCTCCAGCAGCTATACCACAGGTTCCCATGCCAATAATAATTTTGGTTCCCTCCATGCTGCGAATTTGAGTCTCAGCCTGTAGTCTTTCCCGCAATCGTTTAAGATCTTCCACGGTTTTCATCTTTGTTACCTCCATCCAAATTAGTGCAAACCGCTAACAGGTTTTCCTCCAGATATTCACCCAGCCAGTGAATAAACTCCGGATGATTTAAAGAAGTATCTCCTAGTATACATTTTATATCACTCATTTTAAAATCAAAAATTTTACCATTACAGTTATGGTAATATTCAAACTCCAGATGGGGATTAGCTGCAATCAAGACCTTTATTGTCGAAGCTATATTTCCTAACGGCGGCCGGTCAAGGTGACTATGTTGAAATACTGCCGTTACCTTTGTTCCTACATTTAGCGCCGATTCAATGTTTAAATATCCATTACATTGCCGACAAGTCATATCAATAAGCGCTAAGCCTAATCCAACATCTCTGGTTGACCGCGAGGTATAAAAAGGATCAACAACTTGGCAGCATTCAGCCTTATCCATACCTTTACCATTATCATGGATACTCAGTACCAAAACATCAGCTGCCGTATCTTCTTCAACAGAAACAGTAATTATAGTCGCTCCGGCCGAAATAGAGTTTTGAATCAGATCCAATAAATGCAGCGATAGTTCATCCATAAAAATTACGAATATTTAGTGAGAATTTCCGGTATCAGTTCTTGAGTCAAGCGGCCATGAGTATCATCGTTTACCATCATAACCGGAGCTAGCCCGCAAGCGCCAATGCAAGCAACTGTTTCTAAAGTAAATCGCAAATCAGGTGTAGTTTGACCGGCTTTAATATTAAGCTGTTTTTGAACAGCTTCCAGAATGGCTTTGCCGCCGCGTACATGACACGCAGTTCCCTGGCAAACTCTAATAATATTCCGGCCGCGGGGATTTAAATGAAATTGTGAATAAAAAGTCACAACACCGTAAATCTGGCTAACCGGAATGTCCAAATGTTCGCCAATATGCTCAATGACTTCCTTGGATAAATAGCCATAAGCATCTTGGGCCTCCTGCAAAACCGGAATTAAGGCACCCTTCATTCCTTGATACTTTTTCAAAATCGCTTCCAATTGAACAAACTTCTTTTCATGGTTCCCACCACAGCAATCACACATAGTTTTTCTCCTTTCCGTAATGTCTGGCACTGCTATAAAAAATAATTACACATCGCTTTACGCCCCAATCGGCCTGTTAATGCCAAGCCGATTTCACGCAAGCTAGGACTTTCAAGTAAAAATAACATTTTAGGACCACCATAAAAATCTGCAATTGTATGAGCATCAGAATTAGTAACAACCGGCAAATGCTGCAATCCTAAAAATCTGGATATAAGCCTATTATAATTCTCATAGCGGGCAATTTCCACGCCGTCCAACAATAATTCATCCGGAATAAATCCCAGTTGAGTAATAATACTATATGACGGTCGGTCAATGTGACTGGCTATTACCATACCTTCCAACGCCTTTGCCTGCTTAACAACTTCCGCAACTTCCAATTCAACGGGAGTAAGCAGCATTTGCTGACATATTTCCAGTAAATTATCTTCAGCATCAACGACAAATTGAGCACCAAAACGTTGTTCATCATTAAGCATAGCAGGTAAATGTCTATTAACAACACGTTGCCATTCATCCAATTGTTCGACTCTTTCAAACAGAGTGATCAAGTGGATTTCTTCCATTGTCTCAACTTCCATGCCTGGGATAATCTTAATATTTGTCCCCTTAGCAGCTTGAATAGCTGCGCGGACATTATAGGAAGAGTTATGATCAGTAATCGCGATAATATCGATTCCATATTCAATGGCTCGTTTAACCAAATGCCTGGGTGTCATTTCAACAGCTGCACACGGAGATAATAAAGAATGAACATGCAGGTCGGCAACAAAATTACGCATCTTTCAGCAACTGCCAATTCCTAAATCATGCAGCCGGCATACTACTTCAAAAGCGTTGTCTGGAGACAGCAGCAAAATTACACCTTGGTCCTCGGCTTTATTAATTGTTTCATGCCCAGGCTGTTTATTGCCGGCTATAATCACCGCTGAAATATTTAATAATGATGCCACTGCAACTACATTGGCATGGAGCTGAACAGTAACCCATATTTGATTTTCCTTGGCACCGGCCATAACATTACTAAGCAGATCGGATACATATCCGCCTTCTAATTGGCGCTGGAGCAAGTCTTGACCGGCTAATACTGTTAAAGATAATTTTTCAACTACCTCACCGACGGTCATAAAATCCCTCCTCATTTTCTTTATTCAAAGAAGGCGGCAGTTTTTGGGCAAGATCAACCATTTCTTCAGCCAAAGCTTTTACACGTTCACGCAGTTTAAACACACAATCTGTTTCGCTGGCATGCCCTTGCACAATATCCTCCGCCAAAGCCTTGCAGCTGGGCGAACCGCACGAACCGCAATCCAGTCCCGGCAGCCTTGCCAGCGTCTTTTCAATTAATTCCATCTTTTGCATAGCTTTTACAATGTCTGAATCTAATCGCAAGATTGAACGAGGCTCGATTTTTTGTTTTACTAAAGCATATTCGGCCGGGTCATAGTTTATTTGAGCTTCCTTATCGTCATTTAAACCTTGATTTTTAATAAATTCAAGCCGTTTTTTCATATTCTTTTCGGCAACAAATCGATTTTGCACCATCAACGGACCGCCGATACAACCGCCGGCACACGCTTGACATTCTAAATACTCAATATCATTTAGTTTCCCGAGAACAACTTGCTCTAAGATATCATTTACACTTTGGATGCCGTGAGCGCTCAAAGTGCTGTCTCGCCCGGTTGCCTTAGTTTCCCCTCCGGCTAAAGCCCAGCCTACGCCCTTATAGGTTGCCGTACGTTTTACATTATTGGCGTTCTGTCCGATGTTTTTTAACAATTCGCCATATATCTCCGCAATGCCAATAGCTCCGTTTATATAGCTTATTTCCATATCAACCGGCTGCTTTACAGCCGTTACCTTGGCGGGACATGGCGTAATAAACCATACTCCTATTTGCTCCGGAGGTATCCCCAAGCGAGCGCTGCTTTGACATTTAGCAATCCTGCCGGCCAATGCAGCCGGTGAATCGACCGGAATAATATGATCAATCAATTCAGGGAATTTGACCTGGATCAACCGTACAACTGCCGGACAAGCTGATGAAATATATGGTCTGTTGCCAGTATTATTTTCCAGATAATCATGAATTTGAGACGAAACATACTCCGCGGCCAAAGCAACTTCGAATACTTCATCAAATCCTAATGATAAAAGTGCTTCTAATATTTGCTCTATCGATACTTCATAATTGAATTGAGAGTATAAAGCCGGCGCCGGCAGAGCGATATTCCACCGGTAATTCGCCAGGTCCTGTAAATTATCGGTAAACGCCGTTTTTGCATGGTTAGGACAACGTCGGATACATTCTCCACAATCAATACAGCGTGATTCAATAATTTGCGCTTTACCGCCGCGAATCCGAATGGCCTCGGTAGGACAACGCTTAATACAATTAACACAACCCTTACATTTGTCGGTATCTAACCTAACTGAATGAAAATACTCCTGCACGGTATCACCACGCTTTAATTAATGATTGAATATCATATAAATCTCGGTTCCTACTCCATATTCAGATTTTATGCTAAATACATCAGAGCATCTGGCCATATTGGGTAACCCCATACCTGCGCCAAATCCCATTTCCCGAATATGGTCAGGAGCTGTAGAATATCCTTCGGTCATAGCCATGTCAACATCATGAATTCCCGGTCCCTCGTCAACTACAGTTACTTCAGTCTTATCTTTAGATACTTCAACTGTCATTTTCCCGTTTACGGCATGAATGATAGCATTCATTTCAGCCTCATAAGTTCCGATAGCAATTCTTCTAATTACCGCCGAGGAAATCCCGATTCGCTGCAATACTTGCTTGATCTTGCTGGAGGCTTCACCGGCTAAATTGAAATCCATGGACTTTAGGGTAAACTCCATCTTCAATGTTTGTTCATTAGTCATTTTTTTCACGCACGTTTAAACTACCAGGTATATTACGGGCAAATAGCAGTCCACAGGCTTCATACATCGGATACTTTGTAACCATCACCGGAATCTTATTAATACGGGCCAAATCAATTACATCCTTTGACGGACGTTTGCCACGCACGAAGACGATACCGACTGCATCGCTCATCTCGGCTGTTCGTATCGTTTGGGCATTAGTTAAGCCGGTCAATATCAGCGTCTTTTCTTTCGTAAACGCCAATACGTCGCTCATTAAATCCGCCCCACAAATACAATGCACCGAATTATGCAACAGCTCGGCATTGCATAATACCTCAGCATGTAAGATATTTCGTATTTCTTGCAGCTGCATGTTTACACCTACCTGATATATTTTGTATACACTATACAATTTTGTTCACAATTTCACAAATGTTCAAACAATTCATCATTTAATAAAAAGGCTTATTATTGCCTTATTATTTCTTGCCAAAAATATATATTCCTCTATGCTATCTATAATTTATCATAAAATTCATTAATAATCTACCCTTAGTTTATTAATCGACCGGATTAATGCCAGCAATAACCAAAACATCATCGACAACTCCACGTTAAACAAAACATAATCCGTAAGGCCGCTAATTAAAAAGCTGATTACCGCTGCTGCTAAACCCACTGCAATAACTGCAAACGGTTGCTTTAATTTTGATTTATACAAACGATATACTAACGATAGATGAAAAAAAACAATGACCAAGTATACTGTTAGTCCCAATATGCCTAGTTCGGCCATTATATTCAGATACATATTATGGGCATGATAAATAATTGTCTGAGCATCCTCAATAAAAAAATTATATTCCGGATAAACCAGCCAATAGGCCCCCCAGCCAATACCCAGCCAAGGATGTTCCTTAATCATTTCTACCGTGCTCTCCCATAGGGCTATCCGTAAAGTAGCCGAGGTATCGGAAGGATTAACAATAGAATATAGTCGTTTTAAAAGCGATTCTTTGAATAGAAAAATAAGCGCCGGCACCCCCATCAGGCTCCAAAGCAGCTTTCGATTTACGATGGTTCCCAACAGCAGTATCATTATCAATAAACTCAGCCAAGCACCCCGGGAGTAAGTAAAAACCAGACAGGCCAGACAGCTAATTAAAATTACAGCTAATGCACATTTTTCTTTTGTCTGCTTTACACTGCCAATAAAACTTAACGTCAGCGAAATAACTGCTACTAAATAAGCTGCTAACAGGTTGGGGTTATATAACGTCGAAAACACTCTGGTTTTAATATCGGGAAACTGATCTTTATCGATCCATTCCGGGGACAACATTTGAACGTGGGAAAAATACTGGAATACGCCATATAGGCTTACTAGCAATGCTGATAATAGCATTGCAACAATAATCTGTTTAACTTGCCGAAATGACGTAACAGAATTAGCAAACAACCAATAGAGCAGCAAATAGCGCCCCCACAGCAAGATAAAATTGTATGTACTAAATCCCCAATCAGGTGATACAAAAATAGAAGCTGCGGCAACAACAGTAAACAAGAGTATCCATAAATCAATCTTTGTACGCAAGAAAGAATTATTACCTGGTTTTCTTTTGTGAATCCACAAAACAGCTGCAATAACCAGCAATAGGTTGGTAACCCAGACCGAAAGCGGCAAAAAAAATGCCACCCCGAGTAAGCAATAGTTTAAATCCTCGTTTTTACACAGCACAAAATTATTCATTATTCACCAACTGTAAATTAGTAAGAATTGAAATTGAAATTTTCCAGTAAGATCCTACGAGCCTCGCCGGCTAAGTATAGCGAGCCGGCCACGCAGATAATCCCGCTTGCACCGGCCTCCTGCAGAGCTGCCGCTATGCCGTCTTCAATACTGGCATAAGCCTGAGCAGATTTAGCTTTGATTTCCCGGGCAATTTTCTCCGGCCGAGCTGCTCTGTCTGAAATTGGCGCCACAACCATAACGGTATCTACTTGTGTTATTAGCTCCCGGATTATACCTGATATGTCCTTGTCTTGGAGTATACCTAAAACAAAGATAATAGGTTGGTGCGAAAATACTGCATTTAAGGTATGTCTTAGCACTTTTGCCCCAGCTGGATTATGTGCTCCGTCAATAATAACCGCCGGTTGTTGATTCAAGATTTCGAACCTAGCTGGCCAGCTAACCTCAGTAAGACCATTGGCAATACTACGCCAGTTAATTCTATATTCCTGCTTGGCTAATAAATATGCGGCCATAATTGCTAATGCGCTGTTTGTTACCTGATGATGACCGATCAGATTTACCGTGGTTATCACAGAATTTGAACCTTGGTTAGTGCAAAACTGCAGTTGTTGCCGGAAGTGGTTGATTCCTAAATTATCCACGCTAAAATCTCTACCAAGCAAATACACAATTGCTTGCCTGTCTTTGGCTGCCGATTCAATAACCGGTAGAGCTTCTTGGTCTACAGCTGTAACAACCGGAATACCAGTCTTTATTATTCCGGCTTTATGCTTGGCAATTTCTTCAATAGTGCTGCCACAGCGGTCTGTATGTTCCAAACTTACATTTGTAATAATAGCAAGTTCCGGCATAATGACATTAGTTGAATCCAATAAACCGCCCAAACCTACCTCGATAACGGCATATTCAACTTTTGCCCAGGCAAAACAGTAGAAAGCTGCTGCGGTTAAAACTTCAAATTGGGTAGGATGTTCCCATCCATCTTGAATCATTTGTTGAACATATTGCTTAGTATGGGCAACACAATCAGCAAAGACTTCACGGGAAACAGGCAATCCATTGATTTGGAACCTTTCAGTATAATCACATAAGTGCGGTGAAGTATACATCGCCGTTTTTATTCCGCCGGCCTTTAATATCGAGGCAAGCATAGCTGTTGTTGAACCCTTGCCATTTGTACCGGTAACATGGACTGACTTAAAGCTCTGCTGCGGCTGTCCCATTAACGTGAGCAGTTTCCGGATACGAGCCAAGCCCAATTGTATACCGAATTTATTAAGAGAATCCAAGTAATTTAACGCCTGTTCATATGTCATGTCTATTCCTTCTTTTATTTAGATAAATAACTATCAAGTCCTTAACTGTACAATGTTCGCAACTATACAATTGTGCGACACATATTTGCTTATTAATTATTGGGGAACTGTTACGATCCAAGATCTCCTTGTAGATAGTATCTTGGACCGTTTCATTCGCCATACATATATTTTCTTTACTCAGCGAAATTCTTAAACAGCTCATTCCGCTTCAATCATCTGGTTATAATGTTTGCAAATAAGCCAACCGCTCTAATATCGCCGATCTTTTATCTTGATATTCTGCCGCTTTACCTTTTTCTTTGTTAATTACAGCCTCCGGCGCTTTGGCTATAAAGCCAGGATTATTTAGTTTGCTTTCAATTCTAGCAATTTCCTTGTTAAGAGTTTCTACTTCTTTATTTAATCTCGCCATTTCTTTATCAACATCAATCAATCCCCGCAAAGGTAAATAAATTTCCACCCCGCTAACCATAGCTGTCATCGCATTTTGTGGTTTTACGTCAGTAACCGGACCAGTATGCACAGGATCAGCAGCAGCTAATGTAGATAAATATCGGCTATGTTGTGCAAATAATTGTTGTATATTTAGGCCGGCAACTTGTAATACTACTTCACTCTTTCTTCCGGGGGGTACATTTACTTCAGCCCGCATATTGCGGATCGATTTGATCGTCTCCATCATGACAGACATCTCTGCTTCTACTTTATCATCCAGCCAAACTTCCCGCGCTTCCGGCCACGATGCGATGATAATACTGCTGCCTTCATGAGGCAAAGCTTGCCAAATTTCTTCGGTAATAAATGGCATAAACGGATGCAACAACTTCAAAGTGTTGCTTAAGACCTGCCAAAGAACATGCTGGGCGGTCGCTCTGGCTATCGCATCTTCTTTATTATATAATCTAGCCTTAGCTAATTCGATATACCAATCACAAAACTCGTTCCAGATAAAATCGTACAAAATACGAGCAGCCTCGCCTAATTCAAATTGTTCCAAGTTACGAGTTACTTCTGCTATAGTCCGGGTATAGCGGCTTAATATCCACTTATCGGCTAAGGTATACTCACCAATTTCTTGGCTTTCAGCAAATCCTTCCAAATTCATTAGTACAAATCGTGAAGCATTCCAAATTTTATTGGCAAAATTACGGCTTGATTCAACCCGCTCCCAATAAAATCGCATATCATTGCCGGGAGTATTGCCGGTAACCAAGGTAAAGCGAAGTGTATCGGCACCATACTTTTCCACAACATCCAACGGATCAATTCCGTTGCCCAATGATTTACTCATCTTGCGGCCCTGGGCATCACGGACAAGTCCATGAATAAATACATGGCGGAACGGAATTTCTTGTTTGAACTCCATACCCATCGTAATCATTCTGGCAACCCAAAAGAAAATAATATCATAACCGGTTACCAGCACACTGGTAGGATAAAAATGTTTAAGTTCTTCCGTGTTTTCCGGCCAGCCCATCGTTGAAAACGGCCATAATGCCGAACTAAACCATGTATCCAGAACATCCGAATCCTGTTCAACAGCTCCACCGCATGTCGGGCAGATATCTATGTCCTGTCGGGAGACAATAACTTCTCCACAATCTTGACAATACCAAGCCGGAATACGATGGCCCCACCATATTTGCCTGGATATACACCAGTCCCTAATTCCCTCCAGCCAATTAATATATATTTTTGTAAACCTTTCCGGCACAAACTTAATTTGTCCGGATGTCACAACATCAAGTGAAGGACCGATAAGAGGTTTCATTTTTACAAACCATTGCTTTGAAATCAGAGGTTCAACAATAGTACTGCAGCGTTGACAGTGTCCTACGGCGTGTGAATGCTCATCTATGCGGACAAGATATCCCAACTCTTGCAAATCGTTAACAAGCTGCTTGCGGCATTGGTAACGGTCCATGCCGGCATACTTACCGGAATCCCCGGTCATTGTACCATCAGGATTAATAACATTGACCTCAGGAAGATTATGGCGCAATCCCATTTCAAAATCATTAGGATCATGGGCTGGGGTTATTTTTACGGCACCGGTACCGAATGACGGATCAACATATTCATCGGCAATAATCGGCAGTCTGCGCCCGACAATCGGTAGCACAAGATACTTGCCAACCAAAGCAGCATAACGTTCATCCTCAGGATGAACAGCCACTGCCGTATCACCTAAAATTGTTTCCGGGCGGGTAGTTGCAACAGTAATATATTCTCCTGGCGAATCTTCAAGCGGATAGCGCACATGGTATAAATGTCCTGGCTGCTCTTCATGTTCAACTTCAATATCACTTAAGGCCGTTTTACAGCGAGGGCACCAGTTAGTAATACGGCTTCCTTGATAAATCAACCCTTTTTCGTATAAGCTCACAAATACTTCGCGAACTGCTTTTGAACAGCCTTCATCCATGGTAAACCGTTCACGTTCCCAGTCACATGAAGCACCTAACCGTCTTAATTGATTAGTAATTCTTCCGCCATATTGATGCTTCCACTCCCAAACACGATCAATAAACTTTTCCCGGCCTAAGTCATAACGGGTAATACCTTCATCCTTAGCCAGCACTTCCTCAACTTTAATTTGAGTTGCGATTCCTGCATGATCGGTGCCGGGCATCCATAAGGTATTATACCCTTGCATACGGCGCCAACGAATTAGAATATCTTGCAAAGTATTATCCAAGGCATGTCCCATGTGCAGTTGTCCGGTAACATTGGGTGGCGGAATTACAATACTGAACGGGTCCTTATCATTTTCAACTTCTGCATGAAACAAATTATTTTCCAACCAAAAATCGTACCACTTTTTCTCAACAACTGAGGGATCATATACTGTAGCAATTTCTTTGTTTGACATAATGAAAACCTCCATATTTCTTGATACTTAACCATTTACAACCTCTACTGGAATAACAAGAATAAAAATAAAAAACTTCCGCCTCAGAAGGGCGAAAGTTAAATTTCCGCGGTACCACCTAATTTCTTGCATTCAACAAGCACTTAACAGCAAATTAACGCTTTGCAAAAACGGACAAACTTACTACTCAATTCAGTCAGTCTGCTCCGGGACGACTTGGTTTGCCGTATTATTCCAAGCATCTTACAGCGCTAGGATGCTCTCTCTGCGGATTACAGCAAATTACTACTTCCCATCATTACTTTTAATTATATGGAAACAATATGTATTCTCATAATAGCAATACTTGATTCGTCTGTCAAGCCCGTCAACAGTAAACTGTTATTGATTCTTTACATGCAAAGTTATATTGTCATTCTTAATATGCAATGTGTTTTCTTCTACCCGAACCAAATGCTCTTTCATTTTCATTCTTGCCAAATACGGATCATTATTGGCAATGGCATTATAGATCTCAAGATGTTGATTGTGAATTACCCGGGTCATATCTTGCACCAAGAATAGTTTCTGTCGGGTAGCCCGATATGTTCCTTTCATCAAATCAGCAATAGTACTCATTAACTGATTGATTACCGGATTATTGGCAGCTCTGGCTACGGCAAAGTGAAAAGCTGTATCGCCAACATCGCCTAATCCACCGGCTGCAACTTCTTCCAACATTTCATTTAATGCCCGGTGAATTGCTCCAAGATCTTGAGGTGTTGCCCTTACGGCAGCTAACGCCGCTGTCTCTGATTCGATTATTTTTCGGACTTCAAGTAAATACATTATATCATTTGTCTCTAACTGCATGAAGAATGATAACGGTTCCAACATTCCTTGAAACGATACTTGCCTGACAAAGCTCCCCTCACCGGGCCTGATAGTAATTACTCCCATCATCTCTAAAGCGCTAAAGGCTTCCCTGACCGATGCCCGGCTCACATTTAGTTTTTCTGATAGTTCCCGTTCAGAAAGAAGTTTATCACCAGGCTGCAGCTTTCCATCAATAATCAACTGTTTGATTTGATCAACAATTTCTTCATAAACCTTTCTTGTTCTAACTGGTCTAAACATATACACCCCAACCCATTATCAAATTTTCCTATTCTCCACAATCAACAGAAAGGACGGCCAGGAGCCTGGTACCGCCCTCTACATCAAACTTATTTCTTTTCTACTCTGATCGCCGTATCGGGACAAACCAGCTGGCACATGCCGCACACAATACATTTCCCCATATTGGCCTGTGCTCTGGGAGTTCCGTACACACCCAGTTCTTCTGACCATCCTATACATTTAACAGGACACTTTTCAATGCATAAACCGCAGCCTTTACATAATCCTGGGAATATAATCCACGTACCTTTGTCGTTATCGGTTTTAGCATATTTCCACTCCGCATTAGCCATGTATATCCCCTCCTTACATTGCACTTTTAATTAAATTGTAGCCGCGTTCCAATGCTTTAAAATTCATCTCACGAAGCTGCGGATTGTTCTTGAATTTATCTGCTAATTTTACATCCAACGCAGCCTCAATTGCCTCTAACGGCAACACTTCAGTAGCTGCAATTACCGCCCCTAGAATAATTACATTAAAGACACGGGGATGCAGTTCATTTTTCGCAATGTCATTAGCCGGAATGGCAATGACCTTTTTTACTTGTGGTATTTCGGCCGGATCAATGCCGGGGCCGGGGCGGGTAAAAGAACAGGTTTTCGGCTCTCCCGCAATTAAATCTTGCTGTAAATCTTCATTAGGTTTATCTACAGTTGTCTCTGGGGAATATTTCTCGCTAGGTTCACCAGCTGTCGGGCAAGGCGGTGTTACATCAAAATACTGCATCCCAACAATACTGTCGCCAACCTCCCCTTCGGCAATCAACGAATTATCATATATGTAAATCGTGTCTTTACCGGCATGCATCTTTGTTCTTACTACGGCTCTGCCGCTTAACGGAATTAGAATATCCGCTTCTTGAAATTTTGGCGCACCGATTTGGCTGTCACTAATCTGTACATAGGCAATTGATACTCCGCCCCGCTGCTCTACGCCAAAATTAGGAATATACAGCGCTTGTTTTCCACCTTCGTTGGCGGCTTCAGCTAAAATTTCGGCTATAGATTGAACGCCTTGACCGCCTTCACCAGCCAGAGCAATCTTAATCGTTTTTGACATGATTAGACCTCCTTTGCTTGCGGCACTCTTAATTCGCCTAATTTAAAATAGGCGGTCATTTCTTTTTCAATAAACTCCCAGGTTTGCTTGGCATTAGTACGCCAGTTTGTCGGACACCCGGATAAACACTCAACGAAAGAAATACCGTTTCCGTCAATTTGATTTTGCAGCGCTTTTTTGATAAATCCTTTTAGCTGCCGCGGATTAGCTACCGTGCCGCGGGCAACATAAGCTCCTTCCGGTGCGACTGCTGCAACCATTTCCGAACCCTTCGTCGGATATCCCGTTAATTCAACATCGCGCCCGTACGGCGTTGTCTCTGTTTTCATACCCGGCAGAGTAGTCGGCGCCATTTGGCCTCCAGTCATACCGTAGTTACAGTTATTGCATAAGATTATCGTAACTCTTTCATTCCGAACCGCCGCATTAAATAAATGTTGCGACCCAATGGCATAGCCGCCGCCGTCACCCATATATGCGACACAAATCAGCTCCGGATGTGCTCTTTTCATGCCGGTTACAACCGGCGTAGTCCGGCCATGATGAGTTTGTACCGAATCGACCTTAAAAAAATCCCATGCCAATAATGAGCAGCCAATATCGCAGCCAAAAATCATTTTTTCTTGTATGCCGAGTTCGTCAATAGCTTCCCCCAGCATTTTTAATATAATACCGTGCCCACAGCCAGGACAGAATTTATGCGGCTTAGTTTCTTCATTCCAGCTTTTGGGCATCGCTGGCTGAAAAACCATATTTTCCTTTAATTCTTGCATTTTTCATTCCTCCTGCAGTTATAGTTTATTATACTCGTCAACAATTTCCTCGGTAGTAATACCTAATCCCGGGCGCAGCATCGGAACAATTTCGACCGTGCTGCCATACAAGGCATTCTCTACCAACTTTACAAGTTGACCATAAGAGGATTCTGCAATCAAGATTTTCTTCGCCTGTTTTATTGCCGCTTTAAGCTGTTCTCCCGGGAAAGGCCGTAATGTGATAGGTCGGAAATAGCCGACTTTATGTCCTTGTTCGCGCAATTGCTGACAAGCACCAAGCGCAGCACGAGACACCACACCGTGAGTCAAAATTATAACATCAGCTTGCTCACAGTCCCGTGAATCCCATTCTACGACTTTTTTGGCCATTTCTTCCCACTCGGCTTGATTCGCCATAACAACCTTGTATAACTCTTCTTCAGTATTATAGGTATTCCGCAAGTGGGTAAATTTACTGCCATTTGGCCGGATTCCCAGAATTGGTTCCGGCTTAACTAAATTTATCCCCCGCTGTTCCGGATCATAAATCGTCAATGGTTCACGCATTTTGGCTTGATATCCGTCGCCAAGAACAAATGTCGGAAAACGATAGGCCCAAGCAGAATTGAACGCTTTAATAGTGTAGTCAAATAACTCCTGATGGGTTGAAGTTGAAAATACTATACGATGACCTTCGCCATTGCCGCCAAAAGTCGTAATAGTTGTTTCCTGCTGCGAGTAAATTACAGTTGCCGTCGATGGGCCTCCGCGCTGTTGGATAATGTATACAGCAGGCAATCTCATCATTTCGGCCATGCTAGCCGACTCCTGCATCAATACATTGCCCGGACCTGCAGTTGCTGTAAATGCCTTGGCACCTGAAATGACACCGCCGGCTAAAGTAAACCCTGCTGAAATCTCATCTTCTGTTTGTAAAAACTTCTTTCCGTACTTGGGCATTAACCTAGTCCAGTAGTGCATAATTTCATTTTGGGGTGTAATTGGATAGCCATACATGATGTCTGCTTTGGCTGCAATTGCAGCCCAGGCAACTGTTTCATTGCCTGTCATAAATACTCTCTGTTCACTGCTAAGTGAAACTTCACCCATAAAAGCACCTCCTAGATTATTCGTTTATCCAAAGGCTGACGTCTAATTCAACCTTTATAATTAACACTACACTTACGGACTGATGGTATGGCCAGGGATATTTTTACTATTTTTATTCTTTTTTCCAAAGAACATTCCTGCCATATTTATATTATTATTTAAATATTTTTAAAATTTACTTAATAAAGAAGCTACGGCAATTGACAACAACTTACCTTCATGTGAATCTGAACGGGATGTAACAATGACCGGCTTGCGAGCGCCTAATATCAGCCCTGCCATTCTGCCCCGTGCCAGAAACAAAGCTGCTTTACCTAAAATATTGCCGGCCTCAATGTTTGGTACTAATAATACATCTGCCAAGCCTGCTACCGGGCTATGTATTTTTTTATGCTCAGCTGCAGCGATGCTAAGAGCGTTATCAAGAGCAAGAGGACCATCAACAATCGCCCCCCTGATTTGCCCCCGGTCAGCCATTTTGGCTAATGCCGCCGCCTCCAAAGTTACCGGCATATCCGGATTTACCACTTCCACAGCACCAAGAACAGCCACCCGAACCGGTGAAATTCCCAGCGCCTTCCCAAGTCCTACGCTGTTTTGGATAATATCGGCTTTCTGCATTAAAGTTGGTGCGATATTCATTCCACCATCAGTAATTATTAACAACCGGTCAAAATCAGGCACCTCAATGACTGCAGCATGACTTAATACCCTGCCTGTTCGCAGACCGATCTCTTTATCCAGAACTGCCCGCAATAAATCCGCAGTATTTATAAACCCTTTCATCACTAAATCAGCCTTACCGCTTGCTACTAATTGAACAGCTGTAAAAGCCGCCTTAATATCATCTGCTTCGTGAATGAGTTGGATGTTTTGTAACGACAAGTCGATTGAATCAGCAATTTTCTTAATTTTGTCCTGATCACCAACTAGTATAAATTCGGCGATATGTGTTTGTTTAGCTGCCTTGACCGCCTCAAGTACAGCATCATCATGAGCTGCGGCTACAGCAACACGGCTGGGTTGACAGTCCCGCACAGCCTCAAGCACAGAGGCAAAGTTTTTCATCATAAAATTCCCCTCCATCAAAGACATATAAATTAAAACGACTCATTCCATAGTCTGTTTTTTATAAGCTCTATCAACTCGTCCCGTCCTTGACCGGTAATTGACGAATAAGTAATAATGTTTCGCCGGTCAGCATGCAAGCAATTTGCCAACACCTGAAGATTTTTTGTCAGGACGCCGCGTGTTAATTTATCCGCTTTGGTTGCAATAATTTGGACCGGAATTTTCTTTTTTAGCAACCATTCATGTTTTTGGATATCACTGTCCATCGGTGCGTGTCTGATATCAATTAACTGAAATACTTGTTTTAACTGTACAGAGCCGCAAAGATAGTCTTCAATAAATCCGGCCCATTGTTTGCGTGACTGCTGTGAGGCTTTGGCATAGCCGAAGCCAGGCAAATCAACCAACATGAAACTTTCCCTTCTTGGCTCAGTCAAGCTGCGACTAGCTTCATCCGGCGCATCCTGTTCGACGACATCTTCAATTTTTACCTTTACTTGATAAAAATTTAAAGTTTGTGTTTTGCCAGGAGTACTGCTGGTTCGAGCCAATCCATGATGCCGGCATAATGAGTTAATCAACGATGACTTTCCAACATTCGACCTGCCAATCATCGCAATTTCGGGCAATTCTAGTTCTGGATACTGTGAGCGGCCCACCGCCGAAGCAATATAAGCCGCATTTACAATTCTCATAATCGTTTTTGTCATTCGCTCACCAATGCATTCTTTAATACTTTATCCATAACATCTACAAAAATAAACTCTAATGATCTCTTTACGTTAACCGGGAGTTCATCGAGGTCCTGCTTGTTTTCCACCGGTAAGATTACTTTCTTAATGCCGGCGCGATGAGCTGCCAGAACTTTTTCTTTAATTCCGCCAACCGCCAATACCCGTCCGCGCAACGTAATTTCGCCGGTCATGGCGATATCACTGCGAATCGGTTTACCGGTCAGCGCCGAGGCCAACGCTATTGCCATTGTAATACCGGCCGACGGGCCGTCCTTAGGTATGGCCCCTTCAGGTATATGGATATGGATATCCATATTTTCATGAAAATCTTCATTAATGTCCAAAACGGCTGCGCGGCTGCGTACAAATGTGAAGCCTGCTTGCGCCGACTCCTGCATAACTTCACCAAGTTGCCCGGTTAACGTGAGCTTGCCCTTCCCTTTCATCACCGAGACTTCCACGCTCATAACTTCTCCGCCTACTTCCGTCCAAGCCAAGCCGGTTGCCACTCCTACCTGATTGTCACGTTGGGCCATGGTATGACGATATTTAGGCGCTCCTAGATAAGTATGCAGATTCTGTGCAGTTACTTTTACACTTGTCCGTTTATTTTGCACTATTTGGCGAGCTACTTTACGGCAAATACCGGCTATATTCCGTTCCAAATTTCTAACACCTGCTTCACGGGTATAATGCCTGATTACTTTTTGCACAGTACCTTCGGAAAAAATGATTTGCTGATCCGAAAGACCATGCTCTTTGATCTGTTTCGGCACTAAATAACGCATCGCAATTTGTATTTTTTCTTCTTCGGTATATCCCGGTATACTAATCAATTCCATGCGATCTAATAACGGGCGGGGGATATTATGAGCTGCATTGGCAGTGACGACCCAAATTACCCGGGAAAGATCAAACGGAATTTCAATGTAGTGATCGCTAAAACTATTATTTTGTTCCGGGTCTAAAACTTCCAACAATGCTGCCGACGGGTCTCCGCGAAAATCGGCACTCATTTTGTCAATCTCATCTAATAAAAATACCGGATTCTTACTGGCAACTGTCCTCATGCCTTGTATGATGCGGCCAGGCATTGCGCCGACATAAGTCCGGCGATGTCCGCGAATTTCAGCCTCATCTCTCACTCCGCCCAGCGAAACCCTGACAAACTTGCGTTCCATCGACCGGGCAATAGATTTTGCTAATGACGTCTTGCCAACCCCAGGCGGACCAACTAAGCATAAAATTGGGCCTTTCATCTTCGCCGTCAATTTTCTGATAGCTAAATACTCTAATATCCGTTCTTTAACCTTATCTAAACCATAATGGTCTTCATTCAATATCTTTTCCGCCAGTGTAACATCCAAGCGGTCTTCAGTCTCTTTATTCCACGGCAATGACAGTAGCCAATCCAAATAAGTCCGAATAACCGCACTCTCAGCTACCATTGAAGGCATTTTTTCCAACCGTTCAATTTCCTTTATCACTTTTTCTTCGACATCTTTAGGTAATTCTTGTTCGGTGATTCGTTGCCGATATTCATCAACCTCAGCCGTTCGGTCATCCTTTTCGCCTAATTCCTTTTGAATTGCTTTTAGTTGTTCCCGTAAATAGTACTCTTTTTGAGTTTTTTCCATTTGCTTGCGTACCCGTACGGTAATCTTCTTTTCCAGTTCGAGAATTTCCATTTCTCTGCTGATGATTTCGCAAAGCAATTCTAACCTTGCTTGGACATCAATAGCATCGAGCAAGGCTTGTTTATCTTCAATTTTTAATGACAAATGGCTGGCTATTAAATCTGATAAACGCCCGGGTTGTTCTACCGTTACAACTGAAACCAGCGTTTCCGGCGGAATCTTCTTGCTTAGCTTGACCCATTGTTCAAACTGATGAACTGCAGTTCGCGTCAAAGCTTCTAATTCAGGTGTCTTTAACTCCGATTCTACGTATTCTTCTATTTCAACGGACATAAACGAATCTTCATCAGCATACTTAACAATTTTAGCCCGGTATAGTCCTTCCACCAAAACCCTGATAGTCCCGCCAGGCAGTTTTAGCAATTGTTTGATTTCGGCAACACTGCCGACATCGAATATATCGTTAGGATCCGGATTATCATTTTGAGCTTCCCGTTGTGAAGCTAACATTATTAATCGATCATGTACCATTGATTCTTCCAGCGCTTTAATTGACTTTTCCCGACCAACATCTAAATGGATAATCATGTACGGAAATACCAATATGCCGCGAAGTGGTAGTAACGGAATAGTACGTCTTGGCTTAGACACACATTTCCCTCCTTTAGTTACAATTCAATAACATTGTTATATTCATGATGGTTGCTTTATCCAGTAATTATTCTAAGCACTTAAGACAAAACCCTTTTTTATCCTGCAGAATAAAACTAGCCGGAGTCCATCCCCGGCTTGTTATCATATGCGAACCCCTGCGGCTGTAAGCAAATCAGTTTTCGGAGCGACAACTTCCAGACGAACGGGATCACCTGCTTTAACAAGGGCAATCTTTAGCGCTTCTTCCAATGTTTCAACACCAATAACTTTGATATCCATTTTATTGTAAAGTTCTTGCCAATTTTCTTTGGGAATAATTACTTTTCGGGCACCGGCCTGGCAAGCGGCGGTAATTTTGGCTGTTACGCCGCCAACAGGCTTAATTAATCCTCTTATTGATATTTCACCGGTTAACGCTACGGTATTATCAACAGGTATATGATTTATCGCCGAATAGATCGCCGCTGCAATTGTCACGCCGGCCGAAGGTCCGTCAATTGGTCCGCCGCCTGGGAAATTTACATGAATATCATATTTATGACAATCAATCCCCATCGTTGCCTCCAATACGGTCAACACATTATCTAACGACCCCTTGGCCATACTCTTGCGCCGCATTGTATGCCCCGGTGTTGAGATTTCTTCCTCATCGATAACACCGGTTACTGTAAATTTACCATTACCCATCATATTCGGCACTGCCGATGCTTCAATCTCCATAAGCATGCCGATATTGGGTCCATAAACGGCCAAACCATTGGCAAAGCCTACTTGCGGTTTAGCTGGGATTTTTTTATCAGGTCGTGGCGTATATTGTCCGAAATTTAATACCCACTCAATATCTTCAACAATAATCTTGGGGCCTCGTTCATTTAAAGCAATACCGGCTGCAATTTGGATAACATTCACTGCCTCACGGCCATTAGTGGCGTAACGTACAATTATGTCCAACGCCTTTTCTTCAATTGAATAATTGATTTTATCTACAGCATTTTTGGCAATTAACCTAATTTCGTTTGGCAGCAACGGTCGAAAGAAAACTTCTACACAGCGGGATCGAATAGCCGCAGGAATATCTTGAGCATTCCTGGTAGTAGCGCCAATCAATCGAAAATCGGCAGGCAAACCTTTTTGAAACATATCATGAATATGCGAGGGAATATTCGTATCTTCACTGTTGTAATAGGAACTATCTAAAAACACTTTGCGGTCTTCTAATACCTTTAATAGCTTATTCATTTGAACCGGATGCAGTTCTCCGATTTCATCAATAAATAAAACACCGCCATGCGCCTTGGTAACCGCCCCTGGTTTAGGCTGGGGAATACCAGCCATACCCATCGGCCCTGCTCCTTGATAAATTGGGTCATGTACTGTTCCAATCAATGGATCGGCTATTCCTCGTTCATCAAACCTGGCAGTGGTAGCATCTAATTCGACGAATTTAGCATTCTGTTTAAACGGAGACAATGGGCATGTTTTGGCTTCTTCTAATATTAATCTGGCAGCAGCAGTCTTTCCTACACCCGGTGGTCCGTATACCAGCACATGTTGCGGATTGGTACCGCATAACGCGGCCCGAAGTGCTTTTAGACCTTCATCCTGACCGATAATCTCGGCAAAATTGGAAGGACGTGTCTTTTCAGCTAGTGGCTCTGTTAGGGATATTTCGCGTAGTTTCTGCAGTTTATCCATTTCTTTTTTGGATTCTCTTTCGACAGCAACGCGATTGCCTTGCTGACCTTTTAGCAAGTTCCAAAAATACAAGCCGATAATCACGGCAAAGAAAAACTGAATCAAATTTATCAGACTTACAGCATAATCCACAGGATTACCTCCTTTCAACGATTCTTATGTATCTGCATTTAGTATTAACAAACTCGAATTTTATATTCCGGCAATAATCGCGAACAGGATCTGTCATAAACAAAGAAAAAACGAGAAGTATGACTTCTCGTTTTAAGCACTCTCTTCTTTTTTCTTCGATTTTCTATCGCTGGTAACAATAATTGGCTCTTCTTTAGTGGCAACGACTTCTTTGGTCACTATACATTTTGTAACGTCCGAGCGGGAAGGTACATCATACATTACGTTTCTCATTATAGCCTCTATAATAGCCCGTAATCCCCGAGCACCGGTGTTGCGTTTTAGCGCTTCCTTAGCTATAGCCCGCAATGCATCTTCCTTGAACTCCAGTTGAACGTTATCCATTTCTAAGAATTTCTGATACTGCTTAACCAAAGCATTTTTAGGCTCCAGCAATATACGAATTAAGGCTTCCTCATCCAATGCATCCAAGGTAACAATTACCGGCAGTCTGCCTACAAACTCCGGAATCAGACCGAATTTTAACAGATCTTCCGGCAGAATACTTTTTAATATTTCACCAATTTGCCGTTTTTCCTTACTTTGAATATCTGCACCAAACCCAAGGCTTTTTTTCCCAATACGATTCCCAATAATACTTTCAATGCCGGCAAAAGCACCGCCGCAAATGAACAAAATATTGGTTGTATCAATCTGGATGAATTCTTGATGCGGATGCTTTCTTCCCCCTTGCGGCGGAACACTGGCAACCGTCCCTTCTAAGATCTTCAGCAGAGCTTGCTGAACACCTTCACCGGATACATCTCTGGTTATCGAAGGATTTTCCGACTTGCGGGCAATTTTATCGACTTCATCGATATATACAATTCCTTTTTCGGCTTTTTCCACATCATAATCAGCAGCCTGAATCAATTTCAGCAAGATATTTTCCACATCTTCGCCGACATAACCTGCTTCAGTCAGTGACGTAGCATCAGCTATAGCAAACGGAACATTTAAAATTTTGGCTAGAGTTTGGGCCAGCAATGTCTTACCGCTACCGGTCGGACCCAGCATCACGATATTAGATTTTTGCAATTCGATATCTTCCAGTTTGGCACCCAAATTAATACGCTTATAGTGATTATAAACAGCCACTGAAAGTGTTTTCTTAGCTTCCTCTTGGCCGATCACGTATTGATCCAAAATCTCCTTTATTTCTTTGGGTTTGGGAATATCTCGGAGATCCATGTCGACATCTTCGTTTAACTCTTCTTCAATAATTTCGTTGCACAGTTCAATACATTCATCACAAATATAAACGCCAGGACCGGCAACAAGTTTCTTTACTTGCTCCTGAAGCTTGCCGCAAAAAGAACATTTTAATTGTCCCTTGTCATCCCCAAACTTCAACATCTCTTCACCCCTTTACTTGGGAATCTCTTTATGCCTGGTTAAAACAGAATCGATAATTCCATATTCCAGTGCATCTTGGCTAGACATAAAATAGTCTCGCTCAGTATCGCGCTGTATCTTCTCCAGCGGTTGTCCGGTATGCCGCACAAGTATATCATTGCCAATTTTTCGCAATCTTAATATTTCTTTAGCATGAATCTCAATGTCAGTGGCTTGACCTTGAGCCCCACCTAACGGCTGATGAATCATAACCCGAGAATACGGCAATGCGTAACGTTTTCCTTTAGCGCCGGCAGTTAATAATAAAGCTCCCATGCTTGCCGCCATACCTAGACAAATAGTTGAAACATCCGGTTTAATATACTGCATTGTGTCATAAATAGCTAATCCGGAAGTTACAACTCCGCCGGGGCTGTTGATATACAAATAAATGTCCTTATCAGGATCCTCAGCTTCTAAGAATAACAGCTGAGCAATAACCAAATTTGCAATCGTGTCATCAATCGGACCACCTAAAAAAACAATACGGTCTTTTAATAGCCGAGAATAAATATCATAGGCCCGTTCACCACGATTGGACTGTTCAACAACAATTGGCACAAAACTCATTTTAACACCTCTTTTTCAAGGTACTTAATAATTATTCTTATTTATATTCTATTCTTCTTTAATGCAACTATCAAGCACAATTTTGGCAGCCTTCTTACGCAGCACAGCCATTACTAAGGCATCGGTACGACCTTGTTCAACAATGATTTTCTTAACTTCTTCGGCTGTTGTCTTATATTCTGCCGCCATGGTCACAATTTCAATTTCTACATCTTTTTCCGTCACTTCAATTTTTTCGGTCTTCGCAATAGTTTCCATTACTAAGTCAGTCTTTACTTGCTGATAGGCTGGCTCGCGGTAACTTTTTTGCAATTCTTCAATACTTTGATTAGCATATTTCAAGTATTGCTCCAAATTCATACCACGACTGTGCAGATGAAATTCAAAATCAGAAATCATGTTTTCTACTCGTTCATTAACCATGACATCCGGTATATCCACCGAAGCGTTTTCAACCGCTTTCTGAACTACAGCGGCTCTGAAATCTTTTTCGGCGCGATTTCGTGCCGCCTCTTCTAATTTATTCCGCGTATCGGCCTTTAATTCTTCAAGAGTATCAAACTCTCCCAACTCTTTGGCAAAATCGTCGTTTAATTCCGGCAGTTGTTTACGTTTAACATCTTTAATAGCAACTTTGAAATCAGCTTGTTTCCCAGCTAGCGATTCGACGAAATAATCAGTCGGGAAAGATACTTGTATTTGTCTTTCTTCACCGCTCTTGGCGCCAATTAATTGATCTTCAAAACCGGGAATAAAACTTCCGGAACCGATTTGCAACGGATAACCTTTGGCATCACCGCCGCTAAAAGGCTTTCCGTCAACAAAGCCTTCAAAATCAATAATAGCAAAGTCACCATTGCCGATTTCAGCGCCTTCAGCTACCACCATCTTGGCTTGACGATCGCGCATTCCTTCCAGTTTCTGCTCCACATCTTCATCGGCAACTTCATACTTAACAGCCGGTATTGTTAAGCCTTTGTATTCACCAAGCGTAACTTCCGGTTTTGCAATTACAGTTGCTTTAAAAGTAAAATCACTACCTTCTTCGAGGGTAATAACCTCTATTTGCGGACGAGTAACAGGAATAATATTTTGTTCCTTCAACGCTTCAGAATATGCCCGCGGGACTATTATTTCAAAGACTTCGTCTTTAAATGCTTCTATTCCCAGTCTCGTTTCTAATATTTTACGCGGCGTTTTGCCTTTACGAAAGCCTGGAATATTTACTTTGTTGGCTAATTTATGATACGCCTGATTAAATGCTTTAGTCACTTGTTCTTCAGGAATTTGTACTTCCAGTACAATTTGATGATTTTCTATTCTTTCCGCAGTTACCTTCATTTATCCCGTGTCCCCCTTATTTTTGGCATACATTTAATTTTGATTATAGTAAACAGCATTTAATGCTAGTATGACCGATTTACTAATAAAATTGAGCAGTCTTGCGCCGTGCATATTATAATACCATAATTTAGTCACAATGACAAGCACAACACAAAATCCCAGCAGTCAGATTTCTGCTGGGAATAAAATACTTTGGAGCGGAAAACGAGATTCGAACTCGCGACCCTCGCCTTGGCAAGGCGATGCTCTACCACTGAGCTACTTCCGCATTACAATTAATTGCGCAATAACATATTAAATTATACATAACTTGTTTCACCCTGTCAACCATTTATCACAAGATTTACCGAAATTGCATATTATGTATCAATACGGAATGGAGGAGGAGAAAACTTTGTATTATCGGCTTAATCCACAATGCAAATTGGTTAGTGGCGCATTAAGGGGTGCCATCTATGATTTTAGATCAGGAAGAGTTTATTCAATCAGCAGTTCCGCGCTAAAGCTGTTATCCCAGCTTCAGGAACACCAATTGGCGGATGTTGTAGATGCTGAAGACCGACTCACAATGGATTATTTGGATAAGTTATCATCACAAGGACTTGGGGCAATTTTTATCACTCCTCCATCCAAAGATTCAACAAACAACACTAATACTAATGAAAAACAGCTTGATTTTCTTTGGTTGGAAATTACCTCCTCCTGCAACAACCGTTGCTTACACTGCTATGCTTCCTGCACATCTCAACCATCAGACAATTCGGTTTCACATGAGCAATGGTTATCTGTAATAACCCAGGCAAAACAGTTAGGAGCTTCAGCAATACAATTAATCGGCGGCGAGCCAATGTTATACCCCCGCTGGCAAGAATTAGTGCTCAAGGCCGTGCATGAGCAATTTGAATTCATTGAGATTTTTACCAATGGGACATTAATCAAACCGGAGCATATCAAATTCTTTGCGGAAAATCACGTCAGTATTGCGACAACTATATATGCAGACAATGCCGAAATCCATGATTTGGTCACCCAAAATCCGGGAAGTTTTCAGAAAACACTTGATGCCATTAATATGCTGACGATCGCCAGGATTCCCCTGCGCATCGCTTCGATTATTATGAAACAGAACGAATCGCAAATTCAAAATATTATGGAACTATGCTACCGGGTCGGTGTTGAAGTGAATATGCCGGATGTCGTAAGACCGACCGGTCGCGGCGCAAACACCAGTATAGTGCCTGAACATTATAAAAAAGCACCCATTAGTCCGCCTTTCTTTACGGACGAAGAGTCTTTTAATCTTGCTCAGCAATATCATAGTTGTTTTGCCGGCAGAGCCGCAATTACAACTCAAGGGGACGTAATTCCTTGTATTTTTGCCCGGGAAAAAGTTTGCGGTAATATTAAGCAGCACTCCTTAGCCGAAATAGTTGCGGCTAACTCTCCGTTGCAGCAATGTTGGCACACTACAAAAGACTGCCTTACCAAATGCAAAGATTGTGAATTTCGCTATGCCTGCACAGACTGCCGCCCCCTCGCACAAAGCATGAGTGAAACCGGTGACTGGCTAGCTTGTACAGCAGGCTGTTCGTATAATCCTTATACTGGAAAATGGGAGGAATCTGAATGAAAAACAATGATTGGGATGACCTCGAGCTCCAGTGGGATGAAGATATGGAGCAAGATTATTCCGATAATCAAGAACGCTTATGTTTCCCTATTTTTGGCTGTTATCCCCGGCCATGTTTCCCGCGGCAGTGTTTCCCCAGACAATGCTTCCCGCGGCAGTGTTTCCCCAGACAATGCTTCCCACGTCAATGTTTCCCTAGACAATGCTTCCCACGGCAATGCTTCCCTAGACAATGTTACCCTCGTCGTTAGAATAAAAAGCAAAGTGCTGCGCAAGCAGCTCTTTTGCTTATTTCGCACCTGCTTGCTGTAATAAATCAATCACTTCGCTATGGTCAAATTCCCTGGCAATGCGCAGTGCGGTCACCCCGGCTTCAGCCGCAAGATTAACATTAGCTTTATTTGCTATCAATTCTCGGATAATCATGGCTTCTCCACGCGCTGCCGCAACATGCAGCGGAGCGATTTTGAATCTTTTTCTGGCCTGATTGGGATTGGCCCCGGCCTTTAACAAAATTTTAATCATCTGCTCATCACCTTGATATATTGCAAATAACAGCGGCGTTTCTCCGTCACTATTAGCCAAATTTACGCTTGCCCTGTTTGCCAGCAATATACCGGCGATTTCAATATTTTTAGTCTTGACCGCACTGATTAAGGCTGTGGCGGACCTTTGCGGAATAACAGTATCGACATCAATTCCGTTGTTAATCAATTGTTGGACCAAAGCTTTATCTTGTCTTCGTACAGCTTCAATCAGTCGGACATCCTGCTTTTCAGGAGAGATATTACTATTTGCACAGCCTAGAGCATATAAAGATATAATTATTAAAGCAGCCAGATAACGCAGTTTCATTATAACCTCCGTAGCTTACGCCCCGATATGGGGCTAGTTATTAAGCAGTATATATAGCCAGATAGGCAACGTAACAAAAAGACCTCGGTTACGAGGTCTGGAAACTATTCGCCGCTTTCCCGATTAACCGGCATTATTTCAACATTTTTCTCTAAGCGGTCTGCTATCCGTTTAACCGATGTTGCGATTTGATTCATTAAATAAAAGAAGTAAACAATAACCCCCAGATAAATCAGTAAAACAATCATTCCCACACCCGAACCCATCATACACATACCTCCCGCTAATATCGATACATTATTTTTCGCCTTTAAGCCATTATTATCCTTGTTTTAGACTCAAAGAACAGACTAACTGTCACAGTCGATTATTAAAAGAAAAAACTTTGAAAGCAAACTACTTTCAAAGTTAGTATGTAGTGGTGCGGGAGAAGGGACTTGAACCCCCACGGTCACCCGCCAGATCCTAAGTCTGGTGCGTCTGCCAATTCCGCCACTCCCGCGTAAAATGGTGATCCACCCGCGACTCGAACGCGGGACTCCCTGATTAAAAGTCAGGTGCTCTACCGACTGAGCTAGTGGATCATCTGGCTGGGGCGGCTGGACTCGAACCAACGCATGCGGGAGTCAAAGTCCCGTGCCTTACCGACTTGGCTACGCCCCAAAAAATAAAAGCTAAAAAAATAATATGGGGTGACTGGAGGGACTTGAACCCTCGAGTAACGGAGCCACAATCCGCCGTGTTGACCACTTCACCACAGCCACCATTTTAATATTTCAAGTCTTTAACCTGAAGACGAGAATTATTGTATCACGCCATTATACTTATGTCAAGATGGTTTAGGCCATCTCAAAAAAATAATATTATCTACAGCTTGCCAAATCTCTTCGGCCGTCGCTTTGTAATTCGTATACGGATTACAAAGCTTCTGCACAGTTACACAACCGTAGTTAGATGCCATCCCCATGAATTCCTTCTAAATCCGGGAAACGCTGTTTTTCCAATCGTTCAACCTGTGCAATCCGGGCCTGTTTAATTTGGAAAGTAATCTGCCCAAACTTCATTCCAGCTAGTGCGCAAGCAATTTGCTTATTAACACCGTCTTTCAGTGCATTATAATCTATGCTACCAGAACTAGTGGTATTTATGTGCGTCGCTTCATTAAAACGAATTTTTTTAAGAACCTCCATCTGAATTACCCGCGCATCCTGGACTACAAGTGTTATCGAACCGTGTTGAATTTCAGCTAAAGCTTCTGTTACGTTCGCTAAAATAGCAAGATCAGCACCTGCTAACAGACCATGTTGAGTCTCCTTGGGATGTTTCAAATTGCACACCCACCTCCATTTCTATCCGCAAAATAATTTACAATCTTCAATATCTTCCCCTGTCATTAGGTAGTTCTTCCATTCTGTGCATAATTATAAAAAGTAAAAAACCTAAAAAAATCAAC